>DAOMFL010000092.1:0-13353 GCA_035429805.1 Burkholderiaceae bacterium
ACACTGATCACGACCTGAGTCGGGCGCCGCGTACGGCCCTGCGGGCCGGTGGCGTCAGGCGCCTAGCCTGCCTCAGCGTCGACGACCTGCGGCGGCAGCGGCGCGTCGATTGCGGCGCAGATCATGCGCAGCGAACTGGCGGCTTTCCAGTTCGTCGTGTCGTCGACGAATGCAACCGCCGTCGCGGCCTTGATCAGCTGCGGCTTGGCGAGCGGCGCCAGCTGGTTCAGTCGATCCAGCGCCGCGGACACCGCCTCCAGTCGCACCTGCGCCGGTGGCACGAACTGCAGTTCAGCATCGCGGACGGTCAGCGCTCCGGCATTGAACGCACGTTCCGGCCGCTCAGGAAGGCGCACCGCCGCGACCAGCGACAGCACCAGCGCCGCGTCCTGCGCAAGCGCGGCCAGCGCGGCGTACTTGACCGGTACGGCGCGCCCGGCATCCGGCCCCAGCCGCCGTTTCAGCAGCGTGAACAGCAGGAACTCCTGCACGGTCAGGCGGCCGTCTGCGGCGACCAGCAGATGCGCCGTGCGCAGCAGCATTGCGCGCGCCTCGGTCGGCAGCTTGCGCAATGCGGGCATCGCAACATCGGCGAGCGGCTGGCGCGCGCCGGGTGGAAGCCGCTGCACCTGCTCGAAATACGCATCGGCGATCTGTGCAGCCTCGCTGCCATACGCCTCCGCGACGAGGCGGAGTTGCTGGCCGCGCAGCTCGCGGTCCTTGTCGACCAGCAGCGCCAGCACCAGCAGCTGGGAGCGCGTACCGTCGGCGACGGCCCGCCGCAATGACTGCAGCAGCTCCTGCTGCGCCTCGTCGAGCGCGAAATCGGGCGGGCGCGGCCGCACGTTGCCGATGTCGGCCGTCACCTTCGCGGCGACAGCCGCCGCTCCGCTCGCCGCGGATGTTGGCGGACTGACCAGTCCGGCCAGCGGGCTGGCGCTCGCCGGCAGTGCCGCGGTCGCGGCGAGCGCCGTCGGCGACGGCACGAATTCGATCGGCGAACGTGGCGACGGCACTTCGGCCGGCGCCAGGCCGCCAAGCGCCAGTGCCACTGCGTTCTCGGGCGCGGCCAGCGGCTCGACGGCGCGTCCGTAGATGCGGCGCAGGCGCTCCTCGAGCGGCGGATGGGTGGCGAAGATGCCGCTCACGAAGCTCGGCCGCGCGGCCCCGAGGAAGAGGTGCGACAGCGACTCGGCCTGCGGATGGTCAATGCGCGTGCCGAGGCCCGTTTCCTTCGACAGTCCGGCGATCTTGCGCAGCGCCCCGCCGATGCCGTCGGGGTTGCGGGTGAACTGCACCGCGCTGGCGTCTGCGAGGAACTCGCGCTGGCGCGAGACGCCGGCCTTGATGAGACGGCCAAAGAAGACGCCGATGTAGCCCAGGATCCAGAGCGTCAGTCCGGCGATGAAGATCACGGCGATCGCACTGCCGCTGCTGCGATCGCCGCCGCCGCGGCTGCGTCCGCCGATCTCGAGCAGGAAGCGACCGGCAAGCGCAACGATCAGCAATCCGTAGAGCACGCCGATCAGCCGCAGGTTGAGCTTCATGTCGCCGTTCAGGACGTGGGAGAACTCGTGCGCGATCACGCCCTGCAGTTCGTCGCGCGACAGCCGCGTCAGCGTCCCGCGCGTCACCGTGACGACAGCGTCGTTGATCGAGTGCCCGGCGGCGAACGCATTGATCGTGGTCTCGTTGTCCATCACGAACACGCGCGGTACCGGCACGCCCGACGCGATCGCCATCTCCTCGACGACGTTCAGCAGCCGCCGGTCGAGCGCGTCGCGCGTGGAGGTGTCGACTTCGCGCGCGCCGACCATCTTCGCGACGGCCGCGCCGCCTGCCTTCAGCCTGTTCATCTCGAGCCAGGTGCCGCCGAAGATCAGTCCCAGCACGACCACGGTATTGGTGAAGTAGAAGCCGTTGGGCAGCTGCGCGGTGCCCCAGCGCAGGCCGGCCGGAACGACAGCCATGTGGTAAACGAGTGTCGCGGCAACGTTGACTGCGACGACGATCGCAATCACTGCGAGCGCGAACAGCAGGACCAGCCGCTGGCTGTTGCGCCGGGCAAGTTCCTGATGCTCGAAGAAATTCATCGGATTCGGAGCGCGACCGGCGGTGTCGGCTCTTCAGCGCCGCACGCCTGCGCGAGCCGCGCGCGGCGGCGCGCGCTCAGAACTGCACGCGGACCGGCTTGCGCTCTTCGTCGCTCTCGGTCGACTGCAGCAGCTCCGCCGGGGCGAACGAGAACAGGCCCGCGATGAAGTTGGTGGGAAATTGCTGCGACGCCGTGTTGTAGCTCATGACCGAGTCGTTGAATGCCTGACGCGCGAACGAGATCTTGTTTTCGGTGCCGGTCAGCTCTTCGGTGAGCTGCATCATGTTCTGGTTGGCCTTGAGGTCCGGGTAGGCCTCGACCAGCGCGAACAGCTTCGACAGCGCACCCGACAGCGTGCCTTCCGCGGTGATGAGTCCCTGCATGGCGCTCGCGCTGCCAGGGTCGGCTGCCGCGGCAGCGTTGGCGGTCACCGCGGAATTGCGTGCCGCGATGACCTTCTCGAGGGTCTCGCGCTCATGCTTCATGTAGCCCTTGGCCGTCTCGACCAGGTTGGGGATCAGGTCATAGCGGCGCTTGAGCTGGACGTCGATCTGCGCGAACGCGTTCTTGAACTTGTTGCGCAGGCTCACCAGCCGGTTGTACGCACCGACCGTCCAGAAGACGACGACCGCGATGATGACCAGCACGACGATCCAGCCCATGGAACCCTCCGTCAGGAAAGCAGGAACTCCGTCGGGCCGTCAGGCCGTCGGGAGCGGCGCACTATAAGACACCGGGCTGCCGGCGCAACGATCGAAGTGACCGTTGATCACCTCGCTTCCGCCGGTGATGAAAGTCGGCTGCCGCGCGGGCGGCCGCGTCACTTGGTCGCCGGGGCGCCCGCCGGCGCCGGTGCTGTCGGTGTCGCGCCGGTCGCCGCGAGCGCGCTTCGACGCTCGATCTCCTCCTTCGACGCGTAATCGAACACCTTCACCACCTGCTTCACGCCGTACACCTTGCTCGCGACCAGCGCTGCGATCTGCCCCTCCTGCTCGGTCACCAGGCCGAGTAGATAGACGATGCCGCGCTCGGTGACGATTTCGATCGAGTTGAAGGCGATCTCGCGGGTGTTGACGAAGGCCGCACGCACCTTGGTGGCGAGCGCCGTGTCGCCCGCGCGCTCGGACACCGACGTCGGCGGCAGGATCGCCAGTTCGTTGACGACCGCGCGCACGTTCGACGAAGCCGCCGCGATGTCGCCGGCGCGCGCCTTGGTCGCCTCGTCCGGCACCTCGCCGGTCAGCAGGACCTTGCGATCGAAGCTGTTGACGTTGATGTGCACCGGCAGCTTGCCGAGTGCCGTCGACAGCTCGTTGGCCACGCGCAGCTGGATCGTCTGGTCGTCGACCAGTGATCCGGCAGTACGGCGGTCGGTGGCGACGACCGCGGTACCGGCGACTACCACTCCGACCAGCAGCGGCGCGCAGGCTCCTGCGGTGGCCGCGATCAGCGCCGCGCATGTGACACGCACGATGAGGCGATTCATGTCTGCTCTTGCTCCTATACCGCGAAGGCGTCGCGGATCCATTCGATTGTGCCATCGCCGCCGACGGTGACGACGTCGAAGCGGCAGGCCGGCCAGCGCTCGCCGCAGTGCTGCAGCAGCCAGTGCTGCGCGGCGCGCACGAGCCGCTTCTGCTTGAAGCGATCGACGCTAGCCGCCGCTCCGCCGTAGACCGGGCTGCTGCGCATTCGTACTTCGACAAAGACCAGCTCGTCGCGTTCACGCACGATGAGATCGAGTTCGCCCTCGGAAAAGCGAGCGTTGCGGGCTACCAGCACGCAGCCGTGCCGGGCCAGGTGGTCTGCCGCGGCCGCCTCGGCGGCGTCGCCGGCACGCTGCTTAGGTGTTCGGACGGCAGGCCCGGAACGGGCAGTCGGACGGCCCCGTGTCGCCATCAGCGTCCGATGTCGATGCGTCGCAGTTCGCCGCCGCGATAGACCGCCAGCACCGGAGTGCGGTCGACCCGCAGAGAATTGCCACGATCGATCCGCAGCCGCCCGATGACGCCGTCGATATCGAACCGGCGCTCGCCTTTCATCCAGGCCAGCGCGACACGGTAGGCATCGATGCCGAGCGCGTACAGGCGCACCATTTCGAGCGACTGCGCGCCGGCGTAGCGCGGATACACCATCACACCGGGGTGATCCGGCTCGAGCAGCCACGGCATGTCGACGAAGCGGGCGCCGTCGAGATCGTGTGCGAGCGTTGCGGCATCGGGGGACGTGCGCGGATCGCCGCCATTGAGCAGCGATGTGCCGAAGATCTGCGCCTCGCGCGGTATCAGTGCACGCATCTGGGCGGCATCACGTGCGGTCAGGGCCAGGAATGCCGCTTCCAGTCCGGGCGTGGCCAACTGCCTGCCGACGCCCGCCGCAGAAGCCGGTGACCACTCGATCAGCCGCGGCACCTCGCCTTCGCGGCGCAGGGCCGCCATGTATGCGCTGGCAATGCGCCGCTCTAGACCGCCGGTGCCGGCGATCACCGCGATGCGGGCCCGGGTGTCGGCCGTGCGTCGGCCGACGAATTCCGACACGGCCAGTCGCGCGATCCATTGCGCTTCCATCTCGAGCGATATCGCGAGCGCCAGCATGTTCGGCGGTGCCGCAGCATCGGACTCGGGGAAATTCAGCGCCACCAGCGGCAGATCGGTACGCCGACCTTCGACGACGTCGGTGACGGCGGCACGCGTCAGCGGCCCGACGATCACGCCGACCTTGCGCTCGCGCGCGGCCCCGAGTGCGGCCGCCAACTGCTCCGGGCTGTCGTCGGTCTCGACCACCTGCAGCACGACATCCTCGCCGCCGGCCTTCTGAGCCGCGAGAAATCCGTCGCGCACGGCCTCGGCCGGGCGCGCGAAGGCAGTCGACAGCGCCGGCAGCAGCAGCATGATTGTGGGACGGGCCGCCTCGGCCTCTCGCGCAGCATCAGGCGCCGTGACTGGCGGAGTCTGCGCAAGCGCGCCCCATGCGACACTTGCGGCCAGCGGCAGCAGGCTCCGCAGTGACATCGACAGCAGTCGCAAACGATTCATGGGCCCGGGCGAGCGCGATTCGAGGCAAGACGACCTGACCACGCGGGCGGGACTGGCCGGGCAGGAATTGCCTGCCGCGGCATTGTATGTAGTTGCACTTCCGATCGGCAACGCCGGCGACATCACGCTGCGGGCACTCTGGGTGCTCGCGCGCGTCGATGCCATCGCGGCCGAGGACACGCGCCTGACGGGACCGCTGCTCGCGCGCTTCGGCATCGAGGTGCCGCTGCTGGCGGCTCACGAGCACAACGAGCGCGCAGCCGCGGCGTCGATCCTCGAGCGGCTCGCCGCCGGACAGCGTGTGGCGCTCGTCACCGATGCCGGCACGCCCGCGGTCTCCGATCCGGGGGCCCGCATCGTCCGTGCGGCGCTCGATGCCGGCCGGCGCGTCATCCCCGTGCCCGGCGCCAGCAGCATGCTCGCCGCAGCCTCTGCGTCGGGCCTGGCGGGCCACGGCTTCCGCTTCTGCGGATTCCTGCCGGCCGGCGCACGCGAGCGCGAGCGGCGACTGCGCGAGATCGCTGCCGATCCCGAGGCCACGATCCTGTTCGAAGCGCCGCATCGCATCGCGGCGCTGCTAGCCGACCTCGCGGATGTGCTCGCGCCGGACCGCCGCGTCGTTCTGGCCCGTGAACTGACAAAGCGATTCGAGTCGGTCACAGCGCTTCCGGCCCGCGCGCTCGCGACCTGCATACCGGAAGAACGTGGCGAGTACGTCGTGATCGTCGATGCTGCGGACGACGTCACGCCGGCCGCGCTCGACGACAACGGCAGGCGCTGGCTCGAGGCGCTGCTCGATGACCTGCCGCCGGCCCGGGCCGCCGCGGTCGTCAGCCGCGTGACGGGTGTCCCGCGCGAGCAGGTGTACCAGGCTGCGCTCGGGCAGCGTCGCAAGGGCTAGTGGCCCGAAACCTCCTGTTCAGGAGCGCGTTGCGCGCCCGCGCGGCGCGACTGCCACGTCGTGCACCCGATTCGCGCCGACGCGCGTTTCCCATCTGAGACTACGGGTACAGGCCGCTAGCGCAGCACAAGTGTCGTCGGACGCTCGAGCACCCTTTCGAGCTCGCGCGCCAGTGTCTGCGCCGCTGCGCGGTCTGGCTTGGCGCCCAGCAATACGCGATAGACCGTGCCGTCCTTCTCGATGCGCGGTGCGCCGGCGTCGAGCACGTCGGGGTCAAGAAACGACAGCAGCGCCGAGGTGCGCCCCGCCAGTGCCTCGGCGTTGGTTTCCTGGGCAAATGCGCCCAGCTGCACGCTCCAGCCCCGCTGCGCTTGTGCAGGTGTGGTCACCGTGGGCTGAGGCGCAGCCTCGGTTGCGGCCGCCGGCGCGGCAGCACTGGCCACGACCGGCACGACCACCGTGGTCGACACCGCCGCAGCGGACAGCACGGGCACGGCCGGCGCCGTTGCAACGACCGTTGACGGCTCCGTTGCCCGCGCGCCTTCGCCGCGCCGCACGTCGCCGCTGGCGATCTGCGCCATCGTGATGCGTTCGATCTCCACCTCCCCGGTGCCGGCGGCCGCAATGCCGAGCTTCGCCGCCGCCGCATACGACAGATCGATGACGCGATCGTGCTTGAAGGGCCCGCGATCATTGACGCGCACGATGACGCTGCGTCCGGTGCGCAGGTTGGTCACGCGCACGTAGCTCGGGATCGGCAGCAGCGGATGCGCCGCCGTCATCGCGAACATGTCATAGGTCTCGCCGTTGGCGGTGCGGTTGCCGTGGAACTGCCGGCCATACCAGGAGGCTAGGCCGCGCTGGCGGAACGGCGCGTCGCCGGTCAGCGGCGTGTAGGTGCGTCCCAGCGCCACGTAGGGTTTGCTGGTCGAACGGCTCAGCGGCTCGACGCGCGGCACGGCATCCGGAATGGAAGCGATGTCGGCCGGCACACGATCGGGCGGGCCGTCATCCTGGTAATAGACGCTCTTCTTCGGCGGCGCCGTGCTGCAGGCCGCAACGAACGCCACCAGCGCCGCGACCACGAGCGGGCGCGCGCCGACGCGCATCAGCTCTGGACCAGCTTGCGATTGGCGCCGATCGACATCAGGATGCCGCAGGCCATGCCGAGCGTCACGAGCGCCGTTCCGCCGTAGCTGATGAAGGGCAGCGGCACGCCCACGACCGGCAGGATGCCGCTCACCATGCCCATGTTGACGAAGGCATAGGTGAAGACGATCAGCGCGATCGCCGCGGCCATCAGGCGCGCGAACAGCGTCGGCGCGTTGAGCGCGATCGACAGTGCCCGCCAGATCAGCGCCATGAACAGCAGCACCAGCACCAGATTGCCGACCAGCCCGAATTCTTCCGAATAGACCGCGAAGATGAAGTCGCTGGTCCGCTCGGGGATGAACTCGAGGTGAGTCTGCGTGCCCTGCATCCAGCCCTTGCCGAACAGGCCGCCCGAGCCGATGGCGATCATGGCCTGCAGCGTGTGGAAGCCCTTGCCGAGCGGATCGGTGGACGGGTCGATCAGCGTGAGGATCCGCTCGCGCTGGTAGTCGTGCATCAGCGTCCACGCCAGCGGCAGCGATGCGACGCCGCCGACGACCATCACGGCCAGCCACTTCCACGGCAGGCCGGCGAAGAAGATCACGAACGACCCCGCCGCCAGCACCAGCACCGCGGTGCCGAGGTCCGGCTGCTTCACGATCAGGCCCACCGGAATCAGCATGATGAGCGCCGCGATGACGAAGTCGTACGCGCGCAGGCTGCCCTCGCGCTTGTGGAAATACCAGGCCAGCATCATCGGCAGGCCGAGCTTCATGATTTCCGAGGGCTGAATGCGCGCGAAGCCGATGTCCAGCCAGCGCTGCGCACCCTTGACGATGACGCCGGTGCGGTCGGTCGCGACCAGCAGCAGGACACCAACCAGATACACCGGCACCGCGAGCCGCATCAGCACCTGGATCGGGACGTTGGCGACGAACAGCATCACCGCCAGCGCCACGCCGAAATTGCGCATCTGGTCGGTGATGCGCCAGGGAAAGTCGTTGCCCGCCGAGTACAGCGTGACGAGGCCGATGACGCCGAGGCAGCCGACGATCGCAAGCAGCGCCGGATCGAACACCGACACGTAGGGGCGGATCCACAAACCGACGCGACGGCTGATGCCGGCCTGGCTCATCGCACGGTCCGTGGCGCGGCAGCCGGCGGCGCGATCGCCACTGTGCGCGGCGCCGCTTCGTCGTCGGGGTCGTCGTCGCTGGGCGCCGGCCCGGTCGGTTTCTTGCCGAGCAGGTAGTAGTCGATCGCCGCGCGTGCGATCGGCGCCGCCGCGCGCGCGCCGAATCCGCCGTTTTCGACCAGCACGGCGATCGCGATCTGCGGGTCCTCGGCCGGCGCGAAAGCGATGAACAGCGAATGATCGCGGTGCCGCTCGGCGACGCGCGCTTCATTGTATTTCTCGCCCTGCTTGATGCCGACCACCTGTGCCGTGCCGGTCTTGCCACCGACCTTGTACGGCGCGCCCTGGAAGGCGAGCCGTCCGGTACCGCTGATGTTGACGTCGACCATCGCGTCGCGCACGAACTTCATGTGCTCGGGCTTGACCGCAATTCGGTAGCTCTCCTGCGGGACCGTCAGCCGCTTCTCCCCGGTGCGCAGGTTCTCGACCTCCTTGACCAGGTGCGGCTTCATGACGACGCCGTCATTGGCCAGGTTTGCAGTGGCATGCGCGAGCTGCAACAGCGTGAACGAGTTGTAGCCCTGGCCGATGCCGATCGAGATCGTTTCGCCAGGAAACCATTTCTGCTTGAAGCGACGCTCCTTCCATGCGCTCGACGGCAGGATGCCGGCCTGCTCGCCCTCCACATCGATGCCGGTGATCTGGCCGAAGCCCCACGGCTTCATGAAGTCGTGGATCGTGTCGACGCCGAGGTCGTTGGCGACCTGGTAGTAGTAGATGTCGCTCGACCTGACGATCGACGCATGCATGTTGACCGCACCCAGCGGAACCTTGTTCGAGTCGCGGAACACGCGGTTGCCGAACACGAAGGTGCCGTTGTCCTGGATCACGGTCTCCGGCCTGCGTTTTCCGGTTTCGAGCGCCGCCAGCGCCAGGAAGGGCTTGTAGGTCGAGCCGATCGGGTAGGTGCCGCGCAGTGCGCGGTTCAGCAGCGGCTTGTCGATGTCGTTGTTCAGTTCGTCCCAGTTCTTCGGGTCGATGCCGTCGACGAAGAGGTTGGGATCGAAGGTCGGCATCGACACGAATGCCAGCACATCGCCGGTCCTGGGTTCGATCGCTATCAGCGCACCGCGGCGATTCCCGAACGCCTCCTCGACGACGCGTTGCAGTTCGATGTCGACCGACAGCGTCAGGTTGTTGCCCGGCATCGACGGCGTGCGCTTGAGCGTGCGCACCGCGCGGCCCCCGGCGGTGATCTCGACCTCCTCGTAGCCGGTCGTGCCGTGCAGGTCGCCTTCGTAGCTCTGTTCGATGCCGAGCTTGCCGATGTGCTCGGTGCCCGCGTACGCCGCAGGATCGCCGAGCTTCTCGATGCGCTCGAGGTCACGCTGCGAGATGCGGCCGATGTAGCCGAGCATGTGCGAGCCGGTCTGGCCCAGCGGGTAATCGCGGAACAGCCGCGCGCGCAGCTCGACGCCCGGAAAGCGGTAACGCTGCGCCGTGAAGCGCGCCACTTCCTCATCGGTCAGGCGCGTGCGGATCGGCACCGAGTCGAAGCGCTTCGTGTCCTCCATCAGCTTCTTGAACCGGCGACGGTCGCGCGGCTGCACCTCGATGACCTGCGCGAGCTGATCGATTGTCTGCTCGAGATTGGCGACTTTTGTCGGCGTGATCTCCAGCGTATAGGCGGAGTAGTTGCGCGCAATGATGCGACCGTGGCGATCCTTGATCAGGCCGCGGTTGGGCGACACGGGCAGCACGGCGATGCGGTTCTGTTCCGCCTGCGCGAGGTACCCCTCGTGCCGGATCACCTGCAGCCAGGCGAAGCGGACACCGAGCAGCGCGAAGCAGACGACGATGAACACCATCGCGACCAGGACGCGCAGGCGGAAGTAATGCACCTCGCGCTCGGGATTGCGCATGGCAGCCGAGCGCGGGCCGAACGAGAGTTCGTCGCCGCTTGCGCGGCGCCGACGGCGCCAGCGGCGGCTAGACGACATGGCGACAGGCAGCGACGGCCGGAACGACGGCCGGCTGGGTCGGCCGGTTCGGATCGGAAAGTTGCACTGGGGAAGGCCGCAGAAGCGCAGACAGAAAACCGCGAAATTATAGGAGCGCAACCGCGCGCCGATGCCGGGAAAATCGCTCGAATCGAGGCGAGGGCCGAGGTCGGAGGCGCAGCGGCTTCGCCCGTCCCGAAGGCCGGATCGGGCGCAACCCCAGGGTTGCCGCACGTCGGCTGGGAGCGCCTCCTATCCGATGGCGGTTTGACGGACCACAACGCGAAACGAGCCGTGATGCCGATGATGGAAACGGGAGTGAAGCCGGGTCAATGAGGCGGTTTTGTCGTTTGCCAGTGCTCGTCGGCATCAGCCTGCTGGCCCTCGCCGGCTGCGCCGAGTTGCTGCCGAAGCAGGATGTCCGCACCGAGGTCCAGTGGGCGACCTTCGACGACGCCAAGGCGATGATCCTCGCCATCGAGCCGTACAAGACGACGAAAGCCGATCTCGACGCGGTGGGCGTATCCGCACGCAACCCGGCCGTGACGCTGCTGTCGCACGTCGAAGTCGCGATCCGCTTCCCGATCGGCGGCGTGCTCAGCGCCAGCGACGTCGACCCCGGCATCCGCGATTGCCTCCGCGCAGGCAAGTCCTGCAGCGGCTATTCGCTGTTCGTGAAGCGCATCGCCAACGACCGCGTGGGCGATTTCTGGCTCGACACCTTTCACTTCCGCCGCGAAACCGAGCAGAGCGGCTGGACCTTCACGGCGCTGATCCTGTTCGTCGACGACCGGGCGGTCTACGCGGTATTCGGCGGCCAGCCGAACGTCCGCGAAACCACGGTGGACCGCAACCCGCTGGGGCCGCTCCAGGGCTGGGGCGACTGGGCGACCGGACAGGTGATTAAGTGACGCTCCTCGCCTACGCGAGGGCAGCGCGTCACGTCCACGAGCGAGGTCACAACGGTCGGGTCTCGTCCCGATCCACCGGCCGCCGCTGCGGGGCCAGCAGCAGCCAGGCCACCAGCGGCCAGAGGACGGCGCCGAGGAGGCTCTGCGCGAAGTAGATCCAGCCCGGCCATTCGCCGCCGACCCACATGCGGATCGCGAGCGAAGCGAACTGCGCCACCAGCAGCAACGGCAGCACGTGCAGCGCCTGCGCGCCCAGCGGGAACCACTGGATCCGCCGATGCAGCGTGATCGCGCCGTAGGAGACCAGTGTGTAAGCGAGTGCGTGCTGGCCGAACAGTGCGCCTTCGTGCACATCCATCAGCAGCCCGAAGACAAACGCCGCTCCCATGCCAACGCGGCGCGGCTGATGCACGTTCCAGAAGATGAGCGCCAGCGCCAGGAAGTCGGGCGCGACGGCGCTCCGGCCCCAGGGCATCAGGTTCAGCAGCAACGCGACGATCAGTGAGAACCAGATGAAAAGCGGGTTTGCCGGCCGCAGCAGGTATTCGCGGCGGACGGCACCCCGGCCCACGGCATCGATGGGATCGGTCGGCCGCAGCGCGAAGGTGTCGCGCAGCCACTGGCGGACGCGGACCGGTGAATTCACCGCTTGCTCCCGGTGCGCCGTCCGCCTGTCTCGGGTACCACCGGTGGCGGAGGCGCCGGCCGCTGGCCGGCCTCGACCAGCAGCACCAGCAGGTGCGTGTGGTTCTCGACCCCGGCCGCCGGGTTGAGCACGATGCGCGCAAACTGGTCCTTGGCGGCCCGCTCGACCAGGGCGACGCGGCCGACCGGCAGACCCTGCGGGTACAGGCCGTCCAGGCCCGACGTCACCGCGATGTCACCGTTTTCGACATCGGCGTTGGCCGCCATGAAGCGCAGGTCGAGCGTGCCGGGGTCGGCGCCGCCGAACGCCACGCCGCGCAAGCCGTTGCGCACGATCTGGATCGGAATCGACTGGTCCTTGTCGGTGAGCAGCGAGACCTCCGACGTGTTCCGGAATGTCCGGGTGACCTGGCCGACGACACCGGCGTCATCGATGACGGGGTTGCCGGCCCGCACACCGTCGTCGGTGCCGACATGCAGCACGATCTTGTGCGAAAAGCGATCGCGGGATTCGTAGAGCACCGTGCCGAGAATCGCGCTGTTGCCCAGCCGCTCGCGCGCACCCAGCAGCTTGCGCAGTCGGTTGTTTTCCTCGGTCAGCTGCTGCGCGTGCAGCAGCGCCTGGGCATCCTCGACCTGCCTGCGCCTGAGCGCGTCGTTCTCCCGCTGCAGGGCAGTGACCGACGTGAAGTAATCGCCAACGGCGTCGGCGATGCGTCCCGGCACCAGCAGCGCCTGCTGCACCGGATGGAGCACGACACCGACCCCGACGCGGACCGTCTCGAGCGCCTTGATGCGGGAGTCGATGATGATCAGCGCGATCGCGAGGAACGAGAAGAACGCCAGCCGCGCCCGGGCCGATACCCCCTGGTTGAATAGCGGCGGAGGACCGTCCATTAGTCACACGCGCAAAAGTGAAACCCTACTTTTGCGCGCTCAATCAGCAAAAAATCGGTGGCGAAGCCACACGATTTTTTGAGGCAACTGCAGGCGGAAAAAACGACGACAGGAATCCGTCGCGTCTGCATCAACCGGTGGCGAAAATGGTGCCGAGCTTGTCCATGCGCTCGAGAGCGATGCCGCAGCCGCGCACGACGCAGGTGAGTGGTTCCTCGGCGACGACGACCGGCAGCCCCGTCTCCTCCATCAGCAGGCGGTCGAGGTCGCGCAGCAGCGCACCACCGCCGGTGAGCATCATGCCGCGGTCGGCGATGTCGGCGCCGAGTTCCGGCGGAGTCTGCTCGAGCGCGATCTTCACGCTGGAGACGATCTGGTTCAGCGGATCGGTCAGCGCCTCGAGGATCTCGTTGCTCGAAATCGTGAAGCTGCGCGGAATGCCTTCCGAAAGATTGCGCCCTTTGACTTCCATCTCGCGCACCTCGGAGCCCGGGAAGGCCGAACCGATTTCCTTCTTGATCAGTTCCGCCGTCGGCTCGCCGATCAGCATGCCGTAGTTGCGGCGGATGTAGTTGATGATCGCCTCGTCGAACTTGTCGCCGCCGACGCGCACGCTGCCCTTGTAGACCATGCCGCCGAGCG
>DAOMFL010000093.1:0-13287 GCA_035429805.1 Burkholderiaceae bacterium
GACCCGCCCGGGCGCGGCGCAGTGAATCGCGAACGGTTCATCCGCCGGTTCAAGGAGGAGATCAAGCGCGCGGTCGACGCGGAGGTCGGCAAGCGCGGCGTCGCCGATATGGGCAAGGGCGGCAAGGTCTCGATCCCCGGCCGCGGCCTCACCGAACCGAGACTGCGCCACGACGACGGCACCGGCAGCCGCGACTTCGTCCTGCCGGGCAACCGCGAGTTCGTGCCGGGCGATGCCATTCCGCGCCCCGACGGCGGCGGCGATGCCCAGGGCAATCAGCCCGGCAGCGGCGAAAGCCGCGATGACTTCTCATTCGTCCTTTCGCGCGACGAATTCCTGCAGCTCTTCTTCGACGATCTCGAACTGCCCAATCTCGAGCGCACCCACTTCGGCGATGTGCCGCTCGAACGCCGGCGCCGCGCCGGTCTTTCGCGCGACGGCGTGCCGAGCAACCTGTCGGCGCAGGCGACAGTGCGCATGTCGATCGCGCGCCGCATCGCGCTGCGCGGCGGCCTCGCGGAGCGCATCGAGGCGCTGATGACCGAACTGGAGCGGTCCGACGGCGAGCACCGCATCGAACTGTCCGACGAGATCGCGCGGCTGGTGGCGCGGCGCGCCAGGCTGGCCTTCCTGGAGGACATCGACCTGCGTTACCGCGCCCACCATCCGGTGCCGGCACCGGCCACGCGTGCAGTGATGCTGTGCCTGATGGATGTGTCGGGCTCGATGGACGAACGCAAGAAGGATCTGGCCAAGCGCTTCTTCGCGCTGCTCTACCTCTTCCTCGAACGCAAGTACGGCGCGGTCGAGGTCGTCTTCATCCGGCACACCGAGTCCGCGCAGGAAGTCGATGAGAACACCTTCTTCCACGACCCGCAGTCAGGCGGCACCCGGGTGATGCCGGCGCTCGAACTGGCACGGCAGATCATCGACACGCGCTATGCCGGGGCCGAATGGAACACCTACATTGCGCAGGCGTCCGATGGCGACTGCGGCTCCGAAGACGCCACGCTGTGCGCCGGCTACGTGCGCGGCGAGCTGCTGCCGCGCACTCGCTACTTCGCCTATGTCGACATCCCGTCAGACCAAGGCGGGTGGTTCGCGCGGCCTTCGGACCTGTGGCAGTGCTACGAAGCGATCGCGGCCGACTCGTTCGCCAAGCGGCGGCTCACGCAGCGCGGCGACATCTGGCCCGTGTTCCGCGAACTCTTCGCGCGCCGGGAGGCCCACGCATGAGCCCCTGGGACCGGGCCGGGACCCGCACCGTGCCGGACCATGGCGCGCCGCCGCGCGCGGCTCTGCCGCGGACGAAACTGCTCACGAAGCCCACCGTTCCGATGCCGGCACCGGGCATCCGCCGTGCAGCTTCCCCGATTGCGACCGGTTCTGAGTGGACAGTGCCGCTGCTCGAGCGCTTCGACGCGGCGCTTGTGGAGCATGCGCGGCGCCTGGGACTCGAAACGAACCCGGTGCAATACGAGGTGATCACCGCGGCGCAGATGATCGATCTGTGCTCGACCAGCGGCATGCCGGTGCACTACGCGCACTGGAGCTTCGGCAAGCACCTGCTGACACAGGAGCACGGCTATCGCAAGGGCATGTCCGGCCTGGCCTACGAGATCGTCATCAATACCAGCCCGGCCCTCGTCTACCTGATGGAAACGAACACGCTGCCGCTGCAGGTGCTGGTGATGGCACACGCGGCCTATGGCCACAACGCGTTCTTCCACAACAACTACCTGTTCCGCCAGTTCACCCAGGCGGACGGCATCCTCGACTACCTTGCGTTCGCGCGAAAATTCATCGTCGAGTGTGAAGAACGCCACGGCTGGCGCGAGGTCGAACGCGTGCTCGACTGCTGCCACGTGCTGGCGCCCTATGGCGTGGACCTCTACAAGAAGCCGGCGCGCCTGTCCGCCGCGCGCGAGCGCGAACGCCAGGTGGAGCGCATGCGTTTCGCGCAGCAGCACTTCAACCCGGACGTGGCCTACCTGTACGAGGGCCACGACGAGCGCGGCCCGCCCGCGGCGGAGACATTCGAGCCGCAGGACAACCTGCTCTACTTCATCGAAAAACACGCTCCGCGGCTGGCCCCGTGGCAGCGCGAGCTGGTCCGCATCGTGCGCAAGGTCGCTCAGTACTTCCAGCCGCAGCGCCTGACCAAGGTGGCCAACGAGGGGGCGGCGACGTTCTGGCACTACACGCTGCTGCACGAGATGTACGACCACGGCCAGGTCGACGACGGCTTCATGCTGGAGTGGCTTTCGAACCACAGCGACGTCGTCACGCAGCCGCCCTTCGATGCGCCTCACTTCCACGGCTTCAATCCCTACGCGCTGGGCTTTGCGCTGTATCGCGACATCCGCCGCATCTGCGAGCAGCCGACGGACGAGGACCGCCACTGGTTTCCGCGGCTGGCCGGCTCCGACTGGCTGGCGGCAATCCACTTCGCGATGGCCAACTTCAAGGACGAAAGCCTGATCGAGCAGTACCTGTCGCCGAAGGTGATCCGCGATCTGCGGCTGTTCACGATCGCGGACGACGAGGCCGACCGCAGCCGCTACGAGGTGCGAGCCATCCACAACGAGCAGGGCTACGCGCGCATCCGTCAGGCGCTCGCTGCGCAGTACCGGTCCGACGCCTACACGCCGCCGGTCCAGGTCGTGCGATTCAGTGCGGATTCGGACCGGGCGCTGCTGCTGCAGCACCGGGTCGAGCGCGGCCGCCTGCTCGACGCCGAATCGGCCGAGGAACTGCTGAACTACGTGAAGGAACTCTGGCAGTTCGACGTGGTCCTGGAAGAAGTCGACACCGACGGCAACCGCCTGAAGATCCTGCGAACCTGACGCGCCGCCGCCGCTGAGGACCCGCCGGCCCCAGCGTGATCGGAGTGCGCTGGCCGGCTACGTGTCGCGCACGTGCTTGAGCGCGTCGGCGGCCGATTCGTAGATGTGCGGCGCCACGCCGCGATGCTTCAGCGCCTTGCCGAGCTTGGCACGCAGGAAGCCCGAGGTCGTGTAGCGGCTGACCCCGAAGTAGTAGTTGTCGACGAGGTCTTTTACGACCGCGAGGTACTCGTCGGCCACTTCGGGGGCAAGCTCGAAGTTGTCGTAATTGACGATGCCGTAGACCTTGTGCCCGATCTCGCCGAGCCGCCGCATGATTTCGGCGTGCACCGCGGCGACGTCGGCCGGCGTCCGCACCGCGAGCCGTTCGAAGTTGAGGAACAGCACGTTGTGTTCCTCGTCGTACGAGAGCCGCTGCGCCAGCGGGATCGCCAGCATGCGTTCGCGCAGGTTCATCGGCTCCTCGCCGAAGATCGCCGCGTCCATCGGCACCGGGTCGTGCGGGATGGCCGGCTTGAAGTCCATGCGCGCGAGGATGTCGCGCTCAATGTCGATGCCGGGCGCCACCTCGGACAGTTCGAGCCCGTCGTCTCCCAGCCGGAACACGCAGCGTTCGGTGATGTAAAGCACCGGCTGTCCCCGCCGGTGCGCCTCGCCGCCCGAGAACGTGCGGTGCTCGACCTGCGCGACGAATTTCTTCGGTCCGATGTCGTTGAGCAGCACCAGGCGCCCCTCGTCGACTCGCACCTGCAGGTCACCGGCCGTGAAGGTTCCGACGAACACGACCCGCTTGGCCGACTGTGAGATGTTGATGAAGCCGCCGGCGCCGGCCAGCCGCGGTCCGAACTTGCTGACGTTGAGATTGCCTTCGCGGTCGGCCTGCGCGAGGCCGAGGAACGCAAGGTCGAGTCCGCCGCCGTCGTAGAAGTCGAACTGGTATGGCTGGTCGATGATCGCCTGCGTGTTGACCGCGGCACCGAAATTGAGCCCCGACGCAGGGATTCCGCCGACCACGCCGGGCTCGGCGGTCAGCGTCATCAGGTCGATGATCTTTTCCTCTGCGGCGACGGCCGAGATGCCCTCGGGCATGCCGATGCCGAGGTTCACGACGCTGTTCGCCTGCAGCTCGAAGGCGGCGCGACGGGCGATGATCTTGCGCTCGCTCATCGGCATCGGCGCGAGCGAACTGGCGGGCACGCGGATCTCTCCGGCGAACCCCGGGTTGTACTGCTCGACGAAGGTCTGCATGTGGTACTCGGGCTTCTCGGCCACGACGACGCAGTCCACGAGCACGCCGGGGATCTTCACCTGGCGCGGGTTGAGCGAGCCGCGCTCGGCGATGCGCTCGACCTGCACGATGACGATGCCGCCGGAGTTGCGCGCCGCCATCGCGATCGCCAGCCCTTCGAGCGTCAGCGCTTCACGCTCCATCGTGATGTTGCCATCGGGATCAGCGGTGGTCCCGCGCACGATGCCGACGTTGATCGGGAACGCCTTGTAGAACAGGTATTCCTGCCCTTCGATCGTCATCAGCTCGACCAGCTCGGCCGTGGTGCGCTCGTTGATCCTGCCGCCGCCGTGGCGCGGATCGACGAAGGTGCCGAGCCCGATGCGCGTCAGATGCCCCGGCTTGCCAGCCGCGATATCGCGAAACAGATGCGTGATCACGCCTTGCGGCAGGTTATAGGCTTCGATGCGATTGGCCACCGCCAGCGCCTGCAGCTTCGGCACCAGACCCCAATGCCCTCCGATCACGCGGCGAACCAGGCCTTCGTGGCCGAGGTGGTTGAGCCCCCGTTCCTTGCCATCGCCCTGCCCGGCGGCATAGACCAGCGTCAGTCCCGCCGGCCGGCCGACACCATCCGGGTCCTTCTCGCTCGACTCGAGGAATCGCTGCTCGAGCGCCACGGCGATGTTTTCCGGAAAACCGATGCCGACGAACCCGGTGGTGGCGATGTTGTCGCCGTCGTGGATCAGCTGTACCGCTTCGCGCGCGCTGACGATCTTGCCCTTCTCGAAACTCGTGAGCCCCTGCAGGAGTTCGCGTCCGCGCCCCATGGCCATCCCCCTGATCTGTCACCGCGGTCCATCCTGGCGGTCCTGGACATCCTGTCCCGGCCCTGACTTTAGTCATCCAACCGGATTCTTGTCACGAACACCGGCCCGGCGTCAGAGTACTGTCGATCTGCACGCAGCGGCTTGCCGAAGCCCGGTGTCGATATGCGCCTGACCCAGCCCGACGTCCTGCACGCGCTGACCTGCGGCCTGTTCGCAGCCGGAAGCCTCGCGGCGGCGGCGCAGGCAGGCGCGCAGGCACGCATCGAAGCGCTGCCGGATTCCGTCCTGCGGCCGTATTCGGTGCGCTCCGCGGGCCCGCTGTCCGGCCTGAAGGTGCCCTCCCCGGCTGCGCCGGGTCCTGTAACGGTGGAGCCGCGGCTGCGCGACTACAGCTGGCTCGGCGGCGCCGTGCAGGTGGAGGGGCCGCGCGAATCCTACGATGGCAGCTACACGCGGCCCAAGGTCGTCGTCGGCGTGCCCTCCGAAACAATGCGGGACTGGATGAATTCCGCCGGATTCTCGGCCGAGCAGTGCCTGCTGCCGATGGTACGGGCGCGGGCCCGCGTCGGCGCTGACGGCGACGCCAACGGCACCGTCTGGCTCTACGCGCGCTGCAGCTTCCAGTAGCGTCGAGCACCGATCGCGCGGTCCTCTACACTGCTTCGGTTCGACATACCGGGCCGAGGGAGGACCGCATGCAGGTCAACAACAATGTGTTCATCGTCACCGGCGGCGCATCCGGACTGGGCGGCGCCACCACGCGCATGCTGGCGACCGGCGGCGCGAAAGTCGTCATTGCCGACGTGCAGGCCGACAAGGGCGAGGCCCTGGCGCGCGAGCTCGGCAACGCGCGCTTCGTCAAGTGCGATGTCGCGAGCGAGGCCGATGGCCAGGCCGCTGTCGCAGCGGCGCTGGCGATGGGACCACTGCGGGGACTGATCAACTGCGCCGGCATCGCGATCGGCGAAAAGGTGGTTGGCAAGGAGGGTCCGCACGCACTGGCCTCGTTCGCGCGGGTCATCGGCATCAACCTGATCGGCACCTTCAACATGATCCGCCTCGCAGCCGATGCCATGGCACGCCAGGAAGCGACTGCTGACGGCGAGCGCGGCGTGCTGGTGAACACCGCTTCGGTCGCGGCCTACGACGGACAGATGGGACAGGCCGCGTACTCGGCTTCAAAAGGCGGCGTGGTTGGCATGACGCTGCCGATCGCGCGCGACCTTGCACGCAGCGGCATCCGCTGCGTGACGATCGCACCGGGACTGTTTGCCACGCCGATGCTGCTTGGCATGCCGCAGGAGGTGCAGGACTCGCTCGGCAAGCAGGTGCCGTTTCCGTCGCGACTCGGCAGGCCGGACGAGTATGCGGCGCTGGTTCGCCACATCGTCGAGAACGTGATGCTAAATGGCGAGGTGATCCGCCTCGACGGCGCGATCCGCCTGCAGCCGAAGTAGGCTGCTGCACGAGCTGGAGTCTGAAATGGTCCGTCGGTTGCGGCTTGGCGCCGCCCTCATCGCCGTACTGCTCGCGGCGTGCGCAACGCCGCCCGAACGGCCCTCGCAGCCCGAGCCGTCATCCGTCTTCCGCGTTGGCCTCGCCAGTGTCACGGCGCAGAAGCACATGGCGGCGTCGGCGAATCCGCTGGCGACCCAGGCCGGCGTCGAGATGCTGCGTGCGGGCGGCAGCGCAGTCGATGCCGCGATCGCGATCCAGCTGGTGCTTGCGCTGGTCGAGCCGCAGAGCTCCGGGCTCGGTGGCGGCGCGTTCCTGCTGCACTGGGATGGCACGAAGGTGGTGGCGTTCGATGGCCGCGAGACCGCACCGATGTCGGCGGACGAACGGTTGTTCCTGAACCCTGACGGCAAACCGATGGCGTTCTACGAAGCTGTGGTTGGCGGCCGCTCCGTCGGTACGCCGGGCGCGGTGCGGTTGCTCGAGAGCGCGCACCGGCAGTACGGCAAGCTGCCCTGGGCGCAGCTGTTCGAACCGGCGATCCGGCTCTCCGAGTCGGGCTTTCCGATGTCGCAGCGCCTGAACCAGTTGCTGGCCGCCGAGAAGTACCTGCGGAACGATCGCGCGGCAGCCGCCTGCTTCTACAACGCCGACGGCGCGCCCAGGGCCGTGGGAGCGACGGTCCGGAATCCGGAACTTGCCGCGACACTGCGGGCGATCGCTTCTGGCGGCGCGGACGCGTTCTACTCGGGCGCGATTGCGGCCGATATCGTGCAGGCGGTGCAGTCGCAGAACAATGCCGGACGACTTGCGACGTCCGACCTCCTCGCATACCGCGTCAGGCAGCGCGAGCCGATCTGCACCGACTACAAGCAATGGCGCGTCTGCGGCATGCCGCCGCCCTCGTCGGGAGGCATCGCGATCGCGCAGATGCTGGGCATCTTCACTCATCGCAACATCGCGGTGTTTCCGCCAGAAGCTGCCCCGGCCCTCGAACCCCGCGCCGAAGCCGTGCATCTGTTTTCCGAGGCGGGACGGCTCGCATTCGCCGACCGCGGGCTCTACGTGGCGGACAGCGATTTCGTCGCCGTCAACGTGTCCGGTCTGCTCGATCCTGCGTATCTCAAGCAGCGCGCGCAGCTGATCGGGCCCCGCAGCATGGGGACTGCGCAGCCGGGCCTGCCTCCGGGCACCCGCAGCGCGTTCGCGCCCGATGCGTCGCCACTAAAGTCCGCGACGTCGCACATCTCGGTGGTCGACAGCTACGGCAATGCCGTGGCGATGACGACGACGATCGAAGATGTGTTCGGAGCCCGCGTGATGGTCCGTGGTTTCCTGCTGAACAACCAGCTGACCGACTTTTCATTCGCTCCGGACGCGGACGGCAAGCCGATCGCCAACCGCGTGCAACCGGGCAAGCGGCCACGCAGCTCGATGGCGCCGACACTGGTGTTCGACCGCGCCACCGGCGCACTGGTCGCGTCGGTCGGCTCGCCCGGGGGTTCGCAGATCATCGGCTACGTGGCCAAGACGCTGGTCGGCGTACTGGACTGGAACCTCGACATCCAGCAGGCGATCGCGCTGCCGAATTTCGGTTCGCGCAACGGGCCCACGGAACTGGAAAAGGGTCGCTTCAGCCCCGCCGTGGTCGAGGCGCTGAAGGCTAGAGGCCACGACGTGCGCGAGATCGACATGGGCAGCGGACTGCAGGGCATCGTTCGGGTGCGCCTCGCCGATGGCCGTCTCGGCTGGGCGGGCGGCGCCGACCCTCGCCGTGAAGGCGTGGCGCTCGGCGATTGAGCGCGCCGGATTGCTAGACTGGCTTCTTTCGACGCACCTGGGGGACCCACGCCATGACCATCAAGGTTGGTGACAAGCTGCCGGACGGTGAACTGCAGGAATTCATCGATGTCGAGACCGAGGGCTGCGCGCTCGGACCCAACACCTTCAAGGTGGGCGACCTGGTGAAGGGCAGGAAGATCGCGGTGTTCGGGCTGCCGGGGGCGTACACGCCGACCTGCTCGGCCAAGCATGTGCCGGGCTATGTCGCGCTGTACGACAAGCTGAAGGCCAAGGGCATCGACGAGATCTGGTGCCTGGCTGTCAACGATGCTTTCGTGATGGGCGCCTGGGGACGCGACCAGAAAGCCACGGGCAAGGTGCGAATGATGGCCGACGGGTCGGCCGACTACACGAAGAAGCTGGGGCTGGAGCTCGACCTTACGGCGCGCGGCATGGGCGTGCGCTGCCAGCGCTTCTCGATGCTGGTCGACAACGGGGTCGTCAGGACGCTGAATGTCGAGGCGCCGGGCAAGTTCGAGGTCAGCGACGCGGACACGATGCTGAAGCAGGCCGGCTGAACGGACGCCGGTCTGCAGAAACGCCGCCTGCGGGCGGCGTTTCTGTGCATGCGTCAGCCGCGGCGTGCGTGCCGGAAGTCGTTCAAGCGGAAACCCAGCGCGAAGAGCGCCGCGAAGTACACCGCAGCGGCGCCGGCGATCACGCTCGCAAGCAGCCCGGCGCGCCACCACGGCGTCGCCTGCAGGCTGGTCCAGTCGATCCGCAGCTGCGCCAGCCACAGCGCCGCAGCGAGCACCAGCAATGCGCCTCCCACCCGCAACAGGAAGCCGCCCCAGCCGGCGCGGGCCGTGTAGACGCCGCGCCGCCTGAGTCCGGCATAAAGCGCCAGTGCATTGGCACAGGCTCCGAGGCTCACCGAGAGCGCCAGCCCGGCGTGCGCGAACAGCGGAACCAGCACCAGGTTCGCGAGCTGGGTCGCGATCAGCACGGTGATGGCAATCTTCACGGGCGTGCGGATGTCCTTCTGCGCGTAGAAGCCCGGCGCCAGGATCTTCACCGCGATGAGTCCCAGCAGCCCAACGGCATAGCCGACGACCGCCGCCGAGGTCTGGTGGACGTCGGCGGCGGTGAACTCCCGGCCCTGGAACAGCACTGACACGATGCCGTCGGCGAGCATTCCGAGACCGAGGGCCGCGGGCAGCGCGAGAAGGAAGATCAGGCGCAGGCCCCAGTCGAGCAGCCGCGAGTAGTCATCGGAACGCCTCTCGGCGAACGCGGCCGACAGGCTCGGCAGCAGCACGGTCCCGAGGGCGACGCCGAGCAGCGCGGTCGGAAACTCCATCAGGCGGTCGGCAAATGCAAGCCACGTGACGCTGCCCGTGGCCAGGTGCGAGGCGATGTTCGTGTTGATGATGATCGACAGCTGAGCCACCGAAACCGAAAAGATCGCCGGGCCCATCAGGCCGACGACACGTCGGACGTCGGGGTCCGTGAGCGCGGCCCGCGGCGATCCGATGCGCAGGCGCAGGCCCGCCCGATGCAGCGCCGCCCACTGCAGGCCGAGCTGCAGCAGACCTCCGAGCAGCACTGCGAACGCCAGCGCCATGATCGGCTGTTCGAGCCTTGGCGCGAGCCACAGCGCACAACCAATGAAGGACAGGTTGAGTAGCACCGGAGTGAATGCCGGCACGGCGAAACGGCGATAGGTGTTCAGCACGCCCGCCGCCAGCGCCACCAGTGACATGAACAGGATGTAGGGGAACATCCAGCGCGTCATCACGCTGGCCAGTTCGAAGGCCGACGGATTACGGGCAAGGCCCGAGGCGATGAGCCAGACCAGCACCGGGGCCGCCACCACTCCAAGCACCGAAACGGCAAGCAGCGTCCAGAAGAGCGCCGTGGCAACGTGACCGGCGAACGCCGCCGTCGCCGGTTCGTCGCCGCGTGCGCGCACGTCGGCCAGCATCGGCACAAAGGCCTGCTGGAACGCGCCCTCGCCAAACAACCGGCGCAGCAGGTTGGGCAGCCGGAACGCGACGTTGAATGCGTCAGTTTCGGCACTGGCGCCGAACAGCCGCGAGATCAGCATGTCGCGGACGAGTCCGGTGATGCGCGACAGCAGCGTCAGGCTGCTGACCGTCGCGAGGGCGCGGAAGAGGTTCACTGCGGGAGAGGACCGGTCGCGGCGCCGGCAGGCGCCCGAGTTGCGCCTGCGCTCGAGGCCGTCGGGCGAATTGTCGGTAAGCGGTTGATTTGATATAGTTTACGGCTTTCCGCGCCGCGGCCCAGCCCGTCGGCACGGCGAACTGCAGACCAATCCAGGACATTCAAATGGCGAACACCAAACAGGCCCGCAAACGCGCCCGTCAGTCGGCGGCCCGCAACGCCCAGAACGCCTCGCAGCGCTCGCGCGTGCGCACCGCGGTGAAGTCGGTGCGCAAGGCGATCGAAGCCGGCGACAAGAAGGCGGCGACGGACGTGCTCAGCGCGGCCACGAGCGTCATCGATTCGATGGCCGACAAGAAGGTCATTCACAAGAACACCGCGGCGCGCAGCAAGAGCCGCCTCGCGGCAGCCATCAAGTCGATGGCCTGAACGCACCGGGCGCCGCCCCCGCGGCGCCGCTCGCGGAGGTGCCCCGGCGGCGGCCGCCGCACCGGGCCAGTCCCCGCGGTGGACGGATCACCCCCGATCCGGCATTGAACAGCCCTCGTAGACCGGCAGGTCGTTGTCCCGGGCGAAGTTCATCACGAAGTCGAAAGCCATGCGTTCCAGATCGCGCAGGCGCTCGTCCACGACGACGCACTTGATGCCGCCGATGATGGTCGGGCGCACATACGGCGAATAGCCGATGTAGGCGTCGCGGCCGCTGGCGATACCGCCCGGCCGGTAACACGACATCACTCCGCACAGCCGCTCGGCCCAGTCGCTCGGCCGGAAGGGACGGCCGCCAGTCGTCACACCGTGGACGAAGAATTCGCGGGGTTTGGATGCAGCAGTTGCCGGATCGGACACGAGGCGATGGCCCGGGCAGGCCCGGCCTGATACCGGACCCTCGGAACGAAAGCGGAATTTTATCCGAGCAGTGCAATCAGACCGGCGCTGCGGCCGCTTGCAATTGCCCCTGAATTGCCGGATAAAGCGGCCCTCCCTCAGGCCCCAGCCGTCGTCGACTGCATGTCCAAGCCCGTCTCCAAGGTGCTCGTCATCAACGACGAGCCGTTGATCCTGCGCGACCTGCTGAAGGGTCTGAATGCCGCAGCCCGCTCGCTCGACAACCCCTTCGGCATCACCTTCATCGGCGCGCTCACAGCCAAGGAAGGGCTGGCGCTGATCGAGCGCGATGGCGACGTGCAGACAGCGATCGTCGACGACAAGCTCTACGCGGTGCACGACACGCGCAAAAAGAAGAACGGCTCCAAGGATGGCCCGCGCAACCTCCAGGTCTCGGCGCTCAAGCTGGTCCAGCGCATCACCGCACTGCGACCGGAACTCGACATCTACATCCTGATCGAGAAGGAAAAGGAGGACCAGGTCGTCGACGCGCTGTTCGCCGAAGCGGTGGACGGCTATTTCTACCGCGAGGAGCGCGACTACCGCGGCATTTACCGCATCCTCAATGCGCAGATCGCCGAACGAGCGCGGACACCGTTCTACGACGCACTCAAGGCCTATGTGCTGGCAGCCAAGGACGCCTGGCACACGCCAGGACATTCGAGCGGCGACTCGATGCGCGGCAGCCCGTGGGTCAACGAGTTCTACGACTTCATGGGCGAGCACGTGTTCGACGCCGACCTCTCGGTGTCGGTCAAGGCGCTCGATTCACTGATGGAGCCCACCGGGGTCATTGCCGAGGCGCAGCAGATGGCGGCGAAGGCCTTCGGCGCGCGCCGCACGTTCTTCGCGACCAACGGCACCTCGACCGCCAACAAGGTGATCCTGCAGACGCTGATCGCGCCCGGCGAGAAGCTGCTGCTCGACCGCAACTGCCACAAGTCCGTGCACCACGGCGTCGTGCTGTCCGGCGCGCAGCCGGTCTATCTCGACTCGTCGGTCAACCGCAAGTACGGCGTGTTCGGGCCGGTGCCCAAGAAGACGATCCTCAGGGCGATCGATGAGCACCCGGACGCGCAGCTGCTGGTGCTGACTTCCTGCACCTACGACGGCCTGCGCTATGACCTGAAGCCGATCGTCGAAGCGGCGCACCAGCGCGGCATCAAGGTGCTGATCGACGAAGCCTGGTTCGCTCACGCGCGCTTCCATCCGGCGCTGCGACCGACCGCGCTCGAGTCGGGAGCCGACTACGCGACGCAGTCGGCGCACAAGACGCTGTCGGCGCTGTCGCAGGCCGCCTACATCCACGTCAACGACCCGACGTTCAACGAGCACATCTTCCGCGAGAACTTCAACATGCATACATCGACGAGCCCGATGTACAGCATGATCGCGAGCCTCGATGTCAGCCGCAAGCAGGCGGTGCTCGAGGGCTACAAGCTGCTGCAGCGGACGCTGATGCTGGCCGACGAACTGCGCGAGCAGATCAATTCGACCGGCGTGTTCCGCGTGCTCGAGCTGGAGGATCTGCTGCCGGAGGAGGTGCGTGAAGACGGCATCCGGCTCGACCCGACCAAGGTCACCGTAGACATTTCGTCGTGCGGCATGACGGTCGACGACCTGCAGAACGAACTTTTTACGCGCTTCAACATCACGGTCGAGAAATCCACCTTCAACACGCTGACGCTGCTGCTGACGGTCGGCACCACGCGCTCGAAGTGCTCGCGCCTGTACGACGCGCTGATGCGGATCGCGCGCGAGAAGCGCGCGCCGCGACGGCTGTACCGAACGCCCGACCTGCCGCCGTTCACCGAACTCGTGTCGCTGCCGCGCGATGCCTACTATGCGACCGGCGAGCTGGTGCAGCTGCTCGACGAAAACGACCAGCAAAATGGCAAGCTCGCGGGTCGCATCTGCTGCGACCAGATCGTGCCGTATCCGCCGGGCATCCCGGTCCTTGTCCCCGGCCAGCGCATCACGCCCAACATCGTCGACTATCTGGTGCGCTACCTGCGCGTACAGAACAAGGTCGAGCTGCACGGCGTCGTCTACCAGGGCTACGTGCCGTCGATCC
>DAOMFL010000094.1:0-13169 GCA_035429805.1 Burkholderiaceae bacterium
TCTCGACGCTGCTGTCGGCGCTGACCGCGCTGACGCTGACGCCGGCGCTGTGCGGACTGATCCTGAAGGAAGGAGCGCACAAGCCGAAACCGATCCAGGCCTTCGACCGCTTCTTCGACAAGGTGACGAGCCGCTACTCGGACGCCGTGGCCGCGATCATCCGGCGCAGCCTGCGCTTCGCGGTCATCTACGGCGTGATCATTGCGGGCCTGCTGTTCCTGTTCAGGACGATTCCGACGGGCTTCGTGCCGGAGGAAGACAAGGGCACGATGTTCGTCGCGATCGACCTGCCGCCGGCGGCCTCGAGCGAGCGCACGCTCGAGGTGCTGAAGAAGGTCGAAGGCATGCTGCAGCAGCAGCCGGAGGTGGCCGACGTCATCGGCATCACCGGGTTCTCGATCTTCTACCGCTACGCCAACCAGGCATTTGTCTACGTGACGCTGAAGCCGTGGGACGAGCGCGGCGCGGGCCATAGCGTCCAGGATCTGATCCAGCGGATGAATCGTCAGTTCTTCGGCCTGACCGAGGCGCGCGTGTTCGCGATCAACGAACCGCCGATCTCCGGTATGGGCAACATCGCCGGCTTCGACTACCGCCTGCTCGCGCTGGACGGCAACCGCGAACAGCTCAATGCCACGGCGGCCCGGCTGGTGGAGGCCGCGCGCCAGGACGAATCGCTCGCCGCTGTGCGGAGCGTGGCGGCGCCCGAGGTGCAGACGCTCTTCATTGATGTCGACCGCAACAAGGCGAAGTCGATGGGCGTGCCGCTCGCGGATGTCTACAGCACGATCGGCACACTGCTCGGCTCGAGCTTCGTCAACCAGTTCACGGCGTTCGGCACCAACCTCAAGGTGAAGATGCAGTCGGAGCAGCAGTTCCGCTCCGCTCCGTCCTACCTGCAGCGGTTCTACGTGCGCAACGCAAAGGGCGATCTGGTGCCAATCAACTCGTTGGCACGGACCGACTTCCGCATCGCGCCGATCGCGCTCAGTCGCTACAACGGCTATCCGGCGGTGCAGTTAAATGGCGCTTCGGCGCCGGGGTTCAGCTCCGGACAGGCGCTGGAGGCGATGGAACGCCTGTCGGCGGAAATCCTGCCGGCCGGCGTCAACTTCGAGTGGTCGGGCCAGTCGCTGCAGGAGCGCATTGCCGGCGGCCAGGCGGGCTTCATCTTCCTGTTGTCGTTCATCTTCGTGTTCCTGTTCCTCGCGGCGCTGTACGAGAGCTGGACACTGCCGATATCGGTGTTCCTGGTGGTGCCGATCGCGATCTTCGGGGCGCTGATCGCGCTGCTTCTCCGCGGCACGCCGAACGACGTGTTCTTCCAGGTGTCGCTGATCACGCTGGTGGGTCTCGCCGGCAAGAACGGCATCCTCATCGTCGAGTTCGCGAAGCAGCGCTTCGAGCAGGGACTCGGCGTCATCGAGGCGGCGATCGAGGCCGCGCGCGCCCGCCTGCGGCCGATCGTGATGACCTCGCTCGCTTTCATCCTCGGCGTGCTGCCGCTGGTGAAGGCCACCGGTGCCGGTGCAGCAACCCAGCATTCGGTCGGCACCGGCATTCTGGGCGGCATGCTGGCGGCCACGCTGATCGGCGTGTTCTTCACGCCGCTGTTCTACTGGGCGGCGATGACGTACCTGGGCCGCAACCGGCGCGCGCCGACGGCAGCGCATCCCGCGCACGCCGGCGGAGAACCGGCTGCGCCGTCGGGCGTGCAGGGGGAGCGGCGCATATGAACGCAGGTGTTCTGCGGCAACACGCGATCGTGGCCCTTCTGGCGGCGGGCGTGCTTGCCGCATGCTCGACGGCGCCGGCCGACCTGCGCAGGGCGGCCGATGCTCCGGCCGGGTGGCGCACCGCGGCTGTCACGGAGCGCGCGCTCAGCGACAGGCCGTGGGGTGAACTGTTCCGCTCCGAAGATCTCGACGCCCTGATTCGCGAGGCGCTGCGCAACAACACCGATCTGCTGATCGCTGTACAGCAGGTGCAGATTGCCAGGGCACAGTATGGCGTCACGCGCTCGTACCTCTTTCCTACGTTCGGCGCGCAGTTCGACTACGCGAAGGGCCGGCAGTCGTCGGGCTCGACGGCGACGCCGAACGTCAACGTCGAGTCGGCGTCGTTCGGCGGAGTGATCCCGGCCTGGGAGATCGATCTCTTCGGCCGGCTGCAGGCCGCCACCGAGTCGCAGCGCCGCCTGATGCTTGCGTCCGAGGACACGCAGTGGGCTGTATACATCTCGCTGATCGGGGCGGTGTCGCGCGGCTACCTGCGCCTTCTGGACCTCGACAACCAGCTGGTGGTGGCGAAGCAGCAGGTCGAATCGCGGCGCGAATCACTGCGTGTGGTCAGCGCGCGCCACAAGGCGGGAGTGTCGGCCGGCAGCGACTTGCGCCAGGCCGAATCGAACTTCGCGCAGGCCGAGGCGGCCGTGGCGGAGATCGAGAAGGCGCGGACGCAGGCCGAGAATGCGCTGGCGGTGCTGATCGGACGTAATCCCGGGCCGATCCAGCGGCAGTCCCTGGCGGACGTCGGTTTGCCGCCGCAGCTGCCGGCCGGATTGCCGTCCCAGCTGCTGGAGCGTCGCCCGGATGTGCTGGCTGCCGAGCAGACCGTGCGCGCCAGCGAAGCGAACCTCGACGCGGCGAAGCGCGCCTACTTTCCCACCATCTCGCTGACGGCGTTCCTCGGTGTCGCGAGCCCGGCATTGAGCGCGCTTTTCGACGATGGGCGCGGTGCCTGGAGCGTGGCGCCGTCCGTCACAGCGCCGATATTCACGTGGGGCCGGCTCAGTTCGAATGTCGATGCGGCGCGCGCGCAGCAGGTGATCGCCGTCGAGCAGTATCGGCTGACGGTGCGAACGGCCTTCAGGGAAGTCGATGATGCGCTCGTCGCCTACGAGCGCAATGTCGAGCAGCGGGCGGCGCTGGATCGGGCGGTCAAGGCGAACCGCGAACGCGCGCGGCTCGCGGAGCTGCGTTACCGCAGCGGCGTGACGATCTACCTCGAGGTGCTGATCGCGCAGCAGGATGTGTTCGAGTCCGAACTGCGGCTGTCGAGCACGACGCGCGACGTCTATGAGTCGGTGGTCGACCTGTACGTCGCGCTTGGCGGTGGATGGCAGGCGCCGGCCACTGCCGAGGCTGCCAGGGCGACGTCGGGCACGGCCGCGCGCTGAGCGCGGCACCCCGTGTCTGCCTACGGCTTTGGTCGGGAAGTCGGTGGTGGGTCGTGAAGGATTCGAACCTTCGACCTACGGATTAAGAGTCCGCTGCTCTACCAACTGAGCTAACGACCCGGTTCCCTGGATCTGCGATGCGACTGGTGGGTCGTGCAGGATTCGAACCTGCGACCAACGGATTAAAAGTCCGCTGCTCTACCGGCTGAGCTAACGACCCGAGAGGCTCCTTGCAGAGCCATCCGCGTGAAACGTCTCGGGGTGCGCTCGAATCGTCCTGACGACGCCCTCGTCGCATCGAGAGCACGAAATTATGCCGGACTGCGCCTGCGCGGGTCAAACCGGAGACCGGGGTGAACCGCGCGGCCCGGCTACTGCTGCTGCGACAGATCGACAGTGGGCTGATCGGAATCGATCGTCTCGAACTCGACGCTGATCAGCGTTCCCGGGCGCTGCGGGTCCGTCGCCGCCGGGTTGGTCCCGATGCGCACCAGCGCGCCGTGCTGCTCGGCGATCTCGCGCACGATCGCCAGCCCGAGTCCGCTGCCGTCGACATTGGTGCCGAGTATCCGGTAGAAGCGGTCGAACACCCGCTGACGCTCGCCCTCGGGAATGCCAGGACCGGTGTCCTCGACCTCGAGGAAGGCCGACCGGTCCCGGCGCGTGACCCGAACCGTGACCGTGCCGCCGCGTGGCGTGTAGCGCAGCGCGTTGTCGAGCAGGTTCTTCAGCATCTCCCGGACCAGGATCGGCGCGGCGACGGTGCGGACCGGGCGTTCGTCGCTCTCGAAGCCGAGATCGACGCCGCGCGCGATCGCTTCGGCGACGAAGTCGTGCACGAGCTGACGTGCGAGCGGGACGAGATCGAGCACCTCGAAACCGCTCGGGTCGCTGGCCTGGTACTCGGCGCGCGCCAGCGCCAGCAGCTGGTTGATCAGGTGCGTTGCCCGCTCGGTCGACGCCGCGATGTAGCGCAGCGTGCGCTTGAGCTCCTGCGGGTCCGTCTCGCGCAGCGCCAGTTCGGCCTGCGTACGCAGCCCGGCGAGCGGCGTCTTCATCTGATGCGCGGCGTCCGCCAGGAAGCGCTGCTGCATCTCCAGGTTCTGCGACAGGCGCGCCAGCATCTCGTTGAACGAACTCACCAGCGGAGCGATTTCCTCCGGGGCGCCGCGGGCATCGATCGGCGAGAGGTCATCCGGCGGGCGGGAGCGAATGCGCGCGCGCAGGTTCGCCAGCGGCGCCAGCCCGCGCGAAAGGCCGAACCAGACCAGCACGATGGCGACGGGCAGCACGATGAACTGCGGAATGATGACGCCGCGGATGATCTCGTTGGCCAGCTGCGATCGCTTCTCGAGGGTCTCGGCGACCTGGACCAGCGCGTATTCGCGCTTGCCGCCGTGATTGAACTCCACCCAGGTGTAGGCGACCCGGATCTCTTCGCCGCGCGCGAGGTCGGAACGAAACTGCACCTCGCGCGGCGACGGCCGCGCGTCTTCGGGCGGAAGCGGCAGGTCGTTGTCGCCGGCGACGAACTCACCGCGCAGCCCGAGCACCATGAAGTACACGGTGTCGCTGGCGTCGGCGCGCAGGACTTCGCGCACGCTTGCGGGCAGCTGCAGGGTGACTTCGCCGCGGGCTTCGCGAAGGTGATTGGCAAGCACGCCGACATCATCGGCCAGGGCACGGTCGAACGGCGCGTTGGCGATCGTCTGGGCCACGATGTAGGTCAGCGTGACGCTGGTCGGCCACAGCAGCAGCAGCGGCGCCAGCATCCAGTCGAGGATCTCGCCGAACAGCGAACGCTGTTCGAACTCGCCGCGCAGCGGATTGCGCAGCGGACTCCGCGCTTCGGCCGGCGGTTCTCCGGCCGCCACGGCATTGCGGGCCCGGAGCACCTCCGGCCAGCGCACGCGCAGGCGCCGTCGCGGAGTGCCTTCGTCGGGCATGGCGTGAGGCGCGCGGAGCCTTAAGCGCTGCCGCCGGCCGCCTCGGCGGCCGGGTCGGCGAAGCGCTCGAGGTAATAGCCGAGACCGCGCACCGTGACGATGCGGACCGCGTCGGTCTCGATCTTCTTGCGCAGCCGATGCACGTAGACCTCGATTGCGTTGTTGCTGACTTCCTCGCCCCAGCTGCACAGGTGATCGACGAGCTGCTCCTTGCTGACGAGCCGTCCCGGCCGCTGCAGCAGGATCTCCAGCAGGCTCAGTTCGCGGGCTGACAGGTCGAGCATCCTTTCGTTGAGGAAGGCGGCGTGTCCGACCTGATCGAGCGTGAGCGGGCCGTGCCTGAGGATGGTGTTGGCACTGCCTACCGCCCGCCGCGTCAATGCCCGGACGCGCGCCTCGAGCTCGGACAGCGCGAACGGCTTCGCCATGTAGTCATCCGCGCCGAGGTCCAGCCCCTTGACCCGCTGCTCGACGCTGTCGGCTGCGGTCAGGATCAGGACCGGGACCGTCGAGTTGCGGGCGCGCAGGCGCTTGAGCACGTCGAGCCCGGACAGCCGGGGCAGTCCGATATCCAGAATCAGCAGATCGAAGTTCTGCGCGGTGAGGGCGGTATCCGCGTCGTCGCCGCTCGCCACGATGTCGACTGCATAACCGGCGGCCCGCAGCGAGCGGGACAGGCCATCGGCCAGCACGGCGTCGTCTTCGGCGATCAGGATGCGCATGGGTGTGGGGCTATGCTTGCGCCCGACGCGGCTCGCGTAGGCGCTGCAGTCTAGGGCGCGCGAAAGATCCCCGGCAAGGCGCGGCGCGCGCGCCGTCCCCGGCGGTCGGGCCGGGTTGACAAGCGATACTGAATGTATCTACAGTTGCCGCACTGTAATTACTTTCAGTGTCCCGGGCGTGCCGGGGCCATGCGCGAGCGGAGGCGGCGATGGACGACGGAAGGAGTGTTGTGGTGGACAGCAAGGAGCGGCAGAAGGCACTCGCCGCCGCACTGGCGCAGATCGAAAAGCAGTTCGGCAAGGGTTCGGTGATGCGCCTCGCCGATGGCGAGGTGGCAGAGGACATCCAGGTCGTATCGACCGGGTCGCTCGGGCTGGATATCGCGCTCGGCGTGGGCGGCCTGCCGCGCGGCCGTGTGGTCGAGGTCTACGGCCCGGAGTCATCCGGCAAGACGACCCTCACACTGCAGGTCATCGCCGAGATGCAGAAGATCGGTGGCACCTGCGCCTTCATCGACGCCGAGCACGCGCTCGACATCCAGTACGCGCAGAAGCTCGGCGTCAATCTGCAGGACTTGCTGGTGTCGCAGCCAGACACCGGCGAGCAGGCACTCGAGATCGCCGACGCGCTGGTCCGCTCCGGCTCGGTCGACTTGATCGTCATCGACTCCGTCGCGGCACTCACGCCCAAGGCCGAGATCGAGGGCGAAATGGGCGATTCGCTGCCCGGCCTGCAGGCGCGCCTGATGTCGCAGGCGCTGCGCAAGCTGACCGGCACGATCAAGCGCACCAACTGCCTTGTCATCTTCATCAACCAGATCCGCATGAAGATCGGCGTGATGTTCGGCAATCCGGAGACCACGACCGGCGGTAATGCACTCAAGTTCTACGCGTCGGTGCGTCTGGACATCCGTCGCGTCGGTTCGATCAAGAAGGGCGAGGAAGTGATCGGCTCGGAGACCAAAGTTAAGGTCGTCAAGAACAAGGTCGCGCCGCCGTTCAAGCAGGCGAACTTCGACATCCTCTACGGCGAAGGCATTTCCCGCGAGGGCGAGATCGTCGACCTCGGCTCGGAACTGAACATCATCGAGAAATCCGGCGCCTGGTACAGCTACAACGGCGACCGCATCGGGCAGGGCAAGGACAACGCCCGCGAGTACCTGCGCGGCAATCCGGCCATCGCGCTGGAGATCGAAAACAAGGTCCGCGCCGCCAAGGGCGTGGCGCTGCGCAGCGAGGGGGCGGAGGTCGCCTGATCGCGGCATGACCCCGGCCAGGAACGAACGGCCCGCGGCGACACTGTTGCAGCGGGCCGTTGCGCTTCTGGCGCGCCGCGAGCACAGCCGCGTCGAACTCGCGCTCAAGCTGCGGCGCTACGTGCCGGAGGGTCAGGATGCGGCGGCCGACATCGAGTCCGTGCTGGACGAACTGCAGCGCCGCGGCCTGCTCTCTGAAACGCGCTACGCCGAGGCCATCGTCCGCACCCGGGCGTCGCGCTACGGCAACGCGCGCCTGGCCCAGGATCTTCAGTCCCGGGGGGTGGACCGCGAAACCGCTCAGAACGCCCTGGCTGCTATCGGGACGTCGGAACTGCAGCGCGCGAAAGCGGTGTGGGCGCGGCGCTTCGACTCACTTCCGAAGTCCCTCGACGAACGTGCACGCCAGGCGCGATACCTGCAGGCGCGGGGGTTCAGCGCCGACACGATCCGCGCCGTGCTGACCGGCAGGCTCGGTGCCGAAGGCGACTGACTTTCTGGCCCCGGCACGCGGGTCGGCGTAGTCCGGAACCGGGCGGCCGAGAGCGGACAGGGCGGGGGTTCTCTGCTCCGCGGCCAGCCCGTTCTTGGCCGGGAGTCCGCCGCAGCCACGCCGGCTCGCTGTGCTAAATTGCTTCGCCGGGCCGCGCCGCGCTTTTCCACAGCGGCCTTTTCTTTTGCCGCACATGTCCAACCGTCGCCACGTCCACACGCGTTCGATCCGGGTCGATGCGTACGCGCGCGATGACGGCCTGTGGGACCTCGAAGCCGTGCTGACTGACACCAAGTCGCGCGATTTTCCGCTGGCCACCGGACTGCGCGCCGCCGGGGACCCGGTCCATGACATGGTGCTGCGCGTCACGATCGACACGCGGGCCAACGTCGTATCAGCGGCCGCCGAGTCCCGCTGGGTGCCGTATCCGGGGTACTGCGACACGATTGCCCCGGACTACGGCAAGCTCGTCGGACTCAACCTGCTGCAGGACTTCCGGCGCCACGTGCAGGCGCGCCTCGGCGGCGTGCATGGCTGCACTCACATCACGGAGCTCGCGAAGGTCCTGCCGACAGCGGCGGTGCAGGCATTCGCGGGCGAAGTATTCAAGACGCGCGACTCGGCCCACGCCGGCCACGAGCAGGATGAGAAGATGCCCTGGCAGCTCGACCGCTGCCACGCACTGCGCACCGATGGCCCGGCGGTCGCCGAGTTCTACCCGCGCTGGCATCAGACGAAGCCCAAGCCTCCGCAGCACAAGAAGCCGACTCCGGTCAAGGACGGAACCACACAATGAAAATCCACGAGTACCAGGGCAAGGAGATCTTCCGGCGCTTCGGCGTTCCGGTTCCGCGCGGCATCCCGGCGTTCACGGTGGACGAGGCGGTCAAGGCGGCGCAGACGCTCGGCGGCCCGGTGTGGGTCGTCAAGGCGCAGATCCACGCCGGCGGGCGCGGCAAGGGCGGCGGCGTGAAGCTCGCCCGCTCGATGGACGAGGTCAAGCAGCGCGCGTCCGAAATTCTCGGCATGCAGCTCGTCACGCACCAGACCGGCCCGGGAGGCCAGAAAGTGCGGCGCCTGCTGATCGAGGAAGGGGCCGACATCGCCAAGGAGCTCTACGTCGGCATGGTCGTCGACCGCGCCACGCAGCGCGTCACCCTGATGGCGTCGAGTGAAGGCGGCATGGATATCGAGGAAGTGGCCGCGCATCACCCGGAGAAGATTCACAAGGTGCACATCGATCCGGCGCTTGGCCTTACAGATCACGACGCCAATGACGTCGCTGCCAAGATCGGCATACCTGCCGCCAGCGTGGCGCAGGCCCGGACCGTGCTGCAGGGGCTGTACAAGGCCTTCTGGGAGACGGATGCGTCGCTCGCCGAGATCAATCCGCTCATCCTGACGAAAGACGGGCGCGTCGTCGCGCTCGACGCCAAGCTCAACTTCGACTCGAACGCGCTCTATCGCCACCCCGACATCGTCGAGATGCGCGACCTCGACGAGGAGGATCCGGCCGAGGTCGAGGCGAGCAAGTTCGACCTCAGCTACATCCAGCTCGACGGCAACATCGGGTGTCTCGTCAACGGCGCCGGGCTGGCGATGGCGACGATGGATACGATCAAGCTCTTCGGCGGCGAGCCGGCGAACTTTCTCGACGTCGGCGGCGGCGCCACGACCGAGAAGGTGACCGAGGCCTTCAAGCTGATGCTGCGCAACCCGAAGCTCAAGGCGATCCTCGTCAACATCTTCGGCGGCATCATGCGTTGCGACGTCATCGCCGAGGGCGTGGTCGCGGCGTCGCGCGCCGTGCACCTACAGGTTCCGCTGGTGGTGCGCATGAAGGGCACCAACGAACAGCTGGGCAAGAAGATTCTGGCCGACTCCGGCCTGCCGATCATTTCCGCCGACACGATGGCCGAGGCCGCCGAGAAGGTGGTTGCCGCCGCCCGCGGACGCTAGCGATCACGAGACGACCATGAGCATCCTGATCAACAAGACGAGCCGCGTCATCACGCAGGGCATCACCGGCAAGACCGGTCAGTTCCACACGCGCGCGTGCCGCGAGTACGCGAACGGCAAGGCGTGCTTCGTCGCCGGCGTCAACCCGAAGAAGGCCGGCGAGGACTTCGAGGGCGTGCCGATCTACGCGACGGTGAAGGACGCCAAGGCCGCCACCGGCGCCAACGTGTCGGTGGTCTACGTGCCGCCGTCCGGCGCGGCCGATGCCATCTGGGAAGCGGTCGATGCCGACCTCGACCTCGTCATCTGCATCACCGAGGGCATCCCCGTGCGCGACATGATCGTCGTGCGCGACAAGATGCGGAAGCACAGCAAGAAGACGCTGCTGCTCGGTCCGAACTGCCCCGGCACCATCACGCCCGACGAGATCAAGATCGGCATCATGCCGGGCCACATCCACCGCAAGGGCCGCATCGGCGTCGTCTCGCGTTCGGGCACGCTCACTTACGAGGCGGTGGCGCAGCTCACCGACCTCGGGCTCGGCCAGTCGAGCGCCGTCGGCATTGGTGGCGACCCGGTCAATGGCCTGAAGCACATCGACATCCTCAAGCTATTCAACGAAGACCCCGAAACCGACGCCGTCGTGATGATCGGCGAGATCGGCGGCACCGACGAGGAAATCGCGGCTGAGTGGGCCAAGAAGCATATGAAGAAGCCCGTCGTGGGCTTCATCGCCGGCGTTACCGCGCCGCCGGGCAAGCGCATGGGCCACGCCGGAGCGATCATCTCCGGCGGCAAAGGCACAGCCCAGGAGAAACTGGCGGTCCTGGAAGCCTGCGGCATCCGCACGACGAAGAACCCGTCCGAACTCGGCAAGCTGCTGAAGAGTGTCCTGAAGTAGGCATCCGCCCCGACCACGGTCAGCCGGAGGCGAGCATGGATCTGCTGCAGGTGGCCGCGACGCCGCTCTTCTGGAAGTCGCTGCTCGAGATCATCATCGTCAACATCATCCTGTCGGGCGACAACGCGGTCGTCATTGCGCTGGCGGCCCGGCACCTTCCCCGGCAGCAGCAGAAGAATGCGATCTTCTTCGGCAGTGCTGCCGCGATCGTGCTGCGGGTGCTGCTGACCGTCTTTGCAGTGCAGCTGCTGCAGTATCCCTTTCTCAAGCTGGCCGGGGCGGTGCTGCTGGTGTGGATCGGGGCCAAACTGCTGCTGCCCGAGGACGACGCTGGGGGCGGTGACTCGCACGAGTCCGGCGGAGGGATGTTCGCCGCGATCCGCACGATCCTGATTGCGGACCTCGTGATGAGCCTCGATAACGTGATTGCCGTGGCGGCGGCCGCCGAAACCGGTCCCGCCGAGGGCCGTGTGACGCTGCTGATCATCGGCCTCGGACTGTCGATCCCGCTGATCATCGTCGGCAGCCAGCTGCTGCTGCGCCTGATGAGCCGGTGGCCCGTCATCATCACGCTGGGCGCCGCACTGCTGGGCTTCGTCGCCGGCGAGATGGCGATCACCGATCCTGCGATCGACGACTGGTTCCACCAGCATTTCGGCCATATCGATTACATCGTCTCGGCGGCCTGTGCCGTACTGGTGGTCGCGATCGGCATGGTGTGGGCGAAGCGGATTGAAGCCCGCAGGGCCGCGTGATGGCGGGCGTCGTGGCGTGGTTCGCTGCGCTCGACTGGGTAGCGATCGGCGAGATCATCGTCATCGACATCCTGCTGGGCGGGGACAACGCGGTCATCATCGCGCTGGCGTGCCGGAATCTGCCCGAGCGGCAACGCCGTCTCGGCATCGTGTGGGGTGCGGCCGGAGCCATCGTGCTGCGCGTCCTGCTGATCACGGTGGCCGTAGCACTGCTCAACGTTCCGATGCTGAAACTGGCCGGTGGCCTTATGCTCCTGTGGATCGGGGTCAAGCTGATCGCGCCCGCAGGGGAACACGGTGAAGAACACGCGAAAGTGCAGGCTAGCGACAGGCTGCTTTCCGCAATCAGGACCATCATCGTCGCCGACTTCGTGATGTCACTGGACAACGTCATCGCAATCGCGGGTGCGGCGGAGCAGGCTGATCCGAGCCAGCGCACCGGGCTGATCATCTTCGGCCTGCTGGTGTCGGTGCCGTTCATCGTCTTCGGCAGCCAGCTCATCCTCAAGCTGCTTGACCGTTATCCGATCATCATCCTGCTGGGCGGCGCGCTGCTGGGCTGGATCGCGGGCGGCCTGATGGTCACCGATCCCGTCGCCGAACGGCTGGTGCCGCAGACCGACATCGTTCGCTACCTTGCGAGCGCCGTGGGCGCCGCATTCGTCATTGGCGTCGCCAAGTCGCTGGCGCGCCGTCGGCGCCCGGCATCCGGAGCCTGACATTGCGATGAATGTCGCCCTCGATTTTGCGCTGAAGACACATCCGGGACTGGTGCGTCCGCTGAACGAGGACGCCATCGGCGCCGACCCGTCGTGCGGGCTGTTCGCGCTGGCCGACGGGCTGGGCGGTTACAACGCCGGCGAAGTCGCAAGCGTCATGGCCATCAGTTCGGTACTCGAGCGCCTGTCATCGGCGCTAGCCGACTCGCGCAGCGGCGACGCGGTCTTCACCCCTGACGAAGCGATCTACGACACGGTCAACGAGATCAACGCCAACATCTACAACGCGGCGCTGAACAGTGCGGCGTTCGAGGGCATGGCAACGACGCTCGTCATCGCCTGGTTCCTGGGCGAGCGTCTGTGGGTGGCCCACACCGGGGACTCGCGGCTGTACCGGTACCGCGACGATCAGCTCGAACAGCTGACGCGCGATCATTCCTTTTCTCAGGAGCTGCTCGACGCCGGCATGGTGACGGAGGAAGAGGCCCGCATTTTGCCGGCCAAGAACCTGGTCACGCGGGCGCTGGGGGCGAGCCCGGAGATCGAACCCGAGGTGCAGGATCTCGACGTCGTGCCTGGCGACGTGATCCTGCTCTGCTCGGACGGGCTGACCGAGATGGTCGGCAGCTACGAGATTGCCGGCCTGCTGGCGGCACGATCCGACATGCACGAGACGGCGCGCCGGCTGGTCGACCTGGCGAACGAGGCGGGGGGACGGGACAACATCTCGGTCATCGTCATCAAGGTGAGCGGCAGGGACGGCGGCGAGATGCCGGCCTAGCCTCATGCTCGAGGATCGAATCATCAGCTAGACCGTTGATTGGCAGCCTTTTTGCAGGCTGGCAGAATGTCTTGAACTACGAGAATATGGGCCCCGGGGAGAAGACGGACATGCCTAGGCTGGTGCTGAGTCTGGATGGGGTGGTGCTGCGGGAAGTGGGCCTGACCAAGGACCGCACGACCATCGGCCGGCGCTCTCACAACGACATCGTGATCGACAACCTCGCTGTGAGTGGCGAGCATGCGGTCATTTACAGCTCGGGCGGCGAGGTCTACCTCGAAGACCTGGGCTCGACCAACGGCACGACGGTCAATGGTCAGCCGATCAAGAAGCATCTGCTGCAGAGCGGCGACGCGATCGAGATCGGCAAGTACCGGCTGAAGTTCCTGGCCGACGGCGCCACAGGCACCGAAGGCGAAGTCGACATCGATACCTCCCAGCCGCTGAAGCGCGAGTTCT
>DAOMFL010000095.1:0-12657 GCA_035429805.1 Burkholderiaceae bacterium
CACCAGTTCGACATCGACTGGATCGCGGTCCAGCCGATCACGAGGTCGATCATCAGGATGTTCGAACCGAGTTCCTTCGCGAACTCGGCGCGCTCGTACATGTCCTCCATCGTCGCGGCGGTGACGTTGAGATAGTGGCCCTTGACCTCGCCGGAATTGGCCTGTGACTTGTTCACGGCCTCCATGCAGAACAGGAACCGGTCGCGCCAGTGCATGAACGGCTGCGAATTGATGTTCTCGTCGTCCTTGGTGAAGTCGAGTCCGCCGCTCAGCGCCTCGTAGACGACGCGGCCGTAGTTCTTGCCCGACAGTCCCAGCTTGGGCTTCATCGTCGCGCCAAGCAGCGGGCGGCCGTACTTGTCGAGGCGTTCGCGCTCGACAATGATCCCGGTCGGGGGCCCCTTGAAAGTCTTGACGTACGCGGCCGGGATGCGGATGTCCTCGAGCCGCGCCGCCTTCAGTGGCTTGAAGCTGAAGACGTTGCCGATCAGGCTCGCCGTCATGTTGGCGATCGAGCCTTCTTCGAACAGGATCAGGTCGTATGCGATGTAGACGAAGTACTGGCCCGGCTGATTTGGCACCGGGTCGACGCGGTAGGCCTTGGCCTGGTACGACTCGTGCGCGGTCAGCAGGTCGGTCCAGACCACCGTCCAGGTCGCGGTCGAGGACTCGCCGGCCACCGCGGCGGCGGCCTCCTCGGGATCCACGCCCTCCTGCGGCGTGATGCGGAACAGGCAGATGACGTCCGTTTCACTGGGCTCATAGTCGGGCCGCCAGTAGCCCATCTGCTTGTATTTGAGGACGCCGCCCTTGTAGCGCTCCTTCACGTCCTTGATGTGACCTTCAACCGGCTTGTTCATCTGCCTTTGCCCCCTGTTCGGCGACGCGTGTGCGTCGATGCGTTGCATTGCACTGTAGGCGGCGTGATTGATAAGATAAAGTCACGTTTTTTGAAACTTAAAGTAAGGAAATCTGATGAAAGGGGTCACGCTGCGGCAGTTGCGAGTCTTCGTCGCCGCTGCCCGCCACCTGAGCTTTGGCAAGGCCGCCGAGGAACTCCATCTGACTCCGCCCGCAATTTCCATGCAGATCAAGGAGTTGGAAGATCAAGTGGGTCTCCCACTGTTCGATCGCAGCGGCCGCAGTGTGGCGCTGACGGTCACCGGCGAGTACCTGCTGGTCTATGCCCGCAAGATCCTGGCAACGCTGAAAGACGCTGAGGACGCGGTGGCCCGGTTCCGCGGCCTGCAGACGGGTCGCCTGACAATTGGGATGGTCAGTACTGCTAAATACTTTGTACCACGCCTAATGGCTCGTTTCCGCGCCGAACATCCTGGAGTCGAGGTACGACTGGCGATCGGCGGCAACCGCGAGCAGCTGGCGGGTTTGCTGCGGGCCAACGAGGTCGATCTGGCGATCATGGGCCGGCCGCCGCGCGAGATGGCGACACGGGCCGAGCCGTTCGCGGTGCACCCGCACGTCATCGTCACGCCGCCGGACCACCCCCTGACCCGGATCGGACACGCGCCGGCCGCAGCATTGGGCGACTATGAATTCCTGATCCGCGAGGAGGGCTCCGGAACGCGTGCCGCGATGGAGAAGTTCTTCGCCGACCATCGCCTGCAGCCGCGCATTGCGATGGAAATGCCCAGCAACGAGACGATCAAGCAGGCCGTGATGGCCGGCATCGGAATCTCTTTCCTCTCGCTGCATACGATCGGCATCGAACTGAAGGCCGGGCTGATCGCAGTCCCAGACATCGAAGACCTGCCGGTGCTTCGGCGCTGGTACGTCGTCAACACGCTGGCGAAGACGCTTTCGCCGGCGGCGGAAGCGTTCCGCTACTTCATCCTCGAGGAAGCGGAGCGCTATCTCGCCCAGGAGTACGGCGCGCCGGCTGCCGCCGAGCCGGCGTAAGTCGCGCGCCGCCCCGTGCGGGAGCACAGAAGCGTCCCCGGCGGCGCTGCGGCATATTCCGCACAAGCCGCTGCCCACACGAATCGCAGAATAGATGGCTCGCGTATCGTCGTCGCGATGAGCGCGCCGACCACCCGCTACTCCTCGTTTCTGCTGCTGGCCGGTTCGATGACGCTGGTCGGCATCTATGTCGGGCTGTCGAAGCCGCTGACGGCGGCGATTCCGGTCTTTGCGCTCGCCTTCCTGCGCTTTGCGATTGCCGCGGTTGCGATGGTGCCGTGGACGCCGCGCACTGAAGGCGAGCCGCCGCTCACTGCCACCGAGCACCGGCTGCTGTTCGTGATGTCGTTCTTCGGCAACTTCCTGTTTTCGATCTGCATGCTCTACGGTGTGTCGATGACGACGGCAACGGCCGCCGGCGTCATCCTCGCCACGCTGCCGGCGGTGGTGGCGCTGCTGTCGTGGATCGTTCTGCGGGAGCAACTCAGCGCGCGTGTGATGCTGGCCGTGACGCTTGCTGTCGGCGGCATTGCGCTGCTGCAGATGGCGCGGCCGGGAGAGACGTCTACGCGCGGCGCCACGCTGCTCGGCAACCTGCTGATGTTCGGCGCTGTCGTGTGCGAAGCGACCTACGTGATCGTCGGCAAGCGCCTCGCGGCGACCCGCGCTCCGCTGCGCGTCTCGGCGTTGATCAATCTATGGGGCCTGGCGCTGATCACGCCGTTCGGGCTGTGGCAACTGGCGGACTTCGGACTGGGCTCAGTCGATCTGCCGACCTGGGGCCTGCTCGTCTTCTACTCGCTGGCGGCGAGTCTTTTTGCCGTCTGGATGTGGGTGGCCGGACTCAAGCATGTGCCAGCCAACCAGGCGGGTGTGTTCACGGTGGCGCTGCCACTCGCGGCGACAGCCGTCGGAACCCTGGTGCTGGGTGAGGCCTTCACCGTCATCCACGCGACCGCGCTGGTGCTGGCGAGCGCCGGCGTGGTGCTGATCGCGACGGACCGGCCGCGAGCCGCGATCCGGTCGAGCGCCAGGGGGCCCGCCAACCGAACGGATTGACTCACCCGCGCGATCGCGCGGAATAGCGATTCCGGTCCGGGCAAACCTTTGGACTCCGCGCATCGCCATTCCGTATCGTTCCAGCATGACGTCGGATCACCTGCGCATCGCCGAGAGCCTGCCGCCACAGGTGCGCATTGCGCTCACCGTGCTCGCCATCAAGGCCAAGACCCGGCTCGCCGAACAGCGCCGTCCGCGCGCCGAACGCGAGCCACCGCTGATCGCGGTGCTGCTGAGCCCCCACCTGGCAGCGCGCGGCGCAGCGATGGCGGTGATGGCGCGGCACCTGGGCGCACCGGTGCAGCGCGTCGACTGGACGCGCCTGATGTCACCCTATCCGGACGCCGCGGAACTCAACGTCGAACGCCTCTTTGACGCCGCCGAGCACGCCGGCGTGCTGCTGCTGTTCGACGAGGCCGACGCCCTGTTCGGCCCGCACGGCCGTCCGATCGATCTCGCCGACAGCGCGCACGAAGCCTGCACCGATGCACTGCTGTCGCGCATGGCGCGGTTCGACGGCCCGGTGTGCTTCACCGCCAGCCACCGCCGCCACCTGCATCCGCGGCTGCTGGCCAGTGCCGAACCGGTCATCGACCTGACCGACTACTCACGCTGACGGCTGCGCCCCGTCCGGCCCAAGATACGGCCGCACGATGCGCTGCGTCGGCACACGGGCTCCCAGCCGTGCCAGCAGCAGGAAGATGCCGATGAGCTTGCGATGCAGGAACATCGTGTCCGACGGCGGCATCCGCAGCAGCCCGCGCTTGAACGCCAGATCGAGGCCGAGTTCCCGGGCCCGCTTCGGCAGGTCCGATGCCCCGTAGTCGTAGACGCCCGCTGCCCGCAGCGGTTCGCAGACCAGTTCGATGACATCGAGCGCAGCGTCAGCCACCTCCTGGGAGGCACCGACGTCGATGTAGCCGATAGCGACCGCCTCCCGCCGGATGCCGGCGCGATCGTGTTCGAGGATCGCTGAGGTGATCCGGCGATACCGGTCCGAGAATTCCGGCGTGAACACCTGCGTCGCGCCGAAGTCGAGCAGCACGATCCGGCCCGAGCGTGGCTCGTACAGGTAATTGGCAAAGTTGGGATCGGTCTGCATGACACGGAACTCGAAGAGTTCGCGGAACGCCAGCTTCTGCAGCAGGGCACCGACCGCGTCGCGCGCCTTCTGCGACGTGCCTTCCACTGTCGCGTCGAGCGGCAAGCCCTCCATGAAGTCCATCGCCATCACCCGCGCCGTCGTCAGGTCCCAGTGCACTTTCGGCACCACGATCTGCGGTTCGTCGGCGACCAGCCGCGCATACCTTTCGAGGAAGCGCGCCTCCGCCAGGTAGTCCGCCTCCTGCGTCAGCTGCCGCTTCGCCTGGCGCGCGACATCGCTCACGTCAAGCCCGAGCGGCAGAAGCCGGGCGATGCGCAACAGTGTCGCGACGTTGTCGACATCGCTGGCGATCGACTTCGCGACGCCCGGGTATTGCACCTTCAGCGCCAGGTCGCGCCCGTCGCGCGTGCGCACGCGATGCACCTGGCCGATCGACGCGGCGGCAATCGGCGTTTCGCTGAACTCGGCGAAGCGCTGCTCCCAACCGCTGCCGTAAGCGCGGCCCAGCACGCGCCGCAGCTGTTCCCGCGGCATCGGCGCGGCCTGCGAGCGGAGCGTCTCGAGCGCGACCGTAAGCTCCGGCGGCAGCAGACCCTCGCTCTCCAGGGAGATCAGCTGCCCGAGTTTCATCGCGGCACCGCGCAGGTTCGCCAGCCGCTCGACCAGGCGCCTTGCGGTTGCGACCGAAAAGCGCGCCGCCGACGGATCCGTGCCGCTGAGCCGTCGCAACCCCTGGATCGCGCCGCCGACCGCGAGTTCGCCTGCGGCGAGCCCGAGTCGCGCCAGACGTGCGAGACGGCTCTGTGGCACCCGTGATGCGGCTGGCGGCTTGCGCGTCATCGACAGAGGCCTTTCATCGGTGACAGCGCACCACGCTAGGGCGTAGGCGCGCGCGCCGCGGTGCATTCCACCCGCCCGTGGTGCAGTGGGTGCGCTCGAGGCCCCTTATTGCCGTTTGGCACAGAACTTGTAATGCACTGCAGCGCGGCGAATGGGCGCTGCTACTGGAGAGAGGTATGGACCGCAGACAATTTATCCAGGCTGGGGGCGCTGCCGCTCTCAGCGCTTCATCAATCCGCGCCGCGTTCGGCCAGGACAAGACGCCGATCAAGGTCGGCGTTCTGCACTCGCTGTCCGGCACGATGGCGATCTCGGAGACGGCGCTGAAGGAAACGGCGCTGATGACGTTCGCCGACATCAACGCCAAGGGCGGCGTCATGGGACGGCCGATCGAGCCGGTCGTCGTCGACCCGGCGTCCAACTGGCCGCTGTTCGCAGAAAAGGCACGGCAACTCATCACGCAGGACAAGGTCGTCGCCACGTTCGGCTGCTGGACCTCGGTGTCACGCAAGTCGGTGCTGCCGGTGTTCAAGGAACTGAACTCGATTCTGTACTACCCGGTGCAGTATGAAGGCGAAGAGCTGGAAAAGAACGTCTTCTACACCGGCGCGGCGCCCAACCAGCAGGCAATCCCGGCCACCGAGTACCTGATGAGCAAGGAGGGCGGAGGCGCGAAGCGCTTCTTCCTGCTCGGCACCGATTACGTCTACCCGCGGACGACCAACAAGATCCTGCGCGCCTTCCTGACGAGCAAGGGCGTGTCGGAGAAGGACATCGAGGAGGTCTACACACCGTTCGGCCACAGTGACTACCAGACGATCGTCGCGAACATCAAGAAGTTCGCCGGCGGCGGCAAGACCTGCGTCATCTCGACGATCAATGGCGATTCGAACGTGCCGTTCTACAAGGAACTCGGCAATGCCGGGCTGAAGGCGAAGGACGTGCCGGTGGTGGCGTTCTCGGTAGGCGAGGAGGAGCTGCGCGGCGTCGACACCAAGCCGCTGGTGGGCCACCTTGCGGCGTGGAACTACTTCATGTCGCTGAAGAACCCGGCCAACGAGGCCTTCATCAAGATGTACAAGGCGTGGGCCGTCAAGCAGAAGCTGCCGAACGCCGACAAGGTCGTGACCAACGACCCGATGGAAGCCACGTTCGTCGGCATCCACATGTGGAAGCAGGCGGTCGAGAAGGCGAAGTCGACCGAGGCCGACAAGGTCATCGCGGCGATGGGCGGCCAGACCTTCAATGCGCCGGACGGCTTCGAGATCAAGATGGACGAGACCAACCACCACCTGTGGAAGCCGGTGTTCATCGGCGAGATCCGCCCGGACGGCCAGTTCAACGTCGTGTGGAAGACCAAGGGCCCGGTGCGGGCGCAGCCGTGGAGCCCGTTCATTGCCGGCAACGAGAAAAAGCTGGACAAGCCCGCCTGAAAAAGCGGCAGGCGTGCAGGACGTCGATCCCTGGAACGGCGACGTCCTGCCCGCTGCGCCGTGACCATCGTGCTGCGACTCCTGCGCGCTCTGCTGTGCACGTTCGCGCAGGTCATCTCCCTGCCCGCGGCGGCGGCGCTCGACCCTGCGCTGGTGGCGCAACTCGGCGCCGACGACTCGGACGTTCGCGTCGAGTCGATCCGCAAGCTGGTCGCGACTGAGGATCCGCGCGTCATCGACGTGCTGAAAGCGCTCGATGCCGACACCTTCGCCCTGATCGATGGCGGCAAGCGCGCCGTCATCATTGCCGGCGGACAGCTGACCGACGCCACCACCGGCGCCCCGGCCGGCGCCGCACCGGCCGGCCTCGAAACCATCGTCATTAACAACCGCATTCGTGGCGAGGTCGCCGCGGGCCTCGCCGCGCTGCGGCTCGGCAGCAACGCACGTGGCGAGCGCCTCACCGCCGCCCGGGAACTGCAGGGCTCCGACAACGAAGACGCGTTGCCGATCATCGAGCGCGCGATCTCGAAGGAGTCCGACCCGGAGATTCGGTCCATTCTGGCGCTTGCCGGTGCCTCGCTCGCCTTGAAGAGCAGCGACGCCGGGCAGCGCGCGAGGGCCGCGCGGGCGCTGTCGGCGAGCGACGACCCGCAGGTGCGGCAGCTGCTCGCGACAATGCTGACGCGGCAGAAGGACAGCAGCTACGCCGAGCCCGACGAAAGCGTGCGGGCAGCGGCCCAGGCATCGCTCAGCGAGATCAACGCGCGGCTGCGCACGACCGAGATCGGCGCGGCGCTGTTCTCCGGGCTGAGCCTCGGCTCGATCCTGCTGCTGGCCGCGCTCGGACTCGCGATCACCTACGGCCTGATGGGCATCATCAACATGGCGCACGGCGAATTCCTGATGATCGGGGCCTACGCGACCTATGTTGTACAGGAGCTATTCAGGAGCCATTTCGCCGGCGCGTTCGACTGGTACGTCGTCGCGGCCCTGCCGGTGGCGTTTGCCGTAACCGCGCTGGTCGGCATGGCGCTGGAACGTGGTGTGCTGCGCTGGCTCTATGGCCGGCCGCTCGAGACGCTGCTCACCACCTGGGGCGTGAGCCTGCTGCTGATCCAGGCGTGCCGCACGATCTTCGGAGCGCAGAACGTCGAGGTCGAGAACCCGGGCTGGCTGTCGGGCGGCATCACGCTCGCAGGCGGCTATGTGCTGCCGTTCAACCGCATCGTCATCATCCTGTTCGCGCTCACGGTGCTCGCAGCCGTGTGGCTGATCATCAACCGCACCCGCATGGGGCTCTACGTCCGCGGCGTCACGCAGAACCGCTCGATGGCGAGTTGCACCGGCGTGCCGACGCACCGCGTCGACATGCTGACTTTCGGCCTCGGCTCAGGCGTGGCCGGGCTCGGCGGGGTGGCGCTGTCGCAGATCGGCAATGTCGGGCCCGACCTCGGCCAGAGCTACATCGTCGACAGCTTCATGGTCGTCGTGCTCGGCGGGGTCGGCCAGCTCGCCGGCACCGTGATCGCGGCCTTCGGGCTGGGTTCCATCGCCAAGTTCCTCGAACCGTGGTCCGGCGCTGTACTCGCAAAGATCATGGTGCTTGTCTTCATCATTCTCTTCATCCAGAAGCGGCCTCAAGGCCTGTTCGCGTTGAAGGGGCGGAGTGCGGAGGCATGAGCGCAGCGCCGGGCCGCTCCCAAGTAAGCTCGCACCGCAGCGCGCAGCGCAGAGGTTCCCAGTGACGCGCCTGTTTCCGCTGCACGTGTGGAGCGCCATCATCGCCGTGGCCGCGCTGCTGCTCGTCGTGCTGCCGGTTTTGCATCTTGCCGTGCCCGATTCGAGCCCGCTGCATGTCTCGAGCTTCTGGATCACGCTGCTGGGCAAGTTCATGTGCTACGCGGTCGTGGCGCTCGCAATGGACCTGATCTGGGGCTACACCGGCATCCTGTCTCTGGGCCAGGGGCTGTTCTTCGCGCTCGGGGGCTACACCTTCGGCATGTACCTGATGCGGCAGATCGGCCGTGACGGTGTCTACCACAGCGACCTGCCCGATTTCATGGTGTTCCTCGACTGGAAGGAATTCCCCTGGTACTGGGCGCTCAGTGACTCCTTTCTGTCGACCCTTGTGCTCGTCGTCGCTGTGCCCGGGCTGGTCGCGTTCGTGTTCGGGTTCTTCGCGTTCCGCTCGCGCATCAAGGGCGTCTATTTCTCGATCATCACGCAGGCGCTGACTTACGCCGCGATGCTCGCGTTCTTCCGCAACGACATGGGATTCGGTGGCAACAACGGCTTTACCGACTTCAAGCGCGTGCTCGGCCTTCCGGTCAGCGCACCGGAGACGCGCACCGCCCTCTATGTGCTGTCGGGCCTGCTGCTGCTCGCCTCGCTGGTGCTGGCGCGCTGGATCGTGTCGAGCAAGTTCGGGCGCGTGCTGACAGCGATCCGCGACCAGGAGTCGCGCCTGATGTTCCTCGGCTACCGCACGATCCACTTCAAGCTCGCCGTCTGGACGCTGGCCGCGGCGATGAGCGGCCTCGCCGGTGCGCTCTACGTGCCGCAGGTGGGCATCATCAACCCGGGCGAAATGAGTCCCGCCAACTCGATCGAGATCGCGATCTGGGCCGCGGTCGGCGGGCGCGGCACGCTCGTCGGTCCGATCCTCGGCGCCTTCGCAGTCAACGGCGCCAAGACCTGGTTTACCGTCGCTTATCCGGAACTGTGGCTCTACTTCCTGGGGCTGCTGTTCGTGCTCGTGACATTGCTGCTGCCGCGCGGACTGATGGGACTGGCGGACACCGTGCGCGCGCGCATCGCCTCACGGCCCAGGCGGTCCGCCGCGCTGGAAGACGGCGCCCAGGAGGCGCGGCCGTGAGCGCATCCGGCATCTCCGCGCTGTCATCCGGCACCGACGTCACCGGCTACGGCCACATCCTCAACCGGGACGAGGTCGACACCTCGCACGGGCCGATCCTCTACCTCGAGGACATCACAGTCAGCTTCGACGGCTTCAAGGCCCTCAACCAGCTGAGCCTGACGATCGAACGCGGCGAACTGCGCTGTGTCATCGGCCCTAACGGCGCCGGCAAGACCACGATGATGGACGTCATCACCGGCAAGACGCGGCCCGATTCCGGCACCGCGTTCTTTGGCCAGACCTTCGATCTCGCGCGCCTGCCCGAGACCGAGATCGCGCGCCTCGGCATCGGCCGCAAGTTCCAGAAACCGACGGTGTTCGAGAACCACACCGTGTTCGAAAACCTCGAACTCGCGATGAAGACCGACAAGCGCGTCCGGCCGACACTGCTGGCCAGGCTCGACCCGTCGCAGCGCGAGTTGGTCGCACGCACACTGAAGGCAATCCGGCTCGACGGCCATGAGCAGCGGCCGGCCGGCCTGCTGTCGCACGGCCAGAAGCAGTGGCTGGAAATCGGCATGCTGCTGGTGCAGGAGCCTGAACTCATCCTGCTCGACGAGCCGGTTGCCGGCATGACTGACGCCGAGACCGACCGCACGGCCGAGCTGATTCTCGAGCTCGAAGGCAGTCATTCGATCATGGTCGTCGAGCACGACATGGATTTCGTCAACCGCATTGCCCGCACGGTCACGGTGCTGCACGAAGGCAGCGTGCTGGCCGAGGGTCCGATGAATATCGTGCAGAACGACGAACGGGTGATCGAGGTGTACCTTGGGCGCTGAAGCGATCCGCTGCGGGGCGCGCGGCTGTTCGATGCGCTATCCGCGGGGACTCGGCCTGGGTTTGTCGACCGACCGCTCACGGCGCGGGGCCGCCTCCTTTCTTTGCTTCGCCAAAGAAAGTAAGCAAAGAAAGGCGACCGCACGAGGCCGGCCTTCGGCTTCCCTTGCGCTGCATGGCGTCAGCGGGCCGTGCGCGAAACTCGCCCGATCGCGGCTGCGCCGCGCCACGGGCTCAGACACGCACCCGGCACTGCTCCGCTGCCGCCCCGCACCGCCGCGGCGTCCCCGAGCGGATGAACGGCGTCGCACTGCCGCCATCGCGAAGCAGTTATGCCCTCGAAGCCGCCGCGCAGCACAGGGGGCGCGCGGGCTGTTGAGGGCCTGCCTGTCTGAGCGACCGCAGGGCGCGAGTTTGCAGGCCCGCCCGCGATCCCGAGCAGCACAGGGCAGTCGGCGCAGCGGACCGGCTTCGTGGGCGCGGCTTTCTTTGCCTACTTTCTTTGCCAAGACAAAGGAAGTAGGGGGCCGCGCGGCCCTGAAGCGCGCCGTGGAAGGCAGACAGCAAAGCCGCGCAGCGCCACGCCCGAACTGCCGCGCTCGCCACGCGGTCCCAAGCCCATGCTGACCATCGGCTCCCTCAACCAGTTCTACGGCGGCAGCCACATCCTGCGCGATGTCTCGCTGGACGTGCCGGCTGCTGCGTGCACGGTGCTGCTGGGCCGGAACGGTGTCGGCAAGACGACGCTGCTGAAGACGATCATGGGGCTCGTTTCCGCACGCAGCGGCACGCTGCGCTTCGACGGGCAGGACATCACCCGGCTTGCCCCCTACCAGCGCGTGCGCTGTGGCATCGGGTATGTGCCGCAGGGGCGCGAGATCTTCAACCGGCTGACCGTCGAGGAGAACCTGATGATGGGCCTTGCGCCCGTCGCAGGGTCCGGTGCACGAACCATCCCGGAGCACATCTACGACCTCTTCCCCGTGCTCAAGCAGATGCTGCGGCGCCGTGGCGGTGATCTGTCCGGCGGGCAGCAGCAGCAGCTGGCGATCGGCCGCGCCCTCGTCGCCGACCCGAAACTGCTGATCCTCGACGAGCCGACCGAGGGCATCCAGCCATCGATCATCAAGGAAATCGGCGCCGTGATAAGAATGCTGGTCACCGAGAAGAAGATGGCGGTGCTACTGGTCGAGCAGTACTACGACTTCGCCGAATCGCTGGCGGATTCGTATGCCGTGATGGCCCGCGGCCAGATCACCCACCGCGGTAGCGGCGTGCGCATGAAGGAGCAGAACGTTGCCGGACTTCTCGCCATCTGAGCGGCGCCCGTTCGTCGCTCCTCATCAACGACGTTCGGTTCGGCTCGCGACATGCCGCATCCAGTCTGCGCTTCGTCCCCGGCGCCGCGCGGCGGCTGATCGGCGCGCAAGCAGCCCGGCCGTCAGTCCGTCGCGCACTCCATGTCCAGTTCGGCCTGCAGGCTGGCCACGTCGCGGAAGATCGACGCGACCGCCAGCGTGCGGCCCTGTCGCCGGTAGCGCAGCAGGCAGTCGCGCGCAGCGATGTCGCCTTCGATCGCCAGTTCGTCCCACGACTCCGCGTGCCCGACGTAGTTGATCGAAACGTCGTAGTGCTGGCTCCAGAAGAACGGCACCGCGTCGAACACCTCGTGCCGGCCAAGCATGTTGAGCGCCGCGGTCTGTCCCTGGCGTTCGGCCACGACCCAGTGCTCGACGCGGAGCGACTCGCCGGTGCGGGGGTCCGGCCAGCGCGCGATGTCGCCGGCTGCGAAGACGCCCTCCACGCTGGTCTGCAACTGCGCGTCGACGACGACCCCGCGGTCGATCGCCAGCCCGGCGTCCCCGGCGAGCGCGGTGCGCGGGCGCACGCCGACGCCGGCGACCACCAGATCAGCCGACAGCGTCGCGCCACTCTTCAGTAGCACCTGTCGCTCGTCGATTGCCTCCGCCGTGTCGCCGAGGTGAAAGACGACCCCGTGCTCCTCGTGCAGCGCGCGGATGAAGTCGCCCATGCCGGGTCCGAGGATGCGCTCCATCGGCCGCGGCTCCGGAGCGACCACGTGAACCTCGATGCCACGCGCGCGCAGCGAGGCGGCGACCTCGAGCCCGATGAAGCTCGCGCCCATCACGACCGCGCGCCGGGCCGCTTGCGCCCGCTCGATGATCGCGCGGCAATCGGCGAGTGAGCGCAGCGTGCGCACGTGCGGCAGATCCATTCCCGGCAGCGGCAGCCGGACCGGCTCGGCTCCGGTGGCGATCAGCAGCCGGTCGTAGATGACCGCGCCTGCATTGGCGAGTTGCACCTCGCGCGCCGCGAGGTCGATGCGCGTCGTGCGCACACCGAGCCGCAGCTCGATCCCCTGCTCCGCGTAGTAGTCGTCCGGCCGCAGCGGAATCCAGTCTTCGGGTGCGTTGCCGGCGAGATAGTCTTTCGACAGGTTCGGCCGGTCCACCGGCGCGGCGTCCTCGCTGCTCAGCATGACGATGCCGCGTGCATAGCCCTCGCGCCGCAGCCGTTCCGCCGCTGCAAAGCCGGCGGCGCCGCCGCCGACGATGACGATCCGCTCCGGCGACCCGGCGCGC
>DAOMFL010000096.1:0-12646 GCA_035429805.1 Burkholderiaceae bacterium
CGGCGGACCGTGGCGATGTCGCCGAGGCGGAAGATGCGGTCGCCGGAGACGATGTTCACCGCCTCGATGTCGCGCTCGTTATCGAAGGCGCCGGTGACCCTCAGGAACACGCGCTCCTGCTCGCCCTGCATCGTGCCGGCCGGGCGCACCAGGTTCTGCGCCTGCAGCGTGGCGATGATCTGGTTCAGGTTAAGGCGCAGGCCGGCCAGGCGCTCGGTCGAGAACTCGATGTAGATCTGTTCGTCCTGCGCGCCCAGCACCTCGATCTTCGAGACATCGGGCACCTGCAGCAGCCGCGAGCGCGCCGCCTCGACCTTGTCGCGCAACTCGCGGAAGCCGAAGCCGTCGGCCGTGAAGGCGTAGATGATGCCGAAGGTGCTGCCGAAATCGTCGTTGAAGAACGGACCGACAGTGCCGGCCGGCAGCGTGCCCCGCATGTCGCCGATGTTCTTGCGCACCTGGTACCAGATGTCGGGCACCTTGTGCGGCGGCGTGGACTGCTTCAGGTCAACGAAGATCGTCGTCTGCCCCGCGATGGTGTAGCTGCGGATCCGGTCGAGGAAGTCGGTCTCCTGCAGCGTGCGCTCCAGCCGTTCCGTGACCTGCTTCAGAGTCTCGTCCACCGTCGCGCCGGGCCAGGCGGCGCCGACGACCATGGTGCGGAAGGTGAAGGCCGGATCCTCGCCACGCCCGAGTCGAAGGAACGACATCGTTCCTGCGACCACCGCCAGGATCATCAGGAAGAAGATCAGCGAGCGCTTCTTCAGCGCCCACTCCGACAGATTCGGGCCGATCACGACTTGGTCTCGATCAGGCGGACCTTCTGGCCCGGTCGCAGCGCCTGCACTCCGGCCGTCACGACCACGTCACCGGGGTTCAGGCCGGACTCGACCTGCACCGCGTTCGCGTCGGACGCCCGCACCGCGATGTTGCGCAGCGCGACCGTGCCCTGCTTCGGATCGACGACCCACACCGCCGTCTTGCCTTCGGAGCGCACCAGCGCCGAGGCCGGGACCTGGGTACCCGGAACCGCGTCGAGCTGCATGCGCCCTGTCACCGTGCTGCCGAGGCGCATTGTCGGCGGCGGATCGATGATCCGCAGGCGCACGGCAAAGGTTCCGGTGACCGGATCGGCACGCGGCGAGACCTCGCGCACCCGGGCCTTGGCGGTGACCTTCGGATCGCTGACGAGCGCCACCGTGATGTCGGCGTTGCCACGCGCGCTGTCCTTGATCTGCGCAGGCACATCGAACACCGCGTCGCGCGCGCCTTCGCGCGCCACCTGGACGATCATGCGGCCGGCGGAAACGACCTCACCGGGCTGCGGGCCGCGTGCGGTGACGACACCCGCGACGTCGGACACCAGTCGCGTATAGCTCAGCCGGTTCTGCGCGAGGTTCAGCTGTCCCTGCGACGCCTCGACCGCCGATTCGGCGGTACGCAGCAGCGCCTCGGCCTGCTCGTACTGGGCCTGCGACACGGCGCTGTCGACGATCAGTTCCTTCATGCGGTTGTAGTTGCTGCGCGCCTCGATCAGCCGAGCGCGGGCGGCATCCAGCTGCGCGCGCGCCGACTGCAGTGCGCTTTCCTCGTTCTGCGGGTCGAGCCGAGCAATGAGCTGACCGGGCTTGACCTGATCGCCGATGTCCACCGTCCGCTCGGTCAGCCGCCCGTCGATGCGGAAGGACTGGTTGATTTCCGTCTGCGCCTGCACGGTACCCGTCAGCGACACGATGCTGGCGCTGTCGCGCTTTTCAATCGTGACCGTGCGCACGGGTCGAATCTCGACCGGCGGCGCTTCGACACTGCGGCCGCAGGCTGCCAGCAACATCAGTGTCGACGCCGCCAGCAAAAGAAGTTTTCCGGGCGACGCGCCCGATGGCGTGGCGGCGAGGAGTGCGGACACGGTACGGCTCCCTATCGTTTGCAGAGGTGTTGCAGGTGGCACATGAGGGCGGCAACAGCCCGGTCCCCGATGAACCGGGCGGCCCGGCCGGATTCTACGGAACTCGGCCACATGGCCCGCGACGACAGCTTCATTCGCGCGGTCGCTCCACCTGCCCTGGTGTTGCCTCGGCTGCATCGCTCGAAGATGCCGCAGACGCGGCCGGCAGCCGGTGCATGCGAATTCCGGCGTAGGCAAGAGCCACTGTCAGCAGCGGGCTCAGCAGGCTGAAGAACGCATAGGGGGCATAGCTCAGCGTCGCGACACCCAGCGTTGCCGCCATGTAGGCGCCGCAGCTGTTCCACGGAATCAGCGCCGACGTCGGCGTAGCGGTGTCGCCGACCGCGCGCGACAGCACCACGGGCGCGAGGCCCCGACTGGCGAACGCGTTCTTGAACATGCGGCCGGGCAGGACGATGGCGATGTACTGATCGGCCGTGACGATGTTGGTCGCGATGATCGAGGCCACCAGCGAGGCCACCAGTGTTCCGGCCGCCTTGGCCTTGCGGATGACCGGCTCGAGCAGGCGATCGAGAATTCCGCACTTTTCGACGACACCGCCGAACGCGAGCGCGGAGAAGATCAGCCAGATGGTGTTGAGCATGCTGTCCATGCCACCCCGCGTGACCAGCACGTCCACCGCGGCAATGCCGGTCTTGGAGGTGTAGCCGCTGGCAAGTGCGAGCCACACGCCCTTCAGCAGGGCCAGCCATTGCGGAACGCCCTTGCCCGCGTCGGCGAATGCGATGACGCGCTCGGGTGCGACGATCACGGCCAGCACGCCGCCCGCAACCGCGCCGAGGAAGATGGCCGTGAAAGCCGGCATCTTGAAGAAGGCGAGCACGATGACCAGCACGAGCGGCGTGAACAGGATCGGCGAGATGTGGAACGCCTGCTGCATGGCCTCGATCTTGTTGCTGGCATCGAAGTCGCCCGGCTGACCGAGCATCAGGAACAGCCCGAGAACGATCGCCATCGTGATCGCGGAGGTCAGCAGCGTCTCGCGGATGTGCGTGTACAGCTCGACGCCGGCCGATGCGGCGGCCAGGTTGGCGGAGTCAGACAGTGGGGAGGACTTGTCGCCGAAATACGCACCCGAGATGACGGCGCCCGCGGCAATGGCAGGATTGAGCCCCATGTTGTCGGCGATGCCCATCAGTCCGATGCCGATGGTGCCGGCCACCGTCCAGGAGCTGCCGATGCTGATGGCCACCAGTCCGCAGATCGCGGCCGCCGTGACGTAGAAGTAGTTGGGGCTGAGCAACTGCAGCCCGTAGTACACCATCGCAACGATGGTGCCGCTCATGGCCCAGGTGCCGACCAGCGCACCGACGGCGAAGAGGATGAAGATCGCGCCAATGCCGGTGCTGACGCTCTTGATCGCCGCGTCACCCAGCGCTGCGAGGGAATGCCCGCGGCGCCGTCCGACCACAACCGCGATCATCGTCGCCACGACCAGGGCCACCTGGTTCGGACCCGCCGCACCCGCGTCGCCGAACAGAAAATACGACAGGCCCACCAGCCCGATGAGAGCTGCCACCGGGATGACCGCTTCGGTCATTGTCACCGGCTGGGGCGCGTCAGGAACGTTCATGCGTGAGCTTCAGGTCGGCCTGGGCTGTTCTGCACTGGAGTCGCCCGCTCGGCCGCTGGGCCGGCGTGACCGCATCCGGTGTCAGCGGCCTGCCTCCCCGGGAGCGGGAAGCGGGAGTGAAGTCCGCGCCGCAGTGGGCGCGGACGCCGTTGCCAGTCTCGCCTAGTAGTCCACCGGGTCGCGGATGATCGGGCAGGTCATGCAGTGGCCGCCGCCACGGCCGCGGCCCAGCTCGGCACCGACGATCGTGATCACCTCGATGCCCTCCTTGCGCAGCAGCGTGTTGGTGTACGTATTGCGGTCATACGCATAGACCACGCCCGGTGAAGCGCAGACCAGGTTGGCACCGCTGTCCCACTGCGTGCGCTCACGCTGGTAGTCGGTGCCGCCGGCCTCGACGACGCGCAGCTTCTTGAGTCCGAGGGCTTCCTCGACCACCTTGGCGAACGGCTTGTTCTCCGCATGGAATTCGACGCCGCTCGGATGGTCGCTCGGACGGTACGAGAACGTCGTCGTCTTGGCGAGAAAGTCAGGCGCCAGCAGCACGCAATCGCGGTCGGCGAAAGTGAACACCGTGTCGAGGTGCATTGCCGCCCGGATCTTGGGCATCGCCGCGACGATGACGCGCTCGGCCGCCTTCTTCTTGAAGAGCGTCGCTGCGAGCTGGCTGATGGCCTGCCGTGACGTGCGCTCGCTCATGCCGATGAGCACGTTGCCCTTGCCGATCGGCATGACGTCGCCGCCCTCGATCGTCGCGAGGCCGTGATCCTGTGTCGGATCGCCCCACCACACGTTCACCTTGCCGGCGAAGTCCGGGTGGAACTTGTAGATCGCGGTCGTGAGGATCGTTTCCTCGTGGCGCGCCGGCCAGTACAGCGAGTTCAGCGTGACGCCGCCGTAGATCCAGCACGTGGTGTCGCGGGTGTAGAGCGTGTTCGGCAGCGGAGGCAGCAGATACTCGGTGACACCCGCGGCTTCCTTGACGACCTTGAGCGCCTTGCCGCCGACGGACTCCGGAAACTCCTGCGTCGACAGACCACCGATCAGCGTCTCGGCGAGATCGCGGTTCGAGAGCCCCTCGAGATAGCTCCGCAGCTCGTCGATGAAGCCGAGACCCACCTGGTTCGGCACCACCTGATTGTCGAGGATCCACTTCTTGCCTTCGGGCACCGCCACCGTTTCGGCCAGCAGGTTGTGCATCTCGACGACCTCGATGCCGCGGTCGCGCATCTTCTGCATGAAGTCGAAGTGGTCGCGCTTGGCGTTCTCGACCCACAGCACGTCGTCGAACAGCAACTGGTCGCAGTTGGACGGCGTCAACCGCTGGTGCGCCCGGCCGGGCGCGCACACCATGACCTTGCGCAGCTGACCAACTTCCGAATGCACGCCGAACTTCATATCGCTTGTATTTGCCATGATGGACTCCATTGATCAGATGGCGATGGAACCGGTTGCCAGACCGTAGACGCCGTAGATGGCTGCGGCCACGATGGCGCCGAAGACGATCCAGTCGGAGGTCTTGTCGAACACGGCCAGGCCCTGCTCGCGCCGCGCGACGTAGTACAGCACCGTGCCGGGAGCGAACAGGATGGCCGAGAGCAGGATGAACTTCAGTCCCCCTGCGTAGATCATGAAGAGCGTATAGGCCACCGCAAGCGTCGCCAGGATCAGGTCCCGCTTGCGTTCCTCCGGCCGCACTTCGTAGGTCTCGCCGCGCTGGGCGATCATCAACCCGTAGGCCGCCACGAACAGGTACGGGATCAGCGTGGTGGCGCTGGTCAGGTTGAGCATCAGCGCGAACGCGTCGTTCGACCAGTAGGTCGTGATGACGATGAGCTGGATGATGATGGTCGTGGTCCACAGGGCCACGGACGGGACGTTGTTCTTGTTGACCCGGGCGAAGGCCTTGGGCATGTCCTTCGACTTGCCCGCAGCGAACATCACCTCGGCGCAGATCAGCGCCCAGGCCAGGTAGGCGCCCAGCACCGACACCAGCAGCCCGACGCTGACGAAGACCGCGCCCCAGTGACCGACCACCGACTCCAGCACCGCGGCCATCGACGGCTGCCGCATGCCCGCGATGTCGGCGCGCTGCAGCACCGCGTAGGGCAGCAGGCTCACCAGCACCATCAGGCTGGTGACGATGATGAAACCCATGATCGTCGCCTTGCCGACGTCGCTGCGCTCCTTGGCGAAGCGCGAGTAGACGCTGGCACCCTCGATGCCGATGAAAACGAACACCGTCACCAGCATCGTCGCCTTCACCTGCTCGAACAGGCCGTTGGTCAGGTCACCGCCGTACAGGTTGAAGCTGAACAGATCGATCTTGAAGGCGAAGATCAGCAGCACGATGAAGACCAGGATCGGGATGACCTTGGCGATCGTGACGATCTTGTTGATGGCCGCCGCCTGCTGCACGCCGCGCAGGATCAGGAAGTGGAACAGCCAGATGCCGACCGACGCGAAGATGATCGCCACTGCGGTGTTGCCTTCGCCGAAGACCGGGAACCAGGCGCCCAGCGTCGACTTGATCAGCACCCAGTACGACACGTTGCCGATGCAACTGCCGATCCAGTAGCCGAAGGCCGAGATGAAGCCCGGATAGTCGCCGAAGCCCTCGCGCGCATAGGCGTACACGCCGGCATCGATGTCGGGCCTGCGTTCGGCCAGTGCCTGGAACACACGCGCCAGCATGTACATGCCGGTGCCGGCGATCATCCACGCGATGACCGCACCCAGCGGGCCGGTGGCGTTGGCGAACGTTCGAGGCAGCGAGAAGATGCCCGCGCCGACCATCCCTCCCACCACCATCGCGGTCAGTGCGGTCCGCGACATCTTCTGTTCGTCAGCCATCGCTCCTCCACTTCAGCCGCGCACGTAGCGGCCAGATTGTCATTCTTGTTGGAAGTCCACGCGCAGCGTGATGCAGACCTGGGTCGAGTTGTAGTTGGCTGCGAGGATGGTGCTCTGATCCCGAATGTGAAGGATCCCGGTGCCCAGCGACCGGCCGTTCGCAAACTTCCGCATCAGGCCACCACCGGCTTCGTGGAGGTTTTGACTGCGGCAGGCAGACTTCGCTCGGATGAAGACGTGTCCCGAAAGCATCGGTTGACTTTAGCAGCGTGACCGACGACGCGCGGTGCCAATTACTTATCGGGCGATAAGTATCGGTATGTTGGCCGGATCGACTTTCCGGTTCCGGGTCGGCGACAATGCGACGCAAAGGACACCGCATGGCGACGAAGCCCCTGATTCAGCGACTGCCCCGAAGCCTGAAGCTGGCCGAGCTGCGTACGTTTCTCACCGTGCTCGAGCAGCGCAGCTTTCGCAAGGCCGCGGGCGCTTTGCATGTCACACAGCCGGCGGTGACCAAGGCCATCGCCGGGCTGGAAGAGATACTCGGAGTCCGGCTGTTCGACCGGGCGAACCACGGCGTGGAACCCACCGAATACGCCCTGAGCCTGGCGCCGCGCGCAGCGGCCATATTCGACGAGTTGCGTCGTGCGGCCAATGAGCTGACTGCTGGTGAGGCGCGGCGCGAGCGGCACGCTGCGCGTTGGGACTCTCCCGATGCCGGCCATCCCGCTGCTGCCGATAGCGATGGAGCAGCTGACATCCGCCCACCCGGACGTCTTCGTGACGATCATCGAGGCGCGCGAGACCGAACTGCTGGACCGCCTGCGCAAACGGGATATTGACGTGGCCATTTTGCGTCTGGCCCTGATCAACCCGGGCGACGACATGCGCGTGGACATGCTGTTCGAGGAACGGCTGTACGTGATGGCCGGCAGGAACCACCGCCTGGCCGGATCCCAGCGGGTGACCTGGCCGGAGCTGCTGCGGGAGCGCTGGGTGCTTCCGCCGACGGACAGTTACTTCTACGAACACGTGCGCCGTTCGCTGGACAAGCTCGGGCTCGACATGCCGCGCCATGTGGTCGAGACCACCTCGGTCCACATACAGTTCGCCATGGTCCTGAATGCCGGAATGCTCGGATTCGGCATGCGCTCGCAGACCGAATTTGCGCCTGGGAGGGAACTGCTGACCCGGCTGCCGCTCGAGCTGCCAGCGCCGAGCCGGGCGGTGGCGGCCGTCACGCTCGATTCGCGCGAACTGAGCCCGCTGGCGCGGCAGCTCGTCGAAAACTTGCGCTGCCTGTCGAGCACAGTTCAGGTGCCGGCCCCCGGACTTGGCCTAAGTCCCGGGACCGGTCGGCGCGTTGGCCGCATGTAGACTGCTTCGCCCTGCCCGGACCGGGTCGCCGCGGTCAACTCGCCGTCGACAACGACCTGGTCTCCGACTCACCCATCCATTCATTCCTCTGAAAGGCCGCCATGAGCAACTTCTGGGACATCGTCTGGCTGATGATCTCGACCTTCTTCTTCATCGCCTACCTGATGGTCATGTTCCAGATCGTCGTCGATCTGTTCCGGGATCCGCAGCTGGGTGGAGGCTCGAAGGTGCTGTGGATGATCGGACTGATCTTTCTTCCGGTCCTGACGGCAATCATCTACATCATTGCCCGCGGCCAGGGCATGGCGGCGCGGCAGCAGGCCAGCCTGCAGCGCGCGCGGTCCGAAACCGAGGCCTATGTCCGGGAAGTCGCAGGCAAGTCCCCGGCGGCGCAGATCGCCGAGGCCAAGGCGCTGCTCGATGCCGGCACGATCAACCAGAGCGAGTTCGACCGACTCAAGGCCAAAGCGATGTCGTGAGACGCGACGGCCGGACCGGGGCCGAGACCGGCGCTGTTCGGCCCGGCGGCATGCCCGGGCGAACAGGACGTGTCGCACATTCGAAGGGGTGAGTTCGATGGCCGGGCGCATCTTTCAAATTCGCACACGCCAGTGACCGACCAAGCCTCCGGCCACGCGCTTTGCACGATGTACGCCTTCCGCCGCGGCTGCGGCGCGGTGCTGCTGGCTCTGGCCTGTGCTGCGGCAGCACCTGCCGGGGCTCAGTCCACCACCTCGACAGCCGACATCAGCAGTTCGACCGACCCCCGGGTGCAGGCCATCGCACCGGCGGACATTCCCGCCCGCGCCGACGCCGACGAGAAGTTCCTGCAGGCGGTGGAACGACGCAGTCAGGCGCTGGACAAGGTGCAGCGATTCGAGCAGTCGCTGGCGCAGCAGGCGGAGTCGCTGAACCGCCTGGCCGACATGACCGACAGCAGCGATCTGTCGCAGCTGTCGGTGCGGCGGCTCGAGAGCCTGTCGCGTCACTGGCTGCTGCACGAGCGCTCGCTGACGCAGACACGTGCGGAACTGTCGCGGGCCACGAATGCGACTTCGGAAGACGCCGCCGACCTCACGCGCCGGCGCCTCGCCTGGCAGGCGACCAGCCAGCAGCCGTACCTTTCGCCGGCACTGCGCCAGCGATGCGACGAATTGATCCTGCGGATCGAACAGACGCAGGGGCTGCTCGCGAAGCCGCTCGCCAAGATGCTGGAACTCGGCCGCAAAGCCAACGCGCTCGCAGCCCAGATCCAGAGCGGCCTGCACGAAGTGAATGGCCAGATCGAGGAGCAGGACCGGCGCCTGGCGATGATGGACACGCCGCCGCTGTGGCAGGTATCGCGGGCGACCGCGAGGTCGGAACCGCTCTCGGCAGGCTTGCGACGGAGCCTCACGATCGAGACCGCGTTCGCCCGCGACTATGACGCCACGCACGCGAGACTGTGGCCTGCCTTGCTGGTCGGCGCGGTCCTGCTGCTGCCGGTGATGTTCTGGCTCAGGCAGCGCGCCAGGCAGCTTGCGGCCGACGAGCGGGCCGAGTCGACCGCCGCGCAGGCGCTCTCGCACCCCTGGGCAGCCTGGCTGCTGCTGGTGGCGGCCGGCGCCCTGCTGTACGACATCCAGGGGCCGATCATGCGGCAGCAGCTGGTGATGCTGCTGGCCTGGTTGCCGGTGATCGGACTGGTGCAGCGGCGCGTGCTGAACGTCATCGGCCCCTGGGCCTACCTCAGTGCCGTCTTCTACTTCCTCAATGTGCTGGTGTCGTTCATTGCCAGCGACCCGCTGCATCGCTGGCTGCTGCTGGCCCTGAATGCCCTGATGCTGCTGGCGCTCGCGTGGCGCTATCTGCGCTGGCGCCGTGTGCGCCCCACCGGCGGCAGCACGGGGCTGACGCGACTGTGGAACCTGCTGGGCTGGACCACCTGCGCCGTGCTGCTGATAGCGGCCACGGCCAACATCCTCGGCAACAGCTCGCTCTCGGCGATGCTCGTTTCAGCGACGCTCGACAGCAGCTACGCCGCGCTGGCGATCTATGCCGGAAGTCAGGTGCTGCTCGCCTTGTTGCAGGTCCTGTTCGCCGGATCGGCGGTATCGCGCCTGAGAAGCCGCTACGCGGCCACATTGATGCCATCCGCCGTCAAGCTCGGTCGCACGCTGCTGGGCCTGGCCTGGCTGGTGTTCACGCTGCAGTCCTTCCGTGTCTACCGACCGCTCTCCGCCTTCGCGACAGCGGTGCTCACACACGAGTTCAAGATCGGCGAACTGACGTTGAGCCTGGGCAACGTCGCCATCTTCGCCGTCGCGACCTGGGCCGCGTTCTGGCTCGCCAGGACGATCCGCGTGGTGCTGACCGAAGACGTGCTGCCGGCCCTGTCCCTGCCGCGCGGGGTGGGCAACAGCATCTCGTCGCTGAGCTACTACAGCATCCTCTTCATCGGACTGCTGTCGGCCCTGGCGGCGTCAGGCTTCCAGGTCGGCCAGCTCACTCTGGTCTTCGGTGCGCTCGGCGTCGGCATCGGCTTCGGCCTGCAGGATGTCGTGCGGAATTTCGTCGCCGGACTGATCCTCATGTTCGAGCGGCCGATCCAGCGTGGCGACACGGTCGAGGTGGCGGGCATGACCGGCTGGGTGCGCGAGATCGGGTTGCGCGCCACGACGGTGACCACCTTCGAGGGTGCCGACGTCGTGGTGCCCAACGGAATGCTGCTGGCGGACAAACTGGTGAACTGGACGCTGACCGGCACGCGCCGGCGCATCAACATCGACATCAGCACCCGATACGGCGCGGACCCCAAGCGCACCGCGGAACTGCTCGTCGCCATCGCCGGCTCCGTCGAGGGCGTTGCCGCCACTCCCGCACCCGCCGCCATCATGACCGGCCTGGTCAACGGCGAACTGCAGTTCAACCTGCGGGCGTGGACCAACGATCGCGCGGACTGGGTCCTGGTGCGCAGCGAACTCGCGATGAAAGTCCGCGACGGTCTGGCCGCCGCCGGCATCGAGGTCCCGGTACCACAGCGCGACCTGCAGCTGCGCACCGTGCCGACGGAGTCGGCCGCGGGGGTCGGTGCTGCCGTCGCCTCCGGCCGAGGACGCCCGGACGACGAACCGTCGCCCACCGGCGCGGCTCCGCGCGCGCCGTGAGTTCCCGACGCCGCGTTCGCCGGTTCACGTCCGGTTGAAGTCCGGCCGCGCCTGCCTGCAGCATGGCCTGCCAGTCGAGTGTCATCGAGCGGCCTGCCGATTCAGTGCGCGCGCAATTGCCGCGCACCGTCCTTGTGCCGATGCACCTCCGTGAGTCACGAGGAAGCATCGTGGCCGACGCGCGAGGTCGAGTTTGTATGAGGCATGTCAACTGCATTTCACTCACTGGCTTCGGCGAAGATCGCGGCGGCAACGTGCCGACCTGTCGCCGGTACCATCACTGCCGACACATTTGAAGCATTGACATCCGAGGTGTGCAATTGAAGAAGAAGTCGAAGACGACCCGCAAGCCGGTACTGGTTGATCTCGCGCTGCAGGGCGGCGGCGCGCATGGCGCGTTCACCTGGGGCGTGCTCGATCGCCTGCTGGAAGAACCGTGGCTTAAGGTCGAAGGCATTTCCGGCACCTCCGCCGGGGCGATGAATGCCGTGGTGATGGCGCACGGACTCGTCACGGGCGGTCCCGACGGCGCGCGCGCCGCGCTCGAAGACTTCTGGAAACGCGTGTCGGACGCCGCGCTTCTCAGCCCCTTCCGGCGCGGCCCGCTCGAGATCATGACCGGCCAATGGACGCTCGACTATTCGCCGGCGTTTGTCGCCGCCGACCTGGCGGCACGCGTGTTCTCGCCCTACGACCTGAATGCCGCCGGCGCCAACCCGCTGAACCAGATCCTGATCGACTGCGTCGACTTCGGTCGCCTCGCCGATGCGAAGCCGCTGCTGTTCGTCACCGCCACCAATGTGCGCACCGGACGCGGGCGCGTGTTCCGCAACGCGGAACTGTCGCCCGAAGTGCTGATGGCCTCGGCCTGCCTGCCGACGCTGTTCCAGGCGATCGAGATCGACGGCGAGACCTACTGGGACGGCGGCTATGCCGGCAATCCGACCATCACGCCGCTGATTCGCGAGTGCGATTCGCGCGACACGATCCTGGTGCAGATCAATCCGATCGAGCGTCCCGGCACGCCGAGTTCCGCGCGCGAGATCCACGATCGGCTGAACGAGGTGTCCTTCAATGCGCCGCTGATGAAGGAACTGCGCATGGCGGCCCTGCTGCGGCGGGTGGCCGATCCGGGCCGCGGCGAAGGCGCGGTATGGGCGCAGATGCGCATGCATCGCATTGCGTCCGACGTCATGCTGAGCCTCGGTTATTCGTCGAAGCTGCTCGCAGAGTGGGCCTTCTTCTGCATGCTGCGCGACGAAGGGCGGAGCGCGGCGGCGGCCTTCCTCGACGCGCACGGCCGTGACGTCGGCGTGCGCTCGACGCTCGACATCGATGCCCTGATCGACGAGGCCTGAGCCATGGGACTGCTCGGCATCCTGCTCGGCCTCGGCCTGCTCGTCTGGCTCTCGTTTCGCGGCTGGAGCGTGCTGCTGCTCGCGCCACTGGCCGGACTCATCGCCGCGCTGGCGGCGGGAGAGCCGCTGCTGGCGCACTGGACGCAGACCTTCATGGGAGCGGCGGCCGGGTTCCTGGCGCAGTTCTTTCCACTCTTCCTGCTCGGCGCGGTGTTCGGCAAGCTGATGGACGACAGCGGTTCGGTCTCCGCCATCGCGCGCTTCATGACCGAAAAACTCGGCCCGCAGCGTGCGATCTTGGCGGTGGTGCTGGCCGGCGCGCTCGTCACCTACGGCGGCGTGAGCCTGTTCGTCGCGTTCTTCGTCATCG
>DAOMFL010000097.1:0-12619 GCA_035429805.1 Burkholderiaceae bacterium
GGCGCCAATCTGCTCTATTCGCCGCGCAACAAGATCCTCGCCGCGTCACTGCTGATCGAGGCCTTCCTGTACGAGGAGCAGACCCGACGCGGCGTGTCGATCAGGCACTGGGACGAGTTCGGCGACGTTGCCGACCATTGCACCGTCTGCCACAAGTGCCTGGCACCGTGTCCGGTCGACATCGACTTCGGCGATGTCAGCATGGCGATGCGCGACCTGCTGCGCCGCATGGGCCGGAAAAAGTTCAATCCGGGCACCGCGGCCTCGATGTTCTTCCTGAACGTGAAGGATCCGCAGACGATCCGCCTGGCGCGCACGGCGATGCTGCAGTGGGGCTACAAGGCGCAGCGGCTCGGCAACCGTTTCTTCCGCCTCGCCGCGCGGGCGCAGACCAGCCGGCCCCCGGCGACCACCGGCGGACGGCCGAGGGTCACCGAGCAGGTGATCCACTTCGTCAACAAGAAGATGCCGGGTGATCTGCCGAAGAAGACCGCGCGCGCACTGCTCGACATCGAAGACGCGCGCTACGTGCCGATCATCCGCGATCCGAAGCGCACGACCGGCGAGTCCGAGGCGGTGTTCTACTTTCCGGGCTGCGGCTCGGAGAGGCTGTTCTCGCAGGTGGGACTCGCCACGCAGGCGATGCTGTGGCACGTCGGCGTGCAGACGGTGCTGCCGCCCGGTTATCTGTGCTGCGGCTACCCGCAGCGCGGCTCAGGCCAGTTCGACAAGGCGGAAAAGATCATCACCGACAACCGCGTGCTGTTCCATCGCGTCGCGAATACGCTCAACTACCTCGATATCAAGACGGTGGTGGTGAGCTGCGGCACCTGCTACGACCAGCTGCTGAGCTACAAATTCGAGGAGATCTTCCCGGGCTGCCGCATCGTCGACATCCACGAGTACCTGCTCGAAAAGGGAGTGAAGCTCGAAGGCGTGGCGGGCGTGCGCTACATGTACCACGATCCCTGCCACAGCCCGATGAAGCTGCAGGACCCGATGAAGACGGTCAATGCGCTGGTCACCACAGCCGACAAGACCGCGATCGAAAAAAGCGATCGCTGCTGCGGCGAGTCCGGTACGTTCGCGATCTCGCGGCCGGACATTGCGACGCAGGTGCGGTTCCGCAAGGAGCGGGAAATCGAAGCGGGCGCGGCCCGGATGCGTGCGGACGGGTTCAGCGGCGACGTCAAGGTGCTGACGTCGTGTCCGTCCTGCCTGCAGGGACTGAAGCGCTACGGCGACGACGCCGACATCGACGCGGACTACATCGTCGTGGAAATGGCCCGGCACCTGCTGGGCAGCCACTGGCTGCCCGCGTACGTCGACCAGGCCAATGCCGGCGGAATCGAGCGCGTGCTCGTGTAATCAGCCGCCGCCGGAGCCCGCGGGCGGCCGCGAGATCGGCGGCAACGGGGCCTGCACCGAGTTTGGATCGACCGTCTTGACCGTATCGCCACTGCGATCCTTGCGCGGGATATTGCTGCCTGTGCGGTAGTCGGCCGAGGACGAGGCATCGCGCGAGGGGGCATCGGAACTTGCGCAGCCGAGCACCGACGCCGCCGACAACAGCAGACCTGCGGCTGCCGTGACTGTGAAGAACTTCTGCATTGGGATCACCCGATGATGCAAGAGCGTGAAGCTTAGCCGAGCACGCCTAAGATGGCGCGGCCATGCGCCCTGCCGTCCTGATTCGAGCCGCTAGGGATTTCACCGACGACGGCGAGATCGCCCGGATCGCCTCGGCCGCCTTTCCGGACTGGCCGCGCACCGGAGCCGAGGTGGCCGCCGCGCGTGAGCGTCGCGGCAGCCGCTTTCACCACGCGACGGTCGTCGAAGCAGAAGCGGGACTCGCTGCGTATGGTTACATCGAGGTGCCCGACGTCGCAGCCGCTCCAGGGCGAATCCGGATCGGACTCGTCACCGATCCGGCCCACCTCGGCCAGGGCATCGGCGCGGTCCTGTACGACGCGCTCGAGGCCGAGGCCCGTCGCCACGGCGCGACCGAACTCGTCTGCGAGGCGCTCGATTCCCATCCGCGCGCGCTGCCATTTGCCGAGAAGCGCGGCTACGCCGTCTACAACGCCCGCATCCAGAGCCGTCTGCACCTGGCCGGTATCGATGCCGGCCGCGTCGGCCGGTCGATCGACGCCCACGCCGACCACCTGTTCGCCTGCGGCGTGCGCATCGTGAGCTATCGCCAGATGGTCATGGTCACGCTGGAAGCGCCGCGACGCCTGTACGAACTGTTCTCGGCGCTCTGGCGCGACGTGCCATTCGGCATCAGCGGCGCCGGCCCCACTTTCGAAGCCTTCGTGGCCGAGGAACTCGATGACCCGGCGTTCCGGGCTGCCGGCAGCTTCATCGCGCTCGACGGCGACGACTGGATCGGTATGTGCGCGCAGTCTGCCGCGCCGGACCACCAGTTCAGTTCGATGACCGGGGTGGTGCCGCGCTGGCGCCGGCACGGGCTCGCGCGCTGGCTGAAGCTCCATGCGATCCGCTACGCGCTCGAGATCGGCGCCGTGGAGGTGCGCACTGCCAACGACGCAGCCAACGTGGGGATCCTCGCGCTGAACCGGGAACTCGGATATGTGCCGGTCGACACCGACCGGCGGCTGAGAAAGGCACTGGTATGAGTGAACAACATTGCGAACTCTGTGCCGAACGTGGCGGGCACCTCGTCCACGACGATGGACGCCTGCGCGTCGTCGCCGTCGAGGAGCCCGACTACCCGGGTTTCATCCGCGTGATCTGGAATTCGCACGTGCGCGAGCTGACCGACCTCGCGCCGGCCGACCGGGAACACCTGATGCGAGTCGTGTTTGGTGTCGAGCGCGTGCAGCGCGACGTGCTACGGCCGCACAAGATGAACGTCGCGTGCCTCGGCAACGTCACGCCGCATCTGCACTGGCACCTGATCCCCCGTCACGCCGATGACGCGCATTTTCCCGCTCCGATCTGGGCCGAACGCCGACGAGTCACGCCGGAAGCGGTGCTTGCAGCCCGGCGGGCGCAGGTTCCCGGGCTGATCGAGGCGCTCGCGCAAGCGCTGCGGGGTTGCTGAACAAGTCCGCGGCCCGTCGCACCTGCGTCAGCCGGTGCTGCAGGGCCGGATCGACTGCGCCGGAAACTCCTTGCGGATCTCCGCGAGCTGGCGCGCGGCCGCAGCATCGAGTTCACGCAGCTGGTAGCGCGTGCCGCTGAGCGACGTCGGCTTGTCGGACAGCCGTGCCGATTTCACACCCTGCTTGTCAACCGCAGCCAGGTGCGACTTGGCCAGCTCGGGATCGCGGAACAGACCCAGGCTGAGGCCGAAACGCTGCGGGCCGTCAGTCAGCACGACCACGTCCTTGATACCCCGCCGCACAAGGTCGGCCGCGGCACGATCCGCCTCGGCGCGCGTCTTGTAGGGCGGTACATAGACCATGTAGAGGCCCGGCACCTCGACCGTCCTCGAGGTCTGGCGCGACCCGAGTCCGAGCCCCAGCAGCGCGGTTTCGACGCGACCGACATCGGCACCGAGGAAGTCGCCGAACTCGACACAGGCCTGCGGCAGACTGAGGTCGGGCTGCGCCGGCGCTGCGGCCGCCGTCGCCGCCGCCTTGGCCTGGCTTGCCCGTTCGCGCAGCATCTGCACGTCCTTCTCGCTGAGCACGCGGATGCGCTCGGGCTCGATCTGCCGGGCAATGCGTTCCGGCTCGCGGCCCGGCTCCGCGTAGCGACCGAAGACGCCGTGCTGCCAGGCCAGGAGCGCGACGTTGGCGAGCAGCAGCAGAAGGAAGACCAGTTTCATCGTCGCGCGGAGGACTCGGGCGACTGCGCCCGGAGGGCAAGGCCCGTTAGCACCAGATTATGTTCGATCGACAGCGCGACGCCAGCCTCGCGCAGACGACCGGCCACGTGCGTTGCGTCGCCGCCGCTGACGAGTACCTCTGGCGCGTGCCCGAGACGGTGCGCGAAGCGCTCGATCATCCGCAGCGCGAGCCCTGCCTGCGCATCGGCAACACCGGTGGCGATCGCGTCGTCGGTGTTGTCCGGAAAATCGACGGCCTGGCCGCGCGCATGCGGCAGGCCCGCGGTGCGCTGGTTCAGCGCTTCGAGCATCATGCGCGGCCCCGGCGCTATGCAGCCGCCGATGAAGTCGGCCGCACTTCCGCTCGACTGCACGCAGTCGACCGTGGTGGCCGTGCCGGCAGCGACCAGCACGAACGAGCGCCCGGGCCGGCGCACGCAGGCCCCCAGCATGCCGTGCCAGCGGTCGGCCCCGAGCTGGGCCGGCTTGCGGTACCCGTTCCGGAGGCCGATGCGCCCCGCGTGCTGCACTTCCGCCGCAAGCCAGTGCACCGTCAGGCCACGCGAGGCAGCGGCGCGCTCGACCGCGCTGCGGACTTCGGGGCCCGCGACCGAGCAGCCCAGCGCCGGTCCATCGACCGCCGCGGATTGCCATTCAGCACTCAGTCGCTCCTGCAGGTCGCCCACATCGCGGTGCACTTCCGTGCGAGCCGGTCCCGGCGCACCAGCGCGGTCCAGCGGCGCCCACTTGAGCGCCGTGTTGCCCAGGTCGATCAGCAGCGTCATGGCGCGGACCCCGGCGCAGCACGCAGAGATACATCGCCGACGCTGATCGCGCGCAGTCCGGCCGGCGTGGCGAGCATCAGCCGCCCCCGGTCATCCACCTCCACGACGCGACCGCTGACGAGCACCTGCCCGTCTTCGATGATGTCGACCAGTTCTCCGCGCGGGTCGAGCAGTTCGTTGAATCGGGCACGCCATGGCAGGAAGCCTTCGGCCGCAAAGCGACGCACGGCGCGCAGCACGGCGGCGGTGAGCGCCGCGATCCACGCTTCCCGCTGGCCGGCCAGTAACGACGGCGACACGGCTTCACTCAGTGCGGCGGCCGGTTGCCCGATCCGCGCCCGGTCGTCGTCCGTCAACCAGCCGTTGACCCCGACGCCGATCACCAGCGTGCCGAGGCCGTCCGGCTCGACCGCGAGTTCGCACAGCACCCCGCCCAGCTTGCGCCCGGCCAGCATCAGATCGTTAGGCCACTTGAGTCGAACGGCCGCACCCTGCGCGATGAGGTGATCGGCCAGCGCGACACCGCAGGCGAGCGTCACAGCCGGCAGCTCGGCCGGCAGGGCCGGGAGGGGCACCGCGAGCGAAAACAGCAGCGCCGAACGGGGTCGCGCAATCCAGGCGCGGCGCTGGCGCCCACGCCCGGCCGTCTGTTCATCGGCTGCGAGCAGTTGCACCACGGCCGCCCGGACGCGACGGCCCTCGGCGAGCAGGTCCTCGTTGGTCGATCCGGTGCTCGGCACGACCCGGACCTCGATCGGTTCGTCCAGGTTTGCGTCGGCGAGCCAGCGCTCGATGGCGGACGACGCGAGCGGCGGCGACTCGGGCGGGACGCTGCCTGCGGACGGAACCGAAGTCTCTGGACTCAAGTGAGATGCGCGATGCAATGCAAGATGAACCGGTCATGCGTGAACCCGGATTCCGGACGCCAACGGCCCATCGCGACCGCGATCGCCGCGTTGTGCCACGGCCTGTCGCCGGAGTCCACCCTGAACGCCCGCAGGCCACTGTAGCATCGGCTCGCCGCTGCTTGCGAGGACATCGACTCGTCGGACGCGCGGCAGAAGGGGCCCCGCATCATGCAGCCGACCGCCCTGCTATCGACATCCCGACGCCGTGCCTCGCCGATCGCGCGCGCGGCATGCGGCGTCTACTTCCTGCTGCTGGTGTACTCGGGGCTCGCGCCGTGGTCCGGCTGGCGGGACCTCGGCATCAACGCCTTTGCCTACCTGCTGGCGCCGATTCCGCGCTACGTCACCACGTTCGATCTGGTGGTCAATGTGGTGGCCTACGTCCCGCTGGGAGCGCTGATCGTGCTGGCGTTCTACCCGCGACTGCACGGATTCGGTGCCGTGCTGCTGGCAACGCTGATCGGCACACTGCTGTCCGGCGCCATCGAGGCCACGCAGACCTTTCTTCCCACGCGGATCTCGTCGAACCTCGACCTGCTGGCCAACTCGCTCGGTGCGCTCGCGGGCGCAACGCTTGCCGCACCCTTCGCCTCGGCGCTGATCGACCGCGGCCGGCTGCTGGAATGGCGTCACCGCTGGTACGAACAGCACACGACCGCCGTTCTGATCGCACTGGCGCTGTGGCCCGCGGCGCAGATCTACCCGGAGCCGATGCTGTTCGGCAACGGCAACCTGCGCGGCAGCCTCGAGCCCTTCGTGCAGGCGCTCGGCGGTCGCTGGTGGCAGTTCGATCCGGAGCAGTTCGGACCGGCCGAGTACGTCCTTGCCGAGGCTTTCGTCGTGGCCTCGGCGTTGCTCGCCATCGGGCTTGCGCTCGGTTCGATACTCAAACGCGATGCGCCGCGTTATGCCTTGCTGGCGGGCCTGGTCCTCACCAGCCTGGCTGCCAAATCCGTCGCCAACGCGGTTCAGTTCGGTCCCGAGCGCGCGCTGGCGTGGCTGACGCCGGGCGCTTTCGGCGGCATTGCGCTGGCGGTGCTATCGCTCGCGGCGGCGACGGGCGGAACGCGCGCGCGACAGGGCCGGCTCGCTTGGGTTGCCCTCGGCGCACTGCTGTTTGCGGTGAACACGGTGCCCGAGAATCCCTACCACCTGGCCCGGCTTCAGGAATGGCGGCAGGGCCGCCTTCTCAATTTCAATGCGCTGGCAGACTGGTTATCCACGCTCTGGCCGCTGGTGCTCGCTGGCAGTCTGATCTTCCGGCCGCAGCTGCGCGACTGAGGCAGCCGTCGCCTCCCTATAATTGATCGCTCCTCGGCGCTGTGATCCCATGAGCTACTACAAGCATCACGTCTTCTTCTGCCTGAACGAGCGCGAAGATGGAGCCGCATGCTGCGGCCGCCACCACGCCGCGGAAATGCAGCAACACGCGAAATCGCGCGTCAAGGAGCTCGGTCTCAACGGCGAAGGCAGGGTGCGCATCAACAAGGCTGGTTGCCTCGACCGCTGCGACGACGGGCCGTGCGTTGTCGTCTACCCCGAAGCGATCTGGTACACGTACGTCGATCGTCAGGACATCGACGAGATCATCGACTCGCACCTGGTCAACGGCCGCGTGGTGGATCGCCTGCGGATCTAATGACGCCGCGCGCCGAGAAGCGACTGATCACCGGCCCCGCGGGTCAGATCGAACTGGCGCTCGACTGGCCGCTGCAGCCCATGGCGGCGGGCCTCGCGTGCGTCGGCCATCCCCACCCGCTCTACGGCGGCACGATGGACAACAAGGTCGCCGCGACGATAGCGCGCACATTTTCCGCGCTCGGCTGGCTCGCGGTGAGGTTCAACTTTCGCGGCGTGGGGGCATCGCACGGCACCCATGACTCGGGGCACGGCGAGACCGACGACTTCCTGCATGTGCTGCGCTCGATACCCGAACTCAACGGCGTCGGCGCGCGGTTGCCGGTCCACTGTCCGGTCGCGCTCGCCGGGTTTTCGTTCGGCAGCTTCGTCGCTGCGCGTGCTGCGCAGGCGCTGGCAGCGGGGGCGCGGCCGGCCGACTACCTGGTGCTGGTTGGCGCGGCGGCAGGCAAGTGGCCGATGCCCGATGTGCGCGGCGACACGCTGGTGATCCACGGCGAAAATGACGAGACGATTGCGCTTGCGGCCGTTCTCGACTGGGCGCGGCCACAGGGACTGCCGGTGCTCGTGATTCCCGGCGCGGATCACTTCTTCCACCGGCGCCTGACGACACTCAAAGCGCGAATAAGCGCACACATTCGCGGCATGTCTCAATTTGACGCCGCAGAGCAAAGCCACTAAAACCTGCGCTGACCCCCGCCAGGTGCGGTCGTCACAACAACGCAGAATCGCCGCTGACGGCGCCGGGAACACATGGACGGTTCGCTCGTCTACTCGAAGACACCGAAGGGCGTGGCCGAGATCGCGGCCCGCAGCGCCCAGCTGTCGATGACGACCCGGCGCGTGCTGATCATGATCGACGGCAAGCGCAGCATCGACGACCTCGCGGTGCTGCTGCGCCCGGGCGAGATCGATGCGGTCGTCGCGCAGCTCGAAGGCGCCGGCCTGATCCAGCGCGCCAGCAGCAGTGCCGCGCTCGATGTTCCGACGATCGCCGGCCGTGTGGTCGACGCACTGCCCACCACGCAGGGTCCCGGTCCTGCGACCGGCGAAGAGCCCAATCCGATGACGCTCGAGGAAGCGAAACGGCGCGCCGTTCGCGAGCTGACCGACCGGCTCGGACCGGAAGCGGAGACGGTCGCACTGCGCATCGAGAGCTGCCGCACGATCGAGGACTTTCGCGAACGCGTGCGTGAGGCCGAGCGCTTCGTCACCGCGGTCCTCGGTGCGGCGGCGGCCGCCGACTACCTGCGCGCGCTGCGCAGGCGCTGAGCGCCGGCCGGGCCGGGAACTCCGCAGCCGCTCGGCTATCGTACGAGTACCGCCGCGCTGCGCGGCCGCCCTCCCGCACGAAGTGACTTCCCGCATCGCCCGATTCAGCCGCAGCGTCGTTCTGGCGACCGCTTTCCTGTTCTGGCTGGTCGCGAGCGCCTCTGCGCAGTCGCCGGCGCCCTCCCTGTCCGCCCGGTCATGGCTGCTGCTCGATGTGGCGAGTGGCGCAACGCTAGCGTCGTACGAGCCGGCGCTGCGGCTGGAGCCGGCCTCGCTTGCGAAGATGATGACCGCCTATGTCGTCTTCATCGCGCTCGCGGAGCAGCGCGTCGCGCTCGACGACGTCGTCCGCGTATCGGAGGCCGCGTTCAACGCGCCGGGCCGCACCGGCTCGCGCATGTTCATCGAACCCGGTCGGCCGGTGACGGTGCAGGAACTGCTGCGCGGCCTCATCGTCGCTTCGGGGAACGACGCCGCCGTGGCGCTGGCGGAGCGCGTATCGGGAAGCCAGGCCGCCTTCGTCGAGCGCATGAACGCCGAAGCCAGGCGACTCGGCATGGTCGATACGCATTTCACGAATGCCACCGGGATGTCCGACCCGCAGCAGTACTCGACGGCGCGTGACCTCGCCCGTCTCGCGCTGCGGCTCGGCACCGACTTCACGCAGCACCGCGCGTTGTTCCGGGAACGCGAGTTCACCTACAACCGCATCACGCAGGCGAACCGCAACCGACTGCTCTGGAGCGACCCGGCCATCGACGGCATGAAGACCGGGCATCTGGAGGCGAGCGGATGGTCGATCGTGGCCACCGCGGGACGGCTACGCGGAAGTGGCGACAACGCATTCGAGCGGCGACTGATCGCCGTCGTGCTCGGCACACCCAGCGATGCGCTGCGCGCCCAGGACGCGCTGCGCCTGCTCAACTACGGTTTTGCCGAGTACGAAACGGTCCGGGTCCACCGCGGCGGCATCGCACTGGCGCACGCGGAAGTATGGAAGGGCGACGCCTCCGAGGTGCCGATCGGCCCCGACCGTGACGTCTACATCACGCTGCCTGCCGACGAGCTGCGCCGGCTCGGCGATGGCGGTTTGCGCTCGTCGATAGAACGCCCGGATCCGTTGCTCGCGCCGCTGTCGAAGGGCGAGACGGTAGGCCGGTTGAAGGTCACGGCCGGCGGACAGACCGTCGCCGATGCGCCGGTCGTCGCTCTCGAGGCCGTGCAGCCGGCGGGCCTCTTCGGGCGCGCGTACGATGCGGTCAGACTGTGGTGGCGGAGGCGCAACTGATGGAATGGAACGAGGCGACGTGCTTCATCAACGGCCAGTGGAAGCCGCTGGGCGAGGCCACGGTTTCCGTGCTCGATCGCGGCTTCATCTTCGGCGACGGCGTCTACGAAGTCGTGCCGGTCGACACCGTCGACGGGCTGCGCGCGCCGTTTCGCGCGGTCCCGCACTTCGAGCGGCTGCAGCGCAGTTGTGACGGCATCGCGCTCACCAACCCCTACCCGACCGGGCGGTGGCTGGACCTGATCGACGAGATCATCGGGCGCCACCCCTGGCCACGGCAGTCGGTGTACGTACAGCTCACGCGCGGAACTGCGAAGCGGGATCACGCGTTTCCCGCGGGTGTGCCGCCCACCGTGTTCATGACCACGTCACCGTGGCCGGCCATCCCGGCCGATCAGATCGAGCGCGGCGTGGCCGTTGTCACGCACGCCGACGAGCGCTGGCTGCATTGCGACATCAAGAGCGTGTCGCTGCTCGGCAACGTGCTGATGAAGCAGTATGCCGTGGACCGCGGCGCATTCGAGACCGTGATGCTGCGCGACGGACACCTCACCGAGGCATCGAGTGCCAACGTGATGGTCGTGAAGAACGGCACGCTGGTCGCACCGCGCAAGTCCGAGGAGATCCTGCCGGGCATCACCTGCGATGCCAGCTATGACCTGGCACGCGAGCACGGCCTGGCGCTCGAATTGCGACCGGTGCCCGAAGCCGAGCTGCGCAGCGCCGACGAGCTGTGGCTGAGTTCGTCCGGACGCGAAGTGCTGCCGATTACCATGCTCGACGGCCAGCAGGTCGGTACCGGCGTGCCCGGTCCGCTGTACCGTCGCATGCAGACGTGGTTCCAGGCCGAGAAGCGCAAGGACGCGCTGCGCTGGCAGGCGCTGCGCAGCGCGCGCGACGGCAAGGCGCTCGCCGCCTGACGCGAGTGTCGAGACCTGAAGAGATGAGTGGCGCGGTCGACAGCAGTGGTCCGAAAGGATTCGAGTTTCCGACGGACTTTCCGATCAAGATCATGGGTCGGCGCGACGACGGATTTGCGCAGGCGATCGTCGAGGTGGTGCTGCAGCATGCTCCGGACTTCGACACCTCCACGCTCGAAATGCGCGCGTCGAAGGACGGCAACTACCTGTCACTGACCGCCACGGTGCGCGCCGTGTCGCGCGATCAGCTCGATGCGCTGTACCGCGCGCTGACCAGCCACCCGATGGTCAAGGTCGTGCTGTGACGCGATGATCGTGCGCGAACTCGGTCATGCCGAGTACCTGCCGACGTGGCAGGCGATGCGCGACTTCACCGGGCAGCGCGGCCCCGGGACCGAAGACGAGATCTGGATCGTCGAACATCCGCCGGTGTTCACGCTCGGGCAGGCCGGGCGCCGCGAACACCTGCTGGTGCCGTCGGCAATTTCCGTCGTGCAGACTGACCGCGGCGGCCAGATCACCTACCATGGCCCGGGCCAGGTCGTCGCCTATCCGCTGATCGACCTGCGGCGCCTCGGCATCTTCGTGAAGGAACTGGTGTTCCGCATCGAGCAGTCCGTGATCCAGACGCTCGAAGCCTTCGGCGCCGATGGCCGCCGCGTACGCGGCGCGCCCGGCGTGTTCGTGCCATGGGAGCACGCACCACGCACCGGCGAGTTCGCAGGTCTCGCGAAGATCGCGGCGCTCGGCATCAAGGTGACGCGCGGCCGCAGCTATCACGGCGTGGCGCTCAACGTGGCGATGGACCTCACGCCCTTCGCGCTGATCAACCCGTGCGGGTACGCGGGCCTCCCGACCATCGACCTGGCCACGCTCGGGGTTTCCGCCGATCGCGCGACCGTGGCGCGGCTCCTTGCGGAGCGCCTGTCGGTCCACCTTGCGACTTGATCCGGGTGCCGGCGGCTACACTTGTCACCCAGGATCTGACGGATACCCGCACCGCCGCACGAGACCGGCGCGGACAGACACGATGCCCAGCGAGCCCCCCTCCGCACCGCGCGACCCCTACGCCAAGCTCAAGGGCGAAGGCAAGACCGGCAAGGTCTTCAAGAAGTTCGACATCAAGCCGGTCGCGCCAAGCGAAGCGCTGAAGAAGCCCGAGTGGATCCGCGTGAAGGCGGGCTCGCCGGCGACGCGCTTCTACGAGATCAAGGCGATATTGCGCGAGCACAGGCTGCATACCGTGTGCGAGGAAGCCACCTGCCCGAACATCGGCGAATGCTTCGGCAAGGGTACGGCCACCTTCATGATCATGGGCGACAAGTGCACGCGCCGCTGCCCGTTCTGTGACGTCGGCCACGGCCGGCCCGATCCGCTCGATGCCGACGAGCCGGTCAACCTGGCGAAGACCATCGCGGCTCTCAGGCTCAACTATGTCGTCATCACCTCGGTCGATCGCGACGACCTCAAGGATGGCGGCGCGCAGCATTTCGTCGACTGCATCCGCGCGACGCGCGAGCATTCGCCACGCACGAAGATCGAGGTGCTGGTGCCGGACTTCCGCGGCCGGCTCGATCGCGCGCTCGCGATCCTGCAAGCGGCGCCGCCGGACGTGATGAACCACAACCTGGAAACCGTGCCGCGGCTGTACCGCGAATCGCGCCCGGGGTCCGATTACCACCACTCGCTGACACTGCTCGCGGAATTCAAGCGGCGCGTGCCGGGCGTGCCGACCAAGAGCGGCCTGATGGTCGGCCTCGGCGAAACCGACGACGAGATCCTGCAGGTCATGCGAGATCTGCGGGCGCATGACGTCGACATGCTGACGATCGGCCAGTATCTCGCCCCGACCCACCATCACCTGCCGGTGCGCCGTTACGTGCACCCGGACGTCTTCCGGATGTTCGAGGCGGAGGCGGCGCAAATGGGCTTCACGCATGCCGCCAGCGGCGCGCTGGTGCGGTCCAGCTACCACGCCGACCAGCAGGCGCATGCCGCGGGCCTGATTGACA
>DAOMFL010000098.1:0-8392 GCA_035429805.1 Burkholderiaceae bacterium
AGCGCAGTGTCGGTTCCCTCGTACTTCAGGTGCACGCGGCGCACGAGGCGGATGCGCTCGCGCGCCACGCCCTGTGACAGCAGCGAATCGGTCGCCCGGTCAGCGAGCTCCCCGAGGTTCACGGCCAGAGCACGCCCGACTTCGTCGTCGAGCGGCTGCTCGATCGTCATCTCGCGCATCGCCGTCTGGTCCGCGAGTCCCATCCCGTAGGCGGACAGCACCCCGGCCAATGGATGCGCGAACACGGTCGACATCGCCAGTGCGTCGGCCACGGCGCAGGCATGCTGGCCGCCGGCGCCGCCGAATACCGTCAGCGTGTACTTTGTGACGTCGTGGCCGCGCTGCACCGAGATGCGCTTGATCGCTTCGGCCATGTTGCCGACGGCGATCTCGATGAAGCCCGCCGCCACCTGTTCCGCCGTCTGCGGACGCCCCGTCGCCTCGCTGATGCGCTGCGCCAGTTCGTGGAAGCGCCGCATCACGATGTCGCGGTCGAGCGGCTGGTCACCATGCGGACCAAACACGTGCGGAAAGTACTCGGGCTGGACGCGCCCCAGCATGACGTTGGCATCGGTCACCGCGAGCGGACCGCCGCGCCGGTAGCAGGCCGGACCGGGGTTGGCGCCCGCGGAATCGGGCCCGACGCGCAGCCGCGCGCCGTCGAAGTGCAATATCGACCCGCCGCCCGCCGCCACGGTGTGGATGCTCATCATCGGCGCGCGCATGCGTACGCCCGCGACCAGCGTTTCGAATTCGCGCTCGTACTCGCCCGCGAAATGCGAGACGTCGGTCGACGTCCCGCCCATGTCGAAGCCGATCACGTGGTCGAAGCCGGCGTGGCGGCTGGCGCGCGACATGCCGACGATGCCGCCGGCCGGTCCCGACAGGATCGCGTCCTTGCCCTGGAACCGCCATGCATCGGTCAGGCCGCCGTTGCTCTGCATGAAGAGCAGACGCACGCCGGGCAGGTCGGAGGCGACCTGCTCGACGTAGCGCCGCAGGATCGGCGACAGGTAGGCATCGACCACCGTCGTGTCGCCGCGCGCCACGAGCTTCATCAGCGGGCTCACCTCGTGCGACACCGAGACCTGCGCGAAGCCGATGTCTCGCGCGATGCGCGCCGCGGCCTGCTCGTGCTCCGTGTAGCGATAACCATGCATCAGCACGATCGCGCAGGAACGCAGCCCGGCCGCGCGGGCCGCCAGCAGTTCCGAACGCAGCGCGGCTTCGTCGAGCGGCCGCAGCACGTCGCCGTGCGCGCCGATGCGCTCGTCCGCCTCGACCACCTGCGCGTAGAGCAGTTCCGGAAGGACGATGCAGCGCTCGAAGAGCCTGGGCCGGTTCTGGTAGGCGATGCGCAGCGCGTCGCGGAAGCCGCGCGTAATGACCAGCACGGTCGGCTCGCCCTTGCGTTCGAGCAGCGCGTTGGTGGCCACCGTCGTGCCCATCTTGACCGAAGCGATCCGTTCCACCGGCATCGCGTCGGCCGTTGAGAGCCCGAGCAGATGGCGGATCCCGGCCACCGCCGCGTCCCGGTACTGCTCCGGATTGTCGGAGAGCAGCTTGTGTGTGACGAGTGCGCCGTCCGGTCGTCGCGCGACGACGTCGGTGAAGGTGCCGCCGCGATCGATCCAGAACTCCCAGGAGCCCGGGGACGGCGCTGCACTCATGCGGTTCTCCGAAGCGGCGCCGGTGCTTGTATGCTTCGCGACGCGCGGCGCAGTGGATGGCTTCCGGCCTGTCGACGCCGGAGAGTGGCGGTATATCACACGCTCCAGATTCGCCGCGCCGATCATCCTTGGGGGATACCATGAAACGACGTTCGTTCATCGCGGCCGCGGTCAGCGCGGCAGCCATCGGCTTCGGCATGCCCGCGGCGGCCCAGACCAAATGGGACCTGCCAGCCGGCTATCCGCCCGGCAACCCGCACACGCAGAACCTGACGCAGTTCGCGGCGGACGTCGCACAGGCCACCGGGGGCAAGCTCAACATCACCGTGCATCCGAACGGCGCGCTCTTCAAGGCGTCGGAAATCAAGCGCGCGGTGCAGACCGGCCAGGCGCAGATCGGCGAAGTGCTGATGAGTCTTCTTGAAAACGAGAATCCGGTGTTCGGCGCCGATGCGGTTCCGTTCGTCGCCACCGGATTCGACGCCTCCTACAAGCTGTGGCAGGCGCAGCGCCCGGTGGTCGAGAAGATCCTCGCCGCCCAGGGCATCAAGCTGCTTTACGCCGTGGCGTGGCCACCGCAGGGCATCTACACGAAGAAGCAGCTCAACTCGGTGGCGGACATGAAGGGCCTGAAGTGGCGCGCCTACAACCCGGCGACGACGCGCATCGCCGCAATGGTCGGCGCACAGCCGCTGACGATCCAGGCCGCCGAGCTGTCGCAGGCGCTCGCCACCGGTGTCGTCGATTCTTTCATGTCGTCCGGCGCGACCGGAGTCGACTCCAAGGTCTGGGAAAGCCTGTCGCACTTCGCGACCGCCGATGCGTGGCTGCCGAAGAACATGGTGATCATCAACCAGAAGGAATTCGACAAACTCGACAAGGCCACGCAGGACGCAGTGCTCGCCGCCGGAAAAGCGGCCGAGGAGCGCGGCTGGAAGCGCATGCGCGAGTACACCGGCGAGTCGCTGGCGACGCTGAAGGCGAACAAGATGACGGTGTACGAGCCGAACCCCGCCTTCAAGGCTGAACTGTCGAAGCTCGGCGAGACGATGCTGAACGAGTGGCTGCAGAAGGCCGGACCTGACGGCCAGGCGATCATCAGCGCGTACCGCAAGTAACGGACGCGAAGTCCGCCACCGGGCAGTCTCGTTCTTTCCGCCATGCGCCGCGTCCTCGACCGCTTCTACGCCGCGCTCGGCGCTCTGGGGGCGCTCTTCATCCTCGCGACGCTCCTGGTGGAGGTGGTCGGCATCGCCGGACGCGAGCTCGGCTTCTCGATGGCCGGGCTGGACGCTTACGCCGGCTACTTCCTTGCGGCCGGGTCATTCCTGGCGATGGCTTACGCGCTGCGTCGCGGCGACCACATCCGGGTGACGCTGATCCTTTCGCGGCTCAAGGGGCGCACGCGCTACTGGATGGAGGTGCTGTGCCTGGTCGTGGCGACCGCCCTGTCGGCCTACTTCGCATGGTTCTCGGCGAAGCTGGTCTGGGGCTCGTACACCTACCACGACATCTCCCAGAACGTCGATGCGACGCCGCTGTGGATTCCGCAGCTGTCGATGGCGCTCGGTCTGTTCGGTCTCGCGGTGGCATTCGCGGAACAACTGGTCGTGACGCTGCGGACCGGCAAGTTTGCACCCGGCACCGACGAGGCGGCGCACGTGGAGTGATGCGATGGGGACCCTGATCGCGCTGCTGCTGATCATTGCACTCTTCGTCATCCTCGGCGCCGGTGTCTGGATCGGCATCGCCGTGCTCGGCGTCGCCTGGATCGGCATGGAAGTCTTCACGACGCGACCCGGCGGCGACGCGCTGGCGCTCACGGTGTGGGGATCGCTGTCGAGCTGGACGCTGACCGCGCTGCCGCTCTTCATCTGGATGGGCGAGATCCTGCTGAAGAGCCGCCTGTCGGAAGGCATGTTCCGCGGGCTGGCGCCGTGGCTGCAATGGCTGCCGGGGCGCCTGCTGCACACGAACATCATCGGCTGCACGATCTTCGCCGCGGTCTCGGGCTCATCGGCGGCCACCTGCGCGACGATCGGCAAGATCACGCTGCCGGAGCTGTCCAAGAGGGGCTACCCGGACAAGATCGCGATCGGATCGCTCGCCGGGGCCGGCACGCTCGGGCTGCTGATCCCGCCGTCGATCATCATGATCGTCTACGGCGTGGCAGCCGATGTCTCGATCGGCAAGCTCTTCATCGCCGGCGTGATTCCCGGGCTGATGCTGGCCACGCTCTTCATGGGCTACACAATTGTCTGGGCGCTGCGCAACCACGCTTCGGTGCCGCCGGCCGACATTGCGCTGACCTTCAGCCAGAAGCTGCACGAGTCGCGCCACCTGATCCCGGTGGTCGGCCTGATCGCCGTCGTGCTCGGTTCGATCTACGCCGGCATCGCCACGGCAACGGAAGCGGCGGCCCTGGGCGTGGTCGGCGCACTGATCCTGTCGGCGGCGCAGCGCACGCTCACGTGGGCGAACTTCTGGGAAGCGCTGATGGCCGCGACGCGCCTTTACTGCATGATCGCGCTGATCCTCGCCGGTTCGGCATTCCTTTCGCTGTCGATGGGATTCATCGGGCTGCCGCGCCAGCTCGCCGAAACCATCGGCGCGCTCAATCTCAGCCCGTTCGCGCTGATCATGCTGCTGATGGTGTTCTACGTCGTCCTCGGCTGCTTCCTCGACGGCATCTCGATGGTCGTGCTGACGATGGCCGTGCTGCTGCCCACGCTTCAGACGGCCCGCATCGACCTGCTGTGGTTCGGCATCTTCATCGTGCTCGTCGTCGAGATGGCGCAGGTGACGCCACCCGTCGGCTTCAACCTGTTCGTGCTGCAGGGGATGACGCGGCGGCAGATCAACTACATCGCGGCCGCCGCGTTTCCGTACTTCCTGATGATGGTGGTCGCCGTGCTCGCCATCTGGTTCTTCCCGTCACTGGTCACCTACCTGCCCGGCCAGATGAAGCTCTAGTCGCCGCGTGGCGCGCGGATACAATGCGCGCCGCCCTGGTTTCGAAGAAGAACGGTTCATGCGCGTCGTCGTGGTGGGTGCCGGCATCATCGGTGTCTGCACTGCCTATGCCCTGCGTCGCGCAGGTCTGGATGTCACGGTGCTGGAACGCCGTTCCGGCGTGGCGCAGGAGGCCAGCTTTGCCAATGCCGGGGTCATGGCACCGGGCTATGTCGGGCCGTGGGCGACGCCGACGATGCCGCGCAAGGTGCTCTCGTACCTGACGCGGCCCGAAGCCCCGGTCGTCTTCCGACCTACGCTGAGCCCGGCGCTGTGGGGCTGGCTGCGCCGCTGGCTGCACGAGTGCGACCTGGAACGGTATCGCCGCAACCGCGAACGCATGCAGCGGCTCGCGTTCTACAGCCAGGCCGAGCTGCATGCGCTGCGCACCGTGCACGCGCTCGACTACGAGCAGGCCACCGGGTACCTGCAACTCTTCCGCACCGATCAGGAACTGGAAGCGGCAGCCCCCGCGCGCGCGCTGCTCGGCGAACTGGGCGTGCGCCATGTGCTGCTCGACGCCGTGCAGTGCCGCGCGCTCGAGCCGGCGCTGCATCCGGCGACGGCACTGGCCGGTGGGGTGCACCTGCCCGATGACGAGACCGGCAACTGCGCCTATTTCGCGCACCAGCTGAAGGACATCGCGATCCGCGATGGCGTCGACTTCCGCTTCGGGGTCGAAGTGACGGGCATCGACATGGCGCTGGGCCGCATCGACGCGCTGCAGACTGCAAGCGGCCCGTTGCGCGCGGACGCCTACGTCCTCGCCGCTGGAGTCGACAGTGCGCCGCTGCTCGAACGCGTCGGCATCCGTCTGCCCCTGCTCGCGGTGAAGGGTTACTCGGCCACGGCCCCGATCACCGCGTTCGAGCACGCCCCGTTTTTGAGCGTCATGGACGAGACCTACAAGGTCGCGATCACGCGCATGGGCAACCGCATGCGCGTCGCCGGCACGGCCGAACTCGGGTCGCGCGGGCTCGAGTTGCGTGAAAGCGCGCTACGCACGCTGATGAAGGTTGCAAGCGACTGGTTTCCCTACGCGGCGAGCTACCGCCAGGGCAAGTTCTGGGTCGGGGCGCGGCCCATGCTGCCCGACGGCCCGCCGGTGCTCGGCCGCACGCCGGTCGGCAATCTCTTCGTCAACGTCGGACACGGCTCGAGCGGCTGGGTCATGGCGGTGGGCTCCGCGCGCATCCTCGCGGACGTGATGACCAGCCGTGAACCGGCCATCGATCTCGAAGGCTTGACGCTGGACAGGTACCTCGGGCGCGCCGCCGCCTAGCCTCGCGACATGGGCACTTCGCTCTATCGGATCGACGACCTGCGCGCAATCGAGCAGGCTGCGGCGGTGGGTCTGCCGCCCGGCACGCTGATGGCGCGTGCCGGGCGTGAAGTCGCCGAGTGGATCGCGCAGCGGCATGCCGGCGCCGTCCAGACCGTCTGCATCGTCTGCGGGCCGGGAAACAACGGCGGCGACGGCTTCGTCGCCGCCGCCGAATTGCAGTCGCTCGGCCACGACGTCCGTTGCGTGCTCCTGGGCGTGGAGCGCCCGGCCACCACGGACGCACGCGCTGCCTACGAGCGCTGGATCGGAACCGGCGGGCGCGTGGATACGCGCGTCCCTGCCGAAGCAGGTTTCGATATCGTCATCGATGCGCTGTTCGGCATCGGTCTTGCGCGCCCGCTCGCGGGCGACTTTCTGGCTGCAGCTCACTGGATGAACCGGCAGCCGCGCGTCTACTCGATCGATGTGCCGAGCGGTCTCGACGCGGATACCGGCACCTGGGTCGGCGGCGTCGAAGGCGTGCTCGCGGATGCCACGCTGACCTTCATCGGCGACAAGCCGGGCCTGCATACCTCACAGGGCACCGATGCCGCCGGCACCGTCGTGGTCGAGCCGATCGGCACGCACGCAGAGCCGTCAGCCGGCCACCTCGTCGGCCCAGACGATTTCGAGCCGCTTACACGGCCGCGGCGGAACAACTCGCACAAGGGAACGTACGGCAATGTCGCCATCGTCGGTGGCGGCAAGGGCATGGTTGGTGCCGCCCTGCTGGCCGGCCGCGCAGCACTGCGGCTGGGCGCCGGGCGCGTCTATGTCGATGCGATCGGGGCGCCGGAACTGCGCGTCGATCCGGTGCGGCCCGAGCTCATGTTCCGTGCGCACGCCGAGCTCGACGATCTGCAGGCCGTGGTGGTCGGCTGCGGCCTGGGCAGCGACTCTGCGGCGCACGCCGCGCTCGCGCGCGTGCTGTCGGGCAACGTGCCGGTGGTCGCCGATGCCGATGCGCTCAATCTCCTCGCGGGCGATGCCGGGCTGCAGCGAGTCGCGGCCGAGACCGCCGCCACGCTCGTGCTGACGCCGCATCCGCTGGAAGCGGCACGACTGCTGCGCTGCTCGTCGGCGGACGTGCAGTCAGACCGGGTCGCCGCCGCCATCCGGCTGGCGCAGCAACACACCTGCATCGTCGTTCTCAAGGGCGCAGGCACGGTGCTCGCGCGCGCGGACGGCCGCTACGCCATCAATCCGACCGGCACGCCGGCGCTCGCGACGGCCGGCACCGGTGACGTTCTCGCCGGGATGATCGCGGCGTTTCTCGCGCAGGGCCACGATGCCTGGACCGCCGCGCAGGCCGCCACCTGGCTGCACGGCGCCGCGGTCCACGGCAACGACATCGGGCTGCTGGCCGACGAGGTGGCCGCGCGCGCGGTCGAGGAGCTCCGCCGGCTGCGCGCCCGCGTCAGTGCGTGACGATGCGGCCGGCCGCAAGCTCGATGCGGCGCGTGCAGCGGCCCGCGATGTCCGCATCGTGCGTCACCAGCACCAGCGTCGAGCCGCGCTCGCGGTTCAGTTCGAACATCAGGTCGATGACCGCCTCCCCCGTGCGGGCGTCGAGGCTGCCGGTCGGCTCGTCGGCGAGCAGCAATGGCGGCCGCAGCACGAACGCGCGCGCCAGCGCGACGCGCTGCTGTTCGCCGCCGCTGAGGTACTTCGGGTAGTGCCCGAGCCGTTCGCCGAGGCCGACCCGCGTCAGCAGTGATCGCGCGGCTGAAACGGGGTCCTCGCCCTCCGGGGTGCGCCCCGTCAGTTCAAGCGGCAGCAGCACGTTCTCCAGTGCCGTCAGGTGCGGCAGCAGCTGGAACGACTGGAACACGAAACCGATCGAGCGCGCACGCAAGGCGGCGCGCCCGTCTTCGTCGAGCGCGAACATCGATTCGCCGAAGATCCGCACCTCACCGGCCGTCGGGAGATCGAGTCCCGCGAGCAGCCCCAGCAGTGTCGACTTGCCGGATCCAGACGCGCCGACGATCGCCGCAGTCTCGCCGGCCGCGATGGTCAGATTGATATCATCGAGGATCGTCAGGCTGCCGGTGGCATCCTGCACGACCTTGCCGAGGCTGCGCGCCTCCACCGCGATGTTCGTCACCCGATTCTCTGCCTCGCGCAGGACACTGCTGCGTTCCTTCACTTTGCTGGTTCCGGCACTGGCGTTCGCCCGCCGTTCCGGCCCCGTCCACGCGCAGTCCACGCCCAGGCCGGACCAGGCCAAGGCCGGTCCGGTGATACTGGTCCTCGGGGACAGTCTGTCGGCGGAGTACGGCCTGCCGCGCGGCACCGGATGGGTGCAACTGCTCGATGCACGATTGCGCAGCAGCCGGCTGAATTATACGGTCGCCAATGCGAGCATCAGCGGTGAAACCACGAGCGG
>DAOMFL010000098.1:8492-11586 GCA_035429805.1 Burkholderiaceae bacterium
GCCCTGCGGGACCTCGATGCGTACGACACGGTGATCGATGTCCGCAGCGAGAGCGAGTACGCCGAGGATCACGTGCCGGGCGCAATCAACTGCCCGGTGCTGTCCGATGCCGAGCGCGCGGAAGTCGGCACCATGGACCGGCAGCAGTCGTCGTTCGAGGCGCGCCGGCGCGGCGCGGCCCTCGTCGCACGCAACATTGCACGGCACCTCGAGACGCAGTTCGCGGACAGGCCGCGCGAGTGGCGGCCGCTTGTGTACTGCTGGCGCGGAGGCAACCGCAGCGGCGCGATGACGCACATTCTCGGCCGCGTCGGCTGGCGCGCCGTGCAGCTGCGCGGCGGCTATCGCGCCTACCGCGCCGGGGTCATCGCGCTGCTCGAACAGCTGCCGGCACAACTGCGGTTCGAAGTCATTACCGGCGCGACCGGCAGCGGCAAGAGCCGGCTGCTGCAGCAGCTGGCCGCGGCGGGCGCACAGGTGCTGGATCTCGAAGCCCTCGCCTGCCACCGCGGCTCGGTGCTCGGCGGCATGCCACTGCAGCCGCAGCCCGGACAGAAGCACTTCGAGTCGCTGATCTGGGACCGCCTGCGGCACTTCAAAGCCGCGCAACCCGTCTTCGTCGAGTCAGAGAGCCGCAAGGTCGGCCGGCTGCGGGTGCCGGACGCGCTGCTTGCCCGCATGCGCGAATCGCCCTGCGTGCGCCTCGACGTCCCGCTCGAGGTCCGCGTGCGGTTACTGCGCGACGAGTACGCGCATTTCGAGCGTGATCCGGCGACGCTGGCGACACAGCTCGACTGTCTGGTCGAGCTGCACGGCCACGAGCGGATCAAACACTGGAAGGCGCTGGCCGAGGCTCGCGCGTGGGACGCGATGGTCGAGGGACTGCTGCTGCAGCACTACGACCCCGCCTACGCCCGGTCGATCACCCGGAACTTCAGCCAGGCGGCGACGGCCCGCGTGCTGACGATCGACTCGGAAACACTGCCGGCCTTCGAGGCCGCTGCGCGCGAACTGCTCGGCTGAAGACGCGGCTTCAGGCGTTTACTTGGCCGCGGCGTTGCTTTCGGCCGCCGGCGCCTTCGCTGGCTCGCGCCGGAACTCGGGCTTGAGCACTTCCGCCTTGTGGCGCACACGCAGTCCGTCGGCGTAGGCGCCCTCGTCGGCCGCCGCCGCCTGGCGCTGCAGCGCACGCCGTTCGGCTTCGCGTTGCGCCGGCGGCTGTGCGGCCGCCTCTTTCGCGGCGACGACGTTCGCGATCAGGTATCCGGCGCCCTCGAAATCGGTGCCCACGTAAGTCGGAAGCTTGTCGGCGCGCGTGCGCAGCACCTCGTTGAGCAGGGCCGGCGGCACGCCCTGCGGTGCGCGCCGTGACACCGTGATGACCGGCGAGAAGCCCGTGTCGCTGGGCTGCTTGAGCAGCTCGGCCAGCTTCTGCTCGCCTGCCGCGCGCGCCAGCTTCGCCGCTTCCTGCATTTCAAGGCGCTGACGGATCGCCGCCTTCACTTCGTCGAACGGACGCACCGCGGCCGGCCGATAGTCGACGACTCGCGCAGCCACCAGCGTGTTGGGCGCCACCTCGATGGCCTGCGTATTGCGGCGGTTCTTCAGGCCGTCTTCCGAAAACAGCGCATCGATGATCTTCTGGTTCAGCAGCTGCGGCTGGCCCGGTGCCGCCGGCGGCAGGCTGCGCGTCACGTTGTCGCGCGTGGCGATCTTCAGCCCCAGCTTGTCGGCCGCCGGCTGCAGCGAGTCGGACTGCTCGTAGACGAGATTCGTGAACTGGTCCGCCGCCTCGGCATAGTGCTTCTGTGCCTTCTGTGTGCGCAGATCGCGCTCGATCTCCGCTCGCACTTCGGCGAACGGGCGGGCGTCGGCCGGCTTGATCTCGGTGACGCGAATGATGTGGAAACCGAAGTCCGTCTCGACGATGTCGCTCGTCTCGCCGACCTTGAGCTTGAACGCCACGTCCTCGAAGGGCTTGACCATCATGCCCTTGCCGAAGAACCCGAGGTCGCCGCCCTGGGCTGCCGATCCAGGGTCCTTGCTCTGCTCCTTGGCAATCTTCGCGAAGTCGCCGGGGTTCGCCTTCAGCGCCGCGAGGATGCCCTCGGCCTTCTTGCGCGCCGCCTCCTTGTCGCCCCCCTCGGGCGTGATCAGGATGTGGCTCGCGCGCCGCTGCTCCTCGGTACCGTAGCGACCCTTGTTCTGATCGTAGAACGCCTTGGCATCGGCCTCCGTCACGGCTTCCCGCCCGGCGAGTGCATCGGCGCTGAGAACCAGGTATTCGATCTTGACGTTCTCGGGCGTTTCGAAATCATTCTTGTGGCTGTCGTAGAAGGCGCTCACCTGGGCATCGGCGACCGATACCTTCGACAGGTACTGTTCGCCACGAAACGGAAGCACGCGCACTTCGCGGGTCTCGAGCAGCACCTGGTCGATGCGGTCGGCCACCGCGGCCGGCACGAAGGCCGACTCGATGACCCCGTTCACGAGCAGCTGCTTGCGCAGGTCGGCGCGAACGCGCTCCTCGAACTGCGGCTCGCTCATCCCCTGCGCGGCGATGAACGCACGGTAGCGCTCCATGCTGAACTTGCCGTCCTCCTGGAACGCCGGAACGCCGGAAAGAACCCGGCGCAGCTGGTCGTTGGTGATGACAATATGGCTCTGCTCGACTTCGCGGCTCAGCGCGCGATCGATCAGGATCCCGTCGAGGATCGCCGCGCGGCCTTCCTGCGTGTCGAGCATCTTCGGATCGAATTCCGAGCCGAACTGCTGCTGCAGCCGCTGCACCCGATCGCGCTGGGCAATGTCGAATTCCTGCTGTGTGATCGGCGTTCCGTCGACCGTGGCAAGCGCGCCCTCGCCCGACATGAAGCGGTTGTAGCCCTGGATGCCGAAGAAGACGAAGGACGGAAAGATCAGCACCAGCATGAAGAACATCAGCCAGCGGCGATGCGAGCGGATCGAATCAAACATGATGGTTCCCGGTCGTCTTGGGCAAGGACAACAAAAAAGGCGAACTTGCGTTCGCCTTCATCGGTTGGCGGAGTGGACGGGACTCGAACCCGCGACCCCCGGCGTGACAGGCCGGTAT
>DAOMFL010000099.1:0-11493 GCA_035429805.1 Burkholderiaceae bacterium
TGGCACTCGCCCTTCTGCAGCTTGGCCCAGCGCACCGAGGCGTCCGGCGTGATCGAGAACACGAGGTCGTCGATCTTGGCCTTGCCGCCCCAGAACTGCGGAAACGCCTTGTAGCGGATGATCGCGTCACGCTGGTACTGGACCAGGTAAAAGGGACCCGTGCCGATCGGCTCCTGGTCGACCTTCTCGGGCGTGCCGGCCTTCAGCATCGCGTCGGCGTATTCCTTGCTCTGTACCCCGGCGTACTCCATCGCCAGGTTCGACAGGAACGGCGCCTCGGCCTTCTCCAGCGTCACGCGCACCGTGTAGTCGTCGACCTTCTCCACCGACTTGATCAGCTTGGGCATGCCCATGTCGTTGAAGTAAGAATGGTTGGAGCTCGTGACCTTGAAGTACGGGTTCGTGTCCTTCCACTGCCGCTCGAACATGAAGATGATGTCGTCCGCGTTCATGTCGCGCGTCGGCTTGAAGTTCTTGTTCTCATGCCACTTCACGCCCTTGCGCAGGGTGAAGGTGTAGACCTTGCCATCGGGCGAGATGTCCCACTTCTCCGCCAGCCCCGGCACGACCTTCGTGGTGCCACGCTCGAAGTCGACGATGCGGCTGTAGATCTGGCTGTTGGCATCGAATGAGGTGCCGGTCGTGTTCACCCCGGGATAGAAGTTCTCCGGACTGCCCTCCGAGCAGAACACCAGCGTCTTGGCCGAGGCGCCGCCGGCCAGCGCCAGCGCCACGCACGCGACGATCGCCCGCACCGGCTTACCTGCAACCCACTTCAGGACTTGCGTCATGCTTACCGCCTCCTCTTTACCGCGCCATCGGGCGCGTCTCCAGAAATCCGGGATCCGGCGCTGACTTTCCGCCGGACGAAAACTCAGCATAGTGACAGGCGACGAGTCGGCCGTCCAGCGGACGCAGAGGCGGACGCTCTGTCCGGCAACGGTCGTCGGCCAGCGGGCACCGGGTCGAGAACACGCATCCCGGCGGCGGGGCCAGCGGCGATGGCAGTTCACCCTTGAGCACCGCGCGGCTGCGGTCCAGGCCCATGCCCGGCGTTGAAGCCAGCAGAGCCTGCGTGTAAGGATGGCGCGGCGCACTGAAGATGCGTTCCTTCGGGCCCTGTTCCATCACCAGGCCGAGGTACATCACGAGCACGTCCTCGGCGATGTGCCGCACGACCGCGAGGTCGTGCGAGATGAACAGATAGGCGACACCGAACTCACGCTGCAAGTCAGCGAGCAGGTTGAGGACCTGGGCCTGGATCGACACGTCGAGCGCCGACACCGGCTCGTCGGCGACGACGACTGCGGGGCGCAGCATCAAGGCCCGCGCGATCGCGATGCGCTGCCGCTGTCCACCCGAGAACATGTGCGGATAACGGCTCACGTGCTCGGGACGCAGCCCGACCTTGCGCATCATCTCGTCGACACGCGCGCGACGTTGCTCCGCACTGAGCGACGTGTTGATCGCAAGCGGTTCAGCGAGGATCGAACCGATCGTCTTGCGCGGATTCAGCGAGCCGTAGGGGTTCTGGAAGACCAGCTGCACCGTCTGGCGCAGCCGCGCGCGCGCTTCGTGATCGGCGCCGGCGGCGTCGATTCCGCCCAGGCGCAGCGTGCCCGCGGTCGGCTTTTCGATCAGCGCGACCATGCGGGCCAGCGTCGACTTTCCGCAGCCGGACTCGCCGACCACAGCGAGCGTTCGCCCTGCCTCGAGCGCAAACGAGACATTGCCGACCGCCTGCAGCGTGGCCGGCTCGCGCAACATGCCGCGGCGCACGGTATAGACCTGGCGCAGTTCCCTCGCCTCGACGACAGGCGCCTGTGCGCTCATCGGCCGCCTGCTTCCACTTCGTGGCGCGCGGCCAGTGCGCCAACATGACGGTCGCGCTCGATGGCGGCCTCGCGCCCCGGTGTGGAGATCGGGTAATGGCAACGCACGCGCCCGTCGCCCATTGCGGTGAGGCCGGGCTGCTGCTGATGGCACTTCAGCGTCGCGTTCACACAGCGCGGGCTGAAGAGACACCCGCGCGGGCGGTCGTACAGACCGGGCACCATGCCGGGGATGGTTGCCAGGCGGCCACCATCGTCGCCGTGGCGCTCCGGCAGTGCTGCCAGCAGCGCCGCGGTGTAGGGATGCTCCGGCGCGGCGAAGAGTCCGGGCGCCGGACGGTCCTCGACGACCTGGCCGGCATACATGACGGCCACGCGCTGCGCCATCTCGGCAACGACACCCATGTTGTGCGTGATCAGCACCAGCGCCATGCCGCGCTCGCGCTGAAGCTGCCGCAGCAGATCGAGGATCTGTGCCTGTATCGTGACGTCGAGCGCGGTCGTCGGTTCGTCTGCAATCAGCAGACGCGGGTTGCAGGCGATTGCCATCGCGATCATCACACGCTGGTTCATGCCGCCCGACAGCAGGTGCGGATAGTCCTGCAGCCGGCGCCCCGGATCCGGAATGCCGACCTGTGCGAGCAGTTCGACCGCGCGATCCGTTGCCGCAGCATGGCTGAGCTTCATGTGCTGACGCAGCGTCTCGACCAGCTGGAAGCCGACCGAAAAGCACGGGTTGAGACTGGTCGCCGGCTCCTGGAAGATCATCGCCATGTCACGGCCCGTCAGCTGCCGGCGTTCGCGGTCGCTGAGTCGCAGCAGGTCGCGCCCGTCGAATGTCACGCGGCGCGCCTTGAGCCGCCCGGGGTAGGCGATGAGTCCCATCAGTGCCAGCATCGTCACGCTCTTCCCGGAGCCGGATTCGCCGACGATACCGAGCACCTCGCCTTCGCCCACCGAGAGGCTGACGTCGTCGACGGCGCGCAGCACGCGCCCGCCGACGGGAAATTCGACTTCGAGCGATTCGATCTCGAGCAGGGCCATCAGGCCTCCCGCCGGGCCGCCCCAAGGGTGGCCAGCGCCCCCGCGGGGGGCAGCGAACGGAGTGAGCGTGGGGGCATATCGACTCTACCGCTTCAGCTTCGGATCGAGCGCGTCGCGCAGCCCGTCGCCCAGCAGGTTGAACGCAAGCACCGTGATCAGGATCACGAGGCCCGGGAAGGTGACGACCCACCAGGCCCGCAGCACGAACTCGCGCGCGTCGGCCAGCATCGTTCCCCATTCGGGCGACGGCGGCTGCGCGCCGAGGCCGAGGAAGCCGAGCGCAGCGGCATCGAGGATCGCGGTCGACACGCCGAGCGAGGCCTGCACGATCAGCGGCGCCAGACAGTTCGGCAGCACTTCGCGGAACATCAGGCGGAAGTTGCCGGCGCCGACCATGCGCGCTGCCGTGACGTAGTCGCGCGACAGCTCGGTGAGCGCCGCGGCGCGCGCGGTGCGGACATAGTGCGGCAGCACTACGACCGCCACCGCGAGCATCGCGTTCATCAGCCCAGGGCCGAGGATAGCGACGATGACAATGGCGAGCAGCAGACTCGGCAGGCTCAGCAGCACGTCCATCAGCCGCATGATTGCGATGTCGGTCACGCCGCGGAAGTAGGCCGCCGCCATGCCCAGGCAGGTGCCGACGACGACCGAGAGCGAGACGACCGCGACGCCGATCGACAGCGACAGCCGCGCGCCATACATCAGTCGCGACAGGATATCGCGCCCGATCGCATCGGTGCCCAGCGGATAGGTCCATGATCCACCGGCCACCCAACCCGGCGGCTTCAGGTAAGCCGCGTTGTCGATCGCGGTCGGCGAATGCGGCGCAAGCACGCCGGCGAACACCGCGACCAGCAGCACCGAAACCACGATGACGAGACCCATCACGGCACCGGCATTGGCGGAAAAATGGCGCCAGAACTCGGCGAACGGAGTCGGCTGCTCGATCGGCGCCGAGACCTCCGCCAGCGACGCCAGTTCGGCATCGGTCAGCGTCGCAGTGACGATCGGATCGCTGCTCATTTCGAATGCCGGATGCGCGGATTGATGAAGCCGTAGGCGATGTCGACGATCAGGTTGACGGTCATCACCATCAGACCGAGCAGCAGCAGGCCGCCCTGCAGCACCGGGTAGTCACGGCGATTGATCGCCTCGATCAGCCACTTGCCGACCCCCGGCCACGAGAAGATCGTCTCGGTCAGGATGGCACCGGTGAAGAGCACGCCGACCTGCAGGCCGATGACGGTGACGACCGGGATCAGCGCATTGCGGAAGGCGTGCATGGCAATGACGCGCAGTGGCGCCAGTCCCTTCGCGCGCGCGGTACGGATGTAGTCCTCGCCCAGCACTTCGAGCATCGATGACCGCGTCATGCGGGCAATGACGGCCAGCGGCACGGTACCCAGCACGATCATCGGCAGCACCAGGTGCAGCGCCGCCGAGCGGAATGCGCCCATGTCGTTGGCCAGCAGCGAATCGATCAGCAGGAAGCCGGTCACGGGTTCGACGAAGTACTTGACATCAAGCCGGCCGGACACCGGCGTGAGGCCGAGCTGCACGGAAAAGAGCAGGATCAGCAGCAGGCCCCACCAGAAGATCGGCATCGAATAGCCGGTGAGCGATACGCCCATGACGCCGTGGTCGAAAATCGAGTTTCGTCGCACGGCCGCCAGCATCCCGGCCGGAATGCCGACCAGCAGCGCGAAGAGGATCGCGAAGCTCGCCAGCTCGACAGTCGCCGGGAACAGCGTCAGGAATTCCCTAAGCACCGGCTCCTGCGTGATCATCGATCTGCCGAGGTTGCCCTGCAGGACGCGCCCGATGTAGATGCCGTACTGCACGATGATCGGGCGATCGAGGCCGTATTCCTTCAGCAGCATCTCGTGCCGCGCCTGATCGATGCCGCGCTCGCCCGCCATCGTCTCGATCGGGTCGCCCGGCACGAGGCGGATCAGGATGAACGCGAGCAGCGTCATGCCGAAGAACGTCGGCAAGAGCAGCGAAACGCGGGTAAGGAGGAACCGCAGCATCGGGGGATCGAGACTAGTCGGAAGCGCTGCGCAGGTCGAGCAGGGTGGTGACCGTCGTCCGGTGATGTCTGTCCGCAGCCCCGAGGGCCGCCGGGCAACCGGGAAGGTTATCAGGGTACGCGCCTGAGTTCGATGTCCCCGTAGTACGCCTCGATGAGTTCGCCGGTGTTGTCCGTGTCGGTCATGATGCCGACGCCGACCAGCCGGCCCGGCTCCGCGCCGAAGGCGCGCCGGTAATCGTCGACATAGTTCCGTTCGAGGACCTTCCAGCGGCCGAAGCCGTCGTCCGGTCCGCTGCCTGCGACGAACATCTTGATCTGCGACGTGAACGTGTTGGGCACGATCGTGCCCACCGGCAGACGGTTCTCCCAGATGTACATCAGCGTCGAATAGGGCATCTGCTGGCCAGTCATCAGCAGCACGGTCTCCCTGACCAACTGCTCCTTCAGCGGCAGGGAGTGCCGGTCACCGTCGAAGAAGAGCATCAGCCGGACCGGGGAGTCCTCGGCGTACCGATCCTGGTTGTCCGCGCTGATGATCAGATCGACCACGCGCCAGCGCCATTCGACGACCGGGCGTTCTCTGGGGTCGACGTCCAGCAGCTGCCTCAGTCCGCTCGCGGCGGCATCGGCGCGCGCGTGCAGCACGACCTGCCCGCTGGCGACGTCGCGCACGAGCCGATATTCGGTCGGCGCCTTCGTGCGGTTGATGATCAGGGGTTGCCATCCCTTGGGGATGCCGGAAAGATCCCGGTTGGCGGAAAACGGCGTGATCGACGTCGCCGGCAACTCGCGTGGCGGCGCGACCGCGCAGCCCGCGAGCAAGGCGCAGAACAGGGCGACCGGTCGCATCGTCGAATCATCGTAGGATCATCGTTGGGCGGTCGCAAGGACCGCCGGACCTTCCGCCGACAAACGCGCACCGGGCCGCCGACTCCGCTGTCGCACATCAAATCGCCGCAAACCGCGGACCCGGAGCGCATTAGCATTCCGGACATGTCGACATGGCTGTTCTTCATCCTGTTCGCCGGCATCGGCGGCCTGATCGTCTGGCTCGTGCTCAGGACCCGCGAAGCGGAGCGGCGCCGAGACTTCGAACGCAAGGTCATGGCGCGCAAGCAGGGCTGGGACTACGACGGCCAGCGCGCCGGGCGCATCGATTACCGGTTTGCCGGTGCCGTCGGCAATCTCGCGTGGCAGATGTGGTACGACTCTGACCGCGGCGACAAGTCGCCGACGCCGCGCGCGCACTGGACGAGCGCGAACCTGCGCACGCGCGAACTGGCCCTGGTGGTCCTCGGACGCCGGCGCTATCGGTTCGAAAGCGGAGCTGCGGGACGATTGCTGCTCGGCGTCGTTTCCGGTGTCGCGCAGGCAATGTCCGGGCGGGATCTGCTTCCGGGCAAGGCCGACTTCTATGAGAGTGCGGTCGAAGTGACCTCCGGGCGCGCGGCATTTCGCGAAGCGTTTGCAGTCGCCGTCGCGCCTGACATGCCGACCGCCTGGCTGGACGAAGAAGTGCAGGCCCTGCTGCTCGACTGGCCGGCTCCGTCCGGCGCCCCGGCGTTTCGCGCCCACGACAACCTCGAAGTGACACTGCAGGCGAATGGCCTGAGCATCGTCGTGCAGAGCATGCCGCAGGACTTCGCCTACTGGTCGCACCTCGCGCGGCTCGGCGAAAGCCTCGCGCACCGGCTGATCGGCGCGCACACACCATGACCTCACGCCGGCCTACCCCACGCGTCGCCGTCGTCGCCGGCGCCACCGGCCTCGTGGGTAGCGAACTGCTGCGAAGACTGCAGCGCGCGTCGGCATACGGCCGCATCGTCGCCCTGACGCGCAGGCCTCTGGGCCTGGGCGGGCGCATTGTCGAAGTCCCGGCGCAGTTCGACGCGCTGGCGGACGCACTCGACTCCGCAGTGCCCGCTGCTGCATCGGTCGACGCCTTCTGTTGCCTCGGAACGACGCTCAGGAAGGCTGGATCGCAGGCGGCGTTCAGGCACGTCGACTTCGACTGTGTCGTGGCCTTTGGGCGCTGGGCCGCCCGCCGCCGGGCCCGGCGGCTCGTCGTAATCAGCGCGCTCGGCGCCGACGCCGGCAGCCGCGTGTTCTACAACCGCATCAAGGGCGAAGCCGAGGACGCGCTGCGCGCACTGGCTGGCCAATCCGTCGTCCTGCTGCGCCCCAGCCTGCTCGATGGCCGCCGCAGCGAATGGCGGGTTGGCGAGTTCCTCGCACTTGCGCTGACCCGACCGTGGCGCCGCCTGATGCCGACGGCCGTGCGCCCGGTCGCGGTTGCGGATGTCGCCCAGTCAATGCTCGATGCCGCGCTGCAGGACGAGGCGCCGGCCATTGTCGCGTCGGCCGCAATGCACGGCGCGGCGCAGCGTGCCGACGCCCGCGCCGCGCAGGCAAGCCCGATGCCGTGAAGGCTCGCGACGCTAGCGCTTTGGCTGGAGCACCAGTTCCCGGTTCGACGTCGCGGCAAAGCGCATCGGCAACGACTGAACGTCGCGCCACAGCGGCAGCATCGAGGCGTAAGAATCGGACAACGGGTGGCCGGCCTGGCCGGTCGACAGCACCCAGGTCGATGAGTCTGCGGCACTCAGGTCGTAGATCGCGCGCAGGCTCGCCGCGTGGCTCGTACTGAATGGCGCGTCCGGCCGGTTCGACAGCGCACCGACGTTGATCGTGAACGTGTCGCCGGGGAACGGAGTGCGCAATCCGAAGAAGCTCGCGAGGAGCCAGGCGCTGGACAGCGGCCGGTGCTCGGCAATGGCCTGGTGCGACTCGCCCCAGCGCAGGCCGGCAAGATCGCGCCCGGAGCTTTCCGCCAGCTGCTGCACGCTCGCGTCCAACGACTCGGACATCAGCGTCAGGCAGCTCTCGAAGCGCTGCTCGGTCCTGCGGTCATCGCACCAGTCGCGCGCCAGCGACTTCGCAGTCAGCACATTGAGGAGCGCGCGAGTGGTGTCGGCCCCCGTCACGAAGTCGGCCGCCAGGTCGCCGAAGTCATCCTCAAATACCCGCCGCGCAAGTTCGCGCCGCCACGCATGAAACAGCAGGGGCTCCGGGCGATCGGGCGCCATGGTGCCGTCCCAGGCCTTCAGGCGCACAAGCGCCTCGCGGCCGGCAGTGGTCAGCGGCTGAGCTGCGCCCATGACCGCCATCAGTTCGCGCGCCGGCGTCGATACGACATCGGCCTGGATCGACCGGGTCGACGCCATGTCGTGTTTCTCACGTGCGTCCACGAGGTGCCGGATTCGTTGCACCCGGTAGGACGCAAACCAGTCGAACGTCAGATGGTGCGGATACTCGGCGCCGACGATCTTGTTGTTCGCGGTTGCGATGAACCCCGACTCCGGATCGACGTCGCGCGGCGCATCCGCGTACGTCAGATAGCCCTCCCAGTCGTAGCGAGCGTCCCATCCGAGCGCCGGCGCGATGCCCCTCAGGTCGTTCCCGGCAGAGCGCCGCGGAATGCGGCCCGTCACCACGAGGCCGATGTGCCCCTCGGTATCCGCCAGCACCACCGACTGCGTGACGATCTGGAAGTCGCCGAGCGCGCGCTCCGCTTCGGCGAGGCTGCCGGCTCGATTCAGTCCGCGGAGTGCGATCAGCGTCCGGTCGTCCGGTTCGAGCGCAGACCAGCGCAGCGCCAGTACGTAGCGCGGATGTGCAAATGACTTGTCGATCGACTCGAGTCCGCTCAGCACCGGGCCATGGCGCGTTTCACGGACGGTCAGGACCTGCTCGCCCTGGCCCTTGACGGCGATGCGCTCGGTCCGCTCCGCGAATTGCTGCCACCCCGTCGGCGTTTCGTACTCCCCGTTGTCGTCCGGGTTCAGGCGTTCGAGGTAGAGATCCTGCTGGTCGACGCCGGTGTTGGTCATGCCCCAGGCCACGCTGGCGTTGCGTCCAAGCACCACGCCCGGCACGCCCGGCAACGTCGCACCGAGGACGTTCAGCCCCGGTGCCTCGAGCGCGGCGAAATACCAGACCGAGGGCGCCGTCAATCCGAGGTGCGGATCATTGGCGAGCAGCGGTTTGCCGCTGACCGTGCGCCGCCCCGACAGCACCCAGTTGTTCGAGCCCAGCCCTTCGCCTTCGCCGAATCCCGCCGTCGGAATGGCGCTAAGCTGGACGCGGTTCGACGACTCCCCCGCCGTCTTCCAGGCTCCGAGCAGCCGGTACATCTCGACGTAGTCGGCGGTCGCTGGCAAGTCTTCGCTAGCCACTCGAGGATAGAAGTCATCGATCTCGGCACGCGTGAATCGCTGCGCGAGGCGCAGCCGCCGTAGTTCCATGCGCATCGAATGCGACGCGAGGTCCCACGCCATCATCAACGACCACGCTATCGAATCTGCTGCGGTCCAGCGACCCGGCGCAGGCGCGCCGGTCAGCAGGAATTCAGGCGGCAGCGGGCCGCTGCGTGCCGCGAGACAGGCGTTGACGCCTTCGACGTAGGCGTCGATGAGCGCGCGGTCTCCATCGTCCATCGAATCGTAGATGCGTTGCGCCGTGCGGTGCACGCCGAGTGTCCGCAGGAACCGGTCCGTGGGCAGGGCCGCGGGACCGAGGATCTCCGCGAGCCGCCCCGCAGCCAGGCGCCGGTTGAACTCGATCTGCCACAGCCGGTCCTGCGCGTGCACGAAGCCCAGCGCAAAGATGGCATCGCGCTCGCTCGCCGCCACAATCGTCGGGATGCCCTGCGCATCGCGCCGCACCTTGACCGGCGCTGCCAGCCCAGCAACCTGAAGACTGCCTTCATGAAGTGGTTGGCTGGCCTGCCGGTACCAGAGCCCGGCGGCGACCGCGGTCACCAGGAGCGCCAGCGAGGCCCAGCCGATCCAGCGCAGGATGCGCACGACAACTCCATCAGCGAGGAGCCGCGATTGTGCGCGAAATCAACTCGAAATTCAGAACCGACACGACAGCGCTACGCGACAGATGCGGAGCTCGTCGGGATGAAAAGGCGCGTCATCGGCGGCCCCGGCAGGTTCATTCAGCAGGAGCGACGTGCGGAAGCAGCTGGTGTGTTCGTCTGCGCGTCAAGGAATTGACCCGGTCAGGAGCCCGTGACGCCGCTACGCCTGGCCAGCATCAGCGCCGTCAGGAAGGAAAGCGCGATCGTGGCGACGACCACCGCTCCGAACGCGATTTCCTTGCCTTCACTCCAGACGTCTACAGCGGGAACGGCCAGCTTGGCCGCGCCGAATCCGGCTACGAGCAGGCTGACGCCGGAAACGGCCAGGCTCATGACGCGCGATGCAATGCACGCCAGTTGATCCGCGCGCGCAATGAGGCGTGAGATCCAGAGCCCGTTGATGCCGTCGGTCACCAGCATGCCGAGCACGAACAGCAGACCGAGGAACAGCGCGTGCGCCACCCCGCCGAACTGTGCGGCCGTGAGCGCAAAGAACGCCGACTGGCTCACGGTGTCGAACGACAGCGCAAACAGCGCCCCGACCAGGGCGACAGTCAGCGGATGGCTTGCTCGATTGAGTCGGCCGAGCAGGCGCCCCTTGAGGCCCACCGGCGCAACGACCTGACCCGGTGTGGCGCTCAGCACCGCATGCAGGTTGACTACGCCGATGAGGGTGAGGAAGAGAATTGAGGTCCACGCACCGAACTGCTCCAGCCATGCTGGCGCATTCCAGCGCTCGCTCGCCAGCCCAACGACCAGCGCGATGGCCAGCACGACGACTCCGTGCCCGAGCGAAAAAAGCGCGCCGCAGTACCGGCCAAAGGCGCGTCCCAGGCGTGAGTTGTAACGCGTCAGTCCGTCGATCGTCGCCAGATGGTCGGCATCGAACCCATGCTTCAGTCCGAGCAGGAACACCAGCGCGCAGAGCGCAGTCCACTCCGTCGGCAATTCATGCATGACGACCTCTCGGGCAATGTGTGAACATTGAACCAGATCGTCATAAGCGATCCTTGTCGCCGATCAAGCCGGCCACGACCGGCGGCTCAGTGGTTGGGTGTCAGATGCGAGTGCACCTGACGCGAGGGGTGCTCGATCTCGACGGTCACGAGGTTCAGTTGTCCGTGCCGCACGCCCCTTTCTGCGGAGATGGCATCGGCAAAGCGGCGTACATCCCGCGAGCGCCCCTTGAGCATCAGGCTCTCGATGCAATGGTCGTGGTCGAGATGCGCGTGCATCGTCGAGATCGTCAGGTCGTGATGGTCGTGCTGCAGGGCAGTCAGCCGTTCCGCCAGGTCGCGCTCATGATGGTTGTAGACATAGGAGAGGTTGCCCACGCAGTGCGCGTCGGCATCGGCGCTTTCGCGGAAGCGGTCGAGGTGCGCACGCAGGATGTCGCGCACCGCTTCGGACCGGTTGCTGTAGCCGCGCTGCTCGATCAGAGCGTCGAATTCGTGCGCCAGCTGGTCGTCGAGCGAGATCGTGAACCGTTCCATATCACCTCCTGCCGCGAGCGGACAGTATAGGAGGCACAAATGAGAACGCCCCGGCGCAGCAAAGCACCGGGGCGTTGTTGTAGCGAGCCTGACAATGTCCTACTTTCGCAGGAAATACATCCCACTATCATCGGCGCTGAGTCGTTTCACTGTCCTGTTCGGGAT
>DAOMFL010000100.1:0-11373 GCA_035429805.1 Burkholderiaceae bacterium
ACGAGGCCTATTACCTGTACCGGCCCGAGAACGAGCGCGACTACGGGCAGGAGGCTATCGAGATCCTGCTGCAGGTGATGGAGAACAACCGCGACGATCTCGTCGTGATCCTCGCCGGCTACAAGGACCGGATGGATACATTCTTCAAGTCCAACCCGGGCATGAGCTCGCGCATCGCGCACCACATCGACTTTCCCGACTACTCCGAGGGCGAGCTGATGCAGATCGCCGACAAGATGCTGGCGGGCCAGCACTACCGCTTCGGCGACGGCGCGGGCGCGGCCTTTGAGCGCTACCTCGCGCAGCGCATGCAACAGCCGCACTTCGCCAACGCGCGCAGCGTCCGCAATGCGCTCGACCGCGCGCGGCTGCGCGCGGCTTCGCGCCTCTTTGCCGTGCACGACCGGGCGCTCACCGAATCGGACCTGACCACCATTGCTCCCGAGGACATCCTGGCGAGCCGCGTGTTCCAGGCTGCCAACAACTGACGGAATCCCCATGCCGCTGTCCAACCGACGCACCCTGACGCAGTACCTGATCGAGCAGCGCCGCCGTTTCCCGCAGGCGAGCGGGGCGCTGAATGCTCTGATCCTCGACGCTGCGCTGGCGGCCAAGGCCATCGCGCGCGCGGTCGCCTACGGCGACCTCGGCGACCCAATGAGCCGCCAGCTCGTCGCGGCCGCGCAGTCGCACGCGCCGATCAACGTCCAGGGCGAGGTGCAGAAGCCCCTCGATGTGGTCAGCAACGAAATCTTCCTCCGCACGACCGAGTGGTCGGGGCATCTGGCGGGTATGGGCTCCGAAGAGATGGACGAGCCGTATCAGATTCCCGCCCGGTACGCGCGCGGCCGCTACCTGCTGGTGTTCGATCCGCTCGACGGATCGAGCAACATCGACGTCAATGTCGCGGTCGGCAGCATCTTCTCGATCCTGCGCGCGCCGCAGTCGGTCGTCGACTCCGGGCGCGATGTGACCGAGCAGGACTTCCTGCAGCCGGGGACCGAGCAGGTTGCTGCGGGCTACGCGATCTACGGCCCCGCGACGATGCTGGTTCTCACGGTGGGCGACGGCGTCGCCGGCTTCACGCTCGACCCGAGCCTCGGCGAGTTCAAGCTGACGCACCCGGACATCCGCGTGCCGGCCGACACCCAGGAGTTCGCGATCAACACCAGCAACAGCCGCTTCTGGGAGTCGCCGATCAAGCGCTACGTCGACGAGTGCCTGGCCGGCAAGACGGGTGTGCGCGGCAAGGACTTCAACATGCGCTGGATCGCCAGCATGGTGGCCGAGGCGCACCGCATCCTGATGCGCGGCGGTGTCTTCATGTACCCGCGCGACACCAAGGATCCAAGCAAGCCCGGGCGCCTGCGTCTGCTCTACGAAGCCAATCCGATCGGCTTCGTCATGGAGCAGGCGGGTGGCCGCGCCAGCACCGGCCGCGACCCGGTGCTCGGTGTCAGGCCGGAAAAGCTGCACCAGCGCATCGGTCTGGTGTTCGGCTCGAAGAACGAGGTCGAGCGGATCGAACGCTATCACCGCGAATTCGACGAAGGCACGGACAAGCCGTACAGCTCGCCGCTCTTCAATGAGCGGTCGCTGTATCGCCCCGAAGCACTGACCTGAGCGCAGGCGACAAGACCAAGATCATTGAGGGAGAACCCAGTTGTCCAAGAAGCACCCGATCATCGCCGTCACCGGCTCGTCTGGCGCCGGCACTACCACGGTGATGCAGAGTTTCCAGCACATCTTCCGGCGCGAAGGCATCAAGGCGCAGATCGTCGAAGGCGACTCGTTCCATCGCTTCAACCGCATGGAAATGCGCGCGAACATGAAGGAGGCCGAGGCCAAGGGCAACAAGCACTACTCGCACTTCGGTCCGTACTCCAACCTGCTCGAGGAGCTTGAAGCGTTGTTCAAGGGGTACGGCGAGAATGGTTCGGGCCGTGTGCGCAAGTACGTGCACGACGCCGGCGAGGCCGCGGAGCACGGCGTCGAGCCCGGCAATTTCACCGCCTGGAAGGACATCCAGACGGATTCGGACCTGATGTTCTACGAGGGCCTGCACGGCGCCTACGTCGACGGGAAGATCAACGTCGCGCGGCACGTCGACCTGCTGGTCGGCGTCGTGCCGATCATCAACCTCGAGTGGATCCAGAAGCTGCACCGCGACAAGAAGATGCGCGGCTACTCGCAGGAGGCGGTGGTCGACACAATCCTGCGGCGCATGCCGGACTACGTGAATCACATCTGCCCGCAGTTCGGTGTCACGCACGTGAACTTCCAGCGTGTGCCGACGGTGGACACGTCCAATCCCTTCATCGCGCGCGATATCCCTAGCGCTGACGAGAGCATGGTGATCATCCGTTTCGCGAACCCGAAGGGGATCGACTTTCCGTACCTGCTTTCGATGCTGCACGACTCGGCGATGACGCGGCCCAACACGATCATCATTCCCGGCGGCAAGATGGGCCTGGCGATGCAGTTCATCTTCACGCCGATGATCCTGCGCCTGATGGACCTGAAGCGCCGCACGCACTAGGACCAGACCCATGAATGCGACACCTTCGGCGGCCGAACGTCGCCGCAATGCCAACGCGCTCCGCTTCCTTGCAATCGATGCCGTAGAGGCTGCGAAATCCGGTCACCCCGGTATGCCGATGGGCATGGCCGACATCGCCGAGGTCCTTTGGCGCGACCACCTGAAGCACGACCCCGCGCAGCCGCGCTGGGCCGACCGCGACCGCTTCGTTCTTTCCAATGGTCACGGCTCGATGCTGCTCTATGCGGCCCTGCACCTGACCGGCTATGACCTGCCACTCGAGGAACTCAAGCGCTTCCGGCAACTGCATTCGAAGACGCCAGGGCACCCGGAGACCGGCCTCACGCCGGGCGTGGAGACGACCACCGGCCCGCTCGGGCAGGGGCTCGCCAACGCGGTCGGCATGGCGCTCGCCGAGAAGCTGCTCGCCGCCGAGTTCAACCGGCCGGGCCTGCCGATCGTCGATCACCGAACCTACGTGTTCCTGGGCGACGGCTGCCTGATGGAAGGCGTCAGCCACGAGGTGTGTTCGCTCGCCGGCGTGTGGAAGCTCGGCAAGCTCATCTGTTTCTACGACGACAACGGCATCTCGATCGATGGGCACGTGACGGGCTGGTTCGGCGACGACACGGCGGCGCGCTTCCGTGCGTACGGCTGGAACGTTGTCGGGCCCATCGATGGACACGATGCCGCGATGGTGGACCAGGCGATCCGCATCGCGCACAGCAACACGGACGCGCCGACACTGGTGATCTGCCGCACGACGATCGGCTGGGGCGCGCCGAAGATGGCCGGCATGCACGAAGTCCACGGCGCGCCGCTGGGTGCCGAGGAAGCGAAGGCCACGCGCGCTGCGCTCGGATGGGAGCACGGAGCCTTCGAGGTGCCGGCCGACGTGCGCGCTGCCTGGGATGCGCGCGCCGCAGGCCGCGCTGCCCGCGGCGCGTGGGACGCCCTGTTCGCACGGTATCGCGCGCAGCACCCGGTCGAAGCGGCCGCATTCGAGCGGCGAATGCGGGGCGAACTGCCGGCCGACTGGGCCGGAACGGTCGGTGCGCTGAACGAGCAGGCGCGAGGCATCACGTCAGCGACGGCGACGCGAAAGTCCTCGCAGCAGGCTCTTGAAAAGCTGGTGCCCGCGGTTCCCGAACTGTTCGGGGGCTCTGCCGACCTGACCTGGTCGAACCTCACGGCGGCCAAGGCTTCGCGCGCGCTCGGCTCGGACGGCGGCAACTATGTCCACTACGGCGTGCGCGAGTTCGGCATGGCCTCGATCATGAACGGCGTCGCCCTGCACGGTGGCTTCATTCCGTACGGCGGCACGTTTGCGGTGTTTTCCGACTACGCGCGCTCCGGCATCCGCATGAGTGCGCTGATGAAGCAGCGTGTCGTCTACGTGCTGACGCACGATTCGATCGGCCTCGGAGAAGACGGACCGACGCATCAGCCGGTCGAGCATGCGACCGCGCTGCGGGCGATTCCGAACCTCGATGTCTGGCGTCCCTGCGACGGTGCCGAGACGGCCGTCGCCTGGCGCTGCGCGCTCGAGCGCGTCGACGGGCCGACCGTGCTGCTGCTGTCGCGCCAGAACTTGCCGCAGCTGGTGCGCGACGATGCCGCGCAGGCCGGCATGGCCGCGGGCGGCTATGTGGTCTCCGAGGCCGCGAGCGGGGCCGCGGAGGCAGTGATCCTCGCGACGGGTTCGGAGGTGGCGATCGCGCTCGACGCACAGAAACTGCTCGCGGCGCGCGGCGTCGCCGCGCGTGTCGTGTCGATGCCATCGACGACGCGCTTCGATCGGCAGTCGCCGGCCTACCAGCGCAGTGTCCTGCCCCCCGGCCTGCCGCGTGTCGCGGTCGAGGCGGCGCACCCCGACTTCTGGCGCAAGTACGTCGGACTTGAAGGGAGGGTCATCGGACTCGCCGGTTTCGGTGAGTCAGCTCCGGCGGCGGCCCTTTATGAGCACTTCGGGCTAACCGCCAATGCCGTGGCCGAGGCCACAGCGGCGCTGGTCATGCGCTCCGACCAGCCGCAGGCGGCCTGAGGCGCTGCGTCATGGCTGCTCATTCGGCCCCCGTTGAGTTCGGGTCTATCGCACCAGACTTCGAACTGCCCGGAGTATGCGGCCAGGTCTGGACGCGTGATGCAGTGCTCGGGCCCCACGGGCTGCTCGTGATGTTCATCTGCAACCACTGCCCGTACGTTCAGGCGGTGCTCGACCGCATCGTCCGCGATGCACGCGAACTGCAGGCGGAGGGCATTGGAGTCGTCGCGATCAGCAGCAACGACGCTGATGCCTATCCCGAGGATTCGTTCGACAACATGCGCCGGCTGTGGCGCGAAAAGGCACTGCCGTTTCCCTATCTGTACGACGCGTCGCAGGCCGTGGCGCGCGCTTACGGGGCAGCCTGCACGCCCGACTTCTTCGGCTACAACCGTGAACTGCAGCTGCAGTACCGCGGACGCCTTGACGCCTCGGGCCGCCAGCCCGCGCCGGCCGACGCCAGGCGCGAACTGCGCGACGCGATGCTGATGGTGGCGAAGACCGGGCGCGGACCGGTCGAGCAGACGCCGAGCGTCGGCTGCTCGATCAAGTGGCGATGAAGCAGCCGCGGTCGCCGCGGCCGGGCGTGGCAACCCGGTGAGGCAACTGCGCGCGCTGATCTTTGATGTCGATGGCACGCTGGCCGAGACCGAACGGGACGGCCATCGTCGCGCTTTCAATGCCGCATTCGAGGAACTTAGCCTGCCCTGGCACTGGGATGCCGAATCGTATGGCCCGTTGCTGGAGATCACGGGCGGCAAGGAGCGGCTGAGGCACTACGCGCGGCGACGCGGCTTCGAGCCTGGCGGCGAGCTCGATGCGCTCATCGCGCGCCTGCACCGCGCGAAGACCCGGCACTTTCTTGCCTTCCTGTCCGGCGGTGGTGTCGGGTTGCGGCCTGGCGTGGCGCGACTGCTGCGCGAGGCGCGCGCCAGCCGGCTGCGGCTCGCCATTGCGACGACCACGACGCCCGACAACGTGACGATGCTCCTGGACTGCACGCTCGGTGCCGGCGCCTCCCGCTTGTTCGAGGTCGTAGGCGCGGGTGATGTCGTGGCGGCGAAGAAACCTGCGCCCGACATCTACCAATGGGTCCTGCAGCGAATGGAACTGGCTCCCGAGCACTGCATCGCGATCGAGGATTCGGCTGCGGGACTTCGGTCCGCGAGTGCGGCGGGCCTGGCGACGCTGGTCACGCACAACCATTACACGCAGCAACACGACTTTGGCGGGGCACTGGCTGTGCTCGACGGCCTCGGCGAGCCTGACCGACCAGCCCGTGGTCGCGTCGGCGAGATTCCGTGGCGCGGTGTTGTCGATGTCGACCAGATCGAGACCTGGGCACGAACGGCGCGGGTCGGTGGACAGCGCAGGTTGACTGAACGCGAAGACGCCCGCTGACGAAGCCGCGCGGGCGCATCCCGCTGGCCGCGCTTCCTGTCGGCATAACGCCACGGCCGGCGCACATTAGCGCCGATTTGTGACTGCGCGAGTGCGGGCGCTCACCACACCGGCGAGCGCGCGCCCCATAATGCGCCTCGCCCATGGCCGACCAGCCCAAACAACTCTTCCGACAAGAGGCGATCGACGCGCAGCGCGAGAAACTGCTGGGCGAGGTCTCCCTGGCCCGTCCGGTTCCGCTGTCGGTCTTCACCGTGCTCGCCCTGGCTTTCGCAGTGGCGCTGGTCGGGTTTTCGATCTGGGGCGAATACGCGCGGCGTGAGCGTGTCGACGGTTTTCTGGCACTGGATGCTGGGGCGGCACGCATCCTGGCGCCGGAGGTGGGCACGGTGGTTGAATTGCTGGCGAATGAAGGCGACGAAGTCGAGGCCGGCCAGCCGCTGATTCGCCTGTCGTTCGAGCGCGGCACGGCGTCGGGCGTCACGTCAGGGGAACTGGTCCAGCGCGAGATCGCCGAGCGTCGCCTGGTACTCGAACGTGAGCAGCAGCAGGTGAAGCAACTGGGGCACCAGCAGGGCGATGCGCTGCGTCGCAAGATCGCGGATCTCGAGCACGAGCTCGCCCAGTTCGACGTCGAGATCAAGGCACAGCAGAGCCGGCTGGCGTCCTCGCGCAACGAGTTCCAGCGCGCCGAGGAACTGTTCAAGGAGAAGTTCTATTCCGAGTCCAAGCTGATCGAATTCCGCAACAACGTTCTCGACCAGCAGGTCAAGGTCGAGGCTCTGAAGCGCCAGCGCGCCGGCGTCGAACGCGAACTTTCGGCGGCGCGCGCGGAGGAACCGGCGATCCAGCTCAGAACGCAGACGGCGCTCGAGCAGATCCGCCGGCAGGCGAGCGAACTGCAGCAGGGCAGCGTGCAGGAGGAAGCCAAGCGCGAGAACGTGATTCGCGCTCCGGTGGCCGGGATCCTGACGAATATCGCACCGGCCCGCGGTGAAACCGTTGCCGAAAGCGCCCCGCTGGCCGTGGTCGTGCCGAAGGGCAGCGGCCTGCATGCGCAACTGCTGGTGCCGACACGCGCAATCGGCTTTGTGCAGCCGGGCCAGGAAGTGGTGCTGCGCTACGACGCGTTTCCGTTCCAGCGCTTCGGGCAGTACAGGGGCACGGTCGAGCGAGTCAGCCGCACTGTGTGGTCGCCGGGCGAGAAGGTCGGGCCGCTGCCGGTGAAGGAACCGGTGTACCGCGTCGACGTCAGGCTCGACTCGCAGGTCGTCACTGCCGGCGATCAGAAGCTGCCGCTGCGCTCCGGGATGATGGTCAACGCCGACATCCTGCAGGAGCGGCGCAAGGTCTGGGAGTGGGTGTTCGAGCCGGTGCTGTCGCTCAAGCAGAGGCTGCAATGATGCCGGTGCCCGACCGAAACCTTGTGGTCGATGCGGTTCGCTCGCTGACGCTCCCCCTGGGCCGTGGTGAAGGGGCTTCGTCGTGCTAGGCAGGCGGGTGCCCATGATCCTGCAGAGCGAGGCGCCGGAGTGCGGCATCGCCTGCGTCGCGATGATTGCGAGCTACCACGGCTTTCGCACTGACCTGACGGGGATGCGGCTGCGCCTCGCCCCGTCGATGAAGGGCGTGACGCTGAAGCACATTGCGGCGATCGCCGACACGATGAAGCTCGCGGCGCGCGGCGTGAAGGTTCCGCTCGAAGGCCTGGGACAGCTCAAGCTGCCCGCGATCCTGCACTGGGACATGAACCACTTCGTCGTGCTGACGAAGGCCTCCGGCGACCGCATCACCGTCAACGACCCGGCGCGTGGCCGGCGCGTGCTCACCCTGAAGGAAGCGTCGGACCACTACACCGGCGTGGCGATGGAACTGACGCCGGCGGCCGGCTTCGCCGAGCGCGACGAGCGCGAGAAGATCAGCGCCTGGCAGCTGGTGCGCACGGCCACCGGCCTGCGCGGCGCCATCGTGCAGGTGCTGCTGCTGTCGCTGGTGCTGGAGATCCTCGCGATCGCCTCGCCATTTTTCCTGCAGATCGTGGTGGACCGCGTTGTCGTCGGGCGCGACCGCGACCTGCTCGCGGTGCTCGGCATCGGCTTCGCGCTGCTGGCGGTGATGATCGCCATCATCACCGCTCTGCGCTCGTGGCTCGGCGTCTACATCAGCACGCGGCTCAACCTGCAGCTGCTCGACACGCTGTTCGCGCGGCTGCTGCGGCTGCCGCTCGCGTGGTTCGAGAAACGCCACATCGGCGACATCGTCTCGCGCTTCCGCTCGGTCGACACGATCCAGCGCACGCTGTCGCTGACGTTCCTTGAAACGATCATGGACGGCGTGATGGTGCTGGTCACGCTGGCGGTCATGCTGTGGTACAGCCCGGTGCTGACGCTCGTCGTTGTCGTCGCGGCGGTCGCCTACGGGCTGCTGCGCTGGGCGATGTACGGACCGCAGCGGCGCGCGACCGACGAGCGCATCGTGCACGAAGCCAAGGCGGCGACGCACTTCATCGAGACGCTGCGCGGGATGATGGCAATCAAGCTCAACCTGCGTGAAACCGAGCGCCGCGCCGCGTACCTGAACCACGTGGTCGATCAGACCAACGCCGACGTGCGTGTGCAGAACCTGGCACTGCTGCAGCGCGCCGGCAACGTGCTGATCTTCGGGCTGGAAAACGTGCTGGTGATCTGGCTCGGTACCTACGCGGTGCTCGAGGGGCATCTTTCGGTCGGCATGCTGTTCGCGTTCCTGCTGTTCAAGCTGCTGTTCATCACGCGCGTCAACAACCTCGTCGACAAGACGATCGAGTTCCGGATGCTCGACCTGCACGCCGACCGAGTCGCCGACATCGCGCTGGCGGAAACCGAAGGCACGGCGGAACTGCCGGCGGTGGCGCGCGCGGATGCGCCGTCCGGGGCCTTTGTGCTGGATGCGCGCGAGCTGGGCTTTGCCTACGGAATCGAGGGCTTCGTGTTCCGTGGCATGGAGTTCAACGCGCGTCCCGGCGAGACCGTCGCGATCGTCGGCCCCTCCGGTAGCGGCAAAACAACACTGGTCAAGGTCCTGGCGGGCCTGCTCGACCGCACCGAGGGCATCCTGACCGCCGCCGGTCGCGACATCCGCGACTGGGACAAGGCCGCCTACCGCGGCCGCATCGGCGTTGTCATGCAGGACGACCATATGTTCGTCGGCACGATCGAGGACAACATCAGTTTCTTCGACCCCCAGCACGACCCTGAACGGGTCCGGACCTGCGCCCGGCTGGCGATGATCGACGACGACATCGTGGCGATGCCGATGGGCTACAACACGATCGTCGGCAGTCTCGGCGTCGCCCTTTCAGGAGGGCAAAGGAGCCGGGTGCTGCTGGCGCGAGCTTTGTATCGCCAGCCGCAGATCCTGTTTCTGGACGAGACTTTCGATCAGCTCGATCTCGCGCGCGAGCGAGCGATCACTGACGGGTTAAGGCAGACAGGGATTGGGCTCGTGATCGTCAGCCACCGGCCCGAGACGGTCGGCGCCGTGGACCGGATCGTGCGGCTCGGCGAGGGCTGAAGCCGAGATCCAGGAAACGAAGCAAGTCCGGGGACAAAAATACGGCGCCCGTCGGCGCCGTGTGCAAGTTGCGGAAATCTGCCGGGGTTCTGGCTGACCCCTTGCGTACCGCGAACGCGATACGCGCGAAATGGGTAGGTGAAGGCGGGGAACCGCTCCCCGCTCAGCAATGGCCGCGTCTAGAGAAGCGAACCGACGATGTCGCCGCCACCCCCGACCAGGTCAAGGTCATCGAGCGACAGCGCGATCAGTTCAAGCTTCTCGTCCGACTCGTCGGCCTTGGTAACGGTATTCAGTTCAAGCATCTCGATGCTCATGGTGTCCTCTTCCGCGAAATGTTGGTCTTTTGTCAGGGCCCACACGGCGGCGGGCACGGAGCGAACTGTGAAGGCACTTGCGGCACCGGAAAATCCCCCCTTGCCGGAGTTTGCATTCAGCCCAAGTCCGGGCAGAATCGGATAGCCCTCCTTATCTGTCGACCCGATGCAGGTCGGCGTCCTGATGGAAGACCACGACGGCCGGCTCGACTCCCTGGAGCAGGAGCTGCGACACAACATCGCGGCCCCGCCCGCCGATCTTCCGACGTTTCTCGACGACTGGTTCCGGCGGCTTCGCAACATCCCATTTTCGGTTGAACCGCAGCGCCGCGTCGTACTGCTGATCGACGCAGCCTCGCAGTATTACCTTCATGGACTCAAGGTGTTCAACGCGGTGGAGCCGATCGCGTTGGCTGTCATGCTGGCCGAGCAGAGCGACGACCACGCGCGACTGCGGCGCGCGCTGTCGATCCAGGGGCTGATCCTAACCGCGACGCGCAACACGCCCGATGCACTGCGCAGTCTTATGCGCGCGCTGGACCTGGCCGAGCAGATGAGCGACCAGACGGGCATCGCGGCGGCGTGGGTGAACATTGCGATCACGTTCTTCGACGCGACGCTGTACACGGATGCGCGCCTGTCCTTCCAGCGAGCGGGAGAGCTTGCGGCGAGCCTGCCGTACGACCGGACGATAGCCGCGCTGCGCGCCCGCGCTCTCCATGGCGCGGCAGTGTGTGACCTCTACCTGCACGAGTACCTGAAGGGCATCGACGCCTGCAAGAGCGCGGCCGACCTTCTGCGCGAGCCGCAGGACCGTGAGCAGGAACTCGTGCGCGCTCTGATCGAATCGACCTACGCGCAATTACTGCTGGCACTCAATCGTGTTGACGACGCAAATGTGCATGCCATGAAGGCGCGCGAGATGGCAGCAAGTTCGGGCGCCGCCCGGGCGAAGATCGCGGCGGCGACCGTGAGCGGACTGGTCGAAGTCTACAAGGGCAACGTCGATGTCGGGATTTCTAGGATCGTCGCGATCCGCGACCAGGCGAAGATCCTGCCAGGCTCGTATCAGGATGCACTGCGCGCCTCGGTCAACGCCTACGAAACGGCGGGCCGCCCCGACCGGGCGCTCTCGATGAATCGCGAGTTGATGATGCATGTCCGCAATCTGCATCGCGAAGCGATCATGCAGCAGCAGCAGCAGCACCTTCAGAGACTCGGCTTGCCCGACAGCGATACGGCGGCGCTGCGGGTCATCGAGGACAAGGACGAGGCGCTGAAACAGAAGCTCGAAGACGCGGCCGCCAAGCAGGGCCAGTTTCTCGAGCACATGGCCCTCACCGTCGAACTGCGCGAGGAAGACAGCGGCGAGCATGCGTTTCGCGTTGCGATGTGGGCGCACCTGCTCGCGCTCGAGCACGGTGTCGATTCGGAGGAAGCCAAGCGCATCGAACTGGCAGCACGACTGCACGACATCGGCAAGGTCGTCATTCCGGACTCGGTGATCCGCAAGCGCACGG
>DAOMFL010000101.1:0-11326 GCA_035429805.1 Burkholderiaceae bacterium
TCGCCACTTCCGTGGTCAACACCGGCATCTTTCTCGGCGCCGGCATCCTGCAGCCTCTGGTCGGATGGGTGCTCGACCGCGCACGCGCCGCGGACGATGTCGCCGCCGGATGGGATCGCGCCTTGCTCGTGCTCGTTGGCGCCGCCACGCTCGCGTTGCTGGCCGCCTGGCTGCCGACGCGCGGCAAGGCACATCACCACTGACATTGAGCGGCGCCGGCCGATCGTCGGCCGGACCAGCCGTCCTCGTCGCTTGATGTGAACTCCGGAGGCTGACAGACCGCCTACGGCTGCACCTGCCTCCAGTAGCGCTCGACGGCCTGCGGATCGATGCCCGACAGCGAGTTCCCGGTGCCCTGGCTGACACGCATCGGGCCGGCCGGAATCGCGCAGGCTGGGGCCGAGGCGTCCAGTACACCGGGCTCGAGGCGGAAGTCGCTCAGGCGCTGGACCGTGGCAAGCCACGCCGGGATCGATGCGGAACCGCAGGCGGTCACCGCAACCGGTGGCGCGCCACTCGCTCGCACGGCCGCGACCAGGGCGTCAAGATCGTTGAAGGTCCGCTGGCCTGCGACGCAGGCATGGGAATGGACCGCCACTTGCATGCTGGGCGCCGTCGTAGCGGCAACGACCGCCGCTGCCATGCCAAGTAACAGGAAGCCTGCGCCGCCTTTCAGCGCGATCCGACATGTGCTGATTCGAGTCTTCATCCGTTTCTCCGTTGACAGTTGGCCGCCGCATGGCGAGGGACTACAGTGGCGCGATTGTTGGCAGCACACCCGTTTCCCTCAAACGACCATTTCTTGCCGCTGACATGAGCTGAGCTAATGGATCGCCAGCGGACACCGCGACTGTCACTCGACCTGCTGCGCGGCTTTCGGGCCGCGGCGCGTCACCTGAGCTTCACGCGCGCCGCGCGCGAGCTTTTCGTGACCCAGTCGGCCATCAGCCACGAGGTCAAGACGCTGGAGGAGCAGCTCGGACGACCGCTGTTCCGGCGCGTCAACCGTGCGCTGCAATTGACCCAGACCGGAGAGGAGCTTTATCGCGCGATCGACGAAGCGTTGACGTTGATCGACACGGCGACCCAGCGCGCATCGGGTCCTTGGCGCACCCTGTCGGTGACGACGACCGTCGCGCTGGCGTCGACCTGGCTCGTCCCGCGCCTGCCGCGCTTCGCACAAAAGCATCCGGAAGTCGATCTCCGCGTGGTCGCGAGCAACGATGTCGTCGACCTGAAGCGCGAGCATATCGACGTTGCGCTCCGCTTCGCTACGCTGCAGATGACTCAGCCACCCTTCGAGAAGCTTTTCGACTACATGCAATTTCCGGTCTGTGCCCCTGCGCTCGCGGCGAGTCGCAGCAAGCCGCTCCGTACGCCCGCCGATCTGGCACACCATACCCTGATCGACTTCGAGACCATCCTGTACGGCAGGCCTTGGTACGACTGGCAGCAGTGGTTCGCCGCGCAGGGCCTGCACAGCATCAAGGGCGCCGGCTGGTTGCGTTTCTCACACTACGATCAGGTCATCGAGGCCGCGCGCAAGGGAACCGGCGTCGCCGTCGGCAAGTTGCCGCATCTCAGTGATCACCTGCGCTCCGGGGAACTGGTTGCTCCGCTCGGCGCGTCGGGCTCGGTAACGGTAGGCGCCTTCTATCTCGAGGTCGCAGACGACGCGCAACGCGAAGCATCCGACGTATTCCTCGCCTGGCTCCGCGCCGAGTCCAGCCGCGATGTGGATCCCTTCTCTGCCGCCGGCACCGGGTCTCGCGGCCAGCGCCGATCGCGCGGGTCCTGACCGATGAAGAGCGGGCTTCGAAGCCACTCGCCGGACTCCGGTCCGCACAGCTCCGCATGCGACCCCGGCCCGGCTTTGCTCTCCTGCGGGCGGTTGGCTAGAGTCGCGTACCGCGTCAACAGCGCCGCTTCACATGTCTAGCGATGAAGCCCCCAGTCTGCAGCCTGTCCACGGCCATTGTCGTCACGGGATTTCTCTTGAGCGGCGCCCATGCTGCGGTGCCCGCTGATGCAAATGGGAGTCCCACGATGACGGATCCGCATCTCTGGCTCGAGGAAGTCGAAGGCGAGCGCGCCCTGGCGTGGGCGCGTATGCAGAACGGGCGCACGCTGGCCGAGCTGCAGTCAGATCCGCGCTTCGAGCGTTTCCAGGCTGACGCGCGACGCATTCTCGAGTCGCGCGACCGGATCGCGGACCCGGTGTTGATGGCTGGCAAGGTCTACAACTTCTGGCAGGACGACCAGCATGTGCGCGGCCTGCTGCGGCGCTCGGACTGGGACAGCTATCGCAACGGCGTTCCGAACTGGGAGACCGTGCTCGACATCGATGCCCTGTCGGTGCAGGACGGCAAGACCTGGGTCACGGCAATGCCTGACTGTCTCGAGCCGGAATACCGGCGCTGCCTAGTCACGCTTTCGAACGGCGGCAAGGATGCCGCGATCGTCCGCGAGTTCGATCTGCACGACCGGCAGTTCGTGGCCGGCGGTTTCACGCTGCCCGAGGCGAAGCACCGGCTTGTCTGGGAGACCAGCGAAACCGTGCTGCTCGGCACCGACTGGGGCGAAGGCAGCCTGACGGAGTCCGGTTACCCGTTCATCATCAAGCGCTGGCGGCGCGGCCAGCCCCTGACCGAGGCCACTGAAATCTTCCGTGGCTCGCCGCGTGACGTCGGTGTGTTTCCGATGCGGTTTCATGACCGAGACGGCAGTGTCGCCCTCGTGCTTGTCCGCGGCGAGACGTTTTTTGAGTCGACCTTTCAGCTCGTCGATGGAGAGCGGCTTGTGTCACTGCCGCTGCCACGGCGCTCCGAGGTGGTCGCGCTCTGGAGTGGCGAACTCGTGGTCGCCCTGCAGGAAGACTGGAAGGTCGGCGCGACCCACTTTCAAAGCGGCAGCCTGGTCAGCTTTTCGCTGGCGCAGTTCTTGCGAACCGGCATGCCGCACGCCAGGCTCGTCTATCGGCCTGGACCGAGGGAGTCGTTCCAGGCGTTCCGCGGCAGCCGCTCGCTGGCGTACCTGCTCACCGCGGAAAACGTCGCCACCCGGGCCTATCGCTACGCGTTCCGCGAAGGCCAGTGGCACAGGCTCGGAGCGCTCGACCTGCCGCAGCGCAGCCAGGCCAGGCTGGGTGACGTTCCGCCGGACGATGATCGGGCCTTCGTCTACTCGGAAGGGTTCATCACACCGCTCAGCCTGTTCCTCGCCGAGCCCGGGAGTCCGCTGCAGAAGCTCGCCGACCTGCCCTCCCGTTTCGACGCGAGTCGCCTCGTGGTCGACCAGCACGAGGCCTTATCGAAGGACGGCACGAAAGTGCCTTACTTCGTAGTTCGCCCAAAGGACCTGAAGCTGGACGGCACCGCGCCGACGCTGCTCTACGGCTACGGCGGCTTCCAGATTTCGATGACGCCGTCGTACTCCGGGACGCTTGGAAAGTTATGGCTCGAAAACGGGGGTGTCTACGTGCTGGCCAACATCCGTGGCGGCGGCGAATTTGGTCCTGCGTGGCATCAGTCCGGACTCAAGACCAAACGGCAACTGATCTACGACGACTTCATCGCCGTGGCCGAAGACCTGATCAAACGCAGGATCACGAGCCCGCGCCGCCTCGGGATCATGGGTGGCTCCAACGGCGGCCTCCTGATGGGCGTTGCGCTGACCCAGCGCCCCGACCTCTGGAATGCCGTCGTCATCCAGGTACCCCTGCTTGACATGCTTCGCTACGACCAGATGCTCGCGGGCGCATCTTGGGTCGACGAGTACGGCAGCCCGAACATCCCGGAGGAACGCGCATTCCTGGAGAAGATATCGCCGTACCAGAACCTGAAGGCCGGGGTCGCCTATCCACCACCGTTCTTTGTGACGTCGACCAAGGACGACCGCGTGCACCCGGGGCATGCCCGCAAAATGGCCGCCAAGATGGCGGACCTCAAGATGCCCTTTTACTACTACGAGAACATCGATGGCGGTCATGCTGCCGCTGCCGACCAGCGGGAGCGGGCGAAGCGCGTCGCGCTCGAGTTCACCTACCTGGCGCGGCGCCTGATGGACTGACGCCCTTGTGGCGAAACCGCCGAAGGCTGCCACGGCCTCACTTGCGGCAGTGCTGACTCGGTCCGGTGCCTGCGCCGGGAAAAGCCAAGACCATCTCTGCGCTCTGCGGCCGCTTCGTGCCGCTTGAACGCGACACGCCGATTGGTACCGCAACGGTTCGAATCTGTCCGCCGACGCCGCCTCACGCAACTTCCGACATCAAGAGTGGCTGAGCCGCAGCCTAAAGCCGGAGACCGGCAGGCCCTGTTGCAAGAAGTCGAGGTCTTCCGACCGTGCGAAGCCCACGCTCTCGTAGAGCCGCCAGGCGATTTGCATCGCCTGAGTTGTGTGAAGTATCACCTCAGCGTGCCGAGCCTTACGCGCCAGCTCGATGCACTCCAGCGTCAGTGCGCGGCCCGCTCCCAGCTTGCGACGCCGGGGATCGACGGCCAGCAAGCGAATGCCTGACGCGTTCTTCAACGACGTCGCGACACCGCCGGATCCATAGTGCGCCATGTCGCCAAAGTAGACGATGCACCCCACGAGTTCGCCCTGCGGCGTGACGGCAAGCAGCAGCCTCGTATGCCGCCTCTGCGTGAAGCGTCCAACGTTGGCCAGCAATTCGTAGTACTGCGGCTGCTCGGCCGGCGTCGGAAAGCCTGCAAGACCGGCATAGACCTCGACGAGGAGCCGGCCCACGGCGGCGAACTCGTCGGGACGCGCGTCGCGAATGACGAGATCCGTGCTCACATCGAGCCCCTGGGGGACACCATCGGAACGCTCAGTGCCGGGACGTTGTCTTGCCGGCGAACGACTGGACCACGATCTTGCCGTCCTGCACATGGAACGTGTCGGTGCCGAGTTCGTACACGTTGTCCGCAGTCTGGGCGGTCCAGAGTATGTACGCATGGTCGCCCTCGACGTCCTGCTGTCGCAGGCTGAAGCTGGACCCCGGCTTGCCGAACTCTTCCAGCATCGCCGTGAACAGCGCGCGGATCGCGGCGTGTCCCCTCAGCGTTCCGTCGGGGGTGAACAGCACGGCGCCTGGCGCGTAGTCGGACAGGATGCCTTCGAGGTCGCCGGCACCGAAGCACTGCAAGTGGTGCTGCACGATTTCTGTGGTTGTAGCCATCACGCATCTCCTTGGACAGTCAGCGCCGGATGATCACAGCTTCGAGGTACTCGCCCGGAACGACAAGTGAGCTGCGGCCGGCAATGTTCAATTCTTCGAGCAGGCGGACGATGTCAGCTTCGAGTGCCTCTTGTCGTACGCCGTCCAGTGCGGCGAACGCCTTGTGGATCGGTCCGTAGTACTGGCGAAAGACCTGCAGCCAGTGGGCGGGCGACCGGTAGCGAAAGTTGAACTGCTTCCTCTCGGTCCGGATCTCCACGGCTTGTGCTCCAAACAATTCGACGATGTGCGGTTCGGTGCCCCAGAGCGCCGGCGACTTCGACCCCGTGGGCGGCGGCAGATAGGCACCAACGATCCTGAACAGCCGGCCGATGAAGCCCTCGGGCGTCCAGTTTGCGAGTCCGATGCGGCCACCGGGCCGCGTGACGCGCAGCATCTCGCGGGCCGGCCGCGTGTGGTCCGGCGTGAACATCGCGCCAAAGGTGGACAGTACGACGTCGAACGTCCGATCCTCGAATGGAAGTTCCTCGGCGTCCGCCACCTTGAACGTGACGTCCAGGCGCTCGGCCGCGGCACGCCGCGCGCCCTTGTCGAGCAACTCCGGTACATAGTCGGTCGACGTCACCTTCGCAAAGCGGCGGGCCGCGGCGAGCGTGGCGTTGCCGTTGCCGGCCGCGACGTCGAGCACGCGCTCGCCTGCGCGCACGTCAGCCGCCTCGGCCAGCGTCTCGCCGACAATCTGCAGCGTGGTGCCGATCACCGCAAAGTCGCCGCTGGCCCAAGTGGCCTGCTGCTTTTGCTTCAAGCTTGCGAAGTCATCGGCGAGCGTGGGCTTCGCCGTTTGGTGCAGGAAGGATTCGACGGCTGTCATCAGTCTCTCCATGGCTTGGGTGGGTTCAATGCCGGCTCGGACATCGGTCTGGTTTGGACCTTGGCCGATCAGACGGAGCGGATTGTTCGCAAACGTCCGCCTTGACGCTTCACCCGGCATCGTTCAGATTTGCTCGTCCGTCTGCTTTCGCAGGCTCGAGCGCCTCGGCTTTGCCGCGCGTCCACGCCGCTTGACCGAGACTCCGGCAAGGAACTTCGGATGTCACAGGACACCCTGTCCGACGTACTAAGTACCGTGCGACTGCGCGGCGCGGTGTTCTTCTATGTCAGCGGCGGGCGCGACTGGGCGGCCGAGTCGCCGGCGTCGAAGGACTTTGCGGGCGCGCTGTTGCCGGGCGCCGAACACGTGATGCAGTACCACGTGATCATCGACGGCAACTGCTGGGCCGGCATCATCGGCCATTCGCCCGTCAGGCTTGGCGCGGGCGACGTCGTGCTGTTTCCACACGGCGATGCGCACGTGATGTCGAGCGCGCCAGGGATGCGGGCCGAACCCAGCCTCGCGTGGTTTTACGAAGCCAAGATCGACCAGCTCCCAATCCGCATCGCCTACGAAGGCACCAGCGCGCCGACACTTGCGCCACCCGACTACGGCGGGCTCGCGACCATCGTCTGCGGATTCCTCAGCTGCGACCTCAGGCCTTTCAATCCGCTGATTGCCGCCTTGCCGCGTCTGCTTCATCTGCGCGCGGCCGACGGCGGCCGCTGGATTGCGCAGTTTCTGCAGCAGGCCGTCGAAGAGTCGCAATCGAACCGACCCGGCAACGAAGCGATGCTTGCGCGCATGAGCGAGATGCTGTTCGTCGATGCTGTGCGGCGGCACGTGGGGGCGCTGCCGCCGGACGGTACGGGATGGCTCGCCGGACTGCGCGACCGCTTCGTCGGACGCGCGCTGGCGCTGCTGCACGAGCGGCCGGCTGAGGACTGGACTATCGACGAACTTGGACGGCAGGTAGGGCTCTCGCGTTCGGCGCTGCACGAGCGGTTCGTTCAGTTCGTCGGCCAGCCTCCGATGCAGTACCTTGCTCAATGGCGCATGCAGCTCGCTGCCGGAATGTTGCGGGGTTCGAGCGCGAACGTCGCTGCGATCGCCCAGGACGTCGGCTACGACTCCGAAGCTGCCTTTGCCCGCGCATTCAAACGCGTGGTCGGCCAGCCGCCCGCAACGTGGCGGCGGATGCAGGCCGCCTCACGCTGAATGCGGCCGGCTCACGCGCGGCCGTTCAACGGGATCGACCCACCAGCATGGGCCAAAGGCAGCGGATTGCAGCTGGCCAATGGACTACATGCTTCGACTGGCGCTACACGCGCAGATGAGCCCTTGTCCGCCCTCCACTGTTCCGGCCGGCCGACAATTCGTGCGTCAAGGCAGGCTAAATTGCAGTGAGATAGCGGCAGGCAATGAGCGCTATGCGGCAATCAATGGAATCTCTCTTCTTCCGAAGTCGACCCCAAGCCGACAAAAAGCCTTCCCGATAGCCGACGTACCTGCCATGCCGAAAGGCGGCCTTGGCGCCCTACAGGTAGTCGTCCTCACGCTGGTGACGCACGGCAAGAACCGTGACGACGTCGCTGCCCTCGATCTCGAAGAGGGCTACATACCCCGCAGAGCCGAACGGAATGACAAGCTCGCGCAGAAACGGGCTGCGTTGGCCGCTGGCCTTCCTGTAACTGAACGGGGAATGCTCGAGACCGGAAATGGCGTGGCGGATGGCTTCCAGCGCGCGCTCCGCCAGCGACCAGTCCGTCACATCGCGCTCAAGAATGAATTCATACAGCCGAACCAGGTCGTCTTCGGCTTCACGTGTGAAGCGGACGCGAAACGTCACTTCGCGGCTGCAGTCCGCCTGGCTTTCTGCAACATGCTTTCCAAGCGGCCCAGCACCTTGCTCGCAGGTACGTAGTCCTGGTTCTGCGTTGCCGATTTTCTCGCCTTCAGACCCCTTGCGATGAACTCGCGCTGCGCCTGACGACGCTGGACGCCATCGCGGATCGACTGTTCAACGAAGCTGGACAGCGTTTCACCGTCTTCAAGAACATCTTCCGCAGCAGTCCTGAGTTCAGGGTCGACCCGGAGGGAAGGAATGGTGGCGGTCTTCATTGCAGCTCCATGCGTCGCATTTGCAACGCATTGTCGGGCAATCTCGCGACGTCCGCAAGCCCAAAGGTTCTATCGAAACGTTGATGGCCGTTCTTGGCCGCCTACGGCGCACCTATTCCCGCCTGACTATGTCGACCGAGATCTCCACTGCCGGAACCGTTCCTCGGTTCTCAAGCCAGTGTGTGGTGTTCCTGTCCTCGGGCCAACCTACTCCCGGCCCATAGTCGGTAGCGACTCCATTTCGATGGTCGGTGATCGTTCCTTGCAGAATGTAGACGGTGCCCGGTCTGTCTATGTGGTTGTGAACCGGGCCGAACACGCCGCCAGGCTCGATGGTCACCATGCGCATGCGAAGTTGGCGCCCGGCCATGCCCTCGATCTCAGGGCCGAGGTCGACGGTTGAAAGCAACTTCACCTTGACGCCCTTCGTTTCCGGTGCCGACTGTTCGTTGCTCATCGAGTTCTCCTTCCGCGCGGGGGACCATGGATGTCGAGGAACGCTCCTGGTGGACTACCACTGACCCATTAGAGGCATCTCGCACAGCAAAGATCCCCCTTGAGTCCAATTCGAGTTCAATGGGCTATCGGACGGCCGCGGCTGGGCGTGGCCAGAAGTGATCCCGGCCGCGTGGAGCACCGCCCACTTCACGCGCGATCGGGCAGCGGGATCCACTCACCGGCGTCGGCCGGAGGCAGCGGAATGCGGCCCGCCGACCAGTCCTGCTTGGCCTGTTCAATGCGCTCGCGTCGCGAAGAGACGAAGTTCCACCATGCGTAGCGATGCCCGACCGGCTCCCCGCCCAGCAGCATGACCGTGCAGTCCTCGCGCGCCAGCACACTCGGCTGTGCGCCTGTGCGCAGGACCGCCAGCGTTCGGCTTTCGACCGGCACGCCGTCGATGTTGATCGTCCCGCTGACCGCGTAGACCGCGCGCTCGGCGGCGTCCGCAGGCAACGCAATCTTCGCACCGGCCTGCAGTTCGAGATGCGCGTAATAAAGAGGCGACACGATCCGCACCGGACTGGCCAGGCCGAAGGCCGCTCCCGCGATCAGCCGGATCTTCACGCCATCCGCTTCGCGCGCCTGTAACGCGGTGCGGCCATGGTGCTCGAAGGCGGGCTCAATCTCTTCGTGCTCGAGCGGCAGTGCAACCCAGGCCTGCAGCCCGTGCAGCGGCCCGCCCGTGGCACGCAGGCCGTCGAAGCGCTCGGAGTGACTGATGCCGCGCCCGGCCGTCATCCAGTTCACTTCGCCGGGCCGTATCACCTGCTCGATACCCAGGGAGTCGCGGTGCGTGATCTCACCTTCGAACAGATAGGTGACTGTTGCCAGACCGATGTGAGGATGCGGCCGCACATCGGCCGTGCGCGGCACCGGAGCCGGCAGCGTCAGTGGCCCGAGGTGATCGAGAAAGATGAACGGCCCCACCATGCGACGCGCCGCGGCCGGCAGAACACGGCCGACCCGCAGGTCGCCGAGATCATGGCTGCGCGCTGCGATCAGGTGCTCGATCGAGTCGCCTGCGGTCGACATGATCAAGCGGACTACTTCTTCTGCGCCGCCTGCTCGCGCCACTTGCGCAACTGGTTCATCCACTCGGTCCAGTCGTGCGGCCCCTGGGTCCAGCGCTTCTGCAGGTTCGCGAGCACGTTGCCCCAGGCGCGGTCAAAGTAGGCATAGGCCTTGTCCCACTCGCCGCCCTCGCCCCAGCCGGTGTGGTGCAGTGTCACGCGCGTCTGCTTCTCGCTGACGGGCTCGAAACGAACGGTGACGAAGGTCCGCTGCGCGCGCGCCTCGGGCAGGCTCGGCGGCGCATTCCAGTCAAACGAGATCATCTTCTTCGGCTGCAGGGCCATGAAGCGCATCTCGTCCGCTCCCTTCATGCCGGGCTCGGCGGTCGGATCGATGTAGATCTGGAACGCTCCACCCACGCGAGGCTCGATCTTCGCGTCTGGCGCGAAGAAGCCGACGATGCCTTCACGCGTGGTCCAGCTGTCCCACACCTGGTCGAGCGTCGCTTCAACGACCACGGACTTTTCAATGACGCGCTCGGCGGCCATGGCGTGGCCCGGCACCGACAGCAGGCTCAGTACCGCGGCCCAGAGTGAAGCCGCTACCCGAATACGGACCATGTCACCTCCTCGATGTTCAAGCCTGCGGAACGATCACTAGCTTGCCGACTGCCTTCCGCGCCAGCAGAGCATCGAGCGCCATGGGTGTGTCGGCCAGCGGGTAGGTGCGCGAGACATGCGGCTTGAGCCTGCCCTGCGCCAGCCACGTGAAGAGCTCTGCGAGCATGGCCTGATTGGCCTGAGGCTCGCGCTTGGCATACTCGCCCCAGAAGACTCCGATCGCGGAGGTTCCCTTGATCAGCAGAAGGTTGGCTGGGATTTGCGGAATCTCACCATCGGCAAATCCGACCACCAGCAGCCGCCCGCGCCATGCGAGGCTGCGCAGTGCGGCTTCGGTGTGCTTGCCGCCGACCGGGTCGTAGATGACGTCGGCACCCTTGCCCCCCGTCGCCGTCTTGAGCGCCTCGCGCAGGTCCGTTGCAACGTAGTTGATGCCGTCGTCGGCGCCGTGGGCGCGTGCCGCGTCAAGCTTTTCCTCGCTCGAGGCGACAGCGATGACGCGAGCGCCAGCGATCTTCCCGAGTTCCACTGCCGCCAGGCCGACGCCGCCACCCGCCCCCAGTACGGCCAGCGTCTCGCCCGCCTTCAGCTGGCCTCGGTCGAACAGCGCATGGTGCGAGGTTGCATACGTCAGTGTGAACGCAGCCGCGGTCGCGGTCGCGATGCCAGGCGGCAGCGGCGCCGTCAACGCGGCCGGCGCGCAGACGAACTCCGCAAAGCCGCCGAGTCCGACAAAGGCGCCGACGCGGTCACCGGGTTTGAGCCGCTGCACGTCTGCCCCAACCGCGTCGATCGTGCCGGCGACTTCGGTGCCCGGAGTGAACGGCAGTGGAGGCTGCAGCTGGTACTTCTTCTGCACGATCAGAGCATCGGGAAAGTTGACGCCCGCTGCCTCGATCCGGATCCGCACTTCTCCCGCCTTGGGCTCCGGCAGCGGCAGCTCCACCAGCCGCAGGCGCTCGGGCAGTCCCCACTCCACACACTGAATCGCCTTCATCGTCCCTCCTGCCGCGCGACTCTACG
>DAOMFL010000102.1:0-11317 GCA_035429805.1 Burkholderiaceae bacterium
CGTGCAGCCTGTGCGGCGCGCTGCCGTTCGCGCGCGCCTCCGCAGCTCCGGCACCCCAGGGCGTGGACCCGCGCCTTGCGGCCTTGCTGAAGGACCAGCGCTCGCTGTGGCTGCGGCGCGGCAAGGAAGAACTGCGCGCAACCTACTGGACCGCCGCCGGCGGCCGCAACCAGGACGAGTACCTGCACCTGTGCTGGTTCCTGCGTGACCTGCAGGCCGACCGCGTGTTCGCGATGGACCGTTCGCTGCTCGACATGCTGGCCGGCATCCAGATGTGGCTGAAGCAGGGCGGCGTCGAGGCACCGATCGAGATTCACTCCGGCTACCGCACGCGCCGCACCAATGAGGAGACCGAAGGCGCAGCGCTCAACTCGCGGCACGTGGTTGGGCAGGCGGCCGACATTTCGGTGCCCGGCGTCTCCAGCGTCAAGCTCGCGGGCATGTCGAGCGTGCTCGGCCGCGGCGGCACCGGTTTCTATGTGGGCCGCGGCTTCGTGCACGTCGATACTGGCAACGAGCGCATCTGGATCGACCAGAAGCGCACGCCGACCGCGTCGTAAGACGCGATCAGGGCTGCGTCAGCCCCGCGAGCGCGTGCGCCCCGGGAACCAGGTCGCGATCAGCGCGAGCAGCGCCGCGCCGGCCAGCACGAGTAGAGCACGATCCCACGCAGCGGCAACAGCGTTGCCTGCCTTGCCGATGTCGAGTACCCAGCCAACCAGCGGCTGCAGGATGCCGGCGCCGAGGAAGATGCCCGTATTGACCACTGAAGTGGCAATGCCGGAATACTGCGGCGGGTTCGCTTCCTTCGCGATCGTCCACGACAGCGTGAATCCGGGGATCAGCAGCCCCATCAGAAGGAACCACGCCAGCGTGGCCCACGGCGGCCACTGTACGTGGAGGATCCAAGGCAGCCAGGACAGCGTGTAGAGCAGCACGGCCGCGCGCATCACGCCGAGCCGGCTGTCGAGCCGGTCCGAGATCAGGCCGATCGCCATTGAACCGAAAGCGACGCCGAGCAGCAGCAGGCTCGAGTGCTGGGCCGCGGCTACGCGCGACATGCCATGAACCTGCTGCAGGTACGGAACGGCCCACAGTCCGGCGAACGCAAGAAAACTGCCGCCGACGCCGAGGTTGACGACGAAGGGCGGCCACGTCGCGGGGTTGCCGAGCACACTCGTCAACGCACTCAGCCACGGGACCTTGCCGACCGCGGGCGCCGCGGTATGCATCGGGGCGAAGCCGAGATCTTCGGGCCGGTCGCGCACCCACAGCCACGTCGCCACGGCCAGCAGGCCCGAGAGTATCGCCAGCGCGACGAACACGGTGCGCCAGGACGTCAGCGTGACGATCCACGCCAGCGGGGCTCCGGCGATGACGGCGCCGAGATTGCCGGCGAACATCGTCACGCCGGCAAGCGTCGCGAAGCGCTGCGGTGTGAACCAGACTGCCGAGAGCTTGAGCACCGAGATGAACGCCACCGAGACGCCGATGCCGACCAGCGTGCGGCCGGCGGCAGCGACTTCCCAGGCCGGCGCCAGCGCAAACAGCAGCGAACCCGCAGCGGCGATTGCCGAGCCCGCCGCGAGGATGCGGCGCGGCCCGAGCGTGTCCGCGAGCACGCCGACCGGGATCTGCAGCACCGTGTAGACGTAGAAGTAGGTCGCAGCGAGCGTGCCCAGCACGGCGCTGCCGATATCGAAGGTGCGCGTGAGTTCGCCGGCAATCGCCGCCGGCGCGGTCCGGTGGAAGAACGACAGCACGAAGCTCGCGAGCGCGAGCCCGAAGATGACGCGACGGGCGGCGACGAGCGATGGCACGGAAACTGCGCCGGCTCAGGCCGCGGGCAAGGCGCGGAAGTAGCGCGGCTCGACGAACAGCGACGCGATCTCGACGCGCCTGACTTCCGGGTGATCGGGAATCGCGTACAGCACTGGCGTGAGCAGTTCCTCGAACAGCCCGCGCAGCGAACGCGCGCCGGATTTGTATTCGATCGCGAGGTCGGCGATCTCCTCGAACGCGCGCTGCGCCACTACCAGTTCGACCCCGTCGGCTTTGAGGACGGCCTGGAACTGCCGGTAGATGCAGTTGCGCGGCTCGGTCATGATCTTCACCAGCATGTCGCGCGTGAGGTCCTGGAAGCGCGCGACCGTGGCGAGCCTTCCCGTGAACTCCGGTATCAGGCCGAACTCGACGAGGTCGGTCGGTTTCACGCGGGCGTTGAGCCGCGTCAGGATGCGCTGGTTGTCGTCGGCCGAGGTGGCGACGAAGCCGAACCCGTGGCTCTGCGACATGATGGCTTCGAGGCCGACGAAAGCGCCGCCGCAGATGAACAGCACGTTCGTCGTGTCGAGGTACTGACCGCTGCGCAGCTTGACCGGTGCCCCCTCCATGATCTTCAGCAGCGCGTGCTGCACACTCTCGCCGGACTGGCCGCGCACCGCCGCGTCGGTGGCCGAGCGCAGCTTGTCGATCTCGTCGATGAAGACGATGCCGTGGCTGGTCCGCACGAGGTCGCCCTCGGCCTTGTCGTGGAGGCGTTCGAGGATCGCCTCGATCTCGTCATTGACGTAGCGCGACTGCGCGAGCGACGTCGCGTCGGCGGTGACGAACGGCACCTTCAGCAGCCGCGCCAGCGACTCGCACATCAGCGTCTTGCCGGTGCCGGTCGGCCCGACCAGCAGCACGTTGCTCTTGGTGATCTCGAGCCCATCGGCCTGCGAGCGCGCAATCTTCTTGTAGTGCGCGTACACCGCGACCGCAAGGATCTTCTTGGCGTCGTCCTGCCCGACCACGTACTGGTCCAGGTGGCGGACGATCGCGCTCGGTGTGAGCCGGCTGTCGAGAAGAACCGTCATGCGATGCGGTTCCGCTTCAGGCGCGCTCGGCATAGCCCCAGCCGATTTCGGCCAGGGCGCGGGCGTTGCGGCCGGCCTGCAGCGCGTTGTTGGACGAGGCGATGCCTTCGGTGGCGCGCTTGTAGACCCCCTGCAGGATTGCAGCGATGCGGAACAGGTTGTAGGCGAGATAGAAGTTCCAGTGTCGGATCGCGCCGCGGCCAGTGCGCTCGGCGTAGCGCCGGATGTAGTCCGCCTCGGACGGGATGCCGAGCGCCGCATGGTCGAGCCCCGCGATGCCGCGGAATGCGCCCGGCGGGATGTGCCAGCTCATGCAGTGATAGGAGAAATCCGCCAGCGGGTGGCCGAGCGTCGACAGTTCCCAGTCGAGGATCGCGATGATGCGCGGCTCGGTCGGATGGAAGATCAGGTTGTCCATGCGGTAGTCGCCGTGCACCACCGTGGTCTCGTCGCCCGGCGGAATGTGCGCGGGCAGCCAGTCGATCAGACGGTTCATCGCATCGACGGGTTCGGTCTCCGAGGCGCGGTACTGCTTGCTCCAGCGCCCGATCTGCCGTTCGAAGTAGTTGCCGGCCTTGCCGTAGTCGGCGAGCCCCGCGCGTTCGACATCGACGGTGTGCAGCCGCGCGATGACGCGGTTCATCTCGTCGTAGATGGCGGAACGTTCGGCGCTCGACTGGCCCGGCAGCGACTGGTCCCAGAAGATGCGGCCGTCGACGTGCTCCATCACATAGAACGCGCGGCCGATGACGCTCTCGTCGGTGACCAGCAGGTGCGTCCACGGCACCGGAATTCCGTGTGCGGCCAGTGCCCGCATCACGTGGAATTCGCGCTCAATGGCGTGCGCCGACGGCAGCAGCTTCGCGGCCGGGCCGGGCTTGCTGCGCAGCACATACTTTGCAGTCGAGGTGGTCAGCAGGTAGGTCGGGTTGGACTGACCACCCTGGAACTGCTGCACCTCGAGCGGTCCGCGGAACTCCGGAAGATGGTGCTCGAGGTGGGCCTGCAGTCTCTCCGTGTCGAAGGCGTGGCGTCCGGTGACTGCGCCGAGCTGGGTCATGCAAGTTCTCCAAGGTCGCCGCGCCGCTCGCGCAGCCTGAGGTACTTCTCGAGCAGATGCTCCATCGTCGACAGGCGCGTCGTCGTCTGCAGGGTGTCGATCGGACAGAAGTTGACGACGCGGACCACGCTGGTGGCGGGGCCGTTGCCGACGTCGATGATATTCAGGCAACCGGTGTCCTGCGCGAGGCCGCCGAGGAACACCGCCTCGCCGGTCAGGAACCACGACAGCAGGCCCCGGTTGACTCCGCCGTGCAGCACCATGAGCGCCGTGTCCCAGTCTTTCGCCGCCAGCAGTCGCTGCAGTGCCGGCAGCGTGCGGTCGAGCAAGGCACCGATCGTCTCACCCTGGAGGAAACGAGTTTCGCGCGGCACCGGTCCTTCGAACGCGCCGATGAAGGCGGCCCTCAGTTCGGCGTCGGGAATGCTCGGCAGGTGGCCGCCGCGGATCTCCTGCAGCTCGGGCCAGTGCTCGATCGGTGGCGCCGTGCCGGCGGCGGCGAGCACATTTTCGGCAGTCTGCCGCGTGCGCGTAAGGCCGCTGGTGACGGCGCGATCGATGCGCACCCCGGCTGCGGCCAGCGCAGCGCCCATCGCGCGCGCCTGGTCGATGCCGTCCGGCGTTAGCGGCACTGCGTCCGGCGCGTAGGGCCGGCCATCGCGATCGAAATAATCGACCGCGCCGTGGCGCATCAGCAGCAGCCGGCGACGCTCGATCATGTGGACTCCCTGACGATGCCCTCGGCCAGCAGCTGCCCGATTTCGGTCGCCGTGACGCCGAGCTCGGCGAGTACCGCGCGCGTGTCCTGGCCCGGGCGCGGAGCGCAGGAGGCTCGCAGCGTGTGGCCCGTGACCTGTGCCAGCGGCCCGACCTCGGTGATGCCCCCGCTGCGGTGCACGACATCGCGCGCCGCCGCCTGCGGATGCTCGAGCGCTTCGGCGGGAGTCAGCACCGGTGTTACGCAGGCGTCGGCGGCGGCGAACACCTCCGCCCATTCGGCGAGTGTGCGCGTGCGGAGCCGCTCGGCGACGCGTTCGATCGTCTGCTGCGCCGCTGCCGATCCGGGCGTTTCGCCGTGCGACCAGTGGTGTTCGCGCAGGTTCGCCAGACCGGCTGCGTCGCAGAACGCCTCCCAGAACTTCAGTTCCAGTGCGCCGACTGCGAGGAAGCGGCCGTCGCGGGTCTCGTAGGCGCGGTAGCAGGCCGCGCCGCCGGTGAGCAGGCTCGCGCCGCCTGCCGGGGTGTGTCCGCCGTCGAGCTCGGCATGCGGGAAGTAGTGGTGCACCAGCAGCGCTTCGGCCATCGCGACGTCGACCCAGCGCCCGACACCGGTGCGCTGCGCGGCCAGCAACGCGATCAGCAGAGAAGACAGTGCGGCGAGCGCGCCGCCGAGCAGGTCGCCCAGCTGCAAATTGGGGACCGCCGGCCGGCCCTCGGTGCGGATCTGGTCGAGCACGCCGCTGGTAGCGATGTAGTTGATGTCGTGGCCGGCCCGCTGCGACCACGGCCCGGTCTGGCCGTAGCCGGAAATCGAGCACAGCACCAGGCGCGGATTGCGCGCATGCAGCGTGTCCCAGCCGAGCCCGAGGCGCGACATCACGCCGGGCCGGAAGCTCTCGATCAGCGCATCGGCCGAGTCGGCGAGCGCAAGCAGCAGTGCGCGGCCGCGCGGGTGCTTCAGATCGATCGCCACCGAACGCTTGCCGCGGTTGGTGGCCTGGAATGCCGGATTGATGCGATCGCCCGCGGCGTTGGGAACCTGCGGCGGAAAGTCGCGCATGTAGTCGCCGGGACCGGTGTCCTCGATCTTGATGACGTCGGCGCCGAAGTCGGCGAGGTGCAGCGTCGCCGCCGGGCCAGGCAGCAGCCGGGTGAGATCGAGAATGCGCAGGCCCGTGAGGGGGGCAGCAGCGGCGCTCATGCGATGGCCTCGAGCTCGGTCGTGATGGCAATCCACTTCGCCTCGAGTTCGTCGACGCGGCCTGCCAGTTCGCCGCGGCGCTTGAGAGTCGATGCGACCTCGTCCGCGTGGCCCGCATGGTAGAAGCCGGGGTCCGCGAGCCGCGCGTCGAGTTCCCGCAGTTCGTCGGTGACGCGCGCCAGATCCGCTTCCAGGCGCTTGAGCTTCGCCTGCAGCGGCCGGCGCGAGTCGGCCAGCCGCTGGCGTTCGGCGGCTTCCTGCTGCCGCTGCGTGCGCCGGCTGCCTACGCCGTCGGCCGCCCCGGCCTCGGCGCGATCGCGCCGGCTCGCCAGCACCAGTGCAGCGTAGTCGTCGAGATCACCCTCGAAGGCGGCGACACGGCCGTCATGAACCAGCCAGAGCTGGTCGCAGGTGGCACGAAGCAGGTGCCGGTCGTGCGAGACCAGCAGCAGCGCGCCCTCGTACGACGACAGCGCCATCGTCAGCGCTTCGCGCGTCTCCATGTCGAGGTGGTTGGTCGGCTCGTCGAGCACCAGCAGGTTGGGACGCTGCCAGGCGATCAGCGCCAGCGCGCAGCGCGCCTTCTCGCCGCCGGACATCGGGCCCAGCGGCGCGGTCGCCATTTCGCCGGAGAAGCGGAAGTTGCCGAGGAAGTCACGCAGCTCCTGCTCGCGCGTCTCCGGAGCCAGGCGACGCAGGTGCATGAGCGGCGTCTCATCGGCGCGCAGCTGGTCGAGCTGGTGCTGCGCGAAGTAGCCGATGGCCAGGCCCTGGCCGCGCCGCAGTTCGCCGGCCTGTGGGGCGAGCTCGCGCGAGATCGCCTTCACCAGCGTCGACTTGCCCGCGCCGTTGACGCCGAGGATGCCGACGCGGTCGCCGGCGCGCACGGTGAGCGTGACTCCCGACAGCACGGTGCGCTCGCCGTAGCCCAGTGCCATGGCCTCGGCATCGAGCAGACGCTCCGGCACGCGCACCGGCTCCGGAAACTCGAAGCGCCACTCGCGCCGCGCCCGCGCGGGCTCGATGACCGTCAGGCGCTCGAGCATCTTGAGCCGGCTTTGTGCCTGGCGCGCCTTTGTCGCCTTGGCGCGGAATCGGTCGACGAAGCTCTGCAGGTGCGCCGCGGTGCGCGCGTAGGCCTTTGCCGCCGCGTCATGCTGCTTCTGCTGCTCGAGCCACGCCAGTTCGAAGGCGGTGAAGTCGCCGGCATAGCGCCGGATCGTGCCCTGGTCGACGTGCCAGATTGCCTCGGCAATGCGATCGAGGAACTCGCGGTCGTGCGAGATCACGAGGACGGTCGCCGGCTGGCGCCGCAGCCAGGCTTCGAGCCAGACGACGGAGTCGAGGTCGAGGTGATTGGTCGGCTCGTCCAGCAGCAGCAGGTCGGCCGGGCGCAGCAGCGCGCGCGCCAGCGCCAGCCGGTTGCGCCATCCGCCGGAGAAGGCTGACACCCGCCGCTCAGCATCCGCAGCGGCGAAGCCGAGGCCATGCATCACCGTCTGTGCCTCGGCCAGGATCGCGCCCTCGTGCAGTTCTGCCAGCGTCGCGTGCGCCTGTGCCAGGCGCATGTCGTCGTGGCTCGCCTCGGCCGCCGCGAGTTCGGCGCGTGCGGCCGCGAGCGGCGCGTGTCCGGCCAGCACGTAGTCGATCGCGCGCTCGGAGCCGGTTTCGATGTCCTGCGCGACATGCGCGATGCGCGCCGGCGGCGGGGCTTCCAGCGTGCCCGCTTCGACGCCGAGTTCACCGAGGATCGCCGCAAACAGCGACGACTTGCCGCAGCCGTTGGCGCCCACCAGACCGATGCGCTCGCCGGGCCGCGCGATCAGCGAAACACCGCGATACAGCGTGCGCGCGCCGCGCGCAAGAGCAACGTCAATCAGGCGAAGCATGTCTCGAGCCGCGCTGCGTGGCGAGCGCAGGGAAAACTCCTCTTGCCGTTGTTCTGCGCGCGCACGCGCAGCCGCTCCGGAGGGAACGCGCCTGACCGATTCGCTGCGAGTGCACGTGCGACCGCGCCGCGGTCGCGTACACGAGCGGCACTGCGATCAAGTCAGTTCTTCCTGTCGGGCGAGGAACACCATGTCGTCGCCCGCGCTGGTCGTGAGCCACGTGAGGGGCAGGTCGCCGAACGCCTTCTCGGCGGCCGCGCGTCCGTCGCCGACCTCGACGATCAGCAGCCCGCCGCGCTTGAGGTGCCCGCGGGCCTGGCGGACCAGCGTCTTGACGAAGTTCATGCCGTCCCTGCCGCCGGCCAGCGCGAGTTCGGGCTCGTGCCGGTACTCCGCCGGCAGCTTCGACATCGCGCTGTCGGTGACGTACGGGGGGTTGCACAGGATCACGTCGTAGCGCTTGTTGCCCAGTGCGGCGAAGAGATCCGATTTCACGAGGTTCACGCGCTTGTCGAGCTGGTAGTCGGCGACATTGCGCCGCGCCACCTGCAGCGCGTCGGCCGAGATGTCGACCGCATCGATCGTCGCGTTCGGAAAGACGTCGGCTGCCATGATGGCGAGGCAGCCGGAGCCCGTGCACAGGTCGAGCACGTCGGTCGCGGCGCTGCGGTCGGCCACCCAGGGCGACAGTCCTTCATCGAGCAGTTCACCGATGTAGGAGCGCGGAATGATCACGCGCTCGTCGACATAGAACTTGTAGCCACGCAGCCAGGCCTCGTTGAGCAGGTAGGCGGCCGGCAGCCGCTTCTTCACGCGGCGGTCGAGCACCTGCAGCAGTTCGTTGATCTCGGCATGGGTCAGGTAGGCGTCGGCGAAAAAATCGAGCCGTTCGAGCGGAAGCTTCAGCGTGCGCATCACGATGAACGCGGCTTCCTCGAACGCGTCGCCCTGACCGTGGCCGAAGAAGAGCTGCGCATCGTTGAAGCGGGTCACGGCGTAGCGCAGCACGTCGCGCAGCGTGCGCAGGTTCGCCTGGGCGTCGATCAGCGTCGTCATCGTGGGGAGGCCGGGGCGAGCAGCCGCTCGAGCGTTCCGCGGTAGATGTCCTTCAGCGGTTCGAGGTCGGCGACTGCGATCTGCTCATTGATCTTGTGGATGGTCGCGTTCGGCGGGCCGAACTCGATCACCTGCGGGCAGAGCGTCGCTATAAAGCGGCCATCGGAGGTCCCGCCCGTCGTCGAAAGCTCGGGGCTGATCCCAGTGACCTGCTCGATCGCGGAGCTGATCGACTGCGAGAGTTCTCCGCGCGGGGTCAGGAACGGCATGGCCCCAAGAGTCCACTCGAGGTCGTGCAGCACGCCGTGCCTGAGCAGAGTTCCGGCGACCCGCTGCTGCAGGGCCTCGGCCGTCGATGCCGGCGCAAATCGGAAGTTGAAATCGACGACACAAGTCCCCGGAATCACATTGCCGGCGCCGGTGCCGGCGTGGATGTTCGAGACCTGGAAGGTCGTCGGCGGAAAGAACTCGTCGCCGTCGTCCCAGCGTGCGGCAGCCAGTTCGGCCAGTGCGGGAGCGAGGATGTGCACCGGATTGCGCGCGAGCTGCGGGTAGGCCACGTGGCCCTGTACGCCGTTCACCGTCAGCCGCCCGGTCAGCGAGCCGCGCCGCCCGTTCTTGATCGTGTCGCCGAGGCGGTCGACCGAGGTCGGCTCGCCGACGATGCAGTAATCGATCGTCTCGCCGCGCGCGCGCAGCGCCTCGACGACGATCGTCGTGCCGTCGGTCGACGGACCTTCTTCGTCCGAAGTCAGCAGCAGCGCGATCGAGCCGCGGTGGTGCGGGTGCGCGCGCACGAACTCCTCAGCGGCCACGGTGAACGCCGCGATCGAGCTCTTCATGTCGGACGCGCCACGGCCGTAGAGCATGCCGTCGTGCAGCGTCGGAACGAACGGGTCCGATTGCCACTGATCGAGCGGACCGGTCGGAACGACGTCGGTATGGCCGGCAAACACGACGACCGGCGCGGCGCGGCCGCGCCGCAGCCAGGCATTGGTCACGCCGTTGCTGGTCATGGTCTCGGCTGCAAAGCCGGACGAAGCGAGCCGTGCGGCGAGCAGCGCCTGGCAACCGCCGTCGTCGGGCGTGACCGAGCGGCGGGCGATCAGGTCCTGGGCAAGTTGCAGCGTGGGGTTCATGCGCGCATCGAAGCACGCGCGAACCGCGTGCAGGGCGCGCCGATTGTAGCGTCAGGCCGCGCCGGGCCTAGATATTGAGCGTGAACTCCGAGAAGGACGCGTCGCTGCTCTCTTCCTTGCGCTCCTTGTGCAGCTGCGTGCGCGCCTTGCCGGCGTTGTTGATGAACCAGAGCAGGTTGTTCTGCGAGTCGGCCGCGGCCAGCGCGTCCTCGCGCGTGATCTGGTCGGCCTGGATCAGGGAGTACAGGCTCTGCTCGAACGAAATGCTCTCCGGGGCGAGACTCTGCTCCATCGCCTCCTTGATCGCCTGCACGTCGCCACGTTCGATCAGGTCGGCGATGTGCCGCGTGTTCATCAGCACCTCGACCGACGGTACACGCCCGCCGCGCTTGCTGCGCACGAGGCGCTGCGACACGATCGCCTTCATTGCGACCGACATGTCCTGGAACAGGGCCTGGCGCGTCTCCGGCGGATAGAAGCTGATCACGCGGTTCAGCGCATGCGCGCTGTTGGTGGCGTGCAGCGTCGCCACGACCAGGTGGCCCGACATCGCATAGGCGAGCGCCGCACCCATCGTGTCGCGGTCGCGGATTTCGCCGATGAAGATGACATCGGGCGCCTGGCGCATCGCGCTGCGCAGTGCGGCCTGCAGGGTGCGCGCGTCGGAGCCGATCTCACGCTGGTTGATGATCGACTTCTTGTTGCGGAACAGGAATTCGATTGGGTCCTCGAAGGTCAGCATGTGGCCGGTGACCAGCTCGTTGCGGTGGTCGAGCATCGAGGCGATCGTCGTCGACTTGCCCGAGCCCGCGGCGCCGACGACGAGGATCATGCCGCGACGCTCCATCACGAGGTCCTTCAGGACTTCCGGCAGGTGCAGCGCGTCGAGCTTCGGGATGTCGTGCGGGATGAAGCGCACCACTGCGGAGATCGAGCCGCGCTGCAGGAAGGCCGATAGGCGGAAGCTGCCGATGCCCTGCACCGGCAGGCCGATGTTGAGTTCGCGCGCGTCCTCGAGTTCACGGAAATGCGAGTCCGTGAGCCGCTCGGCCAGCAGCGAAACGATCGACTGCGGAGCAAGCCGCTCCTGGTTGATCGGCACGCAGACACCGTTGATCTTGATCGTGATCGGCGAGCCGACCGACAGGAAGAGGTCCGACGCCTGCTTCTCGGCCATCAGGCCGAAAAGGCGTTCGAGCGACATGGGCGTGGCCGACATGGGAAGCCTCGTGCTGCAGAGGCGTACAGCATACGGCTGCGAGGGGCGGTATGCGAATCCGTCCGATCGGATGAAAAGAGGCCGGATCGGGCTACGCGAGCCCGCTTGCCGCGGGCGCCCGGGCCCTTCAGGTACGCAGCAGCTCGTTGATGCTGGTCTTGGCGCGCGTCCTGGC
>DAOMFL010000103.1:0-11302 GCA_035429805.1 Burkholderiaceae bacterium
CCAGCTCCGCGAGCTGCGCCCGCGACAGCTGCTTGCGCGACGCGCCGAGCGCGCGCAGCAGGCCGGCCTCCCGCACGCGCTCGTCGCGGCTCGACGCCAGCGCCGAATACAGCACCAGCACGCCGGCGGCCAGCGTGAAGACGAACAGGAATTCCACCGCGGCGATCACCTGGTCGAGCACCGCCTGCACCTGCCGGAACACGGCCGTCGTGTCGATGATCGTCAGGTTCGGGTAGTCACGCAGCAGTTCCCCGGTCAGCGCCGCCTTGGTGTCGGGCAGGTGGAAGGCGGTGATGTAGCTCGCCGGCTTGTCGGCGAGCAGCGACGGCGGCATCAGGACGAAGAAGTTGGCCCGCATCGAATCCCAGCTCACCTTGCGCAGGCTGGTCGCACGGGCCGTGACGGTCTGGCCGGCGATGTCGAAGGTCAGTTCGTCCCCGAGCGTGATGCCGAGCGTCTTCGCGATGCCCTCCTCGATCGACAGCTCGTCCGTTCCGTCACGGAACCACGATCCGGCGGTGATGCGGTTGTGGCTCGGCGCGTCCTTCGCATACGACAGGTTGAACTCGCGATCGACCAGCCGCTGCGCGCGGTCGTCCGTGTAGCTCTCCGGCCCCACCGGCTTGCCGTTCAGCTTGATGAGCCGGCCGCGGACCATCGGGTTCAGCTCGGCATCGATGCCGCCCTCCTTCAGCCGTTGCGCGACTCCAGCGACCTGGTCGGGCTGCACATTGATGATGAAGCGGTTCGGCGCATCCGGGGGCGCCGCGCTGCGCCACGCGCTGACGAGGTCGGTGCGGGTCACGGTGAGCAGCAGCAGCGCCATGATTCCGACCGCGAGCGATACCAGCTGCACGATCGTCGCAACCGGCCGGCGCTGCACGGCCGCAATGGCGAAGCGCCACGAGATGCCGAGCCGCCCCGTCATCGAGCGCAGCGGCTTGAGCAGCGACAGCACACCCCACGCTGCGAGCGAGAACACGAGCAGCCCGCCCGCAAACCCGCCGGCGGTCACGCCGCCCACCTTGAGGTCGTTGGACGACCACAGCAGCAGTCCCAGGAATCCGGCGAGGCCGACCAGGTAGCCGAGTCCACTGAGGCCGGTCGGCAGGCCCACATCCTTGCGCAGCACGCGCAGCGGCGGCACCGCACGGAGCTGCGCCAGCGGCGGCAGCGCGAATCCCAGCAGCAGCACCAGCCCGACCGCGGCGCCCTGCAGCGCCGGCAACGGCGACGGGTTCGGCAGGTCGGTGCTGATCAGGGACCCCAGTGCCGCCAGCAGCGCAAAGTGCGCGGCGTAGCCAAGCGCCACACCGACGGTGCAGGCGACGACGCCCACGAGGATGAATTCCAGACTGAACAGACTGAAGATGTCCGACTGGGCCAGGCCGAGGCAACGCATCATCGCGCACGAATCGAGGTGCCGCAGCGAGAAGCGGCGCGCCGCCGCGGCCACCGCCACCGCCGCGATCATCGCCGCGAGCAGCGCAACCAGCGCCAGGAAGCGCTGCGCCCGCTCGAGAGTGCGCTGCATTTCCGGCCGTCCGCTTTCCAGCGTTTCGAGCCGCTGGCCGCGCTGCAGCCCGCGCTCGAGCACCGCCGCGAACGCCTTCACTGCAGGCCGCTCTCCCGCGGCGAGCAGGCGGTAGGTGACGCGGCTGCCGGTGGTGATCAGCTGCGTGGCCGGCAGGTCCGCAAGGTTGATCATCACGCGCGGTGCGAAGTTGATGAAGCCGGCCCCGCGGTCCGGTTCGATCGCGATCACACGCTCGATGCGGAACTGCTTCTCGCCGAGTTTCAGCATTCCGCCCGGCTTCGCATCGAGGGCCAGCAGCAGCTGCGGGTCGACCCACGCGGTGCCCGGCCTTGGCACCTCGCGCGTCGGCGCGTCCGCACCGCCGGCCCTGTCGGCGACCCGCATCAGTCCACGCAGCGGATATCCAGGTGACACCGCCTTTACGGCCGCCAGCGCATTGCGATCGAGGTTCTCGCCATTCAGCGCCATGCTCGGAAACGTCACGGTCTCCGCGGTCTGCATTCGCGCCGCGTTGGCCTGGGTGCGCAGCAGTGTGCTGATCGGCTGATCGGAACTCAGCACGAGGTCGGCACCCAGCAGTTGCGCCGCGTCCCGCTCGAGCCCGAGGCGCAAGCGGTCGACAAAGAAGCCGACGCTGGCCACTGCGGCTATCGCAATGACGAGTGCCGCCGCCAGCAGGCGCAGTTCGCCGGCGCGCCAGTCGCGTCCCGCCATGCGCAGGGACTGCCGGAAGAGTTGGGGAAGGGTCATCAATCAGGCCCGTGGATTCGCCGGGAAGTATGACAGCGCTCCTGCCCGCTTCCGGACCGGCGTCGCACATCGTTAACCCCGTTCGCCGCGCAGCGCCGTTGAAAGCATCACACCACCCACGGGAGCGCGCATGTCCGCCTTCAGCCTTGCTGCAATGACCTCCATGGCCACGGCAGTCGCCGCCGCCACCCTCAACGCTGCGCCCGCGACCGGTTCCGCAACGGCTCCCGGAACGGCGCTGACGATCTACAGCAACGCCGCGCCAGGCGCGGTGCCGCCGGAGCTCTACCGGCAGCCCGGACGAGGCGCCGTGCCCGGCTACGCCGTCGTGCGACAGGAGCGCGACCTCGACTTCGCCAAAGGCCGCAATGCGGTGCGCTTCACCGACGTCGCCGCGCTGATCGACCCGACCACCGTCATGTTCGAGTCGCTGACAGACGGCAAGGGCACGACCGTCGTCGAGCAGAACTACCAGTTCGACCTCGTCAGCACGGAAAAGCTGCTGCAGAAGTACATCGACCGGCCGATCGCCGTCGAGCAGGTGCGCGGCCAGGCCACCGAGACTTTCAACGGCACGCTGCTGTCGACACAGGGCGGGCTGGTGCTGAAGCGCGACGACGGCAGCGTGCAGGTGGTGCCGCACAACGCCGGCGTGAAGCTGCCGGCGCTGCCCGGCGGGCTCATCACGCGGCCGACGCTGGTGTGGGATGTCAACGCCCAGCGCGGTGGCGCGCATCGCACGCGCGTCTCCTACCAGACGCAGGGCATGACCTGGTGGTCGGACTACAACGTCACCTACGCCGAGGGCGCCAACGCCAACAGCTGCAGGATGGACGTAGGCGCGTGGGTCAGCATTATCAATCAGTCGGGTGCGGGGTATGCCGACGCGAAGCTCAAGCTCGTCGCCGGTGACGTGCACCGCGCGACCGCCGTCGGCGCCGTCAACGCGCCCTACCCGGCGGCCAAGGCGCTGCGCAGCAAGGAGGAAGCCGACGGCTTTGCCGAGAAGGCCTTCTTCGAGTACCACCTGTACACGCTCGGCCGCACGACGACGCTGCCCGACAATTCGACCAAGCAGATCGAACTATTCCCGGCGGCGCGCCGCGTGCCCTGCGAGAAGCTGCTTGTCTACTACGGCGCGCCGTCGGGCTACCGCGGCTTCCTGCCGTCGCCCGCCACCGACCGCAACTACGGCGTGCAGAGCAACCGCAAGGTCGACGTCTACCTGCAGTTCGCCAACGCCGAAACCAACGGCATGGGCATGCCGCTGCCGGCCGGCCGCGTGCGCGTCAGCAAGCTCGACCCGGCCGACCAGACGCTGGAATTCATCGGCGAGGACACGATCGATCACACGCCGCGCAACGAGAAGGTGCTGCTGAAGCTCGGCTCCGCCTTCGACGTCGTCGGCGAACGCCGCCAGCTCGACTTCCGCGTCGACACCTCGCGCAAGACGATGACCGAGGAGATCGAGGTGCGGCTGCGCAACCAGAAGACCGAGCGCGTCGAGGTGATGGTGAAGGAGAACCTCTATCGCTGGGTCAACTGGAACATCAGCGCGAAGTCGCACGAGTTCCGCAAGGAGGACGCGCGCACCGTCGTGTTCCCGGTCGCGATCGCGCCGGGTGCGGAAGCCGTGGTGCGCTACACGGTGCAGTACAGCTGGTAGGCGAAGGCCGGGCGGCCGTCTCAGCTGCGGACGTAGAGCCAGCCGGAGTTGAGGCGATCGACGATCTCGTCGAGCGCCGAAGGCACGACGCGCACACCGGGCAGCAGCGCGACCGTCTCGCCGCGCCGGCGCAGACGGTCCATCGTCAGGTTGCAGGCGATCAGACTCATGTTCGGATAGCGCTCATGCAATGCGATGACGCGCTCGGCGAGCGGGGAGCGATCGGCACGCAGAAGGTCGAGACCGGCGCCGTTGGCCACGATCTCGACCGCCATCGGCCGCCCCTGCCGCTCGCCGCTCTCGAGGATCGATTCGGCCGTCTGGATCGTGCTGTAGAGGTCGTCCGGCTCGCGCGAACTGACGTGCAGCAGCAGACGGTCGCTGCGCACCGGAGCTGCCGTGACCACCCGCTTGAACCGCGTGAGGTCGACTCGCCGCGCCGGGTCTTCCCACTCCGCCGACGCGATCCAGCCGCGCGCCAGCCAGCCCGCCAGCAGGCAGACGCAGGCTACCGACGCGACCAGGCGCCACTGGGTCGGCCGCTTCTGGCGCTGCGCAGCAGGCGGCTCGACGTTCGCATAGGCTTCACGCACCAGCTCTTTCACCGACTGGCGATCGCAGAGGTCGAGCCGCAGTTCGGCGTTTTCCAGGGACAGCTCGCGCACGCGCCGATGGTCTGCGATCGACAGTTCGCCATCGACGAACGCGTTCCTCTCCTCGTCCGACGTCAGGTTCTGTTGACTCATTTCACGCTCCTCAGCGTCGCCACGGCGTGCGGTTCACGGATCAGCCGTTCACGCAGCGCCTGCCGGCCGCGGCACAGCCGGCTCATCACGGTCCCGATCGGCACGTCGAGAATCCGCGCCACCTCCGAGTAGCCGAAGCCCTCGAGGTCGACCAGCGTGATGACCTGGCGCTGGCCGAGCGGCAGCTGCTCGATCGCGGCGCGCACGCAGGAGACGAGCCGCGAGCGCTCGTGCGCTTCGTCCGGGCCCTCGACCGTCGCCAGCGCTTCTTCGTCGACGGCCTCGATATCCTCCGTCGGGCGCTGGCGGCGCAGGTAGTCGCGAAAGCAGTTGCCCATGATGACGAACAGCCAGCCCTTGAGCCGGGCGTCGTCGCGCAGGTCATCGGCGCGTGCCAGCGCCCGGGTCATCGCTTCCTGCACCAGGTCCTCGGCGAGCGCGGTCTGGTGGCACCACGAATACGCGACGCGGTAGAGCGCCCTGCGGTGCTCTTCGATGCGGGCGCGCAAGCCTGTGCCGGCGAGGAATGGGAAGCGGATGGCCATGCCAGAGAAAAGACGCGGCGGGCGGGCAGTTTATTCCCGCATTTCCGGGACACGATGACGCCGCGACGGAATAATCGGTGCCGCTAATGCGTCTAGAGTGGTGTCAGCGCGGCAACCAGACCGCGACGACAGGTTTCATTTGCCAACGGGAGAAGTCAAGTGCGAAAACGGGAATTCCTGAAGGGGGCCGGCAGCACCCTCGCGGCCGGCGCCCTGGGCGGCCTGGCGGGTGTAGCGCGTGCCGCCACCGAACTTTGGCAGCCGTCCGAACTGGCGTCAGGCACGGTCGCCTCGGCGACGCTCGAAGCGCTGCCCGGCAAGGTGCCTCTGATCAAGCGCAGCTACCGTCCACCGAATTTCGAAACGCCGATCGACTACTTCCGCACGCCGTTCACGCCGAACAACGCCTTCTTCGTCCGCTGGCACCTCGCGGGTATTCACCCGGTGGATGCAGCAACGTGGCGGCTGAAGGTCGGTGGCGACGCCGCTTCGCGCGCGGTCGAGTTCGACATGGCGGCGCTGAAACGCGACTTCGCCCCGGTCGAGCTTGCAGCGGTGTGCCTGTGCTCGGGCAACCGGCGCGGCATGTTCCAGCCCCATGTGCCAGGCGTCGAGTGGGGCATCGGCGCGATGGGCAACGCCCGCTGGAAGGGCGTGCGCCTGCGCGACGTGCTCGACAAGGCCGGCGTCAAGGGCAACGCGGTCGAAGTCGCCTTCAACGGCGCCGACGCGGGGCTCTTTCCGGCCACCCCCGACTTCATTAAGAGCATCCCGGTCGACAAGGCGCGCGACGAGAACACGCTGATCGCCTTCGAGATGAACGGGCAGCCGCTGCCGTTCCTGAACGGTTTCCCGGCACGGCTCATCGTGCCGGGATGGACCGGCACGTACTGGGTCAAGCAGCTGACGAACGTGGACGTCCGGAGCCAGCCCCAGGGAGGGTTCTGGATGACACCCGCCTACCGCCTCCCGGCCGGTCGCTTCCCGAACGCGGACCGCTTCCCGACGCAGGACACGCCGGTCAACGTGCCGATCACCGACATCGTCGTCAGTTCGCTCGTGACGTCGATCCGCGACGGCCAGCGCGTGCGCAAGGGGCAGACGGTCGAGGTCGCCGGCATTGCGTGGGATGGCGGCCGCGGCGTCCGCGAAGTGCAGGTGTCGACCGATGCAGGGCAGTCATGGCACCCGGCGCAGCTCGGCCGCGACTACGGACGATTCTCCTTCCGCCAGTTCAGCTACTCGTTCAGGCCGACGCAAGAAGGCGTGCACCTGGTGATGGTGAAGGCGACCAACCAACGGGGCGACACCCAGTCGCTGAATCTTGTGCACAACCCGGCCGGCTACCACCACAACGTCGTGGAGCGCATCCAGGTCGAAGTGGTCTAGAGGAGAAGCCTGAATGATCCGATTCCTGATCGCCACGGTGCTCGCTATCGTGTCCGCGAGCGCCATTCCGGCGGAGCAGAGCTTCAAGCTGAAGGACGGCAAGGGCATGCAGCAGGTCGTTGCCAACTGCAGCGTCTGTCACAGCGTCGACTACATCATGCTGAATTCCCCGTTCCTCGACCGCAAGGGCTGGGACGCGGAAGTGACGAAGATGATCAAGGCCTTCGGCGCGCCGGTGAAGCCCGAGGACACTGCCGTTATCGTCGACTACCTCGTGACGAACTACGGAGTGGAGGCCGCGAAATAGACGTTCCGAAATCCGCGGCGCCAACCCCCTCTGACCGACGAGGGGCCGCGAGGCGCGAAGCGCGCATCGTCTTGTTCCGGGTCGCGATCGCAGCCGGAGCGAAAGTCGTCGTGCGCTGCGCCTTGCAGTACTGCGGGTAGACGGCGTCGGCAGTGCGGCGCAGCTCGCCGCACTCAATTCGTCCCGGCGATGCGCTGCCCCGTTTCCGCGTTCCACAACTGCGGCGCGCCGTAACCGCCGGTGACCAGGAGCTTGCTATCGCGGGTGAACGCGACCGAGCAGCCTGCTATCCCGGAAATGACGCGCCCCTCGGCGCGCGTCAGGTCGGCGAGAAGGACGTGAAACTCGCCGGACAGCAGCGAAAGGTTGGCGGTCGCCGCAAGGAATCGTCCGTCGGGCGAATACGCAATGGTCGTCCCGCACAGCCGCGGCACCTCTTTCGCGGCCTGCTCGAGCATCGGGGACATCGACTGCAGCGGCGGCGCTCCAAGTGTCGGCGCTCCGACATTGCGGAACCCTGCGGCAGCGCCCAGCAGCCACGCAAAGACAACCAGGGCCTGGGTCTCGCGGCCCGCCTGTTCTAACGAAGCTTGAGCGCCGACCACCTCGGTCAGCCTGCGCGGCAGCGGCGCGCCGTCGGCCCGTTGCCAGATCCGAGGATCGAAGCGACCGGCTGCCGACGCGAATGCCGTGCCGTCGGGCGAGAAAGTGAGTGCAGTCACCGGCGCAGCATGGCCCTTGAGCGTGCGCACGGCGCGGGCGCTTGCGGCGTCGAACTCGACGATCTCGCCGCTGGAAGTCCCAACCAGCACGAGTCCGCCGTCTGGCGAGATGGCCACGGATGTCGCCGCCGCATTCCCTGGTGGCAAGAACTCCCCGATCGCGGCGCCGGTCTCCGTACTCCACTGCCGCGCCGTCGGACCCGCCGTCATGAAGGAACGTCCGTCCGGAAAGAACGCGACGCCGGTCACGCCCGTGGCGATAGGCACCCGGAACCGTACCGACGCCGGGTCGATGTCCCAGCCGATCATGTCGCCTGACACGCCGGCTGCGATGACCAGTCGGCTGTCCGGCGAGCAGGCGATCGGCGGTGACTTCAGGATCGTGTCGGCAAGGGGCTTCGTCTTCGCCCCTTCCTGCGTGAGCAGCGCCCGGAACCCCAATGGGGCGACCTCGAACAGCGCGACCTCCGAGGTGTCGGTGGAGACGACCATCGTCCTGCCGTCAGCGCAGGGGGCTGTCGCCATCACCGGGTCCAGTGGCCGATCCCTGCCAGGCGTGCTGGCGCACCCGGCGAGCGCGCACGCCGTGATGAAGGTGACGACGGTCGCCCCGCGCATGAGGCTCATGCAGTTCTCACCCGGCATGACGCGCTGCGCTTCGAACTTACGCCGCGCTCAGTCCTTGGGGGTGGACACCGCGGCCGGCGGCTCGGCCGGACCCACCCGCATGAACATCGCCGGCAAGAACGGTTCGAACAACTCCCTCCGTCGATCGATGATCAGCTTCAGGTGGGATTCATCGAGTCCTTCGAGTATCAAGGTCTGGTCCACGCGGATGTCCCAGAATCCGCTGCGGCCCGCTGTTTTTGCGGTGACCCGGCCAGTCAGCTGACCCTCCCGAACCAGCTCCTCGAACTGATCGCGCCTGGCGTCTGTGAACCAGACCAGGAGCGCGGTTCCATACGGCCTGCCGATGGCCCACAGGTACGTGCCCCGGAGGATGGTGTCCTCCTCACTGAGGAAATACAGGCCCTCGATTCCCGGCACCGCGCGAACATGAAGAGTGACGAGTTCCGGCGCGCCGTCGCGGTCGGAATTCCGATTCAGACTCAGCAGCCCTGTGGCCGCATCGAGAACCCTGGCCGTCCAGCAGATGTCTTCGCCTTTCTTGTTCTCGTCACGAGGCCAGAGACACCAAATTCCGTCCCACGCCAGCGCGTTCTTCGAGAGATCCACCGGGCTGTCGCCCACGGGCCGGTCCGCGTGCACCGGCATGCACGCCGCGCCGGCCAGCATCGCCGAGGCGACGAGGACAGCGAAGATCCGAAGCAGGCGCAATACTCCATCCATGTGTTTCAAGCTAGGGAGCGCGCGCGGCCTTGCCTTGCCCGGGGTCAATGCGATGCGGGCTCACCGGCCCGACGGCAGAGTCGACGGGATGCGCCCGTGGGCCGCCGCGTCAGACGGGCACGTAGTTGAGACGCGAGCAGACCTGAACGAAGCCGGCGCGCCGGATGTTTGCCAGCGAAGGGTTCGGCTCGTCGGCGACCGGCTCGCCGGTTTCCGTGGCCACGACGCTGCAGCCCATTTCCTCGGCGGCACGGATGCGTTTCGCCAGCAGCGCGGTCTGCGCCCCCTGCCCGCGGTGGTCAGCGAGCGTCGCGCCGGCACCGAGCCAGCCCCGGTCGCCCCGCACGTAAAGCGCGCCGGTGGCGATCACCTGGTCGCCGGCCTGCGCGACCCAGAGGCGCCAGCCGGGTCGCCCGATCAGGGCCGCGAACCAGGGTCCGACCGAAGACGGCATGCCGAACGCCGTCGTGACCACACTGGCCACCGCCGTGGCGTCAGCCGTGCCGGCTTCGCGCAGTTCGAGATCGGCGCGGACTCGCGGCGCATCGGCCGCGGTGCGCAGGAACTTGGCCCAGCTGCGGCGTTGCCCAGGCGCGAAGCCGGTATCACGCAGTAGATCGGCGAGGTTGGCGGGCTGCGCCGAAGGAACGGCGTGCACGATGTAATCCTTGACTCCCGCGTCTGCATAGAACCTGCGGATCGCGGCGATGTCGCCGGCTGTCGCGGGCGACGCATTGCCAAGTCCGATGACGCGGTTGAAGAACGCCACCGGCAGCGTCGGTGCGATTAGCACAGCAGCGCCGGCCACATCCTCGACGCGCAGTCGCAGCGCGGCCGGCGCAGCCGCGTAGAAGTCGCGGAACGCCGCCGCCTCGATGGCATCGGCGTTTCGCTCGGCCGCGGCGCCCTGGAAGTCCATCGGTGCCTCAGGCCGGGTTCGTGGCAGAGTCGACGCGCCCGCGACTGCCCGCACCGAGAGCGGCATCGTTGACGTCGCGCCCCAGCAGCATGGCGCCGAAGCGCATCGACTCGGCGCGCTCGAAGCCGGCCTCGCCGTGGAACTCCTTCGGGTTGCGGAAGGTTCGCCACAGCATGTCCCAGACCGGCAGGTCGCTGTAGTTGTACGAATGGAAACCGCGCCGGTGGTGCACGCAGTGCGACTCCGGGCGCTGGATGAGGACACCGAGCCATTGCGGCGTGCGCACGTTGAGGTGCTGGAACATGCCGTAGAACGCCGCCACGTAGCCGACGATCGCGGCGGCCAGCGGATCGAGTCCGAGCGCGAAGACGACCACGCAGAACGTCACGACGACGTTGATGATGACCTCCCACGGCGTGAACAGCACCGCGCCCGGCATGTCGACGCGCTGCGGCGCGTGGTGCAGCTGGTGCACCCACCGCCACAGCAGCGGGTAGCGATGGTAGGCGCGGTGCAGCAGCGCGGTGGCAAGGGCCACCACCGGATAGCCGACCAGCACCCCGCCGACGACACCGAGTGCGGCGCCGTTGACGAGCCGGTACGCGGCCCACTGCGGCGGCAGCAGCGAAGGCAGCACGGCGTTGATCGTCATCAGCATGACGAAGAACGCCACGCCCTTGGCGTTCCACCAGGGGATTTCGGGCCAGGCGCGGCCGTTCCGCGCGATCTTCTCGACGATGATCATCGCGACGAACGTCAGCGGAATCATCAGGGCGACGGCTTCTTCCACATCCATCGGGGGCTCCCCTTTCGCGCCTTTCAGCACGCCGTTTGCCTTACAATGTAAAGCCAGAGTACAGCGGCTTCTTTACGTTGTAAAGTAGCGGCCATGAGCCCGCGACGCACACTCCGCCCTCCCCTCGACCGCCGCAGCATCGCCGAGGCGGCGCTGCGCCTGATTGACGCGCACGGCCTGCCGGAACTTTCGATGCGCCGCCTCGGTGCCGGACTCGGCGTTGAGGCGATGGCGATCTACCACCACTTCGGCAACAAGGGCGAGCTGCTCGATGCCGTGCTGGACCTGCTGCTGGAAGAGCTGCAGCCGCCCGAAGGCGCGATGGAGCCGGTCGACCGGTTGCGCCGGACCTTCGAAGCGACCCGCGACGTCGCCCTGCGTCACCCGCGCGCCTTCCTGCTGGTCGCGACGCGCCGCTTCACCACCGACGCTCAGCTCGACTACTACGAGCGCCTGCTGGCGATCTTCCGCGACGCCGGGATGGACCCGGCAGGCGCCGCGCGCTGGTTCCGCATCCTGGCGGCCTTCACCACCGGGTTCGGCATGGCCGAGATCGGCTCGCGCGCCAAGCAGCC
>DAOMFL010000104.1:0-11079 GCA_035429805.1 Burkholderiaceae bacterium
ACCTACCCGCGGCCTCCCCGAGCAGGATCACCGGCCGCCTATTTGGTGTTGCTCCGCGTAGAGATTGCCCGTTTCACCCGAACTGAATCGGCTCGTCTCTGTTGCTCTGATCCTCACCTCACGGTGGGCAGGCGTTACCTGCTACGCCGCTCTGCGGAGTCCGGACTTTCCTCGACGCCGGCAAACCGGCACCGCGATCGTCCGGCGGACTTTGCAGTGCGCATTCTAGGGACCGGCACGGCATTTGAAGCGCCGCCTGCAAAACGCGCCTTCGGCCTGATCCGCGACGCTTTTCCAGCCAGCATCGGCCATCGCTTGCGCGTAGCGTCCTGCACCGGATCCCGCATTCCGCCACAATCGCAGCCACAGTGACCACGGCCGACCCCAGCGCTCCGCGTCTCATCGTCGTCGAGGACTCCGAACTCGACTACGAACTTCTGATCGCATTGCTGATGCGCGAAGGCCTGAGGCCGCGTGCGGTGCGTGTCGAGGACCAGGCCGGCATGCGTGACGCCTTCGAGCAGGGTCCGATCGACGCCGTCATCACCGACCACAACCTGCCGCGCTTCGACTCGTTCGCTTCGCTGAAGGTCGCAAAGGCCGTCGACCCCGACATTCCGGTCATCGTGCTGTCCGGGGAAATGTCGGAAGAGCTGGCCGTCGCGTCGCTGCATGCCGGCGCCGATGACTTCGTGCTGAAGACGCGCATGTTCCGTGTCGCGGCCGCCCTGCAGCACAGCCTCGCCGCGGCGCGCGCCCGGCGCGAGGCGCGCAACGTCGCGTCGGCCCTGGTCGAAAGCGAGCGCAAGCTGCACGCGCTGACGCAGCACCTCGAGCGCGCAAAGGAGGAGGAGCGCCGCGCGATCGCCCAGGAAATCCACGACGACGTCGGCGGCGCCCTGACGGCGCTCAAGTTCGAGGTTGTCCGGCTGGCGCGCGAGGTCGGAACCGGACTGCACACGGAACGCCTGCAGGCGATCCAGCAGCTGCTCGAATCCGCGGTGGTCGCGACGCATCGCATCCAGCACGCCCTGCGGCCAGCGGTGCTCGACGCGGGGCTGGTCGCCGCGCTCGAATGGCTGGTGCGCGGATTCGGCGAACGCACCGGCCTGCCGATCGACTTCCGCAGCAACCGGGACGAATTCGACATCGCACCGGACCGCGCCGCCGCGCTCTATCGCGTGGCGCAGGAGGCGCTGACGAACGTACGCAAGCATGCCGGTGCGCGCTCGGTGCAGGTGCAGCTGTTCGCGCTCGACGACGAAGTGTCGCTCGAGGTGGCCGACGACGGAGTCGGCTTCGAGCCCGACAGCCTCGCGGTGACGCCGGGCTTCGGCGTGCGCGGATTGCTGGAGCGCGCCCGCGGACTCGACGGCTGGGCCGAGGTTTCGTCGTCGCCCGGTCGCGGCACGACGGTGATGTTCTCGATTCCGCCTCAGCCGGCGGCACGCCGGCGCGCCGGCGCTGCGATCGAGGGAGGGTCCGATGCCGGTTAGGCTGATCGTCGTCGACGACCACGCGATCGTTCGTCGCGGCATCGTGCAGGTGCTGTCCGAGCACCCCGATGTGCAGATCGTCGCCGAGGCGGCCGACTACGGGCAGCTGCGTGCCGAACTGAAGAAGCACGGCGAGCCCGACGTTCTGGTGATGGACGTCGGACTGCCCGGGAAAAATGGCATCGAGATCCTGAAGTCGCTGCGTGAGGAGTACCCGCGCCTCAAGGTGCTGATGGTCAGCATGTACCCGGAGGACCAGTACGCAGTGCGGGCGTTCAAGGCCGGCGCGTTCGGTTACCTCAACAAGGGCAGCGCGCCGGACAAGCTGCTCGAGGCGCTGGCGATGGTGATCGCAGGCAGGAAGTACGTGACGCCGGAGATCGCGCAGGCACTGATCGAGAACCTCAACGCTCCGGAACAGGCCGCGGCGCCGCATGAAAAGCTGTCGGACCGCGAATTCCAGACGCTGAAGCTGATGGCTTCGGGCAAGCGACTGTCGGATATCGCAGAGGAACTTGCACTAAGCCCCAAGACCGTCAGCGTCTACCGTGCGCGCATCCTCGAAAAGATGGGGATGTCGAACAACGCGGAACTGACGCACTACGCGATCAAGCACGGCCTCGTCGAGTGAAACCTCGAGGCGGCTGGCGCGCCGGGACTGCGCCGCATCTGCGGCGTCAGGCTGTCGGCCCGCCGCGGCATTCAGCCATCGCGCCCGATGAAGCGGGTCGCCCACTTGAGCGCGCGATCGCGCTGACCGCCTTCCCCGCCGTCCGTCACGGCACGCAGGGTGTCGGAGGCCTCCACAGGGGGCTGCGGCGGCCCGACGAGTTCGTTGGTGATCTTGCCGTGATGGCGGCCGTTCGAGTGCTCGTCCACCGGCGTCGCAGGTCCGGTGACGCCGCGGCGCGGACCGAAATTCACGCGCCAGTGCGGCTGCCCGGTGCTGTTGCGGATCAATGCGTGAAAATCCGACCCTGGAACGGCCGGCGAAAACAGGAACCCCTGCATCAGCTGGCAGCCCTGGTCGAAGAGTCGGGTCATCTGGCCCTGGGTTTCGACCCCCTCGGCGACGACGCGCAGCTTCAGGCTCTTGCTCATCGCGATGATGGCTGCAACGATGGCCGCGTTATCGCCGCTGGTCTCCAGTTCGCGCACGAACGAGCGGTCGATCTTCAGGGTGTCGATCGGCAGCTTCTTCAGATACGACAGCGATGAATAGCCGGTTCCGAAGTCGTCGACCGAGATCGCCACGCCGAGGTCCTTCAGCGCCTGCAGCAGCGGCAGCGCATGACCGAGGTTCTGCATCAGCACGGTCTCTGTCAGTTCGAGTTCCAGCAGGCGTGCGTCGAGCCGGAAACCCGCGAGCGCGGTCTGCACCGGTTCGACCAGATTGGCGCGCTGGATGTGGCGGCCCGAGATGTTGATCGACACCGGCATCGGCGGCATGCCTTCTTCGGCCCACGCCACCATCTGCTTGCAGACCTCACGCACCGCCCATTCGGTGATCGGCACGATGAGTCCCGACTCCTCGGCGACCGTGATGAACTCGCCCGGCGGCACCAGTTCCCCGCCGCGCTTCCACCGCATCAGCGCCTCGGCGCCGACGATGGTTCCGTCGATGACGTTGACCTTGGGCTGGTAGTACATCACCAGTTCCTCGCGCTCGAGCGCGCGATGCAGCGCGGTCTCCAGTCGCCAGCGCTCGGCGGTCGCGGTGTTCATTGCGTTGGAGAACCGCATCACGCCGTTGCGCCCGCTGTCCTTCACCGCGTACATCGCGATGTCGGCCTTGCGCAGCAGCGTGTCGACGTCGCCGCCGTCGACCGGATACGAGGCCACCCCCATCGACGCCGTCACGAACAGTTCGTGCCCCGAGAAGGCGAATGGCCGCCGCATCGTTTCGAGCAGGCGCTGCGCCACCGATTCGATCGCGCCGGGATCGGCGAGGTCCGACAGCAGGATCGTGAATTCGTCGCCGCCCAGCCGCGCGACACTGTTGGACGCAGCCACCACGGCCGGCGCCGTCTGCGAACCGGCCGCCAGGCTGCGGGTGGCCGAGCCGATGCTCGGCGGCCGGGAGCCGCGCGGCGCCCCCGCGGCTTCTGCGCCGCGCGCCACCGTGTCGTTCTCGCGCACGCACTGGTGCAGGCGCTTGGCCACTTCACGCAGCAGCTGATCTCCGACCTGGTGCCCCAGCGTGTCGTTGATCTGCTTGAAGCGGTCCAGGTCGATGAAGATCACCCCGACTGCCGAGCCGCTTGCGCGCGCGCGCTCCAGTGCAGACTGGAACTGGTCGCGGAAGAAGCGCCGGTTCGGCAGCCCGGTCAGGCTGTCATAGTTGGCAAGCTGCCGGATCTGGTCTTCGGCCTGCTTGCGCTCCGTGATGTCCTGGATCACGCCGTGCACGGCCTTGGCCCGCCCCGCCTCGTCGCGGTCGATCTCGCCCTCGATCTGAACGACGCGGATCTGTCCGGTTGGCCGCGCCAGCCGGCACTCGAAATTCATCTGACGGTTGCCGGCAAGCGCCTCGCGGAACAGCATCTCGATGCGGGCCCGCTCGTCCTCGACCACGCGCGACCAGACGAACCAGTCCGCGAGCCCCTCTTCCTGCTGCGGCAGTCCGGCGATCGCGAAGCACTCCTCCGAAAGCTTGACCCAGCGCGCCGCAATGTCCCACTCCCAGCTTCCCAGGCGCGCAATGCGCTGGGCCTTGCTGAGTTTGGCGCGGCTCTCGGCGAGCTCCTCGCGCATTCGCGACGCACGGATCATGTAGCGCAGCCGCTCCGACAGCAGCGTCCATTGCGTCGTGCTCTTGACGAAGAAGTCGGTCGCTCCGGCCTCATAGGCCCGCGCGATCGACGTCTCGTCATCGAGGCCGGTCAGCATCAGGATCGGCACGTGTTCGCCTCCGGCGAGCCGGCGCAGGCGCTCGCAGGTGATGAAGCCGTCGACCTCCGGCATCAGGGCGTCCAGCACGATGACATCGGGCTGGTTGTCAGCAAACAGCTCGAGCGCGGCGGCACCGCCGTCGGCCTCGATGACACGCCAGTTCCGCTCGGCTAGAGCGGAGGCAGTCAGCAGCCGTGCCACCGGGTCGTCGTCGACCAGCAGCACGAGGTCGGCTCTTGTTGCGGACTCGTTGCTGTCCTGCGGGTCTTCCGTCCGCTTGCCCGATCGTGGCACTTCGTCGTTCATTACTCGCACGTCATCCTCAGTTCGACGCGACCGCTTCGTCGGCGGCCACAATGTCCTGCAGCACCCTGACTGCCCGTTCGTATTCACCCTGTGTGGCTGCCCATTCACCGCGCGCTGCATCGAGCGTGCCGCCACGGGCGTGGCGTTCCAGCGCAGCGAAGCGCCGCGACAGTTCGATCGCGCCGAGATTGGCGCTCGATGACTTCAGCGTATGGGCCGCGTGCTGCAACGAGGCGATGTCGCCCGACTTCAGCGCGTACGCGGCCTGCGCCACCAGCCGCGCCGCGGTGGTCGTGTAGGTCGTCACCAGCCGCTCCAGCAGGCGCTTGGCACCGCGCCGCTCCATGTCGCGGATCAGATCGATGACGGTGAGATCGATCGCCGGACGCTCGCCCTCGCGCCCGGCTTCGACGGGAGACATCGCGGAGTCCTGCGCCGGTATCGGCCGCGGCTGCGCAACCGGTTCGACCGCGGGTGCGGGCGCCGTGTCGGCCCTCGACGGAGCGTGTGTTCCCTGTCCATCGACCCAGCGCACCAGCGCCGTATCCAGCTGTTCCTTCTTCACGGGCTTCGCGAGATAGTCGTTGAAGCCGGCCGCCAGGCAGCGATCCGCGTCGCCGGCCAGCGCATTCGCTGTCAGCGCCACGATCGGCACGTCGCCGCGCGTCGCGTAGCCGGTGGCCGCCGATCCGCGGAAGCGCCTGACCGCCTCGAAGCCGTCCATCTCCGGCATCTGGCAGTCCATGAACACGAGGTCGAACGTATCGTCGCGCAGTGCCGCGAGAGCCTCGCGCCCGTCGGCCGCGACACGGATCGCGCAGCCGAGTTCAGCCAGCATCGCCCGCGCGACTTCCTGGTTGACCGCGTTGTCCTCGACGATCAGCACACGCGCACGCCGACCCGGCGCCGCGGTCAGCACCGTCGGCGCAACCGGCGCCTCGGTCTGTAGCACCCGCGCCAGCGCTTCGACGAGTTCGGACTGCCGCACCGGCTTGGTGAGGTAGGCCTCGATGCCGCTGTCGTAGGCTAGCCGCGCCTCGTTGCCGCTGCCAAGAGAGGTGAGCATCACCATCCGCACCTCGGCCAGCAACGGGTCGCGGCGCAGTTCGGTCGCCATCGTCAGTCCATCCATGATCGGCATCTTCATGTCGATCACCGCCGCGTCGAACGGCGTGGCAGCGCGCGCCGCCGCGCGCAGCAGCTCCAGTGCGGTGGCGCCGTTGTCCGCCGTCGCGACGTCCATGCCGAAGTCCCGCAGCTGGGCCTCGAGGATGCTGCGGTTGGTCGGGTTGTCCTCGACCAGGATCACGCGGCGGCCACGCAGCTGGGTCGCGTTGGCCGGCAAGGCCACCGCGACAGCCTCACCCGCAGGCAGCGGCACCTCGAAGCGGAACACCGAGCCTTCGCCAAAGCGGCTGTCCACCGTGATGCGCCCGCCCATCAGTTCGACCAGCTGCTTGCTGATCGCGAGCCCCAGGCCGGTGCCGCCGTAGCGCCGCGACATCGACTGGTCGGCCTGCATGAACACCGTGAAGAGCCTCTCCAGTGCCTCGGGACGCATGCCGATGCCGCTGTCCCGGACTTCGAAAGCCACCCGGGGCGTCGCTGCCGGGCTCTGCGTTTCGCACGACACGCTGACGACGACCTCGCCGGCCTCGGTGAACTTGATCGCATTGCCGACCAGGTTGGTCAGTACCTGGCGCAGCCGCATCGGATCACCGCGCACGATCGTGGGTACCGACGGCTCTATGCTGGAGGCGAGCTCGAGCCGCTTCTGGTGCGCGCGCGGCGCCAGCAGCTCGAACACGTCCTCGACCAGCGTGCGCAGGTTGAAGTCGACCGCTTCGAGCTCCAGCTTGCCGGCCTCGATCTTGGAGAAATCGAGGATGTCGTTGATGATCTCCAGCAGCGCCTCGCCCGACCGGTAGACCGCCTCGGCGAAGCGCCGCTGCTTGTCCGAGAGCGGAGTGCCGAGCAGCAGTTCCGTCATGCCGAGCACACCGTTCATCGGCGTGCGGATCTCGTGGCTCATGTTGGCGAGGAACTGGGACTTTGCCCGGCTTGCCGACTCGGCGATCTCCTTGGCGTCGCGCAGGACCTTTTCGATCTGCTTGCTCTCCGTGATGTTCTCGAGGATCGTCAGCGTGTAGCGCTCGCCACCGGCGTCGCTGAAGCGCACCGCATGCCCGCGCACCCAGATCGTGCGGCCGTCAGCGGTCAGCATGCGTCGTTCGAAGGTCTTCGGGCCGCGGTCGGCACGCGGCTGCGCGCGACGCGCGGCATGCGCCGCATCCATGTCGTCGGGGTGGCAGAAACTGAACGCGTCCTTCCCGATCACCTGATCGATCGTGTAGCCCAGCATGCGCGTGTGCGCCGCATTCGCGCGGACGATGCGGAAATCCGGCGCCTGGATCGAGGCCGCAACCGGCGACTCGTCGAACAGCGCCCGGAAATACTCCGCGCTTTCCCGCAGGGCCGCTTCCGTGCGCTTGCGCTCAGTGATGTCCGGACTGATCAGCGCGTACTGGAAGTACCGGCCCTGTTCGTCGCGCAGCGGCTGGCCTTCGACCTCCAGCACCCGCATGTCGCCGTCACGGGTGTACGCGATGAACTCAACGCGACAGGGTTCACCGCGCACCACGGCATCGGCGATGGCCTGCGTCGCCGAGGCGTCGGTCTGCGGTCCGCGCAGCAGCTTGTGCGCCTGCTGTCCGCGCACGTCCTGCAGCGAGTAGCCCGAGAAACGCGCGCACGCATCGTTGGCCCACTCGATCCGGCCCGTCGGATCGAGGATCATCACCATCTGGTCGGTGCGCGATGCCACCATCGCCAGGCGGCTCGCCTCGAGCTCGCGTTCGCGCACGTCGCGCTCGGCACGCTGCCGCTCGGCGACGCGCGACAGCTCGGCGCTGATCGCTTCCAGCAGCTCCAGCTGCTCGTTGGTGGCCTCCACGCGGTGATCGCAGAAGAACTCGATGAAGGCGGTCACGTGACCGTGCGCAATGACCGGAATCACGATGCCGGTCTGCAGACCCGAGTCGAGGGCCTCGACGAGGCGGTCCCAGTCCGACATGCGCGACAGATCCGAGACCCAGTGCGGCGTACCTGAAAGGTAGGCGCGCCCGATCAGGCTGTCGGGCGATGGAACCAGCGGTGCCCGGTTGCTGGCTTCGACGAACAGCGCAAAGCGGTCGGCATCGCGCGAGAACCAGATCGAGTGCGGCGGCAGCGCGCCGCCGGCCGTCGACTCCCGCTGCAGTGCGACCCGACCGAGCGGCCAGTCGAGGTAGCCGCCGATCTCGTGCAGCGCACGCTCCAGCGTCGACTCGACCGTGCCGCTTTCGTTGGCCGCGGTCGCCAGGCTGCGCAGCAGGCGCATCTGCGCGTACTGGCGCTGCAGCTCGAGGCTGTTCTGCAGCTCGCTCTTGTGGGCCCGCGAAAGCCGGTCGGAATGCGACAGCAGCGCCGTCGTCATCGCTTCGAACGAACCGACCAGGGAGTCGAGTTCATCGCCGCGGCGGGCGGCACCGCGACCGGCGAAGCGCAGAGACAGATCCTCGGCGCGTTCGGTCAGCGCCTTGACCGGCTGGATCAGGTAGCGGCTCAGGTACAGGCCTGCCGCAACCGTCGCCAGCATTGCGAACAGCACGACGGCGACGAAGGCCTCCGTCGACTCGGACAGGGTGTCATAGGCCACTCTGTTCGGCATCATCACCGCAACGGCGACCGGACTGCCGCCCAGCGCCAGCGGTTGCAGCGCGATGTCCAGACCGCCATCCAGCGCAACCGAACGCGTAGCTCGTTCCGCGATATGCGGCGCGATCTTCTCCAGCCAGCGGCTGTCGTCCGGAACGACCGTCGTGACGATCGCGCGCCCGGCGCTCGCCAGGGCGATGTCGAGTCCGGTATTCGAAGCCAGCGTGCCGAGGTATTCGCCGTCGATGCGCCGCTCGGCCGCCACGACGCCCAGCACGCGGCCGTCGGTCATGACCGGGGCGGCGGCACGCAGCGTCAGTTCCGCCGTGCCTTGCTGGGCTTCGAGGATCCTGCCGCCTGCCAGTGCGGCCGCCACGGCGGCGTCCCGCGCGGCACCGTCGGGGCGGCCCGGCAGCGTGGCGCCGATGCGCTCGATGCGCCGTCCAGTCACGTCGTAGATCGCGTACTCGGCGTCGTCGTCGCTCCAGTGCAGGCGTTGAGCCCAGGCGCGCACCGCCTCGTCGACATCGACGCGCTGGAGCGCCGCGACCAGATCGGGCCGCTCCGCGAGCCGGCGCGTAGCGTCCTCGAGTGCCCGGTAGTCGTTCGAGATCGTGGCGTTGACCAGCATCGCAGCACGCTCGGCCTTGGCGCGCTGCGTGCCGAGAAACACGCGCTCGGCGCTGCGGTGGTGGAAGTAGTAGCTGACGCCGACGGTGCAGCTGGCGACCAGCACCAGCACACCGATCAGAGGAATCGCAATCGACCGAAACCTTGCATGGCCACCCGGCAGTGCGATCGGCTCGAAGCGGGTGTCCGGCGCCACCTGATCGGCAGAGCTCATCCCACTCACGTCCGGCCGCCCGGTGGGACGCAGACGGCAGATACGCTGCAGCAGCGAGCGAGTTTGCGGCATGGGTGGGCGCGAGCGGACGCACCGGTCGGATGGTCACGGCAGGCTAGTCCGAACCACGGAGCGCTACGCCTCGAAAAGGTGCCCCGTCCAATGGCATTTCAGCCCGCGGCGCAAGCCCTGGCGCACACTCGCACGGAGGTCCCGGCTTGCTGCACAATCGGCCCTGGTGGGAAAGGCAACTCCTCTGACGTCGACTGTGACCGCTCGCCGGTATTCACGCGAGCGGGTGCTCGCACGCATCGGATACGCCGTGGCCACGTGCGGCCTGGCGTCGGCGGCAGTGTCGGCCCTCGCTGCCAGTGCCACTGAGGCCGCGCCGCACAGCGGAATCGCGCCGCTGTGGCTGCTGGGCGCGGCCTCGGTCGGGGCGCTCATCGCGCTGACCGGCGTCGTGCTGTCCCAGCAGCACCGGGCCCGGCGCGAGCTCAACGCAATGCGGCAATCACTGGCGGCCTCGGCGACGTGGTCGTGGCAGACCAACGCGGAAGGCGTCGTCGTCGAAGTGGAGCGCAGCCACCGCACGATCGACTGGTTCGACTGCGCGTCGCTTGTCGGTCGCCGTCCCTGGGAAATCACGCCGGGTGCTGGCGCCCCGCCGGCGCTCGCGACCGCGCTCGCGGCTCGTGCGCCGTATTTCGACATCCGCATCGAAGTGGGCGGCGCCGATGGCAAGCCGGCGCGCGTCGTCGCCATCTCGGGTGCGCCCATGTTCTCGGGCACCGGCACCTTCCGCGGCTATGCCGGCGCGGCGCACGACCTCACGCCGCTGCTCGGCACGACGGCCGTCGCCGGCGGCGGCGATGTCGCACAGCTGCAATCCGATCTCGAGCAGCGCAACCGGCAACTGGCGGAGCGCTCGGCCGAGCTCGAACACACGCTGCGCGAGCTGGACAGCTTCTCCTACTCCGTGTCGCACGACCTGCGGGCGCCGCTGCGCGTGGTCGACGGCTTCGCGACGATCGTGCTCGAAGACTACGGCGACCGAGGAAAGCCGCTCGATGACCTAGGCCGCGATCACCTGCGGCGCATCGTTGCCGCCAGCCAGCGCATGAATTCGATGATCGAAACGCTGCTGTCGCTGTCACGCATGACAAGCCGTGAACTCACGCGCGAACGCGTCGATCTGGCCCAGATCGCCCGCGAACTGGCCGACGATCTGCGCGCCCAGGACCATACGCGCGCCGTCGAGTTCGTCGTCGCCCCCGAGCTGCGCGCCGATGGCGACAGCACGCTGCTGCGGCTGGTGCTGCAGAACCTGCTCGGCAACGCGTGGAAATTCACCGCGAAGGAACCCAAGGCACGCATCGAGTTCGGCGCTGGCGACGAAGGCGGCGTCCGGACGTATTTCGTCAGGGACAACGGCGCCGGCTTCGACATGCGCTTCGCAGAGAAGCTGTTCGGCCTGTTTCAGCGCTTCCACAGTTCGAACGAGTTCCCCGGCACCGGCGTCGGCCTCGCCACGGTGCAGAAGATCATTCGCCGCCATGGCGGCCGCATCTGGGCCGAAGCCGTTCCCGCTCCAAATCCCGGTCACGGGGCGACGTTCTACTTCACGCTTTGGGAATAGCGTCACTCGTGTACGCGGGGCGACGCTCCTCGTGTACGCGAGCCCTGCGGGCTCGCACGTGCACTCGTCGCGGTACGCGCGCTGACGCGCGCGCTCAGGACTAGTCAGTCGGCTGCGCTCCGGAGCCGACTGACTTGCCGTTCCGCCGAGGGTGCACGTGCGATCGGCGCAGCCGATCGCGTACACGAGCGACGCTCACCCTATTC
>DAOMFL010000105.1:0-10879 GCA_035429805.1 Burkholderiaceae bacterium
ACGTTGCGAGCCGCGCCTGCGGCACTTCGGTCGCGCCGGCGAAGTATGCCGAGTCTTGGCACGAAGTGGGGCGCAAGTCTGCTCCCGGCATTGCTGGCCCATCGACGCCCGCGAGCGCTCCCTGCGCCTCCCTACCGGTACGCATACCCCGCGCGCACGTAGAAGGCCCGACCGAGCGGACTCGCGACCTGCGGGTTGAAGCCGACCTGGAACGTATTGCCCTGGACCGTGAACGGCGGGTCGGCGTCGAAAAGGTTGCGAACGCCGAAGGCAAGTTGCCATCCGGCAAAGCCGGTGTAGCGGCCCTGCAGGTCCCAGCTCGAACTGGAGTCGACATGGCGCGTGCCGATCAGCGGCTCGCGCAGTGGTTCGGAATAGCCGGCGGAGTAGATCTGGGCGAGCGTCACGCCCCAGGGCCCGAAACCCCAGTTGAGCGTCAGCGAACTCCTCCAGCGCGGAACCGCTGCGCCGTAGGTGGCGTCACCGAGCCGCGAAACGTACGTGACTCCGTCAACCTGCGTTTCCCACTGCAACACATAGGTGCCCTGCAGTCCGACCCCTACATTGCCCCACGGCTGCGGCGGCGCCTGCCAGTTGAGAGCGGCGTCGATGCCGGACGTCTGCGTGGTTCCAAGGTTGACGGGAGAAACGTCGATCGAAACGATCGGTCCGGGCAGACTGGGGTAATTTGGATCGACCGGGCCGCGAACGATGCGATCAGGAAAGCGCTGGTAATAGCGCATGAGGTTTTCCTGGGACAGCGGCTCGATGATTCCCTTCTGCTCGATCGCCCAGTAGTCGACTGCAAACGACAGGCCCTTGAGCGGTTCCCACACGACCCCGAGGTTCCACTGCGTCGAAGTCTCGGGCTGCAGGTCCGGATTGCCGCCGGAAAGCACTTCGACGAACGCCAGACAGTCATCGACGAGTCCGGTCACCGGGCAGCGCACCGGGTCCTCGACGATCGTGATGCCGGCCGACGCCGACGGTTCACTCAGCGTGTAGAGCGGCGGCGCGCGGAAGCCCTCGCCCCATGAACCGCGCACCAGCAGGCTCGGCAGGGGCTGCCAGCGCAGCGCGACCTTCGGGTTGGTGGTCGATCCGAAATCGCTGTACTGGTCGAAGCGCACCGCGAATTGCGCGTCGAGTCCGCGCAGGACCGGCACGGCCAGCTCGGCATACGCGGAATAGACACTGCGGCTGCCGCTGACCGCCTTCAGCTGATCGCCGAGCGGCGTATTTCCCGCCAGCACTTCGGGATCCCAGTCGTAGGATAGTCGCTCGCTGCGCGCCTCGGCGCCGAGCGCCAGCGCGAGCGGGCCGGCCGGCAACTGCAGGACTTCACGCGACGCGACGGCATTGATCAGCGACGTCGTGCCATCCGCCTTCTGCGGCGTGCCGTTGTACGTGGTCGACGCTAGCAGCGCATTGCCCTCGGGGCCAGAGGGTCCCCACGGATTGATCAGTCCGGTGGCCATCGCCGGAATGATCTTGCTGGCGTATACATAGCTGCCGCCGTAGGAGTTTTCCTGCTGGTTCCCGTTGTAGACCACAGCGACGTTGTAATCCCAGCCCGCGGCGCGCCCTTCGGCGCCGATCACGTAGCGCTGCGTGTCGCTGGTCGTCGTGTTCGTGCGCGGGCCGAGTTCGGTCGCCCGGAAAGAGATCAGCAGGTTGCCGGCCAGCCCGTTAGCCGCCGCGAACTCGATCGGGTAGTAGGGTCCACTGGCCGGATAGCGCAGCTGACCGAACGACGTAGTGGGAACGATCGGGTTCGGCGCGACGTTCGCCTCGATCCGATTGCGACCGATCAGCGCCTCGGCAAACAGGTCAAGGTCCGGGTTCAGGCGCCAGGTGCCGCGTACCAGCGCGCTAGTTCTCTCCACTTCCGGCAGCAGGTCGATCGCCGGCGCGAAATCGTACGCGCAGGCGAGCGCATTGCCCGGCGGAAAGCGGAATGGAAAGGTCGATGGCGGCAGGCAGCCCGCGGCCGCCGTCGGATTCAGGACGCGCCCGCGTGCGCGGTCGAATATGTTCGACGGGAAAGTAAACGGATTGAGGCTTTCGATCCCGACGTCGGGCCGGTACGCCGAACTCGCGAACGCGCGATCGATCGCTCGCAGCGCCTGCTGCTTCTGGTAGGCGAGCGCGGCAAATACATTGAACCCGTCGCGTGCCGGATCGCCGTAGCCGGCGGTAACGGCGATGTCGCCCTCGTTGCCACCGCCGTGCTGCGTCGCTGAAAAGCTGCCGACGGCCTCCACGCCCTGGAAGTCCTTGCGCAAGATGAAGTTGATGACGCCGGCGATCGCGTCGGTGCCATAGATCGCGGAGGCGCCATCCTTCAGCACTTCGACGCGCTGGATCGCAGACAGTGGAATCGAATTGAGATCAACCGACGCACCGTCGAACGCGTAGTTGCCGAGCCGCCGCCCGTTCAGCAGCACCAGCGTCGAGCCGCCGCCCAGCCCGCGCAGGTTGGCCGAGGACAACCCGGGGCTAGTGCCGTTGCCAACGGTCTGTGAGAGGTTGAACGGATTGACGTTGGCCGGGACGCGTTCGAGCAGCTGTTCGACGGTGGTAACGCCACTGCGCTCGATGTCCTCGCGGGTCAGCACCTGCACCGGCAGCGCGGTTTCGAGGTCGGTCTGCGGAATGTGCGAGCCGGTGACCACCACCCGCTCGAACGTCGCGCCCGGCGTGCTCGGCTCCTGCGCATACACCGTCAGCGCTTGGCCCAGCAGCGTGACGAGCAGGACCACGACCGCACCGCAGTCGCCGTAACGCCCACGCCACCGCATGTGCTGGAACAAGCGGCCCCCGACCGGTTGTGCGGCCCCCTCAGGCAGAGTCCTTTATTCCCGATGCCGCTCGAACCGTCAAGCGGGAAATCCACCGGCCGGACGGCCGGCGATGCCTCTCCCAGTGCCTGCATTTGCGTGGAGAATGCGCCCAGCAAGCGCAAATCGAGGGCGACGATGAGCGACGTCACCGTCTTACTGCACCGCATCGCCGAGAACGACCGCGAGGCGCTGGACGCACTGTTCGAGCTGCTGTACGCCGACATCCACCGCATGGCGCGCGCCCGGCTGCACGAAAACGGTCCGCTGACGATGCTCGACACTACTTCGCTCGCGCACGAGGCCTACCTGCGCCTGCAGGGCGCCGGCCGCATCGACCTCGACTGCCGCGGCCGCTTCATGGCCTATGTCTCGCAGGTGCTGCGCTCGGTGATCGTCGACTTTGCGCGCAAGCGCAACGCAGAGCGGCGCGGCGGCGGGCAGTCGAATCTGACGCTCAACACCGAGATCGCCGGTTCGATCGGCAACCAGGACGAGGACATCATCCGCATCAACGACGCGCTCGACGAACTCGACAAGGTCGACCCGCGGCTGCGCAAGGTCGTCGAGATGCGCTACTTCGCCGGACTCTCCGAGCAGGAGATCGCCGACGCGCTCGACCTCAACGAACGCACCGTGCGGCGCGACTGGGAACGCGCCCGGCTGCTGCTGTCGGTTTCGCTGAAGCGCTGACGCCCCGCTGTCCGGTTCTGCGGCCGGAATACGTCTTTGCGGTGAAGGGAGACTTCGCCCACGCGCATGATCACGAATCGCGAGCTGACGGTTGAGGACTGGCATCGTCTGAACGAGTTGCTGGCGCAGGCGCTTGAGCTGGAAGGCGAGGCGCGCACGGCGTGGCTCGAAACACTGCCCGCGGACGCCACCGACCTGAAGCCGCTGCTGCTCGATCTGCTGGCCAACGCACAGACCACCGGCTTTAACGGCACCAGCGAGACCTTGCGGCCGGTCGTGCAGTTGGCCTCGGCGGCGATGGCGGCGATGCGGCGGGAGGCGGCCGGCGACCGGATTGGTCCGTGGCGGCTCGAGCGGCTGCTGGCCGAAGGCGGCATGGGCGCGGTGTGGGAGGCCGCGCGCGCCGACGGCGTGATGCAGCGTCGAGCCGCGCTGAAGCTGCCGCGGGCCGAGTGGGTCGATCACGGGCTGGCGCAACGCATGGCGCGCGAGCGCGCGATCCTGGCGCGGCTGCAACACCCGGCGATTGCCGTGCTGTACGACGCCGGCCTGGCCGAGGGCGGCCGGCCGTACCTGGCGCTGGAGTACGTCGATGGGGTGCCGATCGACGCCTGGTGCCAGGGCCGCGGACTGCACGATGTGCTGCGGCTGATGGTGCACGTGATCCGTGCGGTGGCCTATGCACACGGCCAGCTGGTGATCCACCGGGATCTGAAGCCGGCCAACGTGCTGGTGACCCCGGACGGATCGCCCAAGCTGCTCGACTTCGGCATCTCCAAGCTGATCGAAGGCGACACCACCACGGCCGAGGCCACCGCCCTGACGCGCCTGGCGGGCCGCCCCATGACGCTGGCCTACGCGGCGCCGGAGCAGGTGCTGGCGCTGCCGATCACGGTGGCCGCCGACGTCTATGCCCTTGGCGTGATGCTGTTCGAACTCACCAGCGGCAGCCGGCTGTATCAGTCCACCGAGCCGCGCGCAATGGAGGCCGAGCTGCTGCGTGGCGATCTGCGCCGGCCCAGCGATGCCGCCACCGACCCCACCCGCGCTCGCGCCCTCCGGGGCGACCTGGACGCCATCGTCAGCACCGCCCTGAAGCGCAACCCCGCCGAGCGCTACGACAGCGCAGCCGCGCTCGCCGATGACCTCGAGCGCTACCTCGACGGCAAGCCGGTGCGTGCGCGCCCCGACAGCACCGGCTACCGGCTGAAGAAGTTCATCGCCCGCAATGCGCTGGCGGTCGGTGCCGCCGCCGCCATCGTGCTGGCCCTCGGCGTCGGCCTCGGTGTCGCGCTGTGGCAAGGCAACGAAGCCCGCCAGCAGGCCCAGCGCGCCACCGCACTGAACACCTTCGTCCTCGGCCTGATCCGCACCGCCGACCCCAACGCCAGCGCCCAGACCAAGGCCGCCGATGTCGCCCTGCTCAACACCATCGAGCAGCGCATCGACTCCGAGTTCCACGGCTCCCCCGACCAGCTCCTCCAGCTGCGCGTCACCGTCGGCGAGGCCTACAAAAACCGCGGCGAAATGAAAGCCGCCCAGCGCGTGTTTCAGAGGGCCGTCGACGATGCCAGCTCCCACATCCGGGCCGACGACCTCACCTTGCTCACCGCCCAGGTCCGCGCCTCTGACCCAAGCCTGATCGTGTCATCGGAAGCCGCACGACAGCTGGAACGCGCCATCGATACGCTGCGCCCGGAGGCCCCGCGCAACCGCAGCGCCGCCGAACTGCTGATCGATGCACTGCTGATCCAGCATGAACTCGAAAGCTCCTACGGTGTGCCGGCCTATCTGCCGGCCGAGCGGCGCCTCGACGCACTGAAAGAAGCCAACACAATCGCGTTGGCGTCGTTCGGCGAAGGCAGCCGCCAGCAGTTGCGCGTGGCAGGGCCGCTTGCCGACTGGGTCGGCAGCATCAAGGATGCGACCGAAGGTCGGCAGATCATCGAATCCGCGCTGGAACAGGCACGATTGCGGAGCGACAAGGCCACCGAGAGCGTCGAGTATCTGCGGGCGAATGCCGAGCAGGTCGCGCAGCGATGCGGCGACGACACCGGCGCGTCCGAAGCGCGGGCGCAGCTGAAGCAGACGATGGAATCGGTCCGGGAAGCACATGGCCCGAGCAGCGCGCTGCTCGAACGGATGGTGTTGATCTACAGCGGCTGCGACAACGCGACTGGAGAGAACGCTGCCACGCAAGCCTATGCCATCGCGGCGGCCCGGGAACAAGCACCGTCGACGGGACTGCTGCGCCGTGCTCGGATGGCTTACAGCTGGGCAGTCTCCGACTACGACTGGGAACTCGCCGAACGCTTCTACCGAAGTGCCATTGAGAACTCGGCCGCCATCCCGGAGCCCGCCCTGCGTGAGCGGCTGATGCGCGGGATTCAACAGGACCGCATCTGTCACCTGGCCAGGCGTGGCGACGCCGAGGAAGCGGAGTCCCTCGCAGCGCCTCTCAAGGCCGGGTTCGATGCCGACTTCGCACGGATGGGACGACTGACACCCGGACAGGGATCGTTCTGGCTCTGCCTGGCCGACGCGCAACGACAGCAGGGCAGGTTCGACGCGGCGGAAGAGACGCTGCAGACCATGCTGGAGCGCTGCCGCGCCACAGCGGCCGTCGTACCCGGCATCCGCTGTGACAAGTGGGCGATGGAGGCACTGGTCACGATCTTCCTCGACACCGGGAGGACGGACGAAGCGCGCGACGTGATGGAGCAACGGGCGAAGATCCCGCGTGGAGGGCTGTTCGACCTGCTGTCGTTCGCCTACCCACGCATCCTTATCGCTGACGGCCGCGCGTCCGAAGCGATCGAGCCATTGCGCCGTACCTACGGACACTGGCTGTCGACACGTCCGGACAGCCCTTACACCGCCGAAGCGCTCTACTGGTTCGGTCAGGCCTACCTCGCCGCCGGCGACCCGCGCGGCCGGCGGATGGTGGCGCAGGCGCGCGAGTCGCTGGCGAAGTCTCCGGTCGCGACGCATCGGCGACTGGCAGTGCAGCCGTAGGCCGGACCGGTAGCCAGGCGCGCTCCACACAGCCGACTTCCGGCCCCGATGTCCGGTTTGGCATCCGGGCTGCGTCCCTACCAGCAAGAGACAGTCATTTCGCTGACTCTCCCCAACTGGAGGACGCCATGACCAAGCCGAACATCCCGCACGCCGTTGCCGCCTTCGCCGCCGTCGCCACCACGCTGGTGCTCTTCAGCTCGGTCGTCTCGCTGGCCGACAGCGACAAGGCCGCGCTCGCCATCGCCAAGTCGAAACCGACGACGCTTGCCCAACACGTCGAGCACAGCGTGCGTTGAAGCGCCGCTCCCCTTCCGCCACGGCGGCATTCGCCCTCATGGCGACCGGCGTTGACGACAGCAACGGGATTCGGTTATGACCTCGGCGGCGAAGCGCGGATTGCGCCTCGCCGCCGACCGGAGGGGTTGAACACCTGGCCATGGATGTATCGCTGACGGTCGCCGACTGGCACCGGCTCAATCGCCTGCTCGAGCGGGGACTCGAGCTGGAGGGCGACGCACGCACCGATTGGCTCGGAGGCCTTCCGGACGAGGACCGCCATCTTCGTCCGACATTGATCGCTCTGCTGTCGCGGAGCGACGACGCGGGCATCGACGGCACGAGCCAGACCTTGCGGCCGGTGGTGGCGCTGGCCTCGGCCGCGATTGCGGCGATGCGTCGCGAGGCCGCAGGCGACCGGATTGGCCCGTGGCGTCTCGAGCGGCTGCTGGCCGAAGGCGGCATGGGCGCAGTGTGGGAGGCGGCCCGCGCCGACGGCGTCATGCAGCGGCGGGCGGCGCTCAAGCTGCCGCGGGCCGAGTGGGTCGATCACGGGCTGGCGCAACGCATGGCGCGCGAGCGCGCGATCCTGGCGCGGCTGCAGCATCCGGCCATCGCGGTGCTCTTCGACGCTGGGCTAGCCGACGGCGGTCGGCCGTACCTCGCGCTGGAATACGTCGACGGCGTGCCGATCGATGTCTGGTGCACCGGCCGTGACCTGAAGGCGATCCTGCGCCTGATGGTGCAGGTGATCCGTGCGGTGGCGTACGCGCACGGCCAGCTCGTCATCCACCGCGACCTGAAGCCGGCCAACGTGCTGGTGACGGCCGAAGGCGCACCGAAGCTGCTCGACTTCGGCATCAGCAAGCTGATCGAAGGCGACACCACCACGGCCGAGGCCACCGCCCTGACGCGCCTGGCGGGCCGCCCCATGACGCTGGCCTACGCGGCGCCGGAGCAGGTGCTGGCGCTGCCGGTCACGGTGGCCGCGGACGTCTATGCGCTTGGGGTGATGCTGTTCGAACTCGCCAGCGGCAGCCGGCTGTACCAGTCCACCGAGCCGCGCGCGCTGGAAGCGGAACTGCTGCGCGGTGATCTGCGCCGGCCGAGCGACGCGGCCAGCGACCCGGCGCGCGCCCGCGCGCTCAGAGGCGATCTGGACGCCATCATCGGCACGTCGCTGAAGCGCCAGCCGCAGGAACGCTACGACAGCGCCACCGCGCTCGCCGATGACCTCGAGCGCTACCTCGACGGCAAGCCGGTGCGGGCGCAGCCCGATAGCCGCACCTACCGGCTGAAGAAGTTCGTCCAGCGCAACACGCTTACCGTCGCCGCCGGCAGCGCCATCGTGCTGGCCCTCGGCATCGGCCTCGGCCTCGCGCTGTGGCAGGGCAACGAGGCGCGCCAGCAGGCCCAGCGCGCCACGGCGCTCAACACCTTCGTGCTGGGACTGATCCGCACCGCCGACCCCAACGCCTCGGCCCAGACCAAGGCCGCCGATGTAGCCATGCTCAACACCATCGAGCAGCGCATCGACGCCGAGTTCTCCGGCGCTCCCGACCAGCTGCTTCAGCTGCGCGTCACGATCGGCGAGGCCTACAAGAACCGCGGCGAAATGGCCGCCGCTCAGCGCGTGTTCCAGAAAGCCGTCGACCAGGCCGCGTCCCATCTTCCCGCCCATGACCTGACACTGCTCACCGCTCAGGTCCGCGCCTCCGACCCGAGCCTGATCGTGTCGTCAGCGTCAGGTACGCAGCTCGGACGCGCCATCGCGATTTTGGGCGGCCTCGCCCCCGACGACCGCGCGGCCGCCGACCTGCTGCTCGACGCGCTGCTGATCCGCATCGAACTGGCACAGAACTACGGCGTGCCGGATTACCTGAACCAGGATGAGACGACGCGCAGCGTGGCCGAAGTGGAAAGCTTCGCGCTCCAGCGCTTTGGCGCGGGCACACGGCAGCACCTGCGAGCGGCGCGCATGGTGGCCACGCTGGCCGGTCTGCGCCAGGGCAACGACGCGATGCGCAAGGTCGTCGAGGACGCGCTCGCCCAGGCACAGGCGCGCGGCGGTGCCGTGCTCGAAAGCCCTGAATATCTCGACCTGAGCATCATCGAGGCCGGTCTGTTGTGCGGCAAGGGCAACGTCGCGCAGGGGCTGGAGCGTCTGTGGGCGCTGTCCCGGCAGGCGCGGGAGTCACACGGTGCGCACAGCATCCAGCTCGAGCGGCTGTATGACTGGATCGGCAGCTGCCTGTCGGAAGCCGGCGATGCGACCGCGCATGCCTGGGTCTACGACGCGTACGACATCGCCGCGGCACGGGAGCAACCGCCATCGACCCACTTGATGGAGAGCGCGATCAATGCCTTCAACCGGGCGCTCGGTGCGCGCGACTTCGACACAGCTGAGCGCTACTACCAGCTTGCGGCCGCCAACGCGCAGGCCATTCCCGAGCAATCGATCCGCGATCGCCGCACGCAGGGTCTGCGCAATGGCCGAGTCTGCCAGCTGATGCAGCGTGGCGAGGCCGCCGCCGCCATCGAGGCGGCGCAGCCGATGATCGCGTACTACAACGACGTGTATGCCAGACATGGGCGGCTCACGCCGGCGCAGGGCGGGATCTGGATCTGCACCGCAGATGCCCTGCGTCAGCTCGGGCGCTACGACGAAGCGATTCGCGTCGCAGATACGTTCGGACAGCGCTGCCGCGAACTCAAGCGCATCGTTCCGGGCTCGGACTGCGAGGCGCGTTCCCTCGCGATGCGCGCGCTCGCCGAACTTGACGCCGGCCGTCCCGATGCGGCGCAGAACACGATGCGGAAGTTGCAGGACGAGCATCCGACCAGCGGCCGTGATGGCCGCGACGGCCGCCTCAGGCAGGTGCGGGTGCGCCTGCTGATTGCGTCGGGACAAGGCGCCGAAGCCGTCGAGCTGATGCGCAAAGACTATGGCAACTGGCTCTCGGTGCAGCCCGACAGCGTGTACGCCGCCGAGTCGCTGTACTGGTTCGGCCGCGCCTACCAGGCCGCGGGCGACCAACGTGGCAACTGGATGGTGCGGCAGGCCCGCGAGCAGTTGGCTAAGTCTCCCGTGGCTACGCATCGCCGGCTGGCGGTCGCCCCACCGCGCGTCTGAGCCGCGGCCCACGCCCCCCCCACTACGACCCTCGGACCGCGCTCCGACCCGGCGTGAATATTCACGCCGATGTCCGGTTTGGCGTCGACCCTGCGTCCCTACCAGCAAGAGCCCACCACGCGGGCTTTATTCGGACGGAGGGACACCATGAAGAACTCGACCATCAAGTACCTGATCGGACTGACCGCCTCGGCGTGCACAACGCTGGTGCTGTTCTCGGCCGTGGCCAGCCTGGCCGACAAGGACCGCGACGCGGTCCAACTCGCCAAAGCCGCCCGCGCCACGGTCGTGGCCAGCGCCGCGGCTGTCCGGTAAGCGAAAGTTTCGGGCAGATGTCCGGTTTCCATCGCGGACAGCGTCCCTACAGACAGGACACTACGAAGTTCAACGAACTGGAGAAGACAAAATGACGAACTCGATCCTCAAGCATGCCGTGGCTCTCGGCGCCGCCGTCACGACGACCCTGGTGGTCTTCAGTAGCGTCGTTTCGCAGGCCGACGGTGATAAGGCTGCGCTGGTCGCCGCCAAGTCGGTGCGGGGCACGCAGGTCGCGCAGGCACCGGCGCCGCGCTAGATTCGCACCTCCAATGCAAAGCGGCCGCTCACGCGGCCGCTTTGTTTTTCCCCCTCGGCGCCTCAGGCCGGCGTTGCGGCAGCATCCTCCGTGTAGGCCGACATCGGCACGCACGAGCACATGATGTTGCGGTCACCGTAGGCGTTGTCGACGCGGCCCGAGCCGAAGGCGAGTCTCCTCAGCTCGCGGCCACACTGGCCGCCGACGGGGCCGCGTCCTCGGTGTAGGCCGACATCGGCACGCACGAGCACATGATGTTGCGGTCACCGTAGGCGTTGTCGACGCGGCCCACCGGCGGCCAGTACTTCTGCCGCTTCAGCGACGCGATCGGAAACGCGGCACGCT
>DAOMFL010000106.1:0-3370 GCA_035429805.1 Burkholderiaceae bacterium
GCCCAGCGCGCCGGGGCGGCCAGCCCGCGCGGGATGGGGCGGCCGCGCTGAACCCGCTTCCGCGCGGCGGCCTCGGTAATGCCGTCGACGAGCTGCAGGCGCTTGACCGGATTCATGCGCAACTGCAACGGCGAGCCGTCCGCGTTCAACCACTGGTAGCGCAGCTCCGGGAGGCCAACCACGTAGTCACTGAACGCCCGGAACGTCGAGGCATGACCGGCAGACGCGGAAACCTCGAGCAGGCCCGCGTGCAGGTGCGCCGCACTCGCGGCCTTCTGCCCGTCGACGTGCAGCACGTCGACCATGGCCCGATTGATGGCGAAGCGGCGCAGGGCCATGGCGTTGACGTCAGGATCGCCCGTCGCGGCTTTCAGGGCCTCGGACACCAGCGCATCGACCATCGCCATTTCACGCGCGTCGAAGTCACTGCCGAAGACGCGCGTGTCGTGCCCGGCGCGGGCTTGCAGGTCCTGCAGCCACCGGATCAGTTCGGGCGATGGGTCCTCGATGACGACCTCGCGCATCGCGTAGTCGTTCTTGAGCGCCGCGCCGGCGGCCCGTGCGATCACGATGATCAACGGGGTCCCGATGCTCACGTCCTCCCACCTCAGGAAGCGCAGCTCGTCGCTGCGGCATGGCATGCGCTCCCTCAGCATCAGCAGGCACGCCGCCTTGATCCGAATGCGCCGCGGGCGGTGGGCGGAGGCCAGGTTGGGGCGCTGGGCCTCGACCAGGTGCTCGGCACGTGCCACGGAAACCGGTGCCACCGGCAGCCGCGATTCCAGCAAGTAATCCCGCGTCACCTCGAGGCCCAGGATCGCCATGAGGTGTCCGAAGGCCGTCCGGCGCACGTTCCTGTCGCCCGCGCTGACGGACTTGGCGTACCAGCGCTCGAAGTAGCCTTCCCAGTCGAGTTCCGCAGCGTCTTCGGCCAGCAGGGTCAGCGCGTCGCCGACGTCTGCCAGCAGCGAGCGCAACGCATTCTCGTAGCGACCGATGGTGCCGTCGACATCTTCCAGATCGATGACGCGACGGAGCGCCATCACGATCAGCCTCGCACCTCCCGTCATCGAAGCGATGTCCAGCCCGTGGAGGTAGGACTTCATTTCCCGCAGCAGTGCCTGACGGGAGCCGCGGTGACGTTTTCGCAGCCCTGCGATCTCGGATCTCACTGGCGCGAGTTCCTCGCGAAGGCGGGTCGCGTACGTGTTCATGACGAGTGTTGGTTGTCCCGGTTCGAGGCCGGGCGCACAGCCCCGACTGGGGGCGAAATGAAGCCGGCCGCGAAGTCCCGCACCGGTGGCGCAAGGACCAGCGCGTGGGCCGCGCGCGCAGCGTCGAGCAGCGCGCGCAGTGCCCCCTCGGTGGTCGAGTCCAGCAGCCCCGCGGCAGCGGCATCGAGCTGGTCCACGACCACGGGCCGCAGCGGCAGCTCGCGCGGCAGCCGTGCGATGAGGCTCGCGTGCAGCGAGGAAAGCACGACCTGGCGCAGCCCGAGTTCCGCCGTCCGCGTGGCGATCGTTACGCGCTCGGCATCGACTGCGACCCGGCGCTCGAGCGCGGCATCGAGGGCCGCAAGGAGCTCTGCAAGGTGGCTGACGCCGCCCGCGAAGACGAGTTCGAAAGCGAAAGCAATCCAGGGCTCGGCCGGCGGGCTGCGCTCGAACGCGGCCTTGGCGGTGAAGTAGCGCGTCAGGCGGTAGCCGTCCTCGAGCCGCAGCGCACTGCGCTCCTGGCCGGGTCGGCGCCGGGGCAGCGGCTCGCGCTCCGGCACCAGGACGGTCGACGGGGATGGGCGCGCGGGAACATTCCCGCGTCCCGCGAGGATGCGTGGAGTCGGCACGTCCCACCCGGAGCAGCGCGCGAGGAGGGCGGCTCGGGTTGCCTGCGCGACCGTGAACGGAGTGAGCGCCGTGCTGGACGGGTACAGGAACTGCCCACGGAAGCTCCGTCCCGCCACGGCATTCTCGACGTGGCAGCTGAGGTCGGCGTCCCGGACGACCACGGACAACCAGCGGCGCCCGTCGTTGAGACGCAGGCCGTGCGCCGCGAAGAGGGGCCGAAGATCTTCCGAACCGAGGGGCTTCAGGTCGCCGTCGGCGAGACGGAAAAAGTAGGGCTTGGTGCTCCAGGGGTCCAGCCGCTGGAGCAGCCGCTGCACGAGACGCGGGTCGTCCTCGCGGACTCGGTAAGCGAGGCTCCGAACGAGGGCCTCGTACGCCCGGAGAGACTCCACCAGCAGCGGCACGAGGGGAACCGCACGGACGGACCCGTCGCGCTTGTCCGCCACGTACCAGATGCCCGGTTCGAGCGCGAAGGCCGAGCGAGCGATGGTTTCGATCCGCTGCCCGCGGTGACCGGTCAGGAAGACCAGCGCGCCGAGCACGCCCAGCGCCGCGGCGTTGAGGCACAGCGTCAGGTCACGGACCGTGGTGGACGGGGCAAGCATGTCGACCGCCCTGCCGACGGTCCCGAGCGACTCCTTCACCAGCGCCTGCGCGGCCGCGTCGGTCGGCGGCGGGTACAGGCATGCCGCATGCGCCGGACGCCCCGCGAGCATGCCGCTGAGCCCGAGCAGCCGGAACACCCACTCCGCGGCCGTCTCGAGCCGGTTCGGGCAGATCGTGACGTAGTGGGCCATGGCGCGCGGCACGAGCCCGGCGATGCAGCAGAGCATTTCGGCATAGACCGCATCGATCCCGCCGGCGACCGCTGCCCGTGGCGCGCCGTAGATCAGGCGGGTGATCGTGATCGTGCGCGACGTGCCGGACGCCGCGTGCACGAAGGTCTCGAACCGGGCCATCCAGTCGGGGTTCGCGGCGTCAAAGAGGTCGCCGAGCCGGCGGGCCGTCGGGCGCGAGGCGAGCTGCGTCTGCAGCCAGTTGAAGAGCATCCGGTCCAGCGGGACCTCGACGAACTGGTGCGGCCCCTCGGCCATGACGTCGTCGTCCTTCATCTACGCTATCCCGGCGACACTGCGCAGCGAGAAGCGGACGACACCGCGTGCGAGGTCGATCTGAAGGCCATGGGGCTCCGCGTCGAATGACACGCGATCGAACTGCCGCGGGTAGAGACCGAAGAGCATCGCGAAGTAGACGGCCGCCCCGAAGTGCTGCCCGTCGTCATCCACAAGGGCGGCCCGCAGAACCGGGGCCAGACGCTCGAAGTGAACCGGCGCGAGCGACTGGTCGAAGGAGGCGAGTCCGGCCCGGTGATAGACATTCCTCGCCCGGGTCGAGACCAGCTTCTGGATCACGAAGGGCCGGAACTTCGGCGGCGGGCGATCGTCCGCCGGCGCGCGGGGCTGCACGACGGGGTCGCTCAGCGGCGCGACGCGTGCCTCGTGCAGGACGCGGGCAAGACGACGCCA
>DAOMFL010000106.1:3470-10633 GCA_035429805.1 Burkholderiaceae bacterium
GGTCGCTCAGCGGCGCGACGCGTGCCTCGTGCAGGACGCGGGCAAGACGACGCCAAGGCGCGGATCCAGCGGTTTCTGCCCAAGCCTGGAGTGCACCGGGCTCCCCTCCAAGGACATCGCGCAGCCTGCGTGCAAGCGGCGATGCGCCGCGCTTTAGCAGGCGCAACTGCGGGCCAAGCGGGGCGAGCTTGATGTGCCTGTCGACGGCGTGCACGAGAAGTCGCTGCAGTAACCGCGCGACATCGCGATCCGCCGCGGAAGCAACGACAAAGGCACCGGGGCGCAGGAAGACAGCAGCCACGACATGGTCCCGATGACCCTCGAGCAGAAGGGCCAAGTCGAACGCGGCATCACGGCCGGTGCCGAGTTCGAGCGCCTGTTGCAGGGCGCCGCATTGAGATCGCAGCCTGGGGCAGCCGATGGCTTCAGCCGCGGCGCCCACCGCCTTTGCCGCCGCCGTCAGGCCGATCCCGCTTCCTGGCAGACCCACGGCCGACGAGATCGCTCCCGCCAACCGGCGCTGGGACGCGGAGAGGTTCGTCAGTACCGCCCCGACGCTGCGGCCAGCCTGATCGTCGGTCGGGGTGACTTCGAACAGTGTTCGGGGCGTGTCGTTCATGTGACCACCCTAAGGTCGCGCCGAAGTGAAGGCGAGCCCCAAATGGGTGAGAGTCGACGAACGGCGGGCGAGCACGCGCGGCAGAAGCAGATGCTTCGAGCTCGGGCGCGCTACTTCCGACGGCTCGGAAGCGTCCTACGAGGTCGGTGATTCTCGCAGTCCGTCGTCGGCGTCTGCCGCGTGCGGGGACACGTAGAAACAGGAGCAAGCAAGCGCCGAGGCGAGCGATGTCGGCAGCGCAGCTTCTAAAGTTTTGTTGTCCCGGCTGGGACAACCAAGGCAATCAGTCGGAGGTTTGCTTTGGCTACTGTCTCGAGGGATCTGACCAGAAGGGGGCGGGCGTAGGGGGTCAGAAGCCGCGTACTTTCAAGCCGTTAGAGCCGAGACTTAATGTCCTTGATAATTTGACATAATACACATTATGCGCAGTTTAGCCCGATCGAGCACAGCCGGTTACCGAGCCCCTAATCGTCTTCCGCCAGCCTCAGAAGATCCGCCTTAGCGCCTTCGTACAGCTCCGTGCGAACCAGCTCCGTCATCGGGTACGCTGGACCACGCGGCCGCAAGCGAGCAAAGCGCTGATCGAATTGAGCGGTGCGGCGCCAGGTCAGCTGGTTCAGAACGGCGTCCATCGCAGACGAGTCGTTGCAGACCAGGACCAGGTCGCAGCCGGCCGCGAGACCCGCCGCGGCGCGATCCGGGACAGATCCCTGCTTGCTCGCGCCTTCCATCAGCAGATCGTCGGTGAATGCGGCGCCGGTGAAGCCGAGATCCCGCCGCAGCACGTCCATCCAGCGAACGGAAAACCCGGCCGGCGCGGCGTCGACAGCGTCATAGATCACGTGCGCTGGCATGACCGCGGCGAGTTGCGGTCCTAGCCAGCGATACGGCGCGGCGTCCTGCGACAGAATTTCGGCCTCACTGCGGCCATCGTGCGGAATCGCGACGTGCGAATCCGCTTCAGCCCAGCCATGGCCCGGATAGTGCTTGCCGCAGTTGGCCATGCCGGCCAGCGCCAGTCCGTGACTGAGGTGCGCCGCCAGCATCGCCACCACCCGCGGGTCCGAGTGGAACGCCCGATCGCCGATGACGTCGCTGCGGCCCCAGTCCACATCGAGCACCGGCGTGAAGCTGAAGTCGACCCCATGGGCGCGCAGCTCGGAGGCGAGAACGTATCCGAGCGAGGCGGCGGCGCGGCAAGCCCCAAGCACATCCTTTTCCCACAGATGACCTAGCCGCCGCATCGCCGGCAGCCGCGTGAACCCTGTGCGAAACCGCTGCACCCGGCCGCCCTCGTGATCGACGGCGATCAGCAGCGGCGGCGCGCGCAGCGCATGAATCTCGTCCGTCAGCCGGCAGAGCTGCGCGGGCGTTTCGAAATTGCGCGAGAACAGGATCACCATGCCGACCAGCGGATGCGCCAGCCGCTCGCGGTCGGCCGCGGTGAGTTCCAGCGTGCCCTCGAGGCCGACGACGACGGGCCCTACCGCCAAGTGCCCTCCTCGGTCTCGGCGATCGCATAGGCGATCGCGGCACCCTCCTCGTCGCTCACCGAGACGTGCAGCCGCAGGCGGCGACGCTCGCAGAAGAGCCGCAGCTCGCTGCTGCTGACGAAGGCGATCGGACGTCCCGACGGGTCGTTGACTATTTCGACGGCGCGCCAGCTCATCGGCTGGCGCATTCCCAGGCCGAGCGCCTTCGACACGGCTTCCTTGGCCGCAAAGCGCGTCGCAAGGAAGGTAATGCCGCGCGCCTCGGACCGTTCCCTGCGTGCGCGAAAGCGCTCCAGCTCGCGCGGGCCCAGGATGCGCTCCGCGAAGCGCGCGCCGAAGCGGGCATCGGCCGCCCGGATCCGGTCGATGTCGATCAGGTCGGTGCCGATGCCGAAGATCATCCGTGTGCGCCCGCCTTGCGGATTTCAGCGAGGTACATGCGCACCGTCGCCGCCAGTCCGTACTCGAGCGCGTCGGCGATCAGCGCGTGGCCGATCGACACTTCGTCGACACCCGGCACGGCGGACAGAAACGGCGCCAGGTTGTGCAGATTGAGATCGTGGCCCGCATTGACTCCGAGTCCGGCGGCCCGTGCGGCGACCGCGGCAGCGGCATAGCGCGCGAGTTCGTCGGATTGCGCCGGCGTGCCGAAGGCCCGCGCATAGGGTTCGGTGTAGAGCTCGACGCGCTGGGCGCCGAGTTCAGCTGCATGTTTCATGGCCTCAGGCACCGGGTCCATGAAGAGGCTGACACGCACGCCAAGTTCGCGCGCCTGACGGATGACGGGACCCAGCCGACCGGCATCGGCCGGCAGGTTCCACCCATGGTCCGACGTGAAGGCGCCGGTCTCGTCGGGCACGAACGTGCACTGGTGCGGGCGCACCTGCACGACGAAGTCCAGCAGGCCGTGGAACGGGTTGCCTTCGATGTTGAACTCGCACGCCGGCCACTTGCGCAGCAGATCTGCGAGTTCGGCCACGTCAGGGGCGCGCACGTGGCGGCCGTCCGGCCGCGGATGCACGGTAATGCCCTCGGCGCCCGCTTCGAGCGCGATCACCGCCGCGCGCAAGACGCTCGGTATGCCGAGCGTGCGCGTGTTGCGCAGCAGGGCGACCTTGTTGAGGTTGACGCTGAGCGCCGTCATGACATCAGAGTTCGTGCAGGTCGAGCAGGATGCGGCGCGTGTTCAGCGGCTTGCCTTCGAGATGGTAGCGAATCAGGTGCCGCAGCATGGTCTTGGCCTCGGACGCCACGCGGATCTCGGAGAAAGCGCCGCGCGCCATCGCGAGCAGTGTCGTGCCGGAGACTGCCTGGCCGTCCTCGTCGCTGTCGCCGGGTCCGATGCGGTGCGCGCCGGCCTCGGGCCGAAACCGGTAGCGGGCCGTTGCGTCGATCGGTTCTCCGTTCGTGCACTGGTCGAGCGGAACCGCGTAGCCGACCTCACGCAGCAGTTCCATCTCGAATGTCCGCAGGGTGACGTCCTGGCGCTCCTCGGCAAGCCCGCGCAGCATCTGCAGGTAGCTCTCGAACAGGCGCTCGTGCGGATCCGAGCGGGCGAGCAGGCGCACCAGCAGTTCGTTCGCATAGAACCCGGCCAGCAGCGCGTTACCCCGCAGAGGCGCCAGCCCGCCGACCCATTCGACGCGGACGAGGTTCTTGGTATCCGCGCGCCCGCTCCAGGAGAGTGAAATCGGCGCAAACGGCGCCAGCAGGCCGCGATACTGCGAGGTCGGCCGCTTTGCCCCGCGCGCCACCAGCCCGACGCGCCCGTAGTCGCGCGTGAACGCCTCGACGATCAGGCTGGTCTCGCGCCAGGGCGTGGTGTGAAGCACGACGCCCGGCTGATGGTCGACGCGTGCTTCCGAGCCGCGCCGGCGCGCCCTCGTCGCTGATGCAGCGCTCTCTTCCGCGCTCTCAGCCATAGCCGAGCCTGCGAAGCGCCGCGGGGTCGTCGCTCCAGCCCTTCTTCACGCGCACCCAGACTTCGAGGTACACCGGCTTGCCAAGCATCTGCTCGATGTCGACCCGGGCGAGCCGCGAGATCTCGCGCAGCTTGGCGCCGTCCTTGCCGATGACGATGCCCTTGTGCGCCTCGCGCTCGACGACCAGCGTCGCTGCGACGCGTGCTGCGCCCTCTTCTTCTTCCCAGCGGTCGATGACGACCGCGATGCCGTAGGGCAGCTCGTCGCCGAGCAGGCGATAGGCCTTTTCACGGACGGTTTCCGCGGCGAGAAAGCGTGCGCTGCGGTCGGTGTACTGCTCGGCATCGAAGAGCGGCACGCCCTCCGGCAGCAGGCTGCGCACTTCGGCCAGCAGCTCGTCGAGCTGGCGGCCCTTCTCCGCGCTGACCGGAACGATCGCGTGAAACGGAAATCGCTGCATGGACGCCGCCATCAGCGGCAGCAGACGCTCCCGCTGCGCCAGCAGGTCGGTTTTGTTGAGCGCCAGGAGGACGTTGCCGGAATCCTTCGGCAGTAGCTGCAGCACCTGTTCGTCGGCCGGGGTCCAGCCGGCCGCGTCGATGACCAAGATGACGGCATCGACGCCCGCGAGCGCGCCGGTCACCGCGTCGTTCATGCGCCTGTTGAGCGCGCTGCGATGGCGGCGCTGGAAGCCCGGCGTGTCGACGAAGATGAACTGCGCATCGGCCGTGGTCCTGACGCCGAGGACACGTTCGCGGGTGGTCTGCGGCTTGCGTGAAGTGATGCTGACCCGCTCACCGACCAGGGCGTTGATGAGGGTCGATTTGCCGACATTGGGGCGCCCAATGACGGCCACCATGCCGACCCGGCACCGCGCTTCGCCCATCAGGCCGGGTCGCTGCTCGCCACCGTGTCCGGCGCGGCCTGCGGCGCCTTGGGCTCGGCCGCCGGGGCTGCCGGAGCCGGCTTCTTGCGCGTGCGGCGCCCCAGATGAATCGCGTGCTGAGCTGCCTCGAACGCCTGCTTGGCTGCGGACTGCTCGGCCGCACGGCGGCTGCGCCCGGTCCCGTGCACACTGATCTCCAGCTTGGGTATCGCGCACTCGACCTCGAATTCCTGGTTGTGCGCGGCTCCGCGTGTTTCGACGACTGTGTACACGGGCAAGGCGATGCGCTTGCCCTGCAGGTACTCCTGCAGCAGCGTCTTACTGTCCTTCCCGAGGGTCTTCGGGTCGACCGTCTTCAGCACCGGCTCGAACAGCTTGCCGATCACGTTGCGCGCCGGGTCGAAGCCGCTGTCGAGGAAAATGGCGCCGAAGATGGCTTCCATCGTGTCGGCGAGGATGGACGGCCGCCGGAAACCGCCGCTCTTCATCTCCCCTTCGCCAAGGCGCAGGAAGTCGGACAGGACCAGGCGCTCGGCGATTTCGGCCAGCGACTGCTGCTTCACCAAGTTCGCGCGCAGGCGCGAAAGATCGCCCTCATCGAGCCGCACGTACTTCTGGAACAGCAGCTGCGCGATCGCGCAGTTGAGCACCGCGTCGCCGAGGAACTCGAGGCGCTCGTTGTGGATCGCGCCGTGACTGCGATGCGTGACCGCCTGCTCGAGCAGCGTGTGCTGAACGAAGGCGTAGCCGAGGCGCTCTTCAAGCGCCGCGAGTTCCATCGGGCCCGGTCCTGCCGGTCACGGCACCGCGCGGCGCGTGTTGCGGTCGCGCGTCGTGCCGGCGAAGTCGATCACGAGGGACACGTTGTCCATGATCGGGATCTTCTTCTGGTAGGCGTAGCTGATGACGATCTGGTCACCTTCCTTGGTGATGTCCAGATCCCGCTCGTTGATCGACGAGATGTCGTCGATCGTCGCGTGCCGGCTGAAGGCGGCCTGGATCTCCGGAACCGTCCGGCCTTCATTCTTGATCTTCTGGATCGCCCGCTCGATGGCGATGTACTCGATGACCGCCGGCACGGTCTTGAAACCGATTGCAAGCAGGCCCACCACGATCAGCCCGATGAAGATGAGGCCGATGATGCTGAGTCCGCGCTGTCGATACGGAGTTCGTCGATTTTTCATTTGTCCTTTCTTTTCAATGGCTTATGGAAAATAGCTCTAGTTGAAGCTGCCGATTCGCCCGATATTGCCAAAGTTCATCCAGATGAGGAAGGCTCGACCGACGATGTTCTCGTCGGGCACGAAACCCCAGAAACGGCTGTCCTCGCTATTGTCCCGATTGTCACCCATCATGAAATAGTGCCCCGGCGGCACGGTGCAGACGATGCCGCTGCCACTGTATTGACACGCTCCGGGGTGCGTGTTCGGAAAGCCCCCGCCCAGGCCCGGGGGCGCCAGCTCGTTGATGATGATGCGGTGGCTGACCTCGCCGAGCTGCTCCTGGAACTGCAGGTAGGACTGCAGCCGTTCGGTGTCGTAGTAGCTGTCGAGCTTCTTGACCGGCACTTCCATGCCATTGATCGTCAGGCGTTTGTTGAAGTATTCGATGCGATCGCCCGGAAGCCCGACGACCCGCTTGATGTAGTCCTGCGACGGATTGAGCGGGAAGCGGAACACCATGACGTCGCCGCGCTTGGGCTGCCCGACCTCGATGATCTTCCGGTTGATGACCGGCAGGCGAATGCCGTACTGGTACTTGTTTACGAGGATGAGGTCGCCGACTTCGAGGGTCGGCAGCATCGAGCCCGACGGGATGCGGAACGGTTCGTAGAGGAACGACCGCAGCATGAACACCAGCAGGATCACCGGGAAGAAGCTCGCCGTGTACTCCAGCCACGCCGGCTGGCGCACGGCGCCCTCCTCCAGACTGCGCCGCTCCTGTTCGACGATCGGCTCTTTGCGGGCCAGCGCAGCGGCGTTGCGGGCGTCGAAATCGGCCAGCAGCTTGGTGGCGCGCCCGCGCCGCTGCTTGGCGAACACCAGCTTGTCGGCGACCCACAGCACGCCGGTGAATACCGTCAGCACGAACAGGATCAACGCGAAGTTCATTTTTCTACTTGTCCTCTACCTGCAGGATCGCCAGGAACGCTTCCTGCGGAATCTCCACGGTGCCGACCTGCTTCATCCGCTTCTTGCCGGCCTTCTGCTTCTCGAGCAGCTTCTTCTTGCGGGTGATGTCGC
>DAOMFL010000107.1:0-10565 GCA_035429805.1 Burkholderiaceae bacterium
GGGAGTGCTACTCCTGCGTCAAGGCCTGCCCCCAGCACGCGATCGACGTGCGCGGATACGCCGACTTCGCCCCGCTCGGCCACAGCGTTCGCGTGCACCGTGACGAGCAGAAGGGCACGATCGCCTGGCGGATCAAGTTCCGCAACGGCACGGAAAAGAACTTCCTGTCGCCCATCACCACCAAGCCCTGGGGAACGGCGATCCCGAACCTCGCCGAGGTTCCCGGGCCCAGCAAGGAGATGCGCGACGGGCACCTGCTGTACAACGAGCCGAAGTACATCCGCATGGACGACGGCGGTCTGCACACGCTCAAGTCCGCGGGTCTCAAGTTGAAGAAAGGCGTGTACTACTGATGGCTTACCAAACGATCGTCGAAGACGGCATCGACATCCTGGTCGTCGGTGCGGGCCTCGGCGGCACCGGTGCCGCATGGGAGGCCAGGTTCTGGGGCAAGGACAAGAAGATCGTCATTGCCGAGAAGGCCAACATCGACCGCTCCGGCGCGGTCGCCCAGGGCCTGTACGCCATCAACTGCTACATGGGCACCCGCTGGGGCGAGAACAAGCCGGAGGACCACGTCCGCTACGCCCGCATCGACCTGATGGGCATGGTGCGGGAAGACCTGCTGTTCGACATGGCCCGTCACGTCGACTCCACGGTGCACCAGTTCGAGGAGTGGGGCCTGCCCATCATGAAGGACCCGAAGACCGGGCGCTACCTGCGTGAGGGCCGCTGGCAGATCATGATTCACGGCGAGTCCTACAAGCCCATCGTGGCCGAGGCCGCCAAGAAGTCGGCGGACAAGGTCTTCAACCGCATCTGCGTCACCCACCTGCTGATGGACGAGAGCCGGGAGAACCGGGTGGCCGGCGCCGTCGGGTTCAACGTCCGCACCGGCAACTACCACGTCTTCAAGTCCAAGACCGTGATCTGCGGCGCGGGCGGTGCCTCCAACATCTTCAAACCGCGCTCGGTAGGCGAAGGTTCCGGCCGCACCTGGTATGCGCCGTGGTCCTCCGCGTCCGCCTACGGCCTGATGATCGATGCCGGCGCCAAGATGACGCAGATGGAAAACCGCATCGTGCTGGCGCGCTTCAAGGACGGCTATGGCCCGGTCGGCGCCTACTTCCTGCACCTGAAGACGTATACGCAAAATGGCCTTGGCGAGGAGTACGAGTCCAAGTGGTTCCCCGAGTTGCAGAAGATGGTCGGCAAGGAATACCTGGATCCGGAAGCTTCGCACCTGACGCACCGGCCGATCCCGACCTGTCTGCGCAACCACGCACTGATCAACGAAGTCAACGCCGGCCGCGGCCCCATACACATGGTGACCATGCGCGCCTTCCAGGATCCTCATCTGGAAGAGGTCGGCTGGGAAAACTTCCTCGGCATGACGGTCGGCCAGGCGGTGCTGTGGGCCGCAACCGATGTCGATCCCAAGAACGAGAATCCCGAGCTGACGACCTCCGAGCCCTATGTGATGGGCTCCCACGCGACCGGTTCGGGCGCCTGGTGCTCGGGCCCCGAGGACATTTCCCCGCCCGAGTATTTCTGGGGCTACAACCGCATGACGACGATCGAAGGCCTGTTCGGCGCCGGCGACGCCGTCGGCGGCACGCCTCACGCCTTCTCGTCGGGGTCGTTCACCGAAGGCCGTCTCGCCGCGAAGGCCGCCTGCAAGTACATCGACGACGGCAAGGCCGAAGGCATTGTCGTATCCGATGAGCAGATCAAGCGTCGCAAGGAGCAGATCTACAAGCCCCTGGAGCACTACAAGGTCTATCGCAATGAGATCGTGGCGGGCGACGTCAACCCGCACTACATCAATCCGAAGCAGGGCCTCGATCGCCTGCAGAAGCTGATGGACGAGTACTGCGGTGGCGTGACGGTCAACTACATGACCAACGAAAAGCTTCTGAACATCGGTCTGAAGAAGCTCAAGATCATGGAGGAAGACCTCGAGAGCCTGGCCGCCAAGGACATTCACGAACTGCTGCGTGCGTGGGAGTTGAAACACCGCCATCGCGCCGCCGAGTGCGTGACGCAGCACACGCTGTTCCGCAAGGAGACCCGCTGGCCGGGCTACTACTACCGTGGCGACGCCATGAAGGTGGACGACAAGAACTGGCACGTGCTGACGGTGTCGCGCCGCGATCCGAAGACAGGCGAATACACGATGGAGAAGGCGCCCTGCTATCACCTGGTCGGGGACGAGAAGTAGCAGGTTCGCCGGGCCCGCGCGTGAACATCGTTGAGAAGACCGATGAGGAAATCCTGGCCCTGGCCAGGCCCCTGTGGCTCGACCTCGTCAAGTATTCGAACGAAGGCAAGTACGGAGAATTCGCGCGGAACTTCTCCAGTTCGCTGGCGCGGGCCATCGATCAGGTCGTCGCGGGCCATCAGTTCGCCAACAGCGAACTGGCGAGGAACCTGTCCGATGACGTCGACTCGCTCGGCATCATCCGCCGGGGCGAGCATGTGACGGTTCTTTACCGGCAGCGCAGCACCAGGAAGCCCGGCGAATGGCTGGGCAGGCTGGTCCTCGGCTATGAGGACGGAAAGGTCAGGATTTTCGGTGCGTCCATCTTCTGAACAATTGGTCCGGATCTGACGTGAGCGAAGTCATCTGCAACGGCAAGTACGTCGAGCTGACCTACAAGGTCACCGACCGGAAGCTGGGGCATGTCCTCACGAGAGTCGAGTTCCCGCTGGGCTATGTTCATGGACACAATGAAATTCTGGCTCCTTCGGTCCATACGGAGCTCGAGGGCAAGTCCGCCGGCGACGTCATCGAAGTGCCGATCGATGGCAATCAGATCTTCGGCCCCAGAGACGAGTCGCTGGTCTTTTCCGATTCCCTCGAGAACGTCCCCGAGGAGTATCGGCAGGTCGGCACGTCCATCCTGATGGAGAACGACCGGGGCCAGACCCGCAGCTTTCTCGTGACGCATATGGACGACGAGACACTGACGGTCGATGGCAACAATCCGCTGTGCGGCCGGGAAGTCATTTTCACCCTAGAGATCCTGACAGTGCGCGATGCCACCGACGAGGAGATGAAGGCCGGCGGAGCGACCCGCGCGGAGCCGGACGTCGATCCGTCGCTCCTGAGACCTGTTTGAGCGTCAACCCTCACGTCACTGCAAGAAAGGTAACTTATGCGCGACCACAAGCCTCCCCCCGCCAAGGTTCCCGACGGTGTCACGCCTTATGTGACCACGCGTCAGATGCCGCCCAACGAAAAGGGCTTCGTCGGCTACGAGACCATCTGGAAACCGTTCCAGAAGGAAGCCGAATACAAGACGCCGAAGCGGCCGTAGGCGTCATGGCGTAGCATCGAATCGAGAGATCGCGGCTCGGATGCGAACCCGCAAAGGACGATGGCCTCAGAGGCGATTGCCCGGCCCACGGTCTGCGACGGGAGACCTGCCGGCCATGCAGAATCACTTCTTCGACTGAAGGGTCGGACGGCCGCCCGCCCCTTTCTTAATTCAGCGACGAGAACCATCATGAAAGTCAGCCAGTACATGAGCCGGTCGGTGGTCACCGTGACCTCGCAGACCGAGTTCCACCTCGCATTCGACCTGATGCGCAGCCGCAAGATCCACCACCTGCCGGTGGTCGATGGCGGGCGGGTCGTCGGCATCGTGGCCGAACGCGACCTGCTGCTCGCGGCGGCCAACTTCGGATCGTCGCAGCTTCCGGTCGGCGAGATCATGCGCCAGCCGGCAGTCTGCGTTGCCGAGAGTGCCCTGCTGAAGGAGGCGGCACGCCTGCTGGTCGTGCGGCACATTGGCAGCCTGCCGGTGCTGGATTCGAAGAAGGCGCTGGTCGGCATCATTACCGAAACCGACATCTTCAAGATCGCCGCCGGGATGCTGCGCGCCCGTCCAGCGGGCCGCAAGCCGGCCGCGAAGACCGCACGCAAGGCGCCGAAGAAGGCCGCGAAGCGCAGCAAACCCGCGGCGCGCAAGACGATCCGGCGCCGGCCGTAGGGCCAATCGCGCGGCACATCCGCCGGCCCGGCCGATGAGCATCTCGATCCACCGAACCGATGCAGCCATGAGCGCGCGCGGCCGCTCTGAAGCCCTCGTCCGACAGCGCGCAGCGCGGAGGTAACCGAGTGACCGAATCCCGCCCCGAGTTCGCCGCTGTGATATCTGCACCGACCGACGAGGAAGGGTATCTCGTCGACCCGTCGGACTGGGATGAAGCCATCGCCGAGGCGCTGGCCCGCCGCGAAGGCATCGCGCTCACCGACGAGCACTGGCGCGTGCTGCGTTTCATGCGCGAGTTCCTCGACGAGCATCAGCTGATCCCCGATGCGCGCTTCGTGATCCGCTTCCTCGCGGACGAGATCGGCGCCGGGGACGCCGCCCGCCAGCGGCTCTTCGAGCTCTTTCCCTACGGCTACGTCAGGCAGACGTGCAAGATCGCCGGCATGCGGCGTCCGCGCGCCTGGAGCACGGGCTGATCCGGTTGAAGCGCCGGCTACCGGCTGCGCTGCGGCTGACCGCCATCCCCCGGCGCCGCGCGGCCGTCAGTGAGACCGGCTGAGCACGTCCATCTTCTTGCCGGACGTGCTCATCCTCGATCCGACCAGCGGAATCGGGCGACCCGGCAGCAGCATGTTCCAGTAGATCGGCCGGAACGCCAGCTTGCCCAGATGATTGAGGCGAGTCTCCTTCAGCAGCGACATCGGGCCGAGGATCGGCAGCGGAAAGCTGCCCGGCACCGGCTGGATGTCGTAGTTGAAGTCGATCAGGATCGCCTTGCCGAACCCGGTCTCGATGAAGCAGTTGGCATGCCCGTCCGCCAGCGGCTGGGCTTCCCTGCCCTCGATCTCGCGCAGCACGTTGTGCACGACGACCTCGGCCTGGAAGTGAGCCACGGAGCCCGCCTTCGACGTCGGAACGTTGGTGTTATCGCCGAGCAGAAAGATCCGCTCTGCCTTCTTCGCCTTCAGCGTTCCGCGGTCGGTCAGGCCGAAGCCGAGGCCGTCGCCAAGGCCGGCGTCGTCGATCAGTTCCGAACCTTCGTGCGGCGGGATCGTGACCAGCAGGTCGTAGTGCACCTTCTTGCCGTCCGGGCAGATGACCGCGTCGTCGCTGACCGCGGCCAGCGATGCGTCGGGCACGACCTTCACGCCCTTCTGCTGCAGCATGCCCGTCAGCATTTCGTTGCAGATCGGTTTCGTGAACGCACCCGACAGTGGCGTCACCAGCGTGAGTTCGGTCTTGCTGCGCAGGCCGCGTCGCGTCAGGTATTCGTCGACGAGGCACGCGAACTCGAGCGGGGCCACCGGGCACTTGATCGGCATCTCGGCGATGTCGATGACCAGATCACCCCCCTTGAACTGTTCGAGCGCGCCGGCCAGGCGCAGCGCGCTGTCCGGCGTGTAGAAGCCGTGCGCCTGTTTGCCCCAGCGCTGCGGCAGTCCGTCGATGTCCTCGATGACCGTGCGGCAGCCCAGCGCAAGGATCAGCCAGTCGTACGTGTGCTGGCCCTTGTCGGTGGTCACGCTGCGGGCCTGCGGGTCGACGGCCTCGATGTTCTCGCAGAGATACTCGACGCCCGGCCCGACGAAGTCCGCATTCGGGCGCTGGATGTCGGCCAGCGTCTTGTATCCCGGCGTGCGGAACGGCAGGAACAGCATCCCTGGCTGGTAGGTATGCACCGGCGATTTGCCGATCAGCACGATGCGCAGGGGCAGGTTCTTGCGCCGCGATTCTCGCGCCAGCAGGTTCGCGGCGACCATGCCACCGGTGCCATCGCCGAGTACCACAACGTTCGTCGTCATCTGTCCCGTCCCAGTGTCCCGTTCAATTAAGCCGGCGCGGCCGTCGTCGTCGGCCATGCCAGGCAGACAGCATGCCCCGCGGCGGCCCCGGCCGCCCCGCCCCAGATCAATGAGGCCACGTATCCGGGCCGGCGAGTGCGATTTGTGCCGGCGTGAGGTAGCTCAAGGCGTCCCGTCGAGTCTCTGGCAACGTGCATTGCAGTACACCTGACGCGGAGGACCGGAAGATGCTGCGCGCGCTGTTGATTTCCCTGCTGACGACGATCTGCGCGGCCGCAATGGCCGCCGACACCGGACCGGTGGCAACCTACTCGAAGCAGGGCAAGTTCGAGGACGTCCGCGACGACCTGAAGATGGCGATCGAGAACAAAGGCCTCGTCATCGACTACCAGTCGCACCTGAATCAGATGCTGGAGCGCACCGGCAAGGATGTCGGTTCGGCGCAGAAAATCTATGTCGATGCGCAGGCGTTCGTCTTCTGCAGTGCCAGCCTGTCGCGCAGGATGATGGAGGCCGATGCTGCCAACGCGGCCATGTGCCCGTATTCGATCGTCGTCTATGCGACCGTCAAGGAGCCCGGCACGGTATACGTCGCGTATCGGCGCCCCTGGCGGCCCGACGGCTCTGCCGCGTCGAAGGCGGCACTGAAGGACGTCGACGGCATGCTCGACGCGATCGCGCGCCAGGCCGTCGGGAAGAAGTAGCGCCGCGTTGATCTACGGGCCGCCGACCTGCGCCGTCGGAGAGCCCGCGTTCGGCTCAACGCCGGAATCGTCGGCCGACATCGCGTCGCCGCTCCGGCGCGCCAAGGACCTGCTCGGGCCGGCGGATCGCGAGGTCGCTCCGCCGGCGCGATCTCGACGCCACAGCAGAGCCGCTTTCGCCGGCTCAGGACACCAGGCGATTTCGCGCGCCGCGCCGCCGCGTTGCGATAACCAAGGCCAATGCGGCGAGGGTGAGAGCCAGGGAGGCCGGCTCGGGCACGTTGCCGGTTGGCGGCGTCAGCGGGTCGATGAAGCGGTTGTTGACCAGATAGTCTCCCGCGTTCACCGTGACGCCTGCAGGCAGCACAAATGCGTCACTTCCGGTGACAAGCTTGACGCTCGAGGAGCCGAAGTCGATCAAGGCGTGGCTTCCGGGGCCGCTGGCGCCGGCACCGACGAGCAGGTCGATCTCGAAGAAGATGGGCGTGTTCAACCCAAGGTTGACGCTCGAACTGAGCAACTGGGCATTGGTGACGGGTCCGAGCGCGCCGCTGGTCACCGACAGTCCGTTGATGGTCGTCACGCCGCCGTTCAGCATGTCCAGTTCGCCGATCGGGACCGTGCTGGAGCCGAGATATAGCTTCAGTGTCAGTTGGCCGACCGAGAACGGGCCGCTGTTGTCGAAGATGCCGTCGAGCGCCAGGTTGACCGACGCGGAGGTGGATTGCAGGCCCGGACTCGACGACGTGAAGGTAAGGAAGTCGCTGTATATAGCGTTCGCGCCGATCCCGGAGACGAGGCTGTTGCCGTTGTGGCTGTCGGCGTGCGCCGAAGCGCCGACATGACCGGCGGCCGATATGGCCGAGCCGCTTGACGTGCCCACAGTGCCGAAGAAGTCGGTGCACGCGTTGTCCGTACGCACCGGGTCGTGCGGGCTGGTAATCGGCCCGGAAACACCGCTGCAGGTCTGTGTGGCCATGCCGCTATTTGGCGCGACGAAGACCGACAGCAATTCCGCCGCGGCATGGTCCGCGGCGACAAGTGCGACTGCGCCGAGCACGGCGGCAATCGTGTGACGTGCAGCCATGGCGGGGCCCTCCTCGCTCGTGCGAACCTGTGATCGGGACGCGGCCGCAAATTCTGTGCCCAATCAGATAACCAACTGATTTTTTAGGATTCTGCTTTTCGGCGCGCGGAACGAGTCGATAGCAATGTAATGATCCCCGACACGGCCGAAAGATTCATGGTTCGCCGATCGGCTCAATGCCCGAGCGTTCGCCCCACGGACTTAACCGAGCCGCGGAGCTGCTCTACATCAGAACGCGACTCAGGGTCGGGAGCAACCGTGCGGCGCAGCGAGCGGCTGCCATCCGTACAGTCCCATCGTCCAGGCGATCGTGCCAATGCCGCATGCCGATCTTGAAGCTGCGGTCACCTGGACGTGGCCGACGGTCGTCAGAAATTGACTTCGAGCACACGTCGCACACCCGATGCGCCGATACTGATTTCGCTGTTCTCGGGATGTTCGACCTTCAGCTTCGGGAATGCAGCGCGCGCTCCGTCTCGTCGCGAGCCTTGCCTCGCGGCTGTTACTTGCCGGCGTCTGCCTGGCGATCGCGGCTTGTGCCACGAAACGGACTGAACAGCCCCACTACCTGTGGCCAGACCGGGAACCGTCCCCACCGCCTATCGTCGTGCGCACGGCGTCCATCGAGTCCGCAGCGGGAGAGACGGCCGCCGCTGCAAAAGCCGCAAGCTCCGCGGGCCATGGCGTGCTGATCAGTAGCCTGTATCTCCTCATGTTTCCCGTGGGCCCGTTGATCACAATCGTCGGCATTCCGATGGCTTTGAAGGATGCACACTCCCAGTACGTAAACGAGACGCGCTGTATTCAGCGAGTAAAGGACAAGCTTGGCGACGTGCCAGCCTGGGTTCGATCGACGTTCTCCGAGACGCCTGTCGCCCAGCTCGTTGTCGAAGGAGCACGGAGCCTGCTGCGCGATGGCGGACCGTCGATCGTCCCGCTGCAAGGAGCAGGTTCACCGGAAGAACGCTCAGCGCAGTTCGACAAGCTTGGGAAGGACCTCGGGGCGAAGACCTTGGTTCTGGCCGACATAAGGGTGCTGTTCGGCGAGGCAACTGGCAGCGCCTGCGACGTGAAGCTCGCCGCTCAGGCCGACGTTCGGGTGCAACCGATCGGTCAGCCGGAGATGAAGGAGCCCGGATTTTCTGTTTGGGCCGAGCAGCCGCAAGTGCCACTTGAGGAGTGGGCGTCCGAACCGGCGCGCGCGCGCAGGCAACTCGACGAGCTGCTGGCCACCCTCGGCAGAAAGCTCATTGAGAGCTATAGCGACCGGATGGGATGCTCAGAGCGGCGATGTGACTGGGTCGCGACGGAGCGGCCCCCACCGATACGCGCCGCTCCGCTGTGGTGTCTGGTTGATCAGAACGCGGCCACTGTTCGATGTGATTTCCTCGATGAGGAGTCCTGCGCGACCTCCAAGCCCGATCAAGGGTACAGATGTGTCCTGTCCGGGCCTTATTAGGCCTGCCCCGAACGGCTGCTTTGCGGCTGACCTCGCGCTGAACCTAGGTGTCGGCACTTGGCCGATTTGAGCTGAGGGACGCCAGCTGCGCTGCGTTCAGCGGCAGTTGAAGGGCAGCCAAACCTTGGGAACGTCGGTCCTGTTGACCGACTTCACGGTCATCTTCTCGGGCGTCGCCGCATAACCGCAGACCCACGCCACCGGAACGATCGGGGCATCCTCAACGACAGCCGGGCGCAGGCTCAAGGTCATGCCGCGCAGCGCGGCACTGGCCTGGTTGCCAAACACTACGTGGATAGCACCGGATTCGACCGTCAGCGACTTGACGTAGTTGCTGACCACCTTGTCGGACACGGGCAAGCCGATCGCGGCATTGTCGTCGGGAAACGACTGGGCAGCGGCCCAAGCAGCGGCAATGGGTTTCTTGGCGATTTCAGTCAGCCGCATCGCCTCGACGACTTGCTCGCGAATGAATTTGTCACGGTAAATTGGCACCGCCATCAGTGCCAGGATCGCGATGATCGCCACTACGGCCATGAGCTCGATCAGCGTGAAGCCACGCGGCGGCGGCGTTGCGTGAGTCAGGGGCTTCACGCGCCAATTGTGACCGCTTTTCCGGCGGGTGGTCCGATGTTCGATCGGGAAGGCCGCAGCTGGCCGGAGCGCTGAGTCGCGCCTGATGTGATTGCAGCAGTAGAGACAGAGCCGCCCAGGATCGACGCTCTTCGCCCCGAGAACGGGAGACCAACGACCGCAAGCGCACCGATTTCGAGTTCTCAAACGGCCTTGGCCGCAACCGAACGTGGCGTTCCGAACCGTGCAGCCGACTGTCTTTGTCGAATCAATACAACCGGACAGCCACGTCGAAGTGCCACATGCGGCGGATTTCGATCACGTCGTACTCGCGGGCCAATGCCGGAGGGAACGCCTGGTAAGGCACCTGGCTCTCCACGATGCGCCGTATTGCGGCGTCGATTTCGGCGACGCCGCTGGATACGACAAACGTGACCGACTCCACGGAGCCGTCGCTGCGAACGGCCACCGTCACCATCGGATCTCGATGGGGCCGTTTGGCCGCCTCGCGGATCATGTCGATCGTCATGTTGAGCTCGATCTTTCGGGCCCAGGCTTCCGCGTAAAGGACGAGTTCCGTGTTGGGATGGCTGCGTCCGAAGAGTCGGACCCGACGAACGCCGCTCGACGAGGGCCCGGGCGGCGGTAGCTGGCGCGCCGCGGGCGAGGCTGCATCGCGCCGCGCGGCTTCTTCGTCCAGTTGCCGGCCGATCGCCCGAAGCCGTTCCTCCCGCCTTTCCTCAGCCTGTGCGGCTTCCCGCCGCGCGACTTCGATCCGCGCCGCCTCCCGACGGGCGGCCTCCTGCCGTGCGGTCTCCTGACGCGCTGCTTCCTGCCGTGCCGCCTCCTGACGCGCCGCCTCCTGTCGCGCGGCTTCCTGCCGTGCGGCTTCCTGCCGTGCCGCTTCCTGCCGTGCCGCTTCCTGCCGTGCCGCTTCCTGCC
>DAOMFL010000108.1:0-10445 GCA_035429805.1 Burkholderiaceae bacterium
GAGTCGGTGCCGGGGCTCACCTGGCCGACGATCGTGTTCGAGAAGCGCATGACGCTATGGCTGGGTCAGCTCCAGGTCGACATCATGCAGCTCGGCCGCGGGCACACGAAGGGTGACACGGTCGTCTGGCTGCCGCGGGAGAAGATCCTGTTCTCCGGCGACCTCGTCGAGTACGACGCCACGCCGTATACGGGCGACGCCTATCTGACCGACTGGCCGGCGACGCTGGATGCGGTCGCGGCGCTGCAGCCGCAGAAGCTGGTGCCGGGGCGCGGCGCGGCACTGCAGACGCCGGAGGCGGTGCGGTCCGGGCTCGACGGCACGCGTGCATTCGTGACAGCGATGTTCGAGTCGGTGAAAGCCGGCGCGCGCGCGGGTCGCGATCTCAGGGACGTCTATCGCGAGACCTACGACGCACTGAAGCCACAGTTCGGCCACTGGGTCATCTTCGACCATTGCCTGCCGTTCGACGTGAGCCGTGCCTACGACGAAGCGACCGGCCACGTGCATCCGCGCATCTGGACGGCGCAGCGGGACCAGGAGATGTGGGCGTCGCTGGAAGGGTAGGCGAAGCGGTCCTCGTGTACGCGACCCTCCGGGTCGCACGTGCACAAGGTGAGGCGCCTCGGGTGTACGCGATCGCTGCGCGCTCGCACGTGCACCCTCGGCGGAGAAGTTAGAAGGACGGGCTTCGGAGCGGCCGGGCGCCCGTCCTTGATACAACGACAACAAGGGGGAGGCGGCGCCGCGATGCCAACGACGTACAAGGCTCCGGAGTACCCGTATGTAACGCCGCCCGAGCTGCAGGCGGGCGGCGTGGCGAAGACGCAGGTGGCGATCGTCGGCGCCGGGCCGGTCGGGCTCGCGGCGGCAATCGATCTTGCGCAGCAGGGCATCGCCTTCATCATCGTCGACGACAACAACACCGTGAGCGTCGGCTCGCGCGCGATCTGCTACGCGAAGCGCGCGCTCGAAGTGCTCGATAGGCTCGGCTGCGGCGAGTCGATCGTCGCCCGCGGCGTCAGCTGGAAAGTCGGCAAGGTCTACTTCCGCGACCGGCTCGCCTACCAGTTCGACCTGCTGCCGGAGCCGGGTCACAAGCGGCCGGCGTTCGTGAACCTGCAGCAGTATCTGCTCGAGGAGGCGCTGGTCGAACGGCTGGCGGCGCTCGGTCATACAGTGCGGTGGCGCAACAAGGCCGCCGGCATCGAGCAGGATGCCGCGGGTACACGGCTCAGGGTGGAGACGCCGGACGGCGTCTACACCGTCGAGGCGGAGTACGTGATCGCAGCCGATGGCGCGAGAAGCCCGTTGCGCGACCTCATGGGTCTCGAATGGAAGGGTCAGGTCTTCCGCGACCGCTTCCTGATCGCCGACGTGCACATGAAGGCCGAATTCCCGACCGAACGCTGGTTCTGGTTCGACCCGCCGTTTCATCCCGGTCAGTCAGCGCTGCTGCACCGGCAGGCCGACGATGTCTGGCGCATCGACTTCCAGCTCGGCTGGGACGCCGATCCCGAAGAGGAAAAGAAACCCGAGCGCGTGGTTCCACGGATCCGCGCAATGCTCGGGGACAGGCGGCCGTTCGAACTCGAATGGGTCAGTGTCTACACGTTCCAGTGCCGGCGGCTCGACCGTTTCGTGCACGGCCGCGTGATCTTTGCCGGCGATGCCGCGCACCAGGTGTCGCCATTCGGCGCACGCGGCGCCAACAGCGGCTTCCAGGACACCGACAACCTGTGCTGGAAGCTTGCGCGCGTGCTGCGCGGCCAGTCGCCGGCCTCACTGCTCGACAGCTACGACCGCGAGCGCGTCGAGGCCGCGGACGAGAACATCCTCAATTCGACGCGCGCCACCGACTTCATCACGCCGAAGTCGGCGATGAGCCGCACGTTCCGCGATGCCGTGCTGTCGCTTTCACAGCGGCACACTTTCGCGCGGCGGCTGGTGAACAGCGGCCGGCTGTCGACACCGACGACGTACCGCGGCAGCGCGCTGTCGACGCTCGATCGCGACGCCTTCGCCGGAGCGATGCTTCCGGGCGCGCCGGCGGCCGACGCGCCGGTGCGGATCGACGGCCGCGCCGGATGGCTGCTCGATCACCTGGGGGGACACTTCGAACTGCTGGTCTTCGCCCCGGTGGCACCAACATGGCTCGACGATATGGGACGCTCGCTCGCCGGCGAAGTGCGCGTCAACCTGGTGGTCGCGCGCGCGGATGGCGCTGCGGCCGGCGTCCGCGTCATCGAGGACACGGAAGGCTTGATGCGGGCGCGTTACGACGGCCAGCCGGGCACCGTCTACCTGCTGCGGCCGGACCAGCACGTGGCCGCGCGCTGGCGCTCGCCGCGCCGGGTCGAGGTGCTCGAAGGCGTGGTGCGAGCGCAGGGGCGAGGAGGCCATTGAAATGCCGCTGACGACTGAACCCAAGCTCGATCGCCCGGACGATTTTTACCAGGCCCTGATCGACGCGCACGCCGGCCTCTCGCTGGAGCAAAGCGCTGCCTTGAATGCGCGCCTGATCCTGCTGCTCGCCAACCAGGTCGGCGACCTCGACACCCTGCGCGCGGCGATTGCGGCGGCGCGCGAGGCGTCGGGCTAGTACGCCGGACGCTGGCGGCACGCGCGGCTGAGTTTGCCGATGGGCTCTGGCCATATGCCGACGCACGCCGCCACCCGCGACTGACATGGAACCCTGTCCATTCTGCGTCGTCGCGGATGCAGTGATGGAAAACGCGCTGGCCACCGCGCGCTACGACCGGTTCCCCGTCAATCCGGGCCACCTGCTGATCCTGCCGCGCTGCCATGTCGCGGGGTTCTTCGAGGCGACGCCCGAAGAGCGTGCCGCGCTGTTCGAACTGGTCGATGCCGGCAAAGCGCTGCTCGACGAGCGTTTCCGGCCGGCAGGCTACAACCTCGGCATCAATGTCGGCGAAGTTGCGGGCCAGACGATCATGCACCTGCACATCCACCTGATCCCGCGCTACCGGGGCGGCGTCGCCGACCCGCGCGGCGGCGTGCGCGGCGTCATCCCCGCAAAGCAACAGTACTGAGGAGTCGAACGATGGACGGCTCGTATCTGCGCTTCTATGTGACCCAGGGCCATCGACTGCACGGCATGCCGCTGTGGGAGTGGCTGCTGCGCACCGCGAACACGATGGGCATCCGCGGTGGCTCGGCGTTCCACGCGATGGCGGGATTCGGGCGCCATCACGTGATGCACGAGGACACGTTCTTCGAACTCGGAGGCAGCCTCATCGTCGAAGTCGAGTTCATCGTCACGCCGGACGAGCGGGACAGGCTGCTCGAACTCATCGGGGCCGAGAAGATGCGGCTGTTCTACGCCGAAATCCCGGCCCGCTTCGGCGTGCTCAACCCCGACCGCGACGATCCGCCGGGCGCGACGGCTCGGGCCTGACCGGGCCTGCGCGCGTCAGTCGCGCTTCGTCGCGACCAGCGGCACGACCCCGGCGACGTCGATTTCGATGCGCGGGCGGTGCGCTTCGACCGCGGCGAGCGGCGGCACCTCGCGCAGTGTCTGCAGGCTGCGGCGCGTCAGATCCTGGTAGCTGCGCGTGCCGGCGACCTTCCAGGCAATCTCCTCGTCGCTGAGTTCGCGCAGCACCTTGGCGGGCGTGCCGACGGCCAGCGAGCGGCCTGGCACCACCATGCCGGCCTTGACGAATGCACAGGCTGCGACGATCGCGGACTCGCCGATCACCGCTTCGTCCATTACCACGGCGTTCATGCCGACCATCGCGTTCCGCTTCACGACGCAGCCGTGCAGGATCGCGCCGTGGCCGATATGACCGTCCTCCTCGACGGTCGTGTCGGTGCCTGGGAAGCCGTGCATCACGCAGCTGTCCTGCACGTTGCTGCCGCGCTCGAGGATGATGCGGCCGAAGTCGCCGCGCAGGCTCGCGTGCGGCGCCACGTAGCATCCCGGCCCGACGATCACGTCGCCAATCAGCGTCGCCTCCGGATGCACGAACGCCGTCGGGTCGACGACCGGAATCACCCCATTGATTTCATAACAAGGCACGGTGCCCCTCGCTGTTTCGTGCATTTACCTTGTGGTCGGGCGCCCGGCCAGTCCACTGCGCGGCAAGTATGACGCGCCGGCTGCGTAGGCTCGACAACACGCAGGTGTTGTCGAGAATTCCCCACTTCGCCCCAAGCCCGACCACCTGATTGAGCCGCCGAGGGTGCACGTGCGACGCCGGAGGCGTCGAGTACACCCGAGGCGCTACACATGCCATCGCCGCTGCACGACGCGGAAGCGATTCGCGACGAATGCGCTATCCGTGTAACTCGCCGTCGCGGCGGGGTTTGCGCCGGTCGCGTGATAGTCCGAAAACGCCGCCGACTGGTTGACGTAGACGTTGCTGGTCAGGTTGATCGACAGCGACACACCCGCGCGCTGCGTGGCCGCCGTCATCGCGTCGATCACCTGCTGCTTCGTCGAATAGAGTCCGGCGGTCAGCGCGCCGTGCTCCCTGACCGCGCGCTCGGAAAGCGCGACCGCCGCCGGCCAGTCCGGCACCTTGACGATGAAGCTGATCGGCCCGAAGCGCTCCTGCATGTAGGCCGACTCGCTTTTCGCATCCGCCTTGAGCAGCACCGGCGAGCGCACGCTCGCCGCCGGAAATTCCGGATGCCCGATCTTCCGCGACGGCAGCACGACCTCGGCCAGTGCAGGCGCCTCCTCGACCCGCGCGAGTGTCTCCGGCGACTGGATCGCGCCAAGCACGGCCGTGGCGACGGCCGGGTCCGAGAGTAACTTTTCCACCGCCGCGCCGAGGTCCGAGGCGACCTGATCGAAGCTCTTGTGGCCTTCGTCGGTCTCGATGCCGCCAGCCGGCACGAAGATGTCCTGCGTCGTCGTGCACATCTGTCCGGAGTACAGGCTGAGCGTGAACGCGAGGTTCTTCAGCATCGCCTTGTAGCTATCGGTCGACTCGATGACGACGTTGTTGACGCCGGCGAGTTCCGCATAGACCTGCGCCTGACGCGCGTGGTCGGCCAGCCAGCGGCCGAACGCGTTGCTTCCGGTGAAGTCGATCGACTTCACGGCCGGGTTGGTCGCCAGCGCCTGCGTCACCTTCGGATCGTCGGTGATCGCGAGCGTGAGGAGGTTGGGGTCGATGCCGATTTCCGCGAGCACGTCGCGAATGATGCGCACGCTGATCGCGGCAGGCAGCACCGCATTCGGATGCGGCTTCACGATCACTGGATTGCCGGTCGCGAGAGCGGCGAACAGCCCCGGATACGTGTTCCATGTCGGGAACGTGCCGCAGCCGATCACCAGCGCCACGCCGCGCCCGACGATCTCGAAGCGCTTCTCCATGACGATCGGCGGGTTCTTGCCCTGCGGCTTCTCCCAGCGCGCGCTCGGCGGAACGAAGCTCATCTCGCGCCACGCATAGGCGACAGCCTCGAGCCCACGGTCCTGCGCGTGCGGTCCGCCAGCCTGGAACGCCATCATCCAGCCCTGCCCGGTGGTCAGCATCACGGCGTGCGCGATCTCGAAGCTCGCCCTGTTGACGCGGGCGAGCGCCTCGAGCAGCACGCCGGTGCGGCCCTCGGGGCCGAGGCGCTGCCAGGCCGGCATCGCGGCCAGCCCGGCATCGATCAGCGCCTGTGCACTGCACACCGGGTACTGCACGTCCAGCGCGACGCCATAGGGCGACCTCTCGCTCGCCAGCCAGCCTGTCTGCCCCGGCTGGCCAAGCTCGAAGCGCTTGCCGCTGTGCGCCAGTGCCGCCGCCTTGCCGTCCTCGCTGGCGGTTTCACCGTAGAACTTCGGGCTGGGCTGCTCGGCATAGGCGCTCCAGTAGCCGCGCGTGGCGATCGCCGACAGCGCGCCGTCCAGCGTCGCGCGGTGCTTGTCGAAAAGCGGGTGCGTCAAGGGCTCCTCCTCCTTGGTGTTGCGGCGCAGAAGGACTTGCGGGCGCCGATGGGCGACCGGCAAGACTTGTCATCGGGGAACGGGTAAAGCTACTATTGATTGAACGGCCGGTCAACGAATTCCCATGCGGCGTGCATCGGGTTCGTGCGAGCCGCCCGAGGAGACTTCCCGATGGCTGCGTACGAGTCTGTCCGCCTGGACATGGCGGACGGTGTGGCAACGCTGACTCTCAACCGTCCGGACCGGCTGAACAGCTTCACCGTGGCCATGCACGGCGAGATGCGGGCTGCGCTGGACGCGGTGGCGGCGGATTCCTCGGTGCGCTGCCTGGTGCTGACCGGTGCGGGCCGCGGCTTCTGCGCCGGACAGGACCTCGCTGACCGGGCCGTGGCGCCGGGCAGTGAGGCGCTGGACCTCGGCCTGTCGATCGAGAGCTACTACAAGCCGATGCTGCAGCGCCTGCGCCGGCTGCGCATGCCGACGGTGTGCGCGGTCAACGGCGTGGCCGCCGGCGCCGGTGCCAACATTCCTTTCGCCTGCGACCTCGTGATTGCGGCGAAATCCGCGAGCTTCATCCAGTCATTTTCCAAACTCGGGCTGGTGCCGGATTGCGGCGGCACGTGGTGGCTGCCGCGACTTATCGGCCCGGCGCGCGCGATGGGCCTGGCATTGCTGGGCGACAAGCTGCCCGCCGCGCAGGCCGAGTCGTGGGGACTGATCTGGCGCTGCGTGGAAGACGACGAACTGATGCCGACCGCGCTGGCCGTGGCACGCCAGCTGGCCGCCGGGCCGACGCGCGGCTATGTGCGCACGCGCGAGGCGATGGAAGCCGGGCTGCAGATGTCGTTCGAGAGCGCGCTGGATCTTGAGCGCGACTACCAGCGCGAACTCGGCCGCTCGGCCGACTATCGCGAGGGCGTGACCGCCTTCATGGAGAAGCGCGCGGCGCGCTTCACGGGGCAGTGACGATGGCACAGCCGCTGCCCACCACAACCGTTGTCGGCGTGATCGGCGCCGGCGCGATGGGCGCCGGCATCGCGGAGGTCGCGGCGCGGGCCGGGCACAAGGTGTGGATCGCGGATGCGCGGGCAGACGCTGTCGAGCGCGCGCTGGCTGCGATCGCCAGGGATCTGCGCGGCCTGGCCGCCAAGGGGCGCATTGCGGCCGCCGACGCCGAGGCTGCGGTCGCGCGCATCGAGTCAGCCCCGCTGCCGCGCTTCGCGGACTGCGGACTGGTGATCGAGGCGATTGTCGAGGACCTTGAAACCAAGCGCAGCCTGTTGCGCACGCTCGAGGGCATCGTCGGCAGCGACGCGATCCTTGCGACCAACACGTCGTCGCTGTCGGTCACTGCGATCGCGGCCGGCCTCAGCCATCCGGAGCGCGTCGTCGGCATGCACTTCTTCAATCCCGCCACGCGCATGAAGCTGGTCGAGGTAGTGAGCGGCGTCGAGACCGCGGCCGGGATCGCAGACGCGGTATTCGCAACGGCGGAAGCGTGGGGCAAGAAGCCGGCCTATGCGAAGTCGACCCCGGGATTCATCGTCAACCGCATTGCGCGGCCGTTCTACGGCGAGGCCTGGCGCGCCTACACCGAAGGGGCGGCGGACCCGGCAACGATCGACGCGATCGTGCGCGACTGCGGCGGCTTTCCGATGGGACCGTTCGAGCTGATGGACCTGATCGGACACGACGTGAATCTCGCGGTCAGCGCCGCTGTGTTTGATGCGACGTTCGGTGAGCGCCGCTACGCGCCGTCGCTGGCGCAGCAGGAACTGGTGCGCGCCGGCCACCTGGGCCGCAAGAGCGGCCGCGGCATCTACGACTATCGCGATGGCGCGGTGAAGCCGCTGCCTCGGGTCGAGCCGGGCGCCGAGCCGGTGCGGCGCGTCGTCGCCGTGGGTTCGCTCGGCATTGCCACGCCGATCATCACGCGGCTGGAAGCGGCCGGCGTCGACGTCGTGCGCGTGCAGGGCCCGCGCGCGGCACAGGACGTGTCGGCGGGCTGGCTCGAGGTTGGACCGGCACGACTGATGATGACGGACGGCCGTCCGGCGACGCGGCGCGCGATGGAGGAGAAACACGAGCACCTGGTGCTGTTCGACCTCGCGCTCGACTACGCGACGACGCCGCGGCTGGGGCTGGCGCGCGCCGACCAGTGCGGCATGGCGGCGTTCCGCACGGTCTGCGCGACGCTGGGGCAGGCCGGCTACGCGTGCTCGCCGCTCGACGACGTGGCTGGTCTCGTCGTCATGCGGCTGATCGCGATGCTGGTCAACGAAGCGGCCGATGCCGTCGCCTATGGCACCTGCAGCGCCGAGGCGATCGACGTCGCAATGCGCTACGGGGTCAACTATCCGCGCGGGCCGATGGAGTGGTCGGAACAGGTCGGGCTGCGCGTCTTCGCGCGCGCCCTCGCCAATCTGCGCGAGCACTACGGCGAGGAGCGCTACCGCACCTCGGCCCTCATCACCCGCAAGGGCTACACCGGAGCCGGCTTCCATGAGTGATTCGATGGCACATGACGCGCATGCGATCGCCGAGGCGGTGAGGCTCGGCATGTTCATGGACGACGCTGCCTCGCGCGGCCTCGGCATGCACATCGAGGCGGTCGGCCCGGGCTATGCGCGCATCGCGATGACCGTGCGGCCCGACATGCTGAACGGCTTCAAGATCTGCCACGGCGGCTTCATCACGACGCTGGCGGACTCGGCCTTCGCGTTCGCCTGCAACAGCTACAACGAAGTGACCGTCGCCTCGGGCATCGTCGTCGACTTCCTCGCGCCGGCGAACGAGGGCGACCGTCTGGTGGCGGAATGCCACGAGCTCGCGCGCACCGGCCGCACCGGTGTCTACGACATCAAGGTCACGGACCAGGGTGGCAAGACCGTCATGGTGATGCGGGGGCGCTCGCACACGATGAAGGGCAAGCAGGTCGTCCAGCTCTGAGGGCGGAAAGGGAAACCCACCATGCCGGTCAAGAAGCCGTCACCCGCCGACCTCGAGCCGATCGAGCGTGCTCCGCGCGCCGAGCTGCAGGCGCTACAGCTCGAACGGCTGCGCTGGTCGCTCAACCACGCCTACGAGAACGTGGCGCACTACCGGAAGTCGTTCGACGCGGCGAAGGTCAAGCCGTCCGACCTGAAGACGCTGGCCGACCTTGCCAGGTTTCCCTTCACGATGAAGAAGGACCTGCGCGACAACTATCCGTTCGGCCTGTTCGCGGTGCCACGCGAGAAGGTCGTGCGGCTGCATGCGTCGAGCGGCACGACCGGCAAGGCGACGGTGGTCGGCTACACGGCAAGGGACATCGACACCTGGGCGACGGTGATGGCGCGCTCGATCCGCGCGGCCGGCGGCCGCGCCGGCGACATCGTGCACGTCTCGTACGGCTACGGCCTTTTCACCGGCGGGCTCGGTGCGCACTACGGCGCCGAGCGCCTGGGATGCACGGTGATCCCGATCTCGGGGGGCATGACCGAGCGGCAGGTGCAGATCATCGCGGACTTCAGGCCCGACATCATCATGGTGACGCCGTCGTACATGCTGGCGATCGCCGAAGAGATGGAGAAGCAGGGCATGGACCCGAAGCAGTCGTCGCTGACGATTGGCATCTTCGGCGCCGAGCCGTGGACCCCGGCGATGCGCACGGCGATCGAAGCCAAGACCTCGCTCGAAGCAATCGACATCTACGGGTTGTCCGAAATCATCGGACCGGGAGTGGCGCAGGAGTGCATCGAGACCAAGGACGGACTGACGGTCTGGGAGGATCACTTCTACCCGGAGATCATCGATCCCGAAACAGGCGCCGTGCTGCCCGAGGGCGAGAAGGGCGAACTGGTCTTCACTTCGCTGACCAAGGAAGCGCTGCCGATGATCCGCTACCGCACGCGCGACCTGACGCGGCTGCTGCCGCCAACCGCGCGCAGCATGCGCCGCATCGAGAAGATCACCGGCCGTTCGGACGACATGCTGATCATCCGCGGCGTGAATCTCTTTCCGACTCAGATCGAGGACCTGATCCTGAAACAGCCGGAGCTGGAGCCGTACTACACGCTGGAAGTGACGCGACCCGGCAACCTGGACGAGCTGACGGTGCACGTCGAGATGGGTTCATCGCTCGCCAACAGCAGCCAGGACGCGCGCCACGCTGCCGCGCGCAAGCTGGAGCACAACGTCAAGGCCTACATCGGCATCTCAGCCACCGTGCGGCTGGCGCTGCCGATGGGACTCGAACGTTCGACCGGAAAGGCCAGGCGGATCATCGACCGCCGCCCGAAACAGTAAGGAAGCGTCATGTACACACAGGCCATGGACATTCCGTCCCCCGAACGGGACGACGCGATGCAGGGACGCGGACCGCGCTCGCTGAAGGATGCGGAATACGAGGCGGAATTCGACGCCAAGGTTGCGCGCGGAGAATTCATCGAGGCCAAGGACTGGATGCCGGAGGGCTATCGCAAGACGCTCGTCCGCCAGATCAGCCAGCACGCGCACTCCGAGATCGTCGGCATGCTGCCCGAGGGCAACTGGATCA
>DAOMFL010000109.1:0-9797 GCA_035429805.1 Burkholderiaceae bacterium
CGCGCCGTGTGCCGCCCTGCCCGCCTGAGCCGGCCATGCGCGCCGCGGCGCCGTCGTTACACGCGCTCGAAAACGGCTGCGATGCCCTGCCCGCCGCCGATGCACATCGTCACCAGCGCGTAACGGCCGCCCACGCGCTGCAGCTCGTACAGCGCCTTGACAGTGATGATTGCGCCGGTCGCGCCGATAGGGTGTCCGAGCGAGATGCCGCTGCCGTTGGGGTTGACTTTCTCCGCCGGGAAACCGAGGTCCTTCGCGACGGCGCAGGCCTGGGCCGCGAATGCCTCGTTGGCCTCGATGACATCGAGGTCCGACACCTTGAGCCCAGCCTTTTCCAGTGCCTTACGCGTCGACGGCACGGGGCCGATACCCATGATCTTCGGGTCGACGCCGGCATGTCCGTAGCTCACCAGGCGCGCCAGCGGCTTGAGCCCGCGCTTCTCGGCGAGGCTGCGCTCCATCAGCACGACGGCGCCGGCGCCGTCGTTGATGCCGGAGGCGTTGCCGGCGGTCACGGTGCCGTTTTCCTTCACGAACACGGGCTTCAGCTTCACCATGTCGTCCATCGACGTGCCCTCGCGGAAGTGCTCGTCGGTGTCGAACACGACCGGGCCCTTCTTGCCCTTGACCTCGATCGGCAGGATCTGGCTCTTGAAGTGGCCGGCCTTGGTGGCGGCTGCCGCGCGGCGGTGGCTCTCGACCGCAAGCGCGTCCTGCTCTTCGCGCGTGATGCCCCACTGCTTGGCGACGTTCTCCGCCGTCACGCCCATGTGCACGACGTCAAACGGGTCGTTCAGCGCACCGACCATCATGTCGATCGCCTTGAAGTCGCCCATGCGCTGGCCCCAGCGCCCCGGAGGCAGGATGTACGGGGCGCGCGACATGTTCTCGGCGCCGCCGCCGATCGCAATATCCGTATCACCGAGCATGATGCTCTGCGCCGCGCTGACAATGGCCTGCAGGCCGCTGCCGCACAGACGGTTGAGCGTCAGGCACGGCGTTTCCTTCGCGACGCCGCCATTGAGGGCAGCCACGCGTCCGAGGTACATGTCCTTGGGTTCGGTGTTCACGACGTGGCCGAAGACGACGTGCCCGACCTCGTTGCCCTGCACGTTGGCGCGCTTCAGCGCTTCGGCGACGACCAGTGCGCCGAGCTGGGTGGGCGGGATGTCCTTCAGGCTGCCGCCAAAGGTACCAATTGCGGTGCGCACACCGCTGACGACGACGACTTCACGCATGGCGATCTCCCTTGTTATCCGTGGGTTGACGGCGCGCCGGACGGCCGCGGTTCGAACGGCGATTCTTGCACGCCGACTGCTCCGGCGCTTGACCTGGATCGCCCCGGCTGCCGGGCTAGAACCGGGCGGTCAGGCCGAGCATCGCCTCGTACTGCAGGTAGGTCTCGCTGCGGAGGACGACGATGCAGCCGCCGGAGCACATGAAGCCGCCGGAGCTGTTCACCAGCGTGAAGAAGCCGCGGCCCTCGGCCCGCAGCGCGACATTCTTGCCGAGCGGCCAGTAGTAGCCGACACCGACGTTGAGCGACGGCTTGACCTCGCTGCCGTAGCCGGTCGCGCTCGGCGAAAACTGCGTCGCCCCGAGTCCACCGACCACGTACCAGCCGCGATCGATCGGGCCCTCGATGAACGCGGTGCCGCCCACGTGCAGGTAGCGGACGGTCAGGTCGAATGGCAGGGCGCCGCCGCCCGGTGACAGTGTCGTCGTCTGCTGGCTGTAGAAAAGCTGCAGCTCGCGCGACGGGTCGAGGTCCCACCCGAGCGCCGCCGCATAGGCCGCCGAACTTTTGACGGAAGCGCTGGTGTTGCTGGTGACGTTGTCGACGCCGTTGGTGCCGACGTAGCCGACATAGAGAGTGACGCCGAACTGGGCCGCGGCCGGAGCCGGGAGGGCGCCGAGCAGCGCAGCCAGGGCAAGCGCCGGCAACCCAGCGCGCCGGCTCACGACCAGTGCCTCCTGAAGACCGGTGCGACCTCCGGCAGCCTGTCGACACGCTGCATCATCGCGGCGAACGAAGGATGAGCCTCCTTCAGGTAGTCGCGCATCTTCCACCAGCGCGAGAGGGTGGCGAGGTAGACGTCGCAGACGTACGGCTGCTCGCCCAGCAGGAAGCCCTTCTTCTGCGGAAAGGCCTGCGCGACGATGTCCCAGCCGAGCTTCATGCGCGCGACGGCCGCGTTCTCTACGGCCTTGCGCGCTGCCGGCGAACGCGAGGTGGTCCAGCGCGCCGGGTAGTCGGCCACGCCGACCGCCGTGTACACGGTCGATGCCGCGAACTGCATCCAGCGCAGGCAGGTGGCTCGGTCGCGCGTCGAAGGCGCCGGCACCCAGTTGCTCGGATGGCGCTCGAGCAGCGTCCACAGCACCGCGACACTCTCGGTCAGGATCTCGCCGCCCGGGGTAATCAGCGTCGGCAACTGGCCGAGCGGGTTGACTGTCTTCAGTTCCGCGAAGAACGGCCCGGGCGGTTCGCTCCACGGCGTGGCGTCCTTCAGCTCGAACTCGAACCCGAGTGCGCCCAGCATGATCTCGACACTGGCGGCGCCGGAACGCCGGGCGGTGTAGAGCACGTATCGCGTCGTCACGCGAGCACTCCGTGCAGGTCGTGGGCGTCGGCCGACGTTATTTCGACGTCGACGAAGTCGCCAATCGCCACCTTGCGGCGGCGCGTCTTCACAAAGACGACACCGTCGATCTCCGGCGCGTCCGCGGCGCTGCGGCCAAGCGCGACCGTAGGTCCGACCTCGTCGATCAGCACGCGCTGGCGGCTGCCGACCTTGCGCTGCAGCCGGCGCGCCGAGATCTCTTCCTGCACCTGCATGAAGCGCGCACGGCGCTCCTCGCGCACGTCGTCGGGCAGCTGCCCCGGCAGCGCGTTGGCGGCCGCGCCCTCGACCGGCGAATAGGCGAAGCAGCCGACGCGGTCGAGCTCGGCCTCGCGCAGGAAGTCGAGCAGATGCTGGAACTCGGCCTCGGTCTCGCCCGGGAATCCGGCGATGAAGGTCGAGCGGATCGTCAGCTCGGGGCAGACCGCGCGCCAGGCGCGGATGCGCTCGATGTTCTTCTCGCCAGAGGCCGGCCGCTTCATCGCTTTCAGCACGCGCGGATGCGAATGCTGGAACGGCACGTCGAGGTACGGCAGCACTTTGCCCTCGGCCATAAGCGGGATCACTTCGTCCACATGCGGATACGGGTACACGTAATGCAGCCGGACCCAGGCATCATGCGCCTGCGCGAGCTGCGCCAGTTCGCGCACCAGCTCGGTCATCTTCGTCCTGACCGCGCGCCCGCCGACGAAGTCGAGCTTGTAACGCAGATCCACGCCGTAGGCGCTGGTGTCCTGCGAGATCACGAGGATCTCGCGCACGCCCTGCTTCAGCAGTGCCTCGGCCTCGCGCACGACCTGCCCGATGGGACGCGACACGAGGTCGCCGCGCATCGACGGGATGATGCAGAAACTGCAGCGGTGGTTGCAGCCCTCGGAAATCTTCAGGTAGGCGTAGTGCCGCGGCGTCAGCTTGATGCCGGCCGGCGGCACGAGGTCGGTGTAAGGGTCGTGCGGCTTCGGCAGGTGCCGGTGCACGTGGTCCAGCACCTCGGTCGCCGCGTGCGGTCCGGTGACGGCGAGCACCTTCGGATGCACCTTCGCGACGAGGTTCTCGCCGTGGTCGCTGCGCGCTCCCAGGCAGCCGGTGACGATGACCTTGCCGTTTTCCGCCAGCGCCTCACCGATCGCATCGAGCGACTCCTGCACCGCGGAGTCGATGAAGCCGCAGGTGTTGACGATGACGAGATCGGCGCCTTCGTAGGTCGGGCTGGTCGCATAGCCCTCGGCGCGCAGCTGCGTGAGGATCAGTTCGGAATCGACCAGCGCCTTCGGGCAGCCCAGAGACACGAAGCCCACCGACGGAACGGTGGGCTGGGTTGCGGCTTTCGACCGCCGCGCGGTGGTCGTGGCGGTCATTGCCTGCTAAGGGCTACTTCTTCTCGCCCTGCCCCGGGAAGCCCGGGAAACCGGTGAACATCGAGCGCGCCTGATTCTGCATGTTCTCCTGCATCTGCACAAACAGGTTCTTCGACTGCTCGATGTAGTTCGACATCATCGACTGGATCATCGGCGACTGCATGTTGACGAACTGCGTCCACATCTCGGGGCCGATCTTGTTGGTCTCGTAGAACGCCTTGCTCTGCTCCTGCAGCTTGCCCTGGATGTCGATGAACGCCTGGATGTTCTTCTCCAGGTACGAGCCCATCATGCCCTGCATCGCATTGCCGTAGAAGCGGATCACCTGCGACAGCATCTGGGAGGTGAACATCGGCACGCCGCCCGCCTCTTCCTCCAGGATGATCTGCAGCAGGATCGGGCGCGTAAGTTCTTCACCGGTCTTCGCATCGACCACCTGGAAAGACTCGTGGTCGAGCACGAGCTGCTTGACGTCTGCGAGCGTGATGTAGGTACTGGTCTGGGTGTCGTACAGACGTCGGTTGGGATACTTCTTGATCAGCCTTACCGGTGTTGCCATGGCGTCCTCTTGTGCTCCCCGAGTTCTGCTGCGCCGTCCCGTCGTCGCGAGGGCGTCTTGTCGCTTTGTCTGGCCATTCTAGCCACTTTTGCCGCACCGCAACGAAGGGCGCCCGAGGGTTTGCTGCGGTGGCCCGGCAATCGCCGGTCTGCGAAAATGCCCGGTTCACACGATATCTTCCGGCTGCACCCAAGGAGACACGATGGTCCGCTGCACCTACCGCCCTTTTCAGCTGTTCGGCCTGGCACTCGCTTTCGCGTCGAGTGCTGCATTTGCCGGCAGCGTCACCGTCATCACGTCGTTTCCGAAGGAGCTGACGTCCGCCTACAAGGCAGCGTTCGAAAAGGCCAACCCGGGCATCACGCTGGAGATTCTTAACAAGAACACCGTCGCCGGCATCGCCTTCGTGCGCGAAACCGCGGCCGGCCAGCGGCCGGAAGTGTTCTGGGCCTCGGCGCCGGACGCGTTCGAAGTGCTGAAGCGTGACAAGCTACTGGTCGCCGCACCCGACGTCGACAACAAGGCGATCCCGGCAAAGATCGGCAGCTACCCGATCAACGACCCGCAGGGCTACTACAAGGGCCAGGCGCTGGCGGGTTACGGAATCATGTACAACACCCGCTACCTCAAGGCCAACAAGCTGGCGGCACCGAAGGAGTGGACCGACCTGCTGGCGCCGCAGTGGTTCGGCCACGTCGCGATGACCTCGCCATCGCGCTCCGGCACGATGCACCTGACGGTTGAAACGATCCTGCAGGGCGAAGGCTGGGACAAGGGCTGGAGCCAGCTCCTGCAGATGGCGGGCAACAGCGCGCAGATCACCGAACGCAGCTTCGGCGTGCCGGATGGCATCAACAATGGGCAGTTCGGCGCGGGGCCGGTCATCGATTTCTTCGGACTCGCCGGCAAGAACTCCGGCTTTCCGGTCGAGTTCGTCTATCCCGCGGTGACCTCGATCGTGCCGGCCAACATCGCTCTGGTGGCCGGCGGCAGGAACAGCGAGGAAGCAAAGAAATTCGTCGCCTTCACGCTGAGCCAGGCCGGACAGGAACTGCTGCTGCAGCCGGCCATCTCACGCCTGCCGGTGCTGCCGTATGCCGCGCTCGGCGGCAAGATCCCGGCCGGTTATCCGGATCCACAGGCGATCGTCAAGCGCGCGAAGGTCCACTTCAATGCCGACCTCTCGGAGGAGCGTTACTCGGTCGTCCACTCCCTGTTCGACCAGACGATCACGTTTCGCCTGAAGGAGCTGCAGGCGGCGACCCGGGCGATCCAGGCCGCCGAGTCGAAGCTCGCCGCGAGCGGCAAGCCGAATCCCCAGGCGGCCGACCTGATCCGGCAGGCACGCGATCTGGCGTACACACCGGTCGTCACCGCATCGCTCGCATCGCAACCGGATTTCCTGAAGCTCTTTGCCTCGAACAAGAAGGAGGTGGCGGTCTCCAAGCAGATCACCGGCCTCGAGGAGAGCTGGAACCGCAAGGCGCGTGAGAACTACACGAAGGCGGCCGAGCTTGCACAGCAGGCCGCCGGCCTGATCAAGTAGCGCTTCCTGCCTGATGGCGGCCGCGACCGGCGCCGACGCTGCGCCGCGCCCGTCCGTGGCCGGATGGCTGCAACGCCGCTACGGCGCCTCCTGGCGCTCGCTGCTGGTGGTGGCGGCCATCGCCGGCTTTCTGCTGCTGCTGCTGATCGTCCCGGTCAGCGCGGTCTTCGTCACCGCGTTCCGCGAAGGCGACGGCAGCTTCACGCTGGGCCACTTCGCCACCTTCTTCACCACCGGCCTGATGCGCGAGTCGTTCTTCAACTCGCTCTTCGTGGCCACCGTCAGCGTCGTCATCGCCTCGCTGATCGCAGTGCCGCTCGCCTACCTGACCGTTCGTTTCCAGTTCCGCGGCGCGATGCTGATCCAGACACTCGGCGTGTTGCCTCTGGTCATGCCGCCCTTCGTCGGCGCGGTCGCAATGCAGCTCATTTTCGGACGCTCCGGCTCGTTCAACCTGCTGCTCGAGGACCACTTCGGGTTCTCGGTCCCGCTGATGCAGGGGCTGACCGGCGTCATCTTCGTCGAGAGCCTGCACTACTTCCCGTTCATCCTGCTGAACCTCACCGTGTCGTTGCGCGCGATCGACGGCGCGATGGAGGAAGCGGCGCTCAATCTCGGCGCGCGCGGCTGGCGGCTGTTCCGCCGCGTGGTGTTCCCGCTCGCGCTGCCGGGCTACCTGGCCGGTGCAGCACTGGTCTTCATCAAGGTGTTCGACGACCTCGGTACGCCGCTGGTGCTGGGCCAGACCAACCTGCTGGCGCCGCAGGCCTACCTGCGCATCACGCAGGTGGGCCTGGAAGACCCGCTCGGCTACGTCATCAGCGTGATCATGATCGGCTTCTCGATCCTCGCGCTGTGGCTTTCGGTGCGGGTGATGAAAGGCAGGGACTACTCGACGCTGCAGAAAGGCGGCGCCGGAATTGCGAAGCGGCGGCTGAGGCCGTGGGAATCGCTGCTCGCCTACGCCGGCATCCTGCTGGTGCTGCTCGTGGTGCTGAGCCCGCATCTGGGGCTGCTGATCCTGTCCTTCGCAAAGGTCTGGAGCTACTCGGTCCTGCCCGACGACTGGACGCTTGCCAACTACGCCACCGTGTTCCAGGACTCGAGCGGCATGATCAGCAACACGCTGCTCTACTGCGGGCTTGCAGCACTGATCGACGTCGTCATCGGCACGGCGATCGCCTACGTGATCCTGCGCACGCGGCTGCCCGCTCGGCAGTGGCTCGACTTCGCCGCGAGCGCGGCGATTGCGGTGCCGGGCATCGTGCTGGCCATCGGCTATCTGCGCACCTTCCAGGGCGTGGAGATCTTCGGCGTGCCCATCACGCAGACGTGGCTGCTGATCATGGCGGCTTACGCGGTGCGCAGGCTGCCGTACGCGCTGCGATCGTGCATGGCGGCGCTGCAGCAGATCAACGTCAGCCTCGAAGAGGCGGCGGAAGTGCTGGGCGCCAGCCAGTGGCGTGTGGTCCGGCGCATCGTCATTCCCCTGATGGCCGGCGGCATCCTGGCCGGCTTCGTATCGAGCTTCATCACGGCAGCCGTGGAGCTCTCGGCGACGATCCTGCTCGTCGTGAAGGAATCGCAGGCGCCGATGAGCTATGGCATCTATCTCTACATGCAGTCGGTCGCCGGGCGCGGGCCCGGTGCCGCGCTCGGCGTGCTGCTGGTACTGACGGTCGCCGTCGGAACCTATCTTTCGCACCGGCTCGTCGAACGGGCCCACCGCACACTGGAGCAGAAACGATGAAAGCCGTCGCCGTCGAGTGCATCGGCATCGGGCTGGCCTATGGAGCCAACCAGGTGCTGAAGGACATCACGCTCAAGGTCGAGCCGGGCGAGTTCTTCGCGCTGCTTGGCCCGTCGGGCTCAGGCAAGTCGACGCTGCTGCGGCTGATCGCCGGTTTCAATGCGCACAACCGCGGGCGGCTGCTGGTCGACGGGCGCGACATCACCGGCGTGCCGCCGCACGCGCGCAACATCGGCATGGTGTTCCAGAGCTACGCGCTGTGGCCGCATCTCACGGTCCACGACAACGTCGCGTTCGGCCTGGTGGAGCGGCGCCAGCCGCGCGACGAGATCCGCCGCCGCGTCGGTGAAGCACTGGCGCTGGTCGGCCTCGCCGAGTACGCGAAGCGCCGGCCGAACCAGCTCTCGGGCGGACAGCAGCAGCGCGTCGCGCTCGCACGCACGATCGTCATCGAGCCGCAGGTGCTGCTGCTCGACGAGCCGCTGTCCAACCTGGACAAGAAGCTGCGCGAGCAGATGCGGCTGGAGCTGAAGCGCCTGCAGCGCACGCTGGGCATCACTACGATCTTCGTCACTCACGACCAGGAAGAGGCGATGACCACCGCCGACCGCATGGCCGTGCTCGATGACGGAGTGCTGCAGCAGGTGGGCACGCCCCGTGAACTTTTCGACATGCCGGCGAACCGCTTCGTCGCCGAGTTCGTCGGCAGCACCAACCTGCTCTCCGGTCGCACGGACCGGGCGCGGCGCCTCTTCGTCGCGGACGGGCTGGGGGAAATTCCGCTGGCGCAGCCGGCTGACGGCACGGCGCTGTCGATCCGGCCGCACGCGCTGGCCATCGCCGCTCAGCGCGACACTGACCGCGTCTGGTTCGACGGTCGCGTGCAGGAGAGCGAATTCCTCGGGGAGTTCACGCGCTATGAAGTGCGCGTCGGCGAACGCACCCTGACGGCCGACGTGCCGCACCTGTCGTCCACGCCGCTCTACTCGCGCGGCGCACCGGTGCAGGTCGGCATCGACAGCGCGGAACTGAGGGTGCTGGTGTAACGGCCCGCGCAGTTATGGCGAGAAATGAGCTCCGTCAGAGAAGAGCAACAGCCGTCGGGTGAGGTCGACGGAAAGCCTTTCTGACCTGTACAAAACACGACGGCGGATTTTCGGCCAATTGCAGCCATCCGGTAAGGCGGCTAGATTGACCCGAAAGCGGCCCATTTGCTTCTGTGAGGAAGGCCAGTTTCGAAGATGGACTCCCGTGATGAAACGTCAGTGAAACGGACCACGGCCGGCACTTCAGCGGCGGTGCGCCGACGCGTACGTGACCTTCTCGAACGTTCGCCGGCGTATCGCTCCTTGCCGGCCGCGAAGCGCCGCCAGATCGCCAATGACACAGTTCGCGTGGCATCGTATCTGGTTGACCCGGACAGACTCGTATCGAGGGAGTTTGCAAGCCCTGTGCTGGTGTCCAACGACCTGGTCAGCGCGGTGAACTTTCCAGAGTTCGTTAGCGGCCTCATCGACGGCGTCTTTGGCGCAGTCGTCAACGCCTCGATCCAGCAGATGGAGGCTTACGCAAAGCTTATTGCGCACGCCGCCTCCTCTGTGTCTGATTTTGTCCGCGAAAAAATCACCGGCGATGTTGCACGGACCAAGCTGGCGAGCTCATTTCCTCAGGTGTTCTGCAAGTCGCCGAAAGGCACGCTGAAGCTCGCGAGCGGCGCGCGGCTCGACCGCTCGACCTCCGCGCACCTGGCGCGCACACTTGGATTGCGTAGGCCATGGCCCTCGGTAGGGTCGCCCGACGGACTGCGGATGCTGGTGACGGCCATGCGCTGCCATGTCGCACGCGAGCGCCAGAAATCTTTCGCGCTGGCATTGTTGATGGGTATCAATCGAGTCGTCGTGACCGACGGCCGGATTTCCGCACGACCTGCGCGCTGAGGAGTTCAACAGTCACGAGGTCC
>DAOMFL010000110.1:0-9740 GCA_035429805.1 Burkholderiaceae bacterium
GGCGGTCGCCGGCGCAGCCGGGGACGACGCTTCCAGGCACCACCGCCGCAGGACCGGCGCCGGCGGTGCCTGCGCCGGCCGGACCGGCCGGGTCCGCGGCGCCGCCCTCGGCCGTGCCTTCATCGGCGGTTCCGACAACAGCGAAGCAGCCGCCCGTCGTCATCGAGACCGACGTCATGCGCGCGACCATCGACCCCGATGGCGCGGTGCTGAAGCGCGTGGAACTGCTGAAGGAGAAGATCGCCGCGGACTGGACCACCAGCGGGCTGCTGGGCCTGGTCACCGGCAAGAAGGACGAGGGCGAGCACTCCGTGGTGCTGATGGATGTCAGCCCGACGCGCGTCTACATGACGCAGACGGGCGTGGTCGGCGCCGACCCGTCGTACCCGAATCACCGCACCCCGTTTACCGTCGTCGACGGACCACGCCGGCTCGAGGACGGCAAGGACGCGCTCGACGTGACGCTGGTTTCCGAGGCGGGCGGTGTACGGCTCGCGAAGACCTACACGTTCCATCGCGGCCGCTACGACACGACGGTGAAGCACGAGGTGACCAATCTCGGCACCTCGCCGATCACGCCGTCGCTCTACCTGCAGATCCTGCGCGACGGCAACAAGCCTGAAGGCGAGTCGTCGATGTATTCGACGTACACGGGCCCGGCGGTGTACACCGAGCAGGACAAGTTCAGGAAGATCGACTTCTCGGCAATCGAAAAGGGGAAGGCGGAACTGCCGAAGCCGGCCAAGGACGGCTGGGTCGGCATGATCCAGCACTACTTCGTGACGGCCTGGGTCCCCAAGGAGGGGGAGCCGCGCGAGTACTACGCGCGCGCGGTCGACAAGAACCTGTATTCGATCGGCATGCTGCAGCCGCTGCCGGCGATCGCACCGCAGGCGAGCGCGACCGCGAGCGCGGACCTCTATGTCGGTCCGCAGGATCAGCACGTGCTGGCGAAGCTCGCGCCGGGTCTCGAACTGGTCGTCGACTACGGCTGGCTGACGTTCCTCGCGAAACCGATCTTCTGGCTGCTGGAGTTCCTGCACCGGATCGTCGGCAACTGGGGCTGGGCGATCGTGCTGCTGACCGTCATCATCAAGGCGGCGTTCTATCCGCTGTCGGCCGCCAGCTACAAGTCGATGGCGCGCATGAAGGAAGTCACGCCGCGCATGACGAAGCTGCGCGAGCAGTACGGCGATGACAAGCAGAAGCTCAACGCCGCGATGATGGAGCTCTATAAGACCGAGAAGATCAACCCGCTCGGCGGCTGTCTGCCGATCGTGGTGCAGATCCCGGTGTTCATCGCGCTCTACTGGGTGCTGCTGGCGAGCGTGGAGATGCGCAACGCGCCGTGGATGCTGTGGGTCAAGGACCTGGCGACGCCCGATCCCTGGTTCATTTTGCCCGTCGTGATGATGGGGACGATGTTCATCCAGTACAAACTCAACCCGACGCCGCCGGACCCGGTCCAGGCCAAGGTGATGATGTTCATGCCGCTGATCTTCGGCGTGATGTTCTTCTTCTTCCCGGCCGGGCTGGTGCTGTACTGGCTGACCAACAACATCCTCTCGATCGCGCAGCAGTGGTACGTGAGCAAGCAGATCGAGAAGGCGAAGAAGCCTGGCTGATGGTGTGTTGAGGCCGCGCGTCAGTCGCGCGGTGCGTCCTCGCCGCGACGCTGCAGGGCCCGCAGCAGGAACATCGGCCACAGCCAGATGCTGGCGGTCCAGAGCAGCACGCGGCCGACGGAGAGGACCTTCGTTTCCCCGCGGTGCGCGAGCATGAAGACGATCACGGCTCCCGCCAGCACCCACAGCACCGCAATCGTGTAGATCCACGCGCGGGTCGCGTAGTCGCCGCCGAGGTGGCCGGCAACGGTCGCGGCGACGACGATCGACAGCACGACCGCCAGCACGACGCCGGCCAGCGGCGAGATGAACTTCAGCAGTGGATCGTCGTCCATGCGTCGAGTGTAGGCACGACGGCTCCACTTGCCACTTAGGGAGAGCCTCCCCGCACGGCGGCCGCTGGGTATCCTAGGGCTCGCCGCATGAACTCCGACAAGGATCCGATCGTCGCCATTGCGACCGCGCCCGGGCGGGGCGGGATCGGCATCGTGCGCCTCTCCGGCGCCGACCTGCGCCCGGTCATCGCTGCGGTCCTCGGCGGCCGCGGGCTCGAGCCGCGACACGCGGCCTACCGTTCCTTCGTCGATGCGCACGGCGCGGCAATCGACCGGGGCATCGCACTGCATTTTCCGGCGCCGCACTCGTACACGGGCGAAGACGTGCTCGAACTGCAGGGGCACGGCGGCCCGGTGGTGCTGAGCCTCCTTGTCGCGCGCTGCCTCGAGGCCGGGCGTGCGATCGGGCTGCGGCTGGCGGAGCCCGGCGAGTTCACGCGCCGCGCCTTCCTGAACGAACGGCTGGATCTGGCGCAGGCCGAGGCGGTGGCCGACCTGATCGACGCGTCGACCGAAACGGCAGCGCGGTCGGCAGTCCGCTCGCTCTCCGGCGACTTCTCGCGCGCGGTGCATGCACTGACCGAGCCGCTGACGGAGCTGCGCGCGCTGGTCGAGGCCACACTCGATTTTCCCGAGGAGGAAATCGACTTCCTCGAGAAGGCCGACGCCGCCGGCCGGCTGCAGCGCGTGCGTGCGGCGCTCGACGACGTGCTGCGGCGCGCGCAGCAGGGCGCGGTGCTGCGCGAGGGGCTGCACGTGGTGCTGGTCGGAGCGCCCAACGTCGGCAAGTCGAGCCTGCTGAACGCGCTCGCGGGCGAAGAGGCGGCGATTGTCACCGCGGTGCCGGGCACGACCCGTGATCGCATCGTGCGGCAGGTCGACATCGGCGGGCTGCCGCTCGACATCATCGATACGGCCGGCGTGCGCGAGACGAGCGACGAGGTGGAGAAGATCGGCATCGACCGCACGCTTGCGGAGATCGAGCGCGCCGACGTGGTGCTGCATCTGGTCGATGCCGCCGCGCCGAGCGCCGATGCCGACGTCCTCGCGCGCGTCGCGTCGCGCACGCGACGCGGCGCGCCGCTGCTTACCGTCATCAACAAGATCGACCTGACCGGCGCGGCACCGGCGGTGTCGGGAGCGACGATCCGCCTGTCGGCGAAGACAGGCCAGGGCATCGACCTGCTGCGCGCGGAACTCTATCGACTGGCCGGGTGGGAGCGAACGACCGCTGGAGAGAACGTCTTTCTGGCGCGTGAGCGCCACCTGCGGGCGCTGCGGAGTGCGCGTGAACATCTCGAGTCCGCGGCCGCGCATGCCGCGCGGCGCGATGCCGTGCTCGACCTGCTGGCGGAGGATTTGCGTCTGGCGCAGAACGAACTCGCCGCGATCACCGGCGAATTCAGCGCGGACGACCTGCTCGGTGTGATCTTCAGCCGCTTCTGCATCGGCAAGTAGGCAGTGCGGCGTGCGGCGGCTGGCTGCCGTGCTTCCATTAGCATGTCGATCCGCCTGTTCGGTGACGCCCATGGCCGAATCACCCACCGCAGCTACACCGCTCTCACGCCTCGCTATTGACCGCTCCGCGCTCGCGGCACCGCGGCGGCGGCGCCCGCTGTGGAAGCGCTGGTGGATCTGGGCACTGCTGCTGGCGCTGCTGCTCGCGGCCGGTCTGGTCATTCGCAGCCGCGGCGAAGCGCAGGCGGTCGAGTTCGCGACCGTTGCGGCCGCGTATCCGTCGGCGTCGATCGCCGTGCTGAATGCGACCGGGCGCGTGGTCGCGCAGCGGCGCGCCTCGGTGTCATCGAAGGGGACCGGCCGGCTCGAGTGGCTTGGCGTGCTGGAAGGGCAGATGGTCAAGGAGGGCGAGGTCATCGCCCGGCTCGAGAACCGCGACGTCGCCGCACAGCGTGAGCAGGCCGCGGCACAGGTGCAGGCGGCGCGCGCCAACCTGGCGCAGGGGCAGGCGGAGCTCGAAGATGCCCAGGCGTCGCTGAAGCGTGCGCAGGACCTCGCCAAGCAGAACTTCATCTCCGGGTCGGCCCTCGACACTGCCGAGGCCCGCTACAACAAGGCGCGCGCCGCGATCGACACGCTGAAGGCGCAGATCGGCGTGGCCGAGGCCAACCTGCGGGTCGCCGGCGTGGCTTACGACCAGACGCTGATCCGCGCGCCGTTCACCGGCATTGTGCTGACCAAGGTCGCCAACGTCGGCGACATCGTCACGCCGTTTTCCGCAGCGTCGGGAACGACCGGCGCCGTGGTGACGATGGCGGACATGGAGACACTGGAAGTCGAGGCCGACGTGTCGGAATCTTCGATCGCGAAGATCAGGGTCGGACAGCCGGCCGAGATCCAGCTCGACGCGTTTCCGGAACTGCGGCTGCTCGGCGAGGTGAGCCGCGTCGTGCCGACGGTCGACCGCAGCAAGGCGACATTGCTCGTGAAGGTGCAGTTCATCGAGCGTGACGCGCGTGTGCTGCCGGACATGAGCACCAAGGTCGCGTTCCTGTCGCGCGCGCTGCAGCCGCAGGAGCGCAAGCCGGTGCCGGCGCTCAGGGCCGACGCGATCGTCAAGCGTGACGGCGCCGATGTGGTGTTCGTCGTCAATGAGGACAGCACGGTCAGGCCGGTGCCGGTGAAGGTCGGCGAGAAAGTCGGCGACCTGGTGCGCGTCGAAGGCGTTACGCCGGGCACGCGCGTCGTCGCCAGTCCGCCGGAGCGCCTGGCGGCCGGCGCCCGGGTCGAGGCGTTGAAGAAATAGCGATGCCGGCCGAGGCAGTGGCCGACCGGCGCGCGCTGGTCGAGATCGAGCACCTGACCAAGTCCTACCTGCGCGGCGAGCAGGTGGTGCCCGTGCTCACGGACATCAACCTCGTGATCCGCGAGGGCGACTTCGTCGCGATGATGGGACCCTCCGGCTCCGGCAAGAGCACGCTGCTCAACCTGGTGGCGGGCATCGACAAGCCGGATTCCGGGCGCCTCGCGGTGGCCGGGCAGGACATCACGCAGCTCGACGACACGCAGCTCGCGGACTGGCGTGCCCGCACCGTCGGATTCATCTTTCAGTTCTACAACCTGATGCCGGTGCTCACGGCGTTCGAGAACATCGAGCTGCCACTGCAGCTCACCGCGCTTACCCGCGCCGAGCGGCGCGAGCGCGTCGAGCTGCTGCTCGCGATGGTCGGGCTGACCGACCGCATGAAGCACTACCCGAACGAGCTTTCGGGAGGCCAGCAGCAGCGTGTAGCGATCGCGCGCGCGCTGGTGACCGACCCGCTGCTCGTCATCGCGGACGAGCCCACCGGTGATCTCGACCGCCAGTCGGCGGCCGACATCCTGGGGCTGCTCGACCGGCTCAACACCGAGCTCGGCAAGACGATCGTGATGGTCACGCACGATCCGCGCGCGGCCGAGGCCGCGCACCACCTGATCTATCTCGACAAGGGGCAGCTGACGGACACGGCTCCGTTCGGCCACTGAGCGCGTCATGTTCTTCCTGCGTTTCGTCCTCCGCAACGTCTTCCGCGCGAGGCTGCGGTCAGCGCTGACGATCCTGGGACTGGTGATCGCGATCCTGGCGTTCGGCCTGCTGCAGACTGTCGTGCGCGCCTGGTATGCCGCGTCGGACGCCGCGTCGGCGACGCGTCTCATCACGCGCAACTCGATCTCGCTGACGTTCACGATGCCGATGTACTACCGCGAGAAGATCCGTGCAGTGCCTGGCGTGACGGGAGTCAGCGTCTCGAACTGGTTCGGCGGCATCTACAAGGAGCCGAAGAACTTCTTCGCCCAGTTCGCGGTCGACGCGCCGACCTTCTTCCCGATGTACCCGGAGTTCATCTTCCGGCCGGAGGAGTACCAGGCGTTCCTGCGCGACCAGCGCGGCGCGGCGATCGGCCGGCAGCTCGCCGACCTCTATGGCTTCAAAGTCGGCGACACGATCCCGCTGAAGAGCACGATCTATCCGGGCAACTGGGAGTTCACGGTGCGTGCGATCTACGACGCCCGCGACGAGACCACGATCACGCGCCAGATGTACTTCCACTACGACTACCTTAACGAGGCGATCAAGAAGGTGTTCCCGCGCCGGGCCGACCAGGCCGGCGTCTTCGTCGTCGGCATCCACGACGGGCCGGCGGCGGCGTCGATCGCGCGCGACATCGATGCCGAGTTCAAGAACTCGCTGGCGGAGACGCTGACCGAGACGGAGAAAGCGTTCACGCTGAGCTTCGTCGCGATGGTCGAGACTATCGTCGTCGCCATCCAGGGCGTGAGCTACGTCGTGATCCTGATCATCATGGCGGTTGCGGCCAACACGATGGCGATGACCGCGCGGGAACGGCTGCCGGAGTACGCGACGCTGAAGGCGCTGGGCTTCAAGCCGGGCGTCGTCGCGACGATGATCCTGAGCGAAGCGATGATGCTGGCGCTGATCGGCGCCGGTCTCGGCATGCTGCTCACGACGCCCGCGATCAAGGCGTTCCATGCGGCCACTGTCGGCGTGTTCGCGAAGATGCCGCTGGTCGCGGAGACCTTTTACCTGCAGGCGGCCTGCGCCGTCGCTGTCGGCCTTGTCGCCGGCATCATCCCCGCCGTCCGTGCGGCGCGCGTGAAGATCGTCGATGGGCTGCGCCACGTCGCCTGAGCGCGCTCGGTGTACGCGACCGCTACGCGGTCGCACGTGCACCTCGCGCGATCCAGTTTGCGGACCTCCCTTCGGAGCGGCCGGGCGTACGGCCCGCCATCAAAGGCCACAGGCGGGGTGGGCTGCCGCACGGACCAACGGCGCAGGCCGCGCCGCGGGAGATCGGAGGGGTGCCGTGGCAAGTTCGGCGGGCCGCGGCGTGCACGGGTTGATGCACCCGTGCAGTCATGAATGGGCCGTACGCCCGGCCGCTCCGAAGGACGGCCCACACTTCCTAGCATGCGTGGTGCACGTGCGCCCGCGCAGCGGGCGCGTACACCACGCATGAAAATTCCCTTTAGCTACGTCGCGCGCAACCTGTGGGTGCGCAAGCTGACGACCGCGCTGACGGCGGGCGGCATGGCGCTGGTGGTGTTCGTGTTCGCGGCGGTGCTGATGCTGGACGCGGGGCTGAAGTCGACGCTGGTGTCGACAGGCTCGGCCGACAACGTCGTGGTGATCCGGCAGGGCAGTCAGACGGAAGTGCAAAGCGGCGTGTTCCGCGACCAGGCGTCGCTGATCGAAACCGCGCCCGAGGTCGCGCGCGCGGCGGACGGGCAGGCGCTGGTGTCCAAGGAGGTCGTCGTGCTGAATTCGCTGCCGAAGCGCGACGATCCGCGCAAGCGCAGCAATGTGGTCGTGCGCGGCATGCCGGAGGCCGGCAGGACGCTGCGGCCGCAGGTGCGCATCGTCGAGGGCCGCATGTTCCGCCCGGGCTCCTCCGAGATCGTCGTCGGCGGCTCTGTCGCGCGCCAGTTCGCGGGCGTCGAACTCGGGCAGCAGCTGTCGTTTGCGGGCCGGCAGTGGACTGTCGTTGGTGTCTTCGATGCCGGCAGGACGGCGTTCGATTCGGAAATCTGGGGCGATGTCGACCAGATGATGCAGGCGTTCCGCCGCAGCGCGTTTTCGTCGGTCATCGCCAAGCTCGCCGACGCGGAATCTTTCGACGGCCTTAAGGCTCGACTCGACGACGATCCGCGCCTGAAGGTCGACGTCAAGCGCGAGCACCGCTTCTACGAGGACCAGTCGGCGAGCCTGTCCAACTTCATCACGCTGCTCGGCATGGCGCTGTCGATCATCTTCTCGCTGGGCGCGATGATCGGCGCGACGATCACGATGTACGCGGCCGTCGCCACGCGCACCGGCGAGATCGGAACCCTGCGTGCGCTCGGCTTCAGGCGCGCGTCGATCCTCGCCGCCTTCCTCACCGAATCGTTGCTGCTGGCGCTGGCCGGTGGCGTGACGGGGCTGGTCGCGGCGAGCTTTCTGACGGCCATCACGGTGTCGACCACCAATTTCACCTCGTTCTCCGAACTCGCGTTCTCGTTCACGCTGACGCCGGGGATCGTGGTCCAGGCACTGGCGTTCGCGCTGCTGATGGGATTCATCGGAGGCTTTCTGCCGGCGATCCGTGCGAGCCGGATGAAGATCGTCGACGCGTTGCGCGCCGACTAGGGCAGATGACGACCGGCCCCGGCCTTCGGTATGCTGGCTGGTCCGCAGGCTGCCGCTGAAGAACAACCGAGGAGACTCCCGATGGACCGCCGCGAATTCACACTGGCGACACTCGCCGCCGCTGCCATTGCCCCATGGCCCCTGACGGCCGCTGCGCAGGCGTTAGGCAATCTGAAGATGATGATTCCCGCCAATCCGGGCGGTGGCTGGGACCAGACCGGCCGCGCACTGGGTGCGGCAATGCTGTCGGCGAAGTCGGTCCAGTCCGTGCAGTTCGACAACAAGGGCGGGGCGGCCGGCACGATCGGGCTCGCGCAGTTTGTCAACAGTGCGAAGGGCGACGCGAATGCCGTCCTGGTCGGCGGCATGGTGATGGTCGGCGGGATCGTGACGAGCAAGTCGCCGGTCGACCTCACGATGGTCACGCCACTGGCGCGCCTGACCAGCGAGTACGAAGTCGTCGTGGTGCCGGCGAGTTCGCCGCACAAGACGATGGGAGATCTGGTCAAGGCTTTCAAGGCGGATCCGGGGAAGATCTCCTGGAATGGAGGTTCGGCCGGCGGAACCGATCACATCCTCGCCGGGCTGATCGCGCGCGCCGTTGGCGTCGATCCGACCAAGGTCAATTATGTCGCCGCGAAGGGCGGTGGCGACCAGATCGCCAACATCGTCGGCGGCCACGTGAGCGCCGGTATCGCCGGGCTGGGCGAGTTCGCCGAGCACATCAAGAGCGGCCGCATGCGCGCCCTCGCGGTGTCGGGGCCGGCCGCGATCGATGGCATCCCTTCATTGAAGGAGCAGGGCATCGATGTCGTGCTGGGCAACTGGCGCGGCATCTTCGGCGCGCCTGCAATCACGACCGCGCAGCGCGACGCGCTGATCACCGCGGTCAAGGCGGGCGTCGATTCGGCGGCGTGGAAGGAAACGCTGACCAAGATGGGATGGGAGTCGGTGTTCCTGTCGGGCGATGCGTTCAAGGCCTTCCTGGAGGAGGACACCAGGCGCATCCGCGGCATTCTCGAGTCGCTCGGCCTGGCCAAGTAACTTCATGCTGCCGTCGACGCGCGGCGGGCGGGTCGAGCTGATCCTGTCGCTCGGGGTACTGGCCCTGGGCGTGTTCGCGACCGTCGTCGCGTTCCAGCTGCCCGAAGCGGGCGGCTACGCCCGCATCGGCCCCAACTTCGTGCCGAAAGTCGTGTCGGCGTGTCTGATCGCGCTGGGGCTGTGGCTGCTGGCCGAAGTGTTCACCGGCGGCTGGCGCGAGCGCGTGCCGGATGACCCGGCCGAGCGCGGCGAGCACGCGTTCCACTTCGGCGCGTTCGCCTGGGTGAGCGCCGGGCTGTTCGCGCAGATGGCGCTGATCGACACCGGTGGCTTCGTCATCGCGGCCATGGTGCTCTATGCGGCGGTGGCACGTGGCTTCGGCAGCGCGCGACCGGTGCGCGATCTGGCCATCGGCCTCGTGCTGGGCGTCCTGGTCTTTCTCTTCTTCGTGCGCTTCCTCAACGTCAACCTCCCGGCGGGGTGGCTGAAGCCGCTGCTGGGGACGGCGGGGCTGTGAGCGCGCACGGCCGCTCCGAAGCGCTCACCCTGCCGCGCGCAGCGCGGAGGGGCGTCCTGTTCGCGCACGGCCGCTCC
>DAOMFL010000111.1:0-9680 GCA_035429805.1 Burkholderiaceae bacterium
CTAGTGCGCGCTGCCCGGCGGCGCTCTTACGACAGCATCTGCACGACTTCGGCGAAGTTCGTCGCGACTTCGGTCACCGGAATCGGCGCGCCCAGCTGGCGTTCGATCTGCGTGCGTGAAATGACGCCGCGCACGCGGCGCGGTGTCGACCCGGCGGCGTTTTCGGCGACAAGCAGGTGGTTGCGTCCGAGGCGCCGCAATGTCGCGACCAGGTTGCCCACCGTGGCGGACCGCATCGTGTCGTAGTCGATCGCATCCAGCATCGACAGCGGCGCCATCACGTCCGCGACGCAAAGTTCGTCGTAGCGCACGCCGCGCTGCTGTACCAGACGCATCTGCCGGTCGCCGTGGAAGTCGGTCGTCGTCACGAGGCCCTCGATCATCGGCATCTCGCCGACGACGAACAGCATCCGCACGCCCTGGTAGATCATCATCTGCTCGGCCTGCTGCAGCGTCGTCGACGGCAGCGTCGTCGCGGCCTTGACACGTGTGAGGTCAGTCATCACGGCCAGCGCCGGGGAATCGAGAGTGACCGGATCGGTCTGCCAGTCGCGCGCCTGCGCGATCACGGTGCCCGCGGGCAGGCGCAGGGTTGGCAGGGGGGAGTTCGGGTCCATCGTCGCCTCGCAGTCTGGGGGCACGCATCGTGCCGATGCGCCACCGTACTCCTTGGACGCCGCGGCGCGCCATGGTTCCGGTGTCCGCGATCACGCTAGCCTGCTCGCACGGCCGCGTTGATCCCCCGGGCCTGGGCAGGGGCATCGATCGCGGCCGCGCCACTGCGCCGGCTGCGGCGGCATCGCCTCTCCTCGGCCGCAATGGCGCCCCGCGGTTGACCCGCCGACGCGCGCAGATCGAGGGGCTTCCGGTCGCATTTTTCCGCTTCGCCCGGCAGTCGGGCGTCGACAATGACCGCATGAATCCGCCCCTCCTGCGAACCTGCGTCCTGCGCTGCACCGGCCTCGCGGCCGCCCTGCTCCTGGTCGGCTGCGCCTCCGGTCCGAGCCCGGAGGTCTGCAGGATGGCTGATTGGCACATGATCGGCTATGAGGATGGTCTGCGCGGACTGCCTGCCGACCAGATCGGCGCGCACCGCGTGGCCTGTGCCAGGTTCCAGGTGACGCCGGACCTCGCGGCCTATACCGCAGGCCGCGAACGCGGACTCAAGGAATATTGCCAGCCGAGGAACGGATTTCGTGCCGGACTGAACGGGCAGTCCTACGCGAACGTCTGCCCGGCCGCAACCGACGCGGTCTTCGTCGACGCATTCCGCCAGGGGCGCCAGATCCATGACGCCCGCAGCGAACTGCGCAGCACCCAGTCGCACCTGCAGAGCGCCCGCGGCGGCCTGGTGCAGACCGACAACGCGATCCGCAGCGCGACCGCGGAACTGGTGCTGCCCAACGTGCCGACCGAACGACGCGTGTTCCTCGCGTCGGAACTCGTGCGCCTGGCCGAGGAACGCAGGGCGCTCGAAATTCGTATCAGTGCGCTGACCCCGCGCGTGCAGGAACTGGCCCTGCAGGTGCAGGCGATGGAGCGCCAGAGTCCCTACGCGCTCTGATGTGCACAGCGCCGGAGTGAGGCCGGCGCACCGTCGCTTCAGCGTGCGCCGCGCAGGCGCCCGAATCCGGCGGCAAGGTCCCCGATCAGATCGTCCGCGCCCTCCAGCCCGGCAGCGATGCGGAACAGCGGCCCCTTGAACGGCAGCGGCACGACGGTGCGCTCCGGGAACACCGGGATCAGCAGGCTTTCGTAGCCGCCCCAGGAATAGCCGCGCCCGAAGAGCTGCAGGCCGTCGATGAAGGCGATGAAGCGCTGCTCCTCGACCGGTTTCAGCGCCACCCCGAAGAGCCCCGACGCACCGCTCATGTCGCGCTTCCAGAGCGCGTGGCCCGGATCGCCCGGCAGCGCCGGGAAGAGAACGCGGTCGACCTCGGGCTGCGCCTGCAGCCATTCGATCAGCTTCCACGCGGTGGCGGTGTGCTGGCGCAGGCGCGCGGCCATCGAGTGCAGTCCACGGTGCGCGAGGTACGCGTCATCGGGACTGGTCGTCAGTCCGTAGTGATGGAAGGTCTCGCGCAGGCGCGGCCACGCCGCCGCGTTGCTGGTGACCGTGCCCATGATGACGTCCGAATGGCCGCAGATGTACTTGGTCGCGGCATGGATCGAGATGTCGACGCCGTGAGCCAGCGGCTGGAAGTACAGTGGCGTCGCCCAGGTGTTGTCGATCATGCTCACGGCGCCCCGCGCGCGCGCGACGTCCGCCAGCAGCGGCACGTCCTGCATCTCGAACGTCAGTGAGCCCGGCGATTCCAGGAACAGCACGCGAGTCGTCGGCCGGAACAGCGCCTCGACCGCCGCGCGGCCCTGCTCACCGACGCGCGGGTCGTAGAAGGTCGTTTCCACACCATAGCGCGTGAGCGTCTCGCGGCAGAAGCGGCGCGTCGGCCAGTACACCGAATCCGGAACCAGCACGTGGTCGCCGGATTTCACGAAGGCGAGGATCGGCATCGTGCAGGCCGTGAGCCCCGACGGCAGCGCCCAGCTCGCGTGCCCGCCCTCGAGCGCGCTCAGCGCCTCGTAGAACGCGTGGTGCGTCGGCGTGCCGTAGATGCCGTAGGTGATCTGGACATCCTCGCCGGCGTTGCGCGCGGCGATGCGCGCCTTCATGTCGGCCACGCTTTCGTGCAGCACGGTCGAGCCGCGCACCAGCGGCGGATTGACGAAATCGAAACTGGTGCGCGGATCACGGCCAGCCGTGACCAGCAAGGTCTCAGCGCTCTTCATGCGGGGGCTCCGTCGTCAGTGAACGGCCTGGAAGCAAAACACGCCGCCGTCTTCGGTGCGCACAACCGCACCGTCGGACCACAGCGCGTGCAGGTGCGCGAGGCTTTCACCGAGCGCGAACGTGGTCTGGTGCAGGTCGAGCGTACGCGGAAACAGCACCGGCACGATGCTCGCGGCGGTCTGCGGCTTTGCGCACGCGGCCAGCACTTCGGCGAGCCGTTCGCGGTGGTGCGCGTGCTGCTGCGCGATGCGCTCGTGCAGACCGATGAACGGCTTGCCGTGCGACGGCAGCACCAGCGTGTCGGCCGGCAGCACCAGCAGCTGGTCCAGCGAATGCAGGTAACGCGGCAGCGGATTGCCTTCGGGCTCGATCTCGAACACGCTGACATTGGTCGAGATGCGGGGCAGCACCATGTCACCGGCGATCAGCAGGCGGTCGTCGGCGCAGTACAGCGACGCGTGCTCCGGCGCATGCCCGAACCCGACGAGCACGCGGAAGATGCGCTTCGCGTGTGCCGGCCCGACCGCGATTTCGTCGCCGTCCTGAAGCCGCCGGTACGACTTCGGCACGGCCGGAACCAGCTTCGGGTAGTAGCCGGCGCCCCGTGCCCGCACTTTGGCGAGCGCATCCTCGTCGGTGAGGCCATTGCGCCGGAAGTGCTGCGCCGTGCTCTCGCCGGTGGCGTCGCCACCACCGACCGACAGCAGCCGGCCCACCGTGTATTCGGTGGCCGTCATCAGCAGCGGCGCCTGCCAGCACGCGCGGTCGCCGCCTGTCGTCAGCCAGTGCGCGAGCCCGAAGTGATCGGGGTGGAAGTGCGTGCAGAGCTGTCGCAGCAGCGGCCGCCCCGCAAACAGCCCGTCGAAGATGCGCTCCCACGCGGCCTTCGTTGCATCCGACGTGATGCCGCTGTCGATGACCGTGAACCCGGGCCGACCGTCGATTTCGTCGTCGAGCACCCAGAGGTTGATGTGGTCGAGCGCGAACGGCAGCGGCATGCGCACCCAGTGCACGCCCGGCCGCAGCGTGACCCACGCGCCCGGCGCCGGCGCTTCGGCCCACGGATAGTGCAGCTGATGCTCGTTCGGATTCATGCGCCGGACGCGTGCTTGACGTTGACGTCAACTGCGGCGATTCTACGCGGCGACCCTTTGCGACCTGCTGATGGCAACACCACGCGCACGCCACGCGCACCCCGCGGTCCAGGACGACCACGAGTCGCGCTCGTACTCCATCACCGAGCTCGCGCGCGAGTTCGACATCACGCCGCGCGCGATCCGGTTCTATGAAGACCAGGGCATTCTCGCGCCGGCACGCAGCGGCGCGTCCGGCCTGACGCGCGTGTATTCGTCGCGCGACCGCACGCGGCTGAAGCTCACGCTGCGCGGAAAGCGCCTGGGGCTGACGCTGTCGCAGGTGCGCGAGCTGATCGACATGTACGAGTCGCCGAAGGACGCGGCGGCGCAGGCGCGGCGATTCCTTGCGGTGCTCGCACAGCACCGGGCGGCGCTCGAGCAGCAGCGCGAGGACATCGAGATCACGCTGGCGGAAATCGCACGGCACGAGAGCGAATGCCGGCGGCTGCTCGAGCGCGGACGGCGCTAGCGCTGAATCTCCTTCGGCAGCACGCGCAGCACGTCCTGCGCCGCCTGTTCGTAGGCATGGGCCAGCTGCAGCACCGCGCGATCGCCGCGCGGACGGCCGATCAGCTGCAAGCCCATCGGCAGACCTTCCGCGCCGAAGCCCACGGGCACGCTGATCGCGGGCAGACCGGCGAGCGTCGCGTAGATCGTCACCTCCATCCAGCGATGGTAGGTGTCCATCCCGCGGCCCGCGATCTGCTGCGGCCAGCGCAGCGTCGCGTCGAACGGCCAGACCTGCGCGGTCGGCAACGCGAGCACATCCAACTGCTCGAAGTGCGACAGCATCTGCTGATAGAACGCTGTGCGGCGCTGACTCGCGCCCATCATCTGCGAAGCGCTCAGACCGGCGGCCTGGTCGTGTTCCCACAGCGCCTCGGGCTTGATCAGCGCCCGGTTCTCGGGCTTCACCAGGAACGGCGCGATGCGCGCCGCGACGAGCCAGCGGCGCCAGAGCAGCCACGTCTGCCAGACCTCGGCCGGCGCGAATGAGGGACGCACGGGCTCGACCACGCATCCAAGTGCCTGCAGTCGCCGCAGCCCCTCTTCGCACACCTCGAGGACCCCGGGCTCGAACGGCAGGTGGCCGTCGAGGTCGCGCAGCCAGCCGATGCGTACACCGCGCGGATCGAATTCGTCCAGCGACGCGGCGAACGACGGCTCCGTCGCCAGCGACAGCGGCTGCCGTGCGTCGTGGCCAGCCTGCACGTCGAACAGCAGCGCGACATCGCGCACCGTGCGCCCCATCGGGCCCTCGGTGCCGAGCTGCGCGACCCACACATCGAGCGCGGGCCACAGCGGAACGCGACCCTGGCTCGGGCGGAAGCCGAACACGTTATTCCACGCGGCCGGATTGCGCAGGCTGCCCATGAAGTCGCTGCCGTCGGCCACCGACAGCATGCGCGTCGCGAGTGCCACGGCGGCGCCGCCGCTGCTGCCGCCGGCCGAGCGCGCCGGATCGTACGCATTGCGCGTGATGCCGAAGACCTCGTTGAACGTGTGCGAGCCGAGTCCGAATTCCGGCGTGTTGGTCTTGCCGACGACGATGCAGCCGGCCGCCCTCATGCGCCGGACCATCAGCCCGTCCTGCGCCGGCACGAAATCCCGCAGCAGCGGCGAACCGAAGGTCGTGCGCAATCCCGCGGTCTGCGCCGCATCCTTGATCGCCTGCGGAATACCGTGCAGCCAGCCGCGCACCGTGCCGCGCCGCAGCTCGTCGTCGCAGCCATCGGCCTCGCGCAGCAGTTGATCGCCGTCGCGCAGGCTGACGATCGCGTTGTGCACGGGGTTGACCACGGCAATGCGGTCGAGCGTCGCCTGCATCAGCTCGCGGCAGGAAATCTCGCGCGACCGAATCGCTCGCGCCAGTGCATGTGCGGGAAGTTCAGTGGGGTTCATCGCCGGTTCGTCCGTCAGGGCGCCGCAGCGCCAAGCATCCACTTGCTGCGCGGCACGCTAGCAAACGCCGGCCGTCATGGACTTCTCCGTCACCGTTCATGGAAGTCGAACAGGGCGACCTCGTGCGCGCCGGCGTGCCGATCGCCTCGGCCGCCGAGGCCGACCGGCCCGGCGTGCGCGGGGGTCAGCGTCGCACCTCCCAAAGCGCCCTGAATCCGTCCATGCCGTGCTGCGCAGATCCGCAGAACGCCAGCCCAAGGTGCGCTGCGGGCAATAGACCGCGCCTAGGCTGTGGGTATTGGTCGCCGCGCGGGCGCTCAGGGTCAGCCACCGCGTGAATGCGCGAGGACATTGCCGACGGCTTGATCCAAATGAAAGCCTGCCGCATCGCCGCCGCGACAATGCGCATTCGATGACAACAACCCGCCCCCTATACAGCGCGCCCGAGCTGGTCCTGGACCGTCAGGAACTCGCGGCCGCCGGTGGCATCGCGCTCAGCGTGGCGCTGGGCGGGCTCGCCTGGGCTGCGTTGTTCCTGGTCCTCGCCTTCCGCTAGTCCCTAGCTGGCCGGACCACCGACCACCTGCAGCACCGCCGCGCCGTAGTGCTCGAGCTTGGCCGCGCCGATACCGGAGATCTCTCCGAGCGCGCCCAGCGTGCGCGGCTGCAACTGTGCGATCGCACGCAGCGTACCGTCGTGGAACACGACATACGCCGGCACGCCGTGTTCCTTTGCGACGCCCGCGCGCCACGCGCGCAGGCGCTCGAACAGACCTTCCGCCGACGCATCGAGTCCAGCGGCTGCCACGGCACGGCGTGCCTTCGCGCGTTGCCTCGGCTCGGGGGCCTCGGTTCGAAGCTCGATGCGCCGTTCGCCGCGCAGTACTGCGCGGCTGGCTTCCGTGAGCCGCAGCACGTTGAAGTGGGCGTAGTCCGCCTCGACGACGCGCTGCGCCACCAGCTGGCGCAGCAGCAGACGCCATTCCGCCTCCGGCCGGTCGGCGCCGATGCCGAAGGTCGACAGCCGCTCGTGACCGAAGCGCGTCACCTTGTCGGTCACCTTGCCGCGCAGCACGTCGATCACATGCGTCGCCGCGAAGCCGAAGCCGCCAGCCTGCTGGCAGCGGTAGATCGTCGACAGCAGCTTGCGCGCGTCCTCGGTTGCGTCGCGCAGCGCCGGCGGCACCAGACAGTTGTCACAGTTGCCGCACGGCGAACTCGCCTCGCCGAAGTACGCCAGCAGCCGCACGCGGCGGCAGTCCGCCGCCTCGGCGAGCGCCAGCATCGCGTCGAGCTTCGCACTCGACAGCCGCTTGTAGCTCTCGTCCGCCTCGGACTGTTCGATCAGGCGCCGCTGCTGCACGACGTCGGCGAGGCCGTAGGCCATCCAGGCGTCCGCCGGCAGACCGTCGCGGCCAGCCCGGCCGGTTTCCTGGAAATAGCCCTCCACGCTCTTCGGCATGTCGAGATGCGCGACGAAGCGCACGTCGGGCTTGTCGATGCCCATGCCGAACGCAATCGTCGCAACGATGACGCAGGCGTCATCGCGCTGAAACCGCGCCTGATGGGCCGCGCGCGAGGCTGGTTCCATGCCAGCGTGGTAGGGCAGCGCCGGGATGCCATGACCGGCCAGGAATTCCGCGACCTCTTCCACCGTGTTGCGTGCCAGGCAATAGACGATGCCGGCCTCGCCCGCGTGCTCGTCGCGGATGAAGCGCAGCAGCTGCTCGCGCGGCTCGCGCTTGGCGACGATGCGATAGCGGATGTTGGGCCGGTCGAAGCTCGCGACGAAGACGTGCGGATCGACGAGCAGCTTGTCGATGATCTCCGCGCGTGTCGGCGCATCGGCAGTGGCCGTGAGCGCTATGCGCGGCACGTCGGCAAAGCGTTCGCGCAGCACCTCGAGCGCGCCGTACTCGGGGCGGAAGTCGTGACCCCATTGCGAGACGCAGTGCGCTTCGTCGATCGCGAAGAGCGCCAGGCCCGCGCTGGCGCGCACTTCGTCGAGCAGCCGCAGGCTGCGCTCGGTCATCAGCCGCTCCGGCGCGATGTAGACGAGGTCGATGTCGCCGGCGCGCATGCGGCGCTCGACGGCGTTGACCTCGGCCGATGAAAGCGTCGAGTTGAGCGCGGCGGCACGCACGCCGAGTTCGTCGAGGGCCGCGACCTGGTCGGCCATCAGCGCGATCAGCGGTGAGACGACGATGCCGACGCCGCGGCGCATCAGTGCCGGAATCTGGTAGGTGAGCGACTTGCCGCCGCCGGTGGGCATCAGCACCAGCGCATCACCGCCGGCGACGACATGATCGATCACTTCGCGCTGGAATCCGCGGAAGCTCGCGTAGCCGAAGACCTCCTTGAGGATGGCACTGGCACTGGATCGATTCACCGCCGTAGCGTAACGAATCAGCGCAGCGGTACGATGCCGCTCCCACCCGATGAACCGGCCCGAGCGCCGCCCCGCGTCATGTCCGCTGAAGCGCCCTCCCCGGTTCCCACGTCGCGCGAGTTCACGCTGCTCGGCATCACCTACGGGCTGTTTGCGATCGGGCTCGTGATGTTCTGGCCGGCATTCATCGGCCTGGTGGTCGCCTACGTGAAGCGCGGCGACGTCGCGGAGAACTTTCTCGCGTCGCACTACTCGTGGCTGATCCGCACCTTCTGGGGCTGGACCCTCGGCTTCGCGGCGGGGCTGGGCATCATCCTGGCTCTGGTGGTGCCGACTGCCATCCGCATGGAGCGCATGGGCGACGTCACGGCCACGGCCGTCCGGGTGCCGTGGGAACTGCTGGGCGGGGCCGTGGCCGGTGGGCTGATCTTCCTGCTGGTCTGGTGCTGGGTCGTCTACCGGCTGATCCGCGGCACGCTGCGGCTCGCTGACGGCCGCGAAGTGCCCTGAGAGGCCGCGGAGCAAGTTGACGTTTACGTCAACGGCACCTAGAGTCCACGGGGTCCAGGAGCCGTCCATGCACGCCCCGCTCAACCCCGACTTCGAAGCCCGCGTGCGGGCGTCGTTCGCCCGGCAGGCGGCGATGGGCCTGATCGGTGCCCGCATAACGTCGGTGGAACCGGGGCGTTGCGCCGTCGAGCTGCCGGTGCGCGCTGACCTGACCCAGCAGCACGGCTACGTGCACTGCGGTGTCGTCGGCATGATCGCCGACAGTGCCGGCGGCTATGCCGCGTTCACACTGATGCCGGCCGACGCCAGCGTGCTGACGGTGGAGTTCAAGATCAACATGCTGGCGCCGGCCGCCGGCGACCTGTTGATCGCGACCGGCGAGGTGCTCAAGCCCGGACGCTCCCTGTCGATCGTGCGGGCCGACGTGATCGCGGTGCAGGGGCAGAAGAGAACGCGTGTCGCCGCCATGCAGCAGACGCTGATGGTCATGCACGGCGTCGCCGACGAGAAGATTTGAGGATCCATCCCCGGGCTCACTGCGTGCGTTGATCCATGGTTCGGCCTGCAGGCCGAACCGCAGCGCGCCGACTGAGGGAGACAGAGGAGACGAGAATGGAACTGCCCGGACTGCAATTCGACCTCGGCGACGACATCGCGGCGCTGCGAGAGGCGGTGCGCGACTTCGCTCAGGCCGAGATCGCGCCCCGCGCGGCCGAGATCGACCGCACCGACCAGTTCCCGATGGACCTGTGGCGCAAACTCGGCGATCTGGGCGTGCTCGGCATCACGGTCGACGAGGAGTACGGCGGTGCGGCACTGGGTTATCTCGCCCACATCGTCGCGATGGAGGAAATCTCGCGCGCCAGCGGATCGGTAGGGCTCTCGTACGGGGCGCACTCGAACCTGTGCGTCAACCAGATCAAGCGCAACGGCAACGCGGCGCAGAAGAAGA
>DAOMFL010000112.1:0-9570 GCA_035429805.1 Burkholderiaceae bacterium
CGTTGGTCGAGGCCGGCTATGCCCCGGAGATGGCGTACTTCGAGTGCCTGCACGAACTGAAGCTGATCGTCGACCTGATCTACGAGGGCGGCATCGCCAACATGAACTACTCGATCTCGAACAACGCGGAATACGGCGAGTACGTGACCGGCCCGAAGATCATCACGGAGTCCACAAAGCAGGCGATGCGGCAGGCGCTGAGGGACATCCAGACCGGTGAATACGCGAAGAGCTTCGTGCTGGAGAACCGCGCCGGTGCTACGACGCTGAATGCGCGCCGTCGCATCATGGCCGAGCACCCGATCGAGCAGGTGGGAGAGAAGCTGCGCGCGATGATGCCCTGGATCAAGGCCAACCGGCTGGTCGATCAGTCGAAGAACTGAAGGGAGGGGTGGCGGCGATCGCCCATCGGTCGTGTCGCTCCTTCGTCCCGCTGTTTGGTCCCGCCATCGGAGCCTGGACATGAAGCATTGGCTGCTTGTCGCCCTGTCAGCTTTGGCCCTCCCGGCCTTCGCGCAGCCGGTGGCGTCGCCGCCGGCCGGGACCGGTACTCTGGTCGTCATGACCGGCAGTGCCGAGATCGAATTGCCGAACGACGAGGCCGTCGTCAATTTCTTCTACGAGGCGCAGGATGCCGACCTCGCCAAAGCTCAGGCGCTCGTCAACCAGCGTGTGGGCGAGGGCACGGCCGCGCTGAAGCGTGCTGACCCGAAGGCCCAGGTCGAAACCTCGGGATACGGCAGCTTTCCGGTGTACTCGGGTTCGAGCGCCCGCAACATTGTGGGCTGGAGAGTGCGGCAGGGCGTCACGCTGAAGACGGACAACCTGGCCGCGCTGCCAAAGACCGTGGCGTCGGCGCAATCGACGCTGTCGGTCGGCGGCATCGACTTCCGGTTGTCGAAGGCCGCGCGTGAGCGGGTCGAGGGACAACTGATCCAGCAGGCCATCGCCAATCTGAACTCGCGCATCGGCGCCGCCGCTCAGGCGCTGGGCGTGCCAGCCGACCGGGTGCGAATCGAGGAAGTGAACTTCGGTGGGCGTGAAGGCGGACCGATTCCGATGGCGGCGGCCCGTATGGCGACGATGGCATCGGACGGGGTTCCTGCTCCTGTGTTCGAGGCCGGCCGCTCGATCGAGCGCTTGATGGTCAGCGGCAGGGCGCGGCTGGCTCCGTAGAGCGAGCGCCGCAGCCAGGGCCGCGGTGCCCCTGGGGCAATCCGATACCATTGGCGCCTCCTTCACCGAGGCTGCATGAACTATCCGCATCCGCTGCTTGCACGGGAAGGCTGGCCCTTCATTGCCGGCGCGCTGCTGCTTGCGGCTCTCGTGTGGTACTTCGCAGGTTTCCTGTGGTCGCTGCCTCTGTGGCTGGTCGCGGTCTTCGTGATCCAGTTCTTCCGCGATCCACCGCGCGAAGTGCCGACGCTCGCCTCCGCCGTGCTGGCGCCGGCCGACGGCCGCATCGTGAAGGTGGAGCAGGCCCACGACGCCCACACCCAGCGCGAAGCGCTGCTGATCAGCGTCTTCATGAACGTCTTCAACGTGCACAGCAACCGCTCTCCCGTCGACGGCACGGTCGAGTCCATTGCGCACTTCCCCGGCCGCTTCATCAACGCCGACCTGGACAAGGCCTCGACAGAGAACGAGCGCAATGCGATGGTGATGCGGCTCGATTCGGGCGAGCGTATCGCTGTCGTGCAGGTCGCCGGGCTCATTGCGCGCCGCATCCTCTGCTACGTGAAGGCGGGCGACCGGCTGACACGGGGGCAGCGCTACGGGTTCATCCGCTTCGGTTCCCGGGTCGACGTGTACCTGCCGCTCGGCGCCCGGCCTCGGGTCGCGGTCGGCGACATCGTCCACGCGACCACCACGGTGCTGGCTGAACTCTGATGCGCTTTCGCCGCCGCAAACCGCGCGCGTTCCCGGTGACGACCGCCGCTGTCGGGATCGAGGACGTTGCATCTGCGAAGCGCCGGCGCGGCATCTACCTGCTGCCGAACCTTTTCACGATGGCGGCGCTGTTTGCAGGGTTCTTTGCCATCGTTCAGGCGATGAACCAGCGCTTCGAGCTGGCCGCGATCGCGATCTTTGCCGCAATGGTCCTCGACGGCATGGACGGACGCGTCGCGCGCCTGACGAACACGCAAAGTGCGTTCGGCGAGCAGTTCGACTCGCTATCGGACATGACTTCGTTCGGCGTGGCTCCGGCGCTCGTGATGTACGAATGGGTGCTCAACGAACTGGGACGCTGGGGCTGGGCCGGCGCCTTCGTCTACTGCGCGGGCGCGGCATTGCGGCTGGCGCGTTTCAATTCCAATATCGGTGTCGTCGACAAGCGCTTCTTCCAGGGGCTCCCGAGCCCGGCCGCCGCGGCTCTGATCGCCGGGTTTGTATGGCTGGCGATCGACAACAAGATTCCAGTGCGGGACACGGTCATGCCTTGGGCGGCGTTCGCGCTCACCGTCTACGCCGGATTGACGATGGTTTCGAGCGCGCCGTTCTACAGCGGCAAGAGCTTTCACGTTGCGCGCAGCGTGCCCTTCTGGGTGATGGTCGTGCTGATCGTGATGATCTTCGTGGTCAGTTCCGATCCGCCGATCGCGCTATTCACGCTGTTCTGCCTTTACGCGCTGTCGGGCTATCTCTACTGGGCCTGGCGCTGGTTCCGGGGTGAGCCGAATCCGGCCAAGCCCGTGCGCGACGGTGACCGCTCTGGCTAGTTGCGTCGCAGCAGCGAATCGGTATAGTCCGCCTCATGTCTCGCGAACTCATCGCGCCCCGCCTCATCGCCGACCTGTTGCTAGGACGGCCGCTTCTGCTGCTGCGCCCCGCGCGCAGCTGACCCCCGACCCACAATTTGTGTAGTGCCGCTGCCAGCGCCTCGAGCCCGGCAGACGGAACCATTCGCCTGGAGCGACCATGACCGACCGACTCTTCATCTTCGACACCACACTGCGCGACGGCGAGCAAAGCCCTGGCGCCTCGATGACCAAGGAAGAGAAACTGCGCATTGCGATGCAGCTCGAGCGCCTGCGGGTCGACATCATCGAAGCGGGCTTCGCGGCGTCGTCCAACGGCGACTTCGAAGCCGTTCGCGCGATCGCCAATGCCGTGAAGGACTCCACGGTGTGCTCGCTGGCGCGCGCCAACGACCGCGATATCAGCCGCGCGGCCGAGGCGCTCAAAGGCGCGCGCTCGAAGCGCATCCACACGTTCATCGCGACCTCGCCGCTGCACATGGAAAAGAAGCTGCGCATGACGCCAGACCAGGTCTACGAGCAGGCGAAACTCGCGGTGCGGTTCGCCCGGCAGTTCACCGACAACGTCGAGTTCTCCCCGGAGGACGGCTACCGCTCGGAGCCGGACTTCCTGTGCCGGGTGCTCGAGGCGGTCATTGCCGAAGGCGCGACGACGATCAATATCCCGGACACGGTCGGCTACGCGGTCCCCGAGCTCTATGGGAAGTTCCTGCGCGACCTGCGTGAGCGCATCCCGAATTCGGACCGGGCGGTGTGGAGCGTGCACTGCCACAACGACCTCGGCATGGCGGTCGCCAATTCGCTGGCCGGGGTGAAGATCGGCGGCGCGCGCCAGGTCGAATGCACGGTAAATGGCCTCGGCGAACGGGCCGGCAACTGCTCGCTCGAGGAGGTCGTGATGGCGGTGCGCACCCGGCGCGACTTCTTCGGGCTCGACGTCGGCATCGACACGACGCAGATCGTGCCGGCCTCTAAGCTGGTGTCGGGCATTACCGGGTTCCCGGTGCAGCCGAACAAGGCAGTCGTCGGCGCGAACGCCTTTGCGCATGCGTCCGGCATCCACCAGGACGGCGTGCTCAAGGCGCGTGACACCTACGAGATCATGCGCGCGGAGGACGTCGGCTGGCACGCCAACAAGATCGTCCTGGGCAAGCTTTCGGGCCGCAACGCCTTCAAGCAGCGCGTGCAGGAACTGGCGATCCCCGTCGAAAGCGAGTCGGAACTCAATGCCGCCTTCGCCCGCTTCAAGGAACTCGCCGATCGCAAGTCCGAAATCTACGACGAGGACATCCAGGCGCTGTTCTCCGACGAGACGGTGACCCCGCACGACGAGCACTTCAAGCTGCTGTCGCTTGCGCAGCGCTCGGAAACCGGCGAGCGCCCGCATGCGCGGGTCGTCATGTCGATCGGCCCGACCGAGGTGGTGGCGGAATCCGACGGCAACGGCCCGGTGGATGCCTCGCTAAAGGCGATCGAAAGCCAGGTGCAGAGCGGTTCCGAACTGCTGCTGTATTCCGTCAACGCCATCACGACGGGCACGGAATCTCAGGGCGAAGTGACCGTGCGTCTTTCGCGTTCGGGGCGCATCGTCAACGGCGTCGGTGCCGACCCCGACATCATTGCCGCGTCGGCCAAGGCGTACCTCAACGCCTTGAACAAGCTCTACAGCGGTGTCGAGCGCCTGAATCCGCAGACGTCGCTGGCGCCATAGCGTCGCGAATGTACGCGCGATCGGCTTTGCCGATCCCGCACGTGCATTCGCTCCGGTTACGGCTTCGCTGCGCGGCGCCGCTCGATACCAGTCGGTCGGCTGCGCTTCGGAACGGCCGCGCGCTCCGCCGACCATCAAAGGCACGGCACTCCCCCGACCCCTCGCCATGCGAGGGGCGGTTGGCTGTCCATCCCGGCCCGCCTCCCCGGGAGGGGCGGGTGCAAGAAAGGCGAGTTCGCGATGCGACGCCGCCGGTTCCCGGTTTGTTTTCCCTTTCCCTCCCGGAGGGAAACGTCAGGGATTGGGAGCCCATCTCCTCCATCTCGGAGGGAGGCGGGGTGGTTGTCGTGCTGTTGTTGCTCGGCGCAGCTCGCGGCCGCTCCGGAGCGCAGCCGACTAATCGATCTTGAGCGCGCGCGTAGCGCGCGTACCGCCCCGAGTGCACGTGCGAGCCGAAGGCTCGCGTACACGAGGGGCGATCGGATATAATCCGCAGCTTCACGGCACGGCCATCCTTCCGTGTCCGCGTGTTCACAGGCTTGATCTGAAAGGGAAATCATGGCAGTTGCAAACATCAACAAGGCGGAAATTGTCGCCAAGTACCAGCGCGCCAAGGCGGACACGGGTTCGCCCGAGGTGCAGGTCGCTCTCCTAACGGCCCGCATCAACGAGCTGACCGACCACTTCAAAACGCACGTGAAGGATCACCATTCGCGTCGCGGTCTGCTGAAGATGGTCAGCCGGCGCCGCAAGCTTCTCGACTACCTCAAGGGCAAGAACCCCGAGGCGTACAAGGGCCTGATCGACAGCCTCGGCCTGCGCAAGTAGTCAATGACCCGGATGCAAGACCAGCCAGCCTGCGCAGCTTGACCTGCGCGGGCTGGTTGCCATTGGTCCGGCCGCATGCGCGCTGCGCTATGGACGTAAGGGCGGATCTTTCGCACCGAGTCGTCGATACCGCAGCGTGCCGGTTTGCCGAGACAGAGCCTCGGTGACCGCGTCGAAACAGAATGAAAGGAACGTCAAGTGTTTGAAAAGGTAACGAAGAAGTTCCCGTACGGCGCGCACACGGTGACGCTCGAGACGGGTGAAATCGCACGTCAGTCGGGCGGCGCGGTCGTCTGCTCGATGGACGACACGGTGGTGCTCGCGACCGTTGTCGCGCGCAAGGAAGCCAAGCCCGGCCAGGACTTCTTCCCGCTGACCGTCGATTACGTCGAGAAGACCTACGCGGCCGGCCGCATCCCCGGTGGCTTCTTCAAGCGGGAAGGTCGGCCGTCGGAAAAGGAAACGCTGACCTCGCGGCTGATCGACCGACCGATCCGTCCGCTGTTTCCCGATGGCTTCTTCAATGAAGTGCAGGTCGTCATCCACGTGCTGTCGATCGATCCCGAGATCGACCCGGACATCCCGGCGATGATCGGCGCGTCGGCGGCGCTCTCGCTCTCGGGCATCCCGTTCAAGGGCCCGATCGGCGCGGCTCGCATCGGCTATGTCGATGGTGAATACGTCGTCAACCCGACCGCGACGCAGTTGAAGAGCTCCCGACTCAACCTCGTCGTGGCGGGCACCGAACGCGCGGTGCTGATGGTGGAGTCGGAAGCCGACCAGCTGTCCGAGGAAGTCATGCTCGGCGCCGTCATGCACGGACACTCGCAGATGCAGGCCGCGATCAACGCGATTCACGAGCTGGTGCGCGACGCGGGCAAGCCGGCTTGGGACTGGCAGCCGCCTGCAAAGAACGAAACGCTGCTGGCCAAGCTCGTGCTGCTTGCCGGCCCCGAGCTGCGCGATGCCTATCAAACGCGCAACAAGCAGGCGCGCACGCACAAGATCAACGACGTCTACACGCAGGTGTGGGCCAGGCTCGAGCAGGACGCCGCGGCAACCGGAACGCCCAAGCCGGACGACAACGCGGTCGACAGCATCCTGTTCGACCTGCAGGCGAAGATCGTGCGCAGCCAGATTCTGGAAGGCGAACCGCGCATCGACGGCCGAGATACCCGCACCGTGCGCCCGATCGAAATCCGCCTCGGCGTGCTGCCGCGCACGCATGGCTCGGCGCTCTTCACGCGCGGCGAGACACAGGCGCTGGTCACCGCGACCCTTGGCACCAAGCAGGACGAGCAGATCATCGACGCGTTGCAGGGCGAGTACCGCGAGCGCTTCATGCTCCACTACAACATGCCGCCATTCGCCACCGGCGAGACCGGCCGCGTCGGCGCACCCAAGCGCCGCGAGATCGGCCACGGCCGGCTCGCCAAGCGCGCTCTGCTGGCGGTGCTGCCGAGCTACGACGACTTCCAGTACTCGCTGCGGGTCGTGTCCGAGATCACCGAGTCCAACGGCTCGTCGTCGATGGCGTCGGTCTGCGGCGGCTGTCTCGCGATGATGGACGCGGGCGTACCGCTGAAGGCGCACGTGGCGGGCGTTGCGATGGGTCTGATCAAGGAAGGCAACAAGTTCGCGGTGCTCACGGACATCCTCGGCGACGAGGATCACCTCGGCGACATGGACTTCAAGGTCGCGGGCTCGGCCAACGGCATCACGGCCCTGCAGATGGACATCAAGATCGAGGGCATCACGCAGGAAATCATGCAGGTGGCCCTGGCACAGGCCAGGGAAGGCCGCATGCACATCCTGCAGAAGATGCAGGACGCGATCGGCGCGTCGCGCGGGGAACTCTCGGCCTTCGCGCCGCGCCTGATCAAGATGAAGATCAACCCGGAGAAGATCCGCGACGTCATCGGCAAGGGTGGTGCGGTGATCCGCGCGCTCACCGAAGAGACGGGCACGCAGATCGACATCGAGGACGACGGCACCGTGATCATCGCCAGCGTCGACCAGGAGAAGGGCAAGGAAGCACAGCGCCGCATCCAGGAGCTGACCGCGGAAGTCGAGGTCGGCAAGGTCTACGACGGCACGGTGCTGCGTTTGCTCGACTTCGGCGCGATCGTCCAGATCCTGCCAGGCCGCGACGGCCTGCTGCACATCTCGCAGATCGCCAACGAGCGCGTCAACGCCGTGGCCGACTACCTGAAGGAGGGCCAGGCCGTGAAGGTCAAGGTCATCGAGGCCGACGAGAAGGGCCGCGTGCGACTGTCGATGAAAGCGGTCGAAGGCCAGGCAGCAGCGGCACATCAGCAGCAGCAGCAGCAGTAGTCGAGGCCGAACCGAGGGGGCGCTGCGGCGCCCCTTCCGCTTTGAGCGGCGTCGGCACGGATGCAGCCAAGTTTCAGCACACGATGAAAGCGGTCGAAATCACCCAGCCGGGCGGCCCCGAGGTGCTGCGCGCGGCGGAGCGGACGCGGCCCACGGCAGGTGCGGGCGAAGTGCTGATCCGCGTGCAGGCGGCCGGCGTGAACCGGCCCGATGTTCTGCAACGGCGGGGAGCCTATGCGCCGCCTCCAGGAGCATCCGACCTGCCCGGGCTGGAGATCGCCGGACGCATCGAGGAGGGTGACCTGGCAGCCGGCGGCTGGGCGGTAGGTGATCGCGTGTGTGCGCTGGTCACCGGCGGCGGCTACGCGGAGTGGTGCGTCGCTCCGGTCGGGCAGTGCCTGCCGATACCGCCGGGGCTTTCCTTCATCGAAGCGGCCGCGCTGCCGGAAACGTACTTCACGGTCTGGAGCAACGTCTTCGACCGCGCGCGCCTGGCTCCGGGCGAGTCGCTGCTGGTGCAGGGCGGAACCAGTGGCATCGGCGTGGCGGCGATCCAGATCGCCGCGGCGCTGGATCACCCGGTGTATGCCACGGCCGGATCAGACGAGAAGGCGCAGACCTGCGAAGCGCTGGGGGCGCGGCGCGGAATCAACTACCGGACCGAGGACTTCGCTGCGGTAGTCAAGGCGGACACGGGTGGCCGCGGCGTCGACGTCATTCTGGACATGGTGGCCGGCGACTACGTGCCGAGGGAGATCGCATGCCTCGCCGACGACGGTCGCCTGGTCATCATTGCGCTGTCGGGAGGTGCGGAGTCTCGCGTCGATCTCGCCGCCGTTCTGCGTCGCCGGCTCACCGTGACCGGCTCGACGCTGCGGCCGCGTCCGGTGGAGTTCAAGGCGGCGATTGCCGCACGGCTGCGGTCCGTGGTGTGGCCTCTGATCGCGGCTGGTCGTGTCCGATCGATCGTGCATTCGGTGTTTCCGCTCGAGCAGGCCGCGCAGGCTCACGCCCTGATGGAATCGAGTGTCCACGTCGGCAAGATCATCCTCGCGGTCGGTCCGGACGCCGCGAGCCGGGCAGCGTGAATCCGGCGGCAACAGGTTTGGTCGCACCTCGGTCGCCTCGTACAATATTAGGCTTTTGCCGATCATGAGCCACCGCAAACCTCTCGTCGCCGCGAACTGGAAGATGAACGGTTCGCAGGCCGCCAACAGTGCGTGGGTGAGCGCATTCGTTCCGCGCCGCCCGACGTTCACGTGCGAGGTCGTCGTCTGTGCTCCAGCGGTGTACCTCGCGGCGCTGGTGGCCGCTTCGATCGGCCGGTTCGAGGTCGGTTCGCAGGACGTCTCGGAACGTGCGCCCGGCGCATTCACCGGAGACATCGCCGCCGCGATGCTGGCCGACATCGGTTGCCGCTGGGCGATCGTCGGTCACTCGGAGCGGCGCCAGCTTCACGGTGAGTCGGACGAAGTCGTCGCCGCCAAGGCGGAGGCGGCGCTGGCCGCGGGCCTCAAGCCGATCGTGTGTGTCGGCGAGTCGCTGGAGGAGCGCGAAGCGGGGTCCACGCTGCCGGTGGTGAGGCGGCAGCTCGATGCCGTGCTTGCGCGCGTCGGTCCGGAAGGCCTGGCGCGCGGAGCGCTGGCCTACGAGCCGGTATGGGCGATCGGCACCGGCCGTACCGCGACGCCGGCGCAGGCGCAGGAAGTGCACGCGGCACTGCGCGCGCACGTTTCGACGGGTGACGGCAGCAGTGCGAAGGCGCTGCGCATACTTTACGGAGGCAGCGTCAAGCCCGCCAACGCCGCTGAATTGTTCGGGCAGGCCGACATCGACGGCGGGCTGATCGGCGGGGCGTCGCTGGTGGCGGAAGAATTCGCCGTCATCTGTGCGGCCGCCAATTGAACAACGGTTGGAGCTGCCTCAAGTCTGGCAGCG
>DAOMFL010000113.1:0-9565 GCA_035429805.1 Burkholderiaceae bacterium
ACGTCGAGTTCGGGCGTGAGGATGTAAACAGGCGAGTTGCTGAACATGTAGACCTTTCCGCCGATCGTCACTGCCGTCGCAGACGTTGCGATCTGGTTCAGCGCCGCAGACTGCTTGAAGCTGATGCCTTCCGCCGGCGTCGCCGGCACGGTGGCGGACTCCGTCGCAAGCGTCCCCCCGAGAACGGTGTTGATGATCATGTTGCCGCCCACGGCGAAGAGCTTTCCGGACGCAGCGATCAGCGCGTGGTTGGTACGGCCGGCGGGGTGATTGCCGACCTGCACCCAAGTGCCTGACGCAGGCGTGAATGTTCTGACGGCCGCGCTAAGCACCGGTGCGGTCCCGGACGCCAGAGTCCCGCCGCTCAGGTAGATGGCACCGTTGACTGCAGTGGCCGCGGCGCCCAGGACGGCCTCGGGCAGAGCGGGTGCCGCGGACCACGTTCCGCTGGTCGTGTCGAACACGTCGACGCGATTCATCGGCTGCGCGATGGTCAAGGGACTGAAGGCATCGGGCGTCTGGGTGCCGCCCAGAACGTAGATCTTCTTGTCGAGTACCGCGATCGCACTGAGGTAACGCGGCATCGGCAGGGGCGGTGCCTGCGTCCACTGACCCGTCGCGAGGTCCAGAACCTCGACCTCGGCGAATGGGGTGCGTGAGAAAGCGTCGTATCCGCCGATGATGTAGACCTTGCCGTCGACAGCGACGGCGCGCGCGCCGCCGCGGTCGCTTGGAGCGTTCGGAGCCTGTGACCAGGTCCTCGAGACGGGGTCGAATATGTCGACGAAGCGCGAGCCCGGACTGCCTTGGGGCGCCTGCATGCCGCCGATGACATAGAGCTTGCCGTTCGCTTCCGTTACCGCCGTCCAGTACCGGGGGAAGCGCAAGCCAGGGCTGGCGGCCGGCCCCGGCACGGTCATCCAGGGGTTCGGCAGGTACGAGTACGTGCCGCTGAGTGCGTTCGACGACGCCCCGGCCGCGTTCTGGATTGAGACATTGAAGGAGTAAACGCCCGTCTGAAGCTGAGCGAGAATGAGATTGACCGTGAAGGTCACGAGCGACCCGGACCCCTGCTGCACGGGCGCCGATATCTGTCCCACGTTCTGCCCGGCGGCGTTGTAGATCACGGCGCTGAAGGCCGTGATCGCACTGGTTCCGGGCGAGGTTATCGTGAAGGAGCCGTTTACGTTCGTGGTCGAGATCGTCGGATCCTGGTAGGCCCCTTTGCTGTCGAGCGTCAGGTTGGCGATGACCGGGGCCGTGGCACCTGGGGCCGGTGCAGGTGCCGGCGCAGGCGTTCCGGTCGGTGCGCTAGTCCCGCCGCCTCCTCCGCAGGCCGCCAGAACGGCCAGGACAAAAGGAAGAGTCACCCGGGCGACGCGCCAGGCCGCAGCGCTCATAGGACCTCCTGCATGACAGTTCTCCCGAAGCCCAGGCTTCGATGTCGGTGCACAGCATTGGAAGGGATGCCTGCGTCAGCATCAACGTGACGGCCAGCGTGGTTGACCGCGCTTGCTCGTGATGGGTCGACTCTGTAACCAAGGCTCGTGGCGCCACCGTGGTGTTCAGGCTTGGCCGGTGGTTGAGCGGGCTCCATCAAGCAGACGCTATCGAGTGGAGGAGAACATGCCTGCCATTCATGCGCCAAACCGCGGCGCTCTCAGAGGCCGCTGCCCGCGCCTATTTCGCGCCGCGACGGAGCGCCCGTGTGGAGGCGATCAGCGCGAGGCTCGCCAGCAGCAACGCCATCGGCCCCGGCTCGGGCACAGTGCTCACTTCCCGTACGATCAAGGTGGCTCGGTTCGAGAGATTAGGAATCGCCGGCCCGTAGAAACCCGGCTTCGAGAACGCGCCATCGACGAAGTAGAACAGGTGGTAACCCGTGTTCAGGAAGCTGAAGCCGATCGCGTCGTACCCCGCGAAGAAGTCCGGCAAGAACTGGACGCCATTGCATTGCGCACTGGGCGAACTGACATGACATTCGTCCAATGCGCTGGCTGGCACCGTCAAAGTGCTGGTCACGAAAGTGTTCGCGGAATAGGTAAAGCCGCCGCCTTGGAGATTCGGCGGTTGGCCGACGGTGCCTTCGAACTCATAGACGACGCCCGCGCTAGCGGCCGAGCACATGAGTGCAAGTGCGGCAGCCGCGGTAGTCCACCGAACCACGAACCGGTGCTTCGATAGGATGTTCATGGGCCCCCCCTTTGTCCTGGCGCACGATCTAAGCACAGGTCCTCATGACCTTGCATACGCGCCGACGAGCGGAGTCCGATGTCCGGCGCGCTCGTGGCGCCGGCGACACACCCTCGCGCCGTGCGTAGGCCTGATCCCTGACGCTCCCGAGTGCCCGCAGGAGAGTCGGTTTCGGGCTGGCTAGCTCTAGCCGGCACATAGCAGATCCGGTTCGAGCCACACGTCCCCGAGTTCAGGTGCAGGTAGCCGGCGCCCGCCAGGCACAAGGCCCGGATCGGGCTCGAGCCCGTGGCTGTGCTTGCCCGGGTGCAGGACGCGGTGTGGCCGGAAGAACGCCGGATCGTCCATCAGATTGCCCGCACAGACCCTCCGCCCCCTCGCGACGTCTGCCGAGAGGGGATGCAGCGGCTGTACGAGGCACCAGTCCGCCGCGGCCGCGCTCGTGGCCCTCCCGAGCCCGCACCGCGGGCCGCCAGCATCGGTTGCGACGTTGGAATGTCCGCCGCTTGACAGCAGTCAACGCGGTCAAGATGGCGGAGCTAGGCTGTAAGAGTGTTCAAAGGGCTAGCGCCCCAGTGAAGGGCGGCGGCAATGTTCCCCGCACGCAGCTATCCGCTCCGGTATTCGAGTGTCCTCGCGTGTGCCGTGGTGGCCGGCTGCGGGGGAGGGTATGCGTATATCGACTTTGAGGCTGAGGCGCCTCAGATAGTCGTCAACATCGTCGCGGCGCAAAACCCCCTCGTTGCAGGACGGTCCAGCGTGGTCCAGGCGGCAGTGGTGAACACCAGCGAGAACGAGGCCACAAACGTTCTGGTTCACGTGGCCGCGCCGATCGGCTTCGAATACCAGAGCGTGACCTGCCGCAGTTCCGGTGCCCCCATCTGTCCTGCGGTTTCCGTGCAGCAACTGGCCGGCGGTTTGGTCTTTCCGTCGTTTCCGGCCGGCACCGAAGTGTCGTTCTTCTTTGATGGCGTCACCACCGGCGCGCCCGGCAGTCAGGTTGTCCTAAGCGCCGCGGCCAACGTACCGGGCGATCTCCATCCAGAGGACAACAGCGCTGTGAGTTACGTGCCCGTGATCAGCGCTCCGTAGGAGATCGCTGTTTCTGTATCCAGTAGCGCGGCGTCAAGCCTCCGGGCTTGAAATCCCACTTGCCCATGAAACGGGCAGCGCCATCAGTGTCGATCGGACGGGCAGCGTCGTCGGTGACCGAACATTCCGCTCCATGGAAAGTGTCGCGCCACGGAACTGTGCATCAAGCTTGGGTCGCGCCAGCGAATTGCTCCCCGGGCGTTGCTGACTCCGGTTGCGCAATGCGTACCTTGTGGCGGCGTGACGCATGCCATCAACAGACTAGTGCGCGTCAAGTCGCTGGCAACGTTTGCGAATATCGATCTTCAAGAAATGGGAAGCGGTCCCACGAGCAAAGGCAACGTTCGTTGCAAGTCGTACGGACGGCCGTTGACGCCTTAGCACGCCGCTGCTAGCTTCGTTACGCGAACAGTTCGAGCACGATAGGCAAAGCGGGGGATAGCCGATGAGAGTCCTCATGCTGGGCGCGTTCCTGCTGCTGAGTCACGTACAAGCAGCTAACGCGTCCCTCATTGAAATCGAAGTGACCGGGGTGATTACCGAGAGCTTTGAATATGGCGTCAACGGCGGACGCGGTCCTGGATTCGCCGACGGCCAGACCGCGGTGATGCGCCTCCTCTACGACACGGCCGTGGCTCCTGCTGATTTGTATGGAGGCCTTGTTCCGAACAACGCACGATACGAGGCCTGGTACGGTCCACTCGCTTGCGCGCCGGCACAAGGCCAGTACCCGGGCGGCAGCTGGATCCGCACTTCACTGTCAGTCGATGGCACTGCGGTTGGCGGCATCCTACCAAGTGGTGCCTACTCCAACTGCGACTACATAGACAAACTCAACGACTCGTCATTCGGTTACTTGGTCGCCCTCGACTCGGCAGAAAACCTCGTCGCAAGCGCGACGCAGTTTCTTTCCGAAGCAAGCCGCGCCGAAGTGCAACTGACGGCCCCCGGCGATTGGCTCGACTTGGCGTTGGGTTCGACTTTCTCGATCGAACCGTTACTCGGCAGTTTTTTTAGCCTCGTTGCCAGAAATTACGGCTACGAGATTGACGAGAACGGGAACTCATTCAACGAATTTGGGATGGACGTCTACTACAGCGCTCTCGCCACCTTCGCAACGGCGCGTGTGATTGACAACGACAACGTTGTTCCTGAACCCTCGTCGCTGACGGTGGTCGCTCTTGCTTTGCTGCTGCTTGTCGTGCGATCAAGAGTGCGCCAAGGTGCAATCCAGAATCGGGCTGGCTAGACGCTCTCGAGCACGGTCGGGCGTTGAGCGGCTTGACCAGCCCTTGCTGCCACGGGCTGCGTCGCTCAAGAACAGGCAGTTCGACCGCTCTGTCTCGTACCTTCGGCCCTGCAATCGAGTGCTGGAGAACAAAGATTGCGGCCATGACCGGCCGTCAGGTTGAAGAGATGGTTCGCCAGAAGGCGGGCACACCGTCCGCGCGATAAGGAGACAGAACGAGTGATGAAGATACTGCGATGCGCATCAGTTCTCGCTGTCATGGTCGCTGTGTCCGGATGCGCCAGCGCGCCGCCGGCGCCTTCACTGCGGCCGAAGCTACCGAACGAGAACGGATATGTGCTCTCCAAGTCGGCGCTGACTCAGCAAACCAGCCATGTCCAACGACACCTCGACGAGGATAAGTCTGTTGTCTATTCGCAATCGTTCGGAGGCGGCGGCGCCGCCGTCGGCTTGCTCCTTGGGCCGCTCGGGGTTCTCGCGAACATCAAGGCGATCGAAGCGACGACCGACGCCGACATGCTCATTCTGAAAGGCCAGGTGGATCCTCGCCCGGTCTTGCTGTTCACGGAGGTCGCAAAGGCGATGGGCTGGCCTCTGCTCGAGGGTGCAGCGGCGGCCGGCCAGCCGCAGGTAACGCCCTATGTCCTCATCCTCAAGACCGATACCGACGAGCTCACGATCGGATCTGTGCTGACGATCGAACAGGGCGAGCCGGTATCCCGGTGGCAGTACTTCTATGTTCTGCCGACGCGCTACACCGTTAGGCAGCTCGGCGCTCTCTCCCAGACCGAGAAGGACGAACTGCGGAATGGCATCAAGAAGGGCTATGGCGAACTCCTTGCATTCATCGATGCCCAGTCTCCGGCCCGCCTCGCCCAGGAGAAGCCCGCTTCCTTCGAAGCAAAGTTTCTGTCGCCCATGCAGTCGTTCGCGCTGGACGGCAATTTCATTCAAGAGGCAGATGGTCAGGTATGGGTTCGAGCGGGTGCCGCGGTATGGGCGCTGCCGAAGGGCGCGATCAAGGTTTCGGCACGCTGATGCGGTCTTGAAGGCTTAGGGAATGCGTTGAAGCGCCGTACCAAACACGCCTCGGTCGGACGGACGCGGAGAAGTTGTCGTTGGTTATGGCCAGTCGCCCAGATTTAACCGCTCGCCATCCGACTTCTCGCCGAATTTCGCCCCATAGCGAACCTCCCGGCAACGATGAGTTCGGCCGTCCGGCCGCCATTCAACGCACAAGCCGCCGAAGTTCGTCGAACTCATTGAGTCATATCGCGGCGACTTGCGAATAAATGGGAATTCTTCCCGCTCCGCGTTCAACCGTGAATATTCACGCCGCCCCAACCACGAAAGGTCGTTGACGACCGACGAAAGGTACTGCTACGTTGCCGCAGGTACCGCGCGACAAGGATTCATAGATCGCGCGGACTTGCGGTGGAGGAAGCATGTCGGCGGAGAACGACGCACAGCGCGAGGCGCTGGCGGCGGAAGGCGACTTTGCGCACGACCCGACGCTGTGGATCGTGCCTGCCCTATGCGCATTGTTCTCGCGCACGGCGCCTGGCCCGGCCGTGCTGCGCCGCGCCCGGCAGCACAGCGCCGACGCCTCATCGCTGCTGACGCAGCTCCTCGCCGCGACCGGCTTTGCGTCGGCACCGCGCGCGCTGGCGGCGCGCGATCTGCCCCGGCAGGCCTTTCCGTTGGTCGTCTTCCTGCGAGGCGATGCCGGCGCACCGGATTCCGCTCATGACGTTTCCGGTCTGGTCCTCGCCGCCGACGCGACACAGGTCCTGCTCGCCGAGCGCCATCACCCGCCGCGCCAGGTGCCGCTGGAAGTCTTCGCCGACCGCTTCACGGGCCAGGCGATCGCCGTGGCGGATGCGGCCCCGGCCGTGACTGACCCCGACGCCATTTCTGCCACCGCACGCGACCGTCAGTTCGGATTTCGCTGGTTCGTGCCGGAGCTGCTCAAGCACAAGCCCATCTGGCGCGAGGTGGTCATCGCCTCCCTCGTCATCCAGGTGCTGGCGCTCGCGCTGCCGCTCTTTACCCAGGCCATCATCGACAAGGTGGTCGTGCACCGCACGCAGTCCACGCTGATCACGCTGGCCGTGGCGATGGGCGTCTTCACGCTCTTCACCGGTGCGCTCACCTGGGTGCGTCAGTACCTGGTGCTGGTCACGGGCAACCGCGTCGATGCGGTGCTCGGCGGCTCGGTGTGGGACCACCTGCTGCGGCTTCCGCTGCCGTACTTCGCGCACCGGCCAACGGGCGTGATCGCGGCGCGCCTGCATGGCATCGAGACGATCCGCGAGTTCCTCGCCTCGGCCGCGGTGACGCTGATCCTCGACCTGCCGTTCCTGCTGATCTTCATCGGCATCATGTTCTGGTATTCCGTGACGCTGACGCTGGTGGTGCTGGCGATCATCGCCGTCATCGTCACGCTGAGCCTGCTGGTCGCGCCGATCTTCCAGCGGCGGCTGAACGAGCAATTCCTGCGCGGCGCGCGGCACCAGGCCTTCGTGACCGAGTACGTCGCCGGCATGGAAACGGTCAAGTCGCTCCAGCTCGAGCCCCAGCTCAATGACCGCTACGCGACGCTGCTCGCGGCCTACCTCGACTCCGGGCTGCGCACGAAGCAGCTCGCCAACACCTACAACACCGTCGCCGGCACGCTGGAGCAGGGCATGACGCTGCTGATCCTCGCGCTCGGCGCGTGGATCGTCATGACCACCGACATGACGACCAGCGGTGCGTTCACGATCGGCATGCTGGTCGCCTTCCAGATGTTTGCGCAGCGCGTGTCGCAGCCGATGCTGCGGCTCGTCGGCCTGTGGCAGCAGTTCCAGCAGGCGCGGCTGTCGGTCGACCGCCTGGGCGACCTGATGAACGCGCCGGCCGAGCCCTACACCGAACACTCGCGGCGCGACCTGGTCGCGCAAGCCGGCGAGATTCGCATCGAGCAATTGGCGTTCCGCTACGGGGAAGACCTGCCGCTGCTCTACGAGCGTCTCTCGTTCCGGATGGCGCCAGGCACCGTCACCGCCATGATGGGACCGTCGGGCTGCGGCAAGAGCACGCTCGCCAAACTGCTGCAGGGCTTCTATCTGCCCACGCACGGCGCGATCCGGCTCGATGGCGTCGACGCCCGGCACCTCTCCGCCAACGAACTGCGCAGCTACTTCGGCGTGGTGCCGCAGGAGACGCTGCTCTTCTCCGGCTCTGTGCGCGACAACCTGCTGCTGGCCAATCCGCAGGCCTCGTTCGAGGAGATGGTGGCCGCGTGCAAGGTGGCGCAAATCCACGACGTCATCGAACAACTACCCAAGGGCTACGACTCCGAACTCGGGGAACGCGGCACCGGACTCTCCGGTGGGCAGAAGCAGCGGCTGGCGATCGCTCGCGCGCTGCTGAAACACCCGAAGATCCTGATCTTCGACGAAGCCATTGCCAACCTGGATGCGCCCACGGCGGAGGAATTCATCCGCACGGTGAACACCCTGCATGGGCGGGTCACGATCCTCTTCATCACGCACGCGCTGCCGCGCAGCCTGAAGGTGGACCAGGTCGTGCGTCTCGGACCGAATCCGGAGGTGCTGACCGCCGTCCCGCCCGGCCGCGAACCGGCCGTGCGAACGCGCGCTGCGGCACGAACCCCACCCGCAACCCCGGAAGGTGTGCCGTGAGCACCGCTGAAGACGCCCTCGACTCAGGGATGCCAGCCACTCCTTCGCGTCTGGGCAACGCGCTCGCCTTCATCGAGCGCCTGCCGCCGGCTCGGGCGCCGCGCATCGTGCTGTGGACGATCTGCGCCTTGTTCGGCTTTGCGCTGGTGTGGTCGCTCGTCGCCAAGCTCGACATCGTGGCCGTTGCCGAAGGCCGGCTGGTGCCCGCCACCTATTCCAAGATCGTCCAGCCCGCCGAGAGCGGCGTCGTGCGGGAGATTCTCGTCAGGGATGGCGACACAGTTACCGCCGGCCAGGTGCTGGTGCGGATGGACCCGACCATCGCCGGTGCCGACAGCCGCAGTCTCGCCGGCGACATTGCGCTCCGCCGCCTGACGCTGCGCCGGATCGACGCCGAACTCGCCGGCCAGGCGCTCGCGCTCAGCAAGGGCGACGACCCGACGCTCTTCCTGCAGGTGCAGGCCCAGGGCAGCGCGCGGCGGCAGGCCTACCTCGATGCCCTGGCGCAGGAGACCTCGCAGCGCGACCGCATTGCCGCCGAACTGCGCGCCGCTTCCGAAACGCTCAATAAGCTGAAGGCCACCGCGCCGCTGGTGCAGCAACAGGCCGACGCGTACGACAAGCTCGTAAAGGAAGGCTTCTTCAGCCCGTTCGCGGTGCAGGACAAGCGGCGCGAAGCGATCAACCTGCAGCAGGACCTGAAGAGCCAGGAGGCGACCGTTGCCGGCTTGACCGCCCAGCTCGCCTCGCAGGACAAGAAGATCGCCAACCTCACCAGCCAGACCCGCAGCCAATTGCAGAACGAGCGCGTCGAGACACAGGCCCATCTGGCGAAACTGGATCAGGAAGCCACCAAGCAGGGCTACCGCGAAGCGATGCTGGAACTTAAGGCGCCGCAGGCCGGCATCGTCAAGGACCTCGCCACCACGACCGTCGGCGCCGTCGTCGCCCCCGGCACTGTGCTGCTGACCGTGGTGCCCAAGGACGAGCCGCTGATGGCCGAAGTGCGCATCCGCCACGACGACATTGGCTTCGTCGAGGCCGGCCAGAGGGTGAAGCTGAAGCTCGCCGCCTACCCGTTCCAGAAGTACGGAATGCTCGAAGGGACCGTGCGCACGATCGCGCCGGACTCGAGTAACGCCACCACGCAGGACGCGAAGTCGCCAGGCCCGGCCGATCTTGGGTTCAAGGCGGTGGTAGCACTCGAGACGCAGCAACTGCAGTCGCGCGGGCAGCCGTTTGTGCTGAACCCAGGAATGCAGGTAGTGGCGGAGATCCGGCAGGGTGAGAGGACGGTGATGGAGTACCTGCTGAGTCCGGTGGCGGTGACGGTGATGCAGGCGGG
>DAOMFL010000114.1:0-9538 GCA_035429805.1 Burkholderiaceae bacterium
GGCAAGACCGTGTCGCTGTACACGTGCCTCAACATCCTGAACCAGCCCGGCGTCAACATCTCGACGGCCGAGGACCCGGCCGAAATCCAGCTGGCAGGCATCAACCAGGTCAACGTCAACGAGAAGGCGGGCCTGACGTTTGCGAACGCCCTACGGGCCTTTCTGCGCCAGGATCCAGACATCATCATGGTCGGTGAGATCCGCGACCTCGAAACGGCGGACATCGCTATCAAGGCGGCGCAGACGGGCCATATGGTGCTGTCGACGCTGCACACCAACGATGCGCCGGCGACTCTGGTCCGGCTGCAGAACATGGGTGTCGCCCCGTTCAATGTGGCGTCGAGCGTCATCATGATCACGGCGCAGCGGCTGGCGCGCAAGCTCTGCGCCTGCAAGCAGCCCGCCGAGATCAAGAAGGACGCGCTGATCGGCGCCGGCTTCCGGGAAGAGGATCTCGACGGCAACTGGACTCCGTACAAGCCGGTCGGTTGCGAAAAGTGCAAGGGCAGCGGCTACAAGGGGCGGGTCGGCATCTACCAGGTGATGCCGATCACCGAAGTGATGCAGGACATGATCCTGCGCAGCGCGACGGCACTGGAGATCGCACGAGAGGCCGCGGCCAACGGCGTGCGTGATCTCCGGCAGTCCGGACTGATCAAGGTCAAGGCGGGCACCACGTCGGTCGACGAAGTGCTCGGATGCACCAACGAGTGAAGTAGCGCAGGAGCACGTACACGATGGCCACCGGAGCAATTGCGAAAGCCAAACCGCGCGTCGAGGTGCGTGAGTCCGTCTTCCACTGGGAAGGGCGCGACAAGAATGGACGCGTCGTCAAGGGGGAAATGCGCGCGGGCGGCGAGTCGGTCGTCGCGGCGTCGCTGCGACGGCGCGGCGTCATGGTCAGCAAGATCAAGAAGCAGTCGTTCTCGCGCGGCCGCAAGATCACCCCGAAGGACCTGGCGCTCTTTACGCGGCAGCTGTCGACCATGCTGAAGGCGGGCGTGCCGCTGATGCAGTCGTTCGACATCGTCGGGCGCGGCCACGCCAACCCGTCGATGGCGCGCCTTATGAACGACATCCGCATGGATGTGGAAACAGGCACCAGCCTGAACCAGGCATTCCGCAAGTACCCGCTGTACTTCGATCCGCTGTTCTGCAACTTGGTGGCCGCCGGCGAACAGGCCGGTATTCTGGAAACCCTGCTCGATCGTCTGGCGATGTACCAGGAAAAGACGATCGCGCTGAAGGGCAAGATCAAGAAGGCGCTGTTCTATCCCGTGATGATCATCCTGGTGGCGATTCTCGTCACTGCGGTCATCATGATCTTCGTGATTCCGTCGTTCAAGTCGGTGTTCACGAGCTTCGGCGCGGACCTTCCGGCGCCGACGCTGATAGTCATCGCGATGTCGGACTTCTTCGTGAAGTACTGGTACATCGTGGGCGGAATCGCCTTCGGCGGCATCTACTTCCTGATCCAGGCCTGGAGGCGATCCCCGAAGGTTCAGGCAGTCGTCGACCGTTCCCTCCTGAAGCTCCCGGTGCTCGGCGAGATGCTGCAGAAGGCATCGATCGCCCGCTGGAGCCGCACTCTGGCAACCACGTTCGCGGCCGGCGTCCCGCTGGTGGAGGCGCTCGACTCGGTCGGTCCGGCCGCCGGCAACTACGTCTACAAGGAAGCCACCAAGTCCGTGCAGACCGAAGTGAACGTCGGCACGAGCCTCGCGCAGGCGATGCAGAACACCGGTGTGTTCCCCAACATGGCCGTGCAGATGACGCAGATCGGCGAGGAATCGGGTTCGCTCGACTCGATGCTGTCCAAGGTGGCGGACTACTACGAGCGCGAGGTCGACGAGACGGTCGACGCGCTGTCGAGCCTGCTGGAACCGATGATCATGGTGATCCTCGGCGTCATCATCGGCGGCATCGTGATTGCCATCTACATGCCGATCTTCAAGCTCGGCCAGGTTGTTTAGGCCCAATTAAGGAGGCAGGCCGCGTGCGGCCTGCCGGCACTCGTGCTTGACAGTCCGCTACTGATCGCCGCCGCGATACTGGTCGGACTCGCCGTCGGCTCCTTCCTCAACGTCGTCATCCATCGGCTTCCGCGCATGATGGACAACGAGTGGCGCGCCCAGTGCGCCGAACTCGAAGGCAAGCCGCCGCCGGAACTCGGTCGCTACAACCTGTGGGTGCCACGCTCGCAGTGCCCGTCGTGCCGGACGCCGATCCGCGCCCGCGACAACATCCCGGTGCTGTCCTGGCTGCTGCTCGGAGGCAAATGCGCCCATTGCAAGGCCCCGATTTCGCCACGGTACCCGATCGTCGAAGTGCTCACTGCAGTGCTTTCCGGGGTGGTCGCATGGCGTTTCGGCCTCGGCTGGACCGCGGCGCTGGTGCTGCTGTTCGCCTGGACACTGATAGCGTTGACGTTTATCGACGCCGACACGACTCTGTTGCCGGACGACCTGACGCTGCCGCTGCTCTGGCTGGGACTGCTCGCCAATCTGGCGGGTATGGTGCCCGGCGTCACACTGCGCGATGCTGTCCTGGGTGCGGTAGCCGGCTATCTTGTGCTGTGGGCCATTTACTGGGCGTTCAAGCTCGCCACCGGCAAGGAAGGCATGGGCTACGGTGACTTCAAGCTGCTCGCTGCTCTCGGAGCGTGGATGGGTTGGAAAGCGCTGCTGCCGATCGTGCTGCTGTCGTCAGTCGTCGGCGCAATCGTCGGCATCGTGCTGATCGTGCTGGCGCGCCGCGGGCGCGAGATCCCGATCCCATTTGGCCCTTACCTTGCCACGGCCGGAATGATCGTGATGCTGGTGGGACCGCGTGCAAGCAACCTGCTGCTGTCTGGCTGATGCCCGACTACCGCATCGGCCTGACGGGCGGGGTCGGCAGCGGCAAGAGCACCGTTGCGCAACTGCTGCAGGCCCTCGGCGCCGGCGTCATCGATGCCGATGAGCTGGTACACGAACTCATTGCGCCCGGCGGCGCGGCCATCGGAGCGCTGCGGCAGGAGTTCGGCGCCGAGGCGATCACGCCCGAAGGTGGCCTTGACCGCGCCTGGATGCGCGCCCGCGCCTTCGCCGACACAGGAGTGCGACGTCGGCTCGAGGCCATCCTTCATCCGCGGGTCCGGGCAACCGGCGAATCCCGCGCGCAGACACTGGCGTCGCAGGCGCCGTATCTCGTCTTCATGATTCCGCTGCTGGTGGAGTCCGGCGACTGGTCCTCGAGGGTGCAACGTGTACTCGTCGTCGACTGCAGCCTGGAAACGCAGCTTGCACGTGTGGCAGAGCGACCCGGCATTGATCGCGCCACTGCCGAAGCCATAGTACGGTCGCAGGCCGACCGACCGGTGCGGCTTGCCGCCGCGGACGACGTGCTCTTCAACGAGGCACCGCTGCCGGAGATCCGACCCCGCGTTGCCCTGCTGCATGCGCTCTACTGCGGTCTGGCCGAGAAGACCGCGGCGCCTGGCGCCCTGTGATATCGTCAACCGCACCCTTGTGTAATCTGCGTCCATGTCGACCGACGGCCAGGTCCTCTACGAGTACCCCTTCAGCGAACGCATCCGCACGCTGCTCCGTCTCGAAGACCTGTTCGACAAGCTGCTCTATTTCTGCGGACAGCAGCATCCCTACAGTCATCACACCGCGCTGCTGACCCTGTTCGAGATCCTCGAGGTCACGTCGCGGGCAGACCTCAAGTCCGACCTGCTGCAGGAACTCGAGCGCCACAAACAGACGCTCAATGCGCTGCGCAACAACCCGCAGGTTTCGGAGGCCGCGCTCGCTTCGGTACTGGCGGATATCGACCAGGCGCAGCAGGCGCTGAACAGCACCACTGGCAAGGCCGGCCAGCATGTGCGCGACAACGAGTGGCTGATGAGCATCCGCAGCCGCGCCATCATCCCCGGCGGCACCTGCGAGTTCGATCTGCCCTCGTACCATGCGTGGCTGACGCGCGATCTCGAGAGCCGTGTGCGCGACCTGCAGGCGTGGGTACAGCCGATGATGCAGTTTCACTCGGCGCTGGGCATCGTGCTGAAGCTGCTGCGCGAGACCGCGCATCGCAGCCGCCAGACTGCAGCACAGGGCTCCTTCCAGCAGATGCTGCAGGGTCGCACCTACGCGCTGCTGCAGGTGCGCGTCGATGGTTCGCTCAACGCGATCCCCGAGATCAGCGCCAACAAGTACATGCTGTGGATTCGTTTCACGACCCAGGACCGGGACCTGAAGCCGCGCTCGATGGAGCGCGACATCCCCTTCGAACTCGCCCTCTGCGCGTTCTGATCGTCGAATGAAACAGGTGAGCTGCCCGACCTGCGGCGCGCTGTCGCCCTGGTCCACCGAGAACGCATTCCGGCCGTTCTGCTCGGAACGCTGCAAGCTGATCGATCTCGGCGCCTGGGCGTCGGATCGCTACGCCATTTCTGGCAAGCCTACCGACGAGGGCGATGTGCCGGCCGCAGAAGAGGGCGAGCGCGATTAGGCCATGGCCCACAGTGCGCGTTGCATCGCAATTCCGTGTGCGCCCACGGATGCTGCACGGTCAAAGTCGGTAGTCGTCATTCCGCCAATTGCATAGACGGGAACGCCGCTGTCTGCCACGGTCGCCGCGAACGCGTCCCACCCCATGGGCACGCCACCCGGATGCGAGGCCGTTGCGCCGACCGGGCCGAGGCTCGCCAGGTCAGCGCCCATGACGGTGGCGCGCTCGAGATCGGCTCGGCGGTGGGCCGATGCACCGACCCAGTCGACATCGGGCCGGGCTGCGAGCCCGTACAGGTCACGTGATGTCAGATGAACACCATCGGCCTGCTTCCACCAGACCGCAGGGTGCCGGCTGCTGACCAGCAGGCGGCCGCCGTGACGGCGGACATGCGCGAGCGTGCTGAGGAACAGTGACTCCGCGGCCGACGCGTCAAGTGCCGGCTCTCTGAACAGCACCAGCTTCAAACCCGCGGCCAAGGCGCGTTCGAGCCGCTCCAGAAACGTCGCGCTCCCCAGTTCGCCAGCATTCGTTACCGCATAGAGCGGCGGCAGCGACAGCCAGCGCAGCACCGGCACGGTGGCCGGCAGCAGCGGTCCGTCCGGCAGATCATCGAGCGCACAGAAGCGGAAGGCCTGGCCCTCGCGGGCATGCAGTTCTCCGGACCAGTCGGTCACGCGGCAGAAGTGCAGGCGGACGTGTGCATGCGGGTACTCAAACTCCCGCACGATCCACGGGCGCACGGGTCCAACGACGATACCCAGCTCCTCATGGAGTTCCCGCGCGAGCGCATGAGCGACCGATTCGCCGGCTTCGAGCTTGCCGCCCGGGAACTCCCAGTAGTGCGCATAGGGCTTGCCGTCCGGCCGGCTGGCCAGCAAGAAGCGGCCGTCTGGCCGGATCAGGACACCGACGGCGACATCGACCGGCCGCCTCATCACCGCTTGCGCGACGTGTGCAGCAGGTGGCGGCCGGCGTAGTCACGCGCGAACTGCAGCGCAACGCGCCCGGAGCGCGATCCGCGCTGCAGCGCGAACTGCAGGGCCTCGGCTTTCGCGCGCTCATGCTCGCCGGCCCCCACTCCAAGTTCGGCGAGCCAATGGGCGACGATGTCCAGGTAGTCATCCTGCCGGAAGGGATAGAAAGTCAGCCACAGCCCGAAGCGTTCGGACAGCGACACGCGTTCCTCGACCGCCTCGCCGGGATGCACTTCGCCGTCCTCCTGGTACTGCGCCGCGAGGTTATCGCGCATGAACTCGGGCATCAGGTGCCTGCGGTTCGATGTTGCATAGATCAGCACGTTGTCGGCTTGACCCGCAACCGAGCCGTCAAGCGCCGCCTTCAGTTCCTTGTAGCCGGCCTCGCTCGCATCAAACGACAGGTCGTCGCAATAGACAATGAAGCGCTCCTTGCGCGGCTCCAGCAGGGCCACCAGGTCCGCAAGGTCGACGAGATCGCGCTTGTCGACCTCGACGAGGCGCAGTCCCCCGCCGGCAAACGCGTGCAGGCAGGCACGGATCAGTGACGACTTGCCCGTGCCGCGCGCGCCGGTCAGCAGCACGTTGTTGGCCGGCAGCCCGCGCACGAACTGTTCGGTGTTGCGGCGGATCGCCTCCTTCTGCGCCTCCACGTGCTGCAGATCGGCGAAGGCGATCAGCGCCGGATGCGCGACCGGTTCCAGCTGCCCGCGTTCAACGCCGAAGTAGCGTCGTTTGCGCCAGCGAAACGCGATCGAGCCGTATGCCGGTCCCGTGGCGGGAGGCAGCAGCGCCTCGATGCGCGCCAGCGCACTGGCCAGCCGGTCGAGTGCTCCGGCTTCGTTCGACGACTTCGCGGCCGTCGTCGACCGCTTGCGCGTGCTCATGAGCGGTAGTCGGCGTTGATCGAAACGTAGTCGTGCGAGAAATCCGTGGTCCAGACGCGGGTCGACGACGCTCCGCGGCCGAGCTTGAGGTGCACGAGGATCTCGGCTTTCTTCATCACACGCTGCCCGTCCGCTTCCTGGTAGTCAGGATGGCGGCCGCCATTGCGCACGACCCACACTTCGTCGAGCAGAAGTTGAACCCGCGCCGGGTCGAGGTCCGCGACGCCGGCGTTGCCCGCCGCGGCGAGGATCCTTCCCAGGTTCGGGTCGGATGCGAAGAACGCGGTCTTGACCAGCGGCGAGTGCGCCACGGCGTAAGCCACCTGCCTCGCCTCAGGAACGGTGCGGGCTTCGTCGACGCGGACCTCGATGAACTTCGTCGCGCCTTCGCCGTCGCGGACGATCGCCTGTGCGAGCCACCGTGCAACATCGGCGAGCGCATCGCGCAGCTGCCCGCAGCGAGGATCGTCGGCCGACAGCTTCATCGGCCCGGCGCCGCTGGCAATGACGACGAAGGAGTCGTTGGTCGACGTATCACCATCGACCGTGATGCGGTTGAACGACTGCTCCGCCGCGTGCTCCGTCAGCGACTGCAGGACCGCGCGCGGCACGCTGCAGTCCATCGCGATGAAACCGAGCATCGTCGCCATGTCTGGCCGGATCATCCCGGCTCCCTTCGCAATGCCGGTGATGGTGACCGCGTGTTCGCCAAAGGAGACGCGCCGCGACAGCGCCTTCGGCACCGTGTCGGTCGTCATGATCGCTTCGGCGGCTTCGTACCAGCGGCCTGGTTCCAGCCGGGCCGCTGCGGCCGGCAGTCCGGCAACCAGTCGATCCAACGGCAGCGGCTCCATGATGACGCCGGTGGAAAACGGCAGCACCGACCGCGGTGAACAGCCAAGGACCCGCGCAGCCGCCTCGCACGTGGCGCGCGCCGCGGCAAGTCCGGCTTCCCCGGTGCCGGCGTTGGCGTTGCCGGTGTTCACCACCAGCGCGCGGATCGGTCCTGCCTGCAGGTGATCGCGGCAGACCTGCACCGGCGCCGCGGCGAAACGGTTCTGCGTGAACACTCCGGCCGCAGTGGCGCCCTCGGCGACCCGGATGACGAGCAGGTCCTTCCTGCCGGGCTTGCGGATTCCCGCCTCGGCCCAGCCGAGTTCAACGCCCGCGACAGGCAGCAGATCTTCGCGGCAGGGTGGCAGCAGATTGACGGGCATCGCGATGGCGGACCGGCGGGAAAGGCATGACGTTACCGCATGCGAGATGCCGGTCGCCGCACAGGGCTGAGGGGGACGGCCCAGGACGCGGCGCAGCTCCCTCCTGCGTACCTAACGGGCCGTGCGCACAGCGCGCACGGAAGGCCCGGTACCTAGGCGAGCTTTCCGTGGCACTGCTTGTATTTCTTGCCGGATCCGCACGGACACGGGTCATTGCGCCCGATCTTGTCGCCGAAGCGCTTGAAGGGCTGCGCCTTGGCCTCCGCTTCGTCCGGGAGCGTCAGCGCTTCCACGTCGGCGGGCTCCTCGGCGACCGCCTGGTTGAACTCCGCATGCTGCGCACGCGCCAGCTCGGCCCGGCGCTCGCTTTCGGCTTCGATCTGCTGCTCAGCCTGCTGCGCCTCCTCCTGCGACTGGATGCGTACGTTCATCAGGATCCTGACGACGTCGGCGCGGACGCGGTCCAGCAGCGATCCGAACAGCTCGAAGGCCTCGCGCTTGTATTCCTGCTTGGGCTGCTTCTGCGCGTAGCCGCGCAGGTGGATGCCCTGCCTCAGCGCATCCAGCGCGGTCAGGTGTTCGCGCCACGACTGGTCGAGGGTCTGCAGGATGATCGAACGCTCGAACCCCGAGAACGCCTCGCGGCCGACGATCGCCACCTTGGCGCCGTAGGCCTCGTCCGTCGCCTTCAGCACCCGCCCGAGCAGTTCCTCGTCGTTCATCGACTCCGACTCGTCCAGCATCTGCTTGAGTGGCAGTTCGATCTGCCAGTCGCCCGCGAGCGCGGACTGCAGGCCCGTGACATCCCACTGTTCCTCGACCGACTCGGCCGGGACGAAACTGCGGAACATGTCGGTGAAGTAGCCGTGCCGCAGATTGCCGATCATTTCCGACATATCCTCGGTCTCGAGGATCTCGTTGCGCAGACGATAGATCTCGCGCCGCTGGTCGTTGGAAACGTCGTCGTATTCGAGCAGCTGCTTGCGGATGTCGAAGTTGCGGGCCTCGACCTTGCGCTGCGCGCTCTCGATGGAGCGCGTCACCATGCCGGCCTCGATCGCCTCGCCCTCCGGCAGCTTGAGCCGGTCCATGATCGCCTTCATGCGGTCGCCGGCAAAGATGCGCAGCAGCGGATCTTCCATCGACAGGTAGAAACGCGACGCGCCCGGGTCGCCCTGCCGGCCGGAGCGGCCGCGCAGCTGGTTGTCGATCCGGCGCGACTCGTGCCGCTCGGAGCCGATGATCTTCAGACCCCCGGCGTTGACGACCTGTTCGTGCAGCGACTGCCACTCGCCGCGCAGCTTCTCGACGCGCGCCTGCTTCTCATCGTCCGGGATCGCCGCATCGGCCTCGACGAACTGAACCTGCTTCTCGACGTTGCCGCCGAGCACGATGTCGGTGCCGCGGCCGGCCATGTTCGTCGCGATCGTGACCATCTTCGGGCGGCCGGCCTGGGCGACGACCTCCGCCTCCCTTGCGTGCTGCTTGGCGTTCAGCACCTGGTGCGGTAGGCCCTCGCGCTTCAGCAGGTTCGACAGCACCTCGGAGTTCTCGATCGACGTCGTGCCCACGAGAACCGGCTGGCCGCGCTCGTGGCAATCCTTGATGTCGTCGATGATCGCCTTGTACTTCTCGTTGAGCGTGCGGTACACCTTGTCCTGCGCGTCGTCCCGGATCATCGGCCGGTGCGTCGGAATGACCACCGTCTCGAGCCGGTAGATCTCCTGGAACTCGTACGCCTCGGTGTCGGCCGTGCCGGTCATGCCCGCCAGCTTCACGTACATGCGGAAGTAGTTCTGGAACGTGATGCTGGCGTAGGTCTGGTTCTCCGCCTGGATCTTCACGCCTTCCTTGGCCTCGACCGCCTGGTGCAGGCCTTCCGACCAGCGCCGCCCCGGCATCAGCCGCCCGGTGAACTCGTCGACGATGACCACCTCGCCGTTCTGCACGACGTACTGCTGGT
>DAOMFL010000115.1:0-9497 GCA_035429805.1 Burkholderiaceae bacterium
CCAAGACCGGCTCGATCACGTCGATCCAGGCCGTGTACGTGCCGGCGGACGACCTCACGGACCCGTCGCCGGCGACGACCTTCGGCCACCTCGACGCCACCGTCGTGCTGTCGCGCGAAATCGCCGCGCTCGGCATCTACCCCTCGGTCGACCCGCTCGACTCGACCTCGCGCCAGATCGATCCGAACGTCGTCGGCGAGGAGCACTACACGACGACGCGCCGCGTGCAGGCCACGCTGCAGCGCTACAAGGAGCTGCGCGACATCATCGCGATCCTCGGCATGGATGAACTGTCGCCGGAGGACAAGCTCGCGGTCTCGCGTGCGCGCAAGATCCAGCGCTTCCTGTCGCAGCCGTTCCACGTCGCCGAAGTCTTTACCGGCTCGCCGGGCAAGCATGTGCCGCTGAAGGAGACGATTCGCGGCTTCAAGATGATCGTCGACGGCGAGTGCGATGCCCTCCCCGAGCAGGCGTTCTACATGGTGGGCACGATCGACGAGGCGCGCGAGAAGTTCGAGCGGATGCGCAAGGAAGAGGAAGCCAAGAAGGTTGCCGCGTAAGCGACGGCTCGAGGAGGCAGCATGGCCACAACGATCCAGGTCGACGTCGTCAGCGCCGAGGAATCGATCTTCGCGGGTCAGGCGGAGTTCGTCGCTCTTCCTGGCGAGGCCGGCGAGCTCGGCATCTACCCGCGTCACACGCCGCTCATCACGCGCATCAAGCCGGGCGTGGTGCGCATCAAGGTGCCGGGCAAGGCGGAGGACGAGCAGATCTTCGTCGCCGGCGGCATCCTCGAGGTGCAGCCGCATGTGGTGACGGTACTCGCCGACACCGCGATCCGCGGCAAGGATCTCGACGAAGCGAAGGCGCGCGAGGCGTTGCAACGCGCCGAAGAGGCCCGCCGCACGGCCAACAGTGACCTCGAAATCGCCAAGGCCGAGGCCGAACTATCATCGATGGCGGCCCAGCTGGCGGCGATCCGCAAGATCCGCGGCAAGTAAGTTGGTCTAGCGTGAAACGGGGGCGGCTGCGGCTGCCCCTTTTCATTTTTGTGCCGAAAATCATCCAGGAGCTTTGAATGTTCAACGGCAACGTGCTGGTCGCCACTGATGGCTCTGCTTTGTCTGAACGCGCGGTCGAAATGGCGGCCCGGCTGGCCGCAAAAGTGGGTGCGAATCTGACGGCGGTGGCCGTCGCGGCGCCCTATCCATACAGCGCGGTCGGGGAATCAAGCGCCGTCGCCGGTGCCGACTACCAGGCCAGGGTGGGCGCGGAGGCCAGTGACCGGTTGGCACGGGCGAAGGAGATCGCCGCAGAAGCGGGTGCGGATTGCCGGACATCGTTGCAGGAGGCTTCAGAAGTGTTTCGCGGCATCCTTGCGGCGGCGGAGCAGACCGGCGCCGGCCTGGTAGTGATGGCGTCTCACGGCCGGCGCGGGCTTTCAGCCTTGATGCTCGGCTCCGAAACGCAGAAGTTGCTGGCGCATTCGACGGTGCCTGTGCTCGTCGTGCGCTGAACGCAGGAAGGGAGAGTCCCGATGAGTGATTGGTCCGCAAGCCGAGCCCGACTGACCATGCTGGGAAGTGCGGCGGCCCTGGTGGTGGCCGCGTGCAGTTCACCGACGCCCGGACCGACCACGTCCGCCCCGGCGGCATCGTCACCAGCAACACCTTCGGCAACTCCGGCATTTGCCCCGAAGACCGCGTCGATCAACCCGGCCGACCCGGTTCGGCTCGCGCCGCGCGATCCGGCACTGGAGGCGTGGAAGCGCAGCGCCGCGGAGCGTATTCATCAGGCCAACCAGAAGTACCTGTTCGAGGGTCGACCGCACCACCTTCTGCAGGCGGTCATCGTCGTCGAGGCGACGGTGGACAAGAGCGGTAACGTCGTGGCTTCAAAGGTCACGCGCTCGCCCAGGATCAAGAAACTGGACGACATGGCGCTGGCGTCGCTGAAGGCGGCCTCGCCCCTGCCGGTGCCGCCGCCGGCTCTGCTCGTGCGGGGCAACCTGGTCTTCTCCGAGACATGGCTGGTCCAGAACGACGGGTCCTACCGGGTTCGGACCCTGACCCTGCCTCAGGAGTAGCAAAAAAGCGTCATTTTGGGGTACGGGAACCGGCCGGAACGGCGGTTTTTGCCACCCTGACCCTCGTTTCATGTCAACCTTGCCGACGGCTGCGCGTTACATGTCGCGGAGCCTGGGCTCCCGTACGATCGCGGGCCCGGCCCAAAGCTCTATTTCACTCAACCGTTCCAGGAACCATTGAAATGAAGAAGATCCTTGCTGCCCTGATCGCCGCCTCGTTCGCGACCGGCGTTGCCTACGCCGCCGACGCGGCCAAGAAGGAAGAGAAGAAGCCGACGGCCGAAGAGTGCAAGAAGGCTGCCGAAGCCAAGAAGGAACTGGCTGGCTGCGAAAAGGCCAAGAAGTAATTTCGCGGTATTGCAGTTCGAAGGGCAGGCCTAGCGCCTGCCCTTTTTCATTTCTGCTCGGGCCTCAGGCGGCGTAGCAACTCTTCCGGCGCCAGGCTGGTCGCTGCGAAAAGACGCTTTTCCCGGCTCGCGGCGCCTGCTTCCAGCGCCAGCGAGCGCTGCGGCAGGCCCAGTCGTTCGCTCAACAACTCGATGACCGCGGTGTTGGCCCGTCCGTCCATCGGGGGTGCGTTGACGGCGACCTTCAGGCGGCCACCATGTTCGCCGACGATTGCGGTGCGTCGCGCGCCGGGCTGCACGTGCACCTCGAGCACGACGCCGTTGTCCCGAAGATGCAGCCATGGCGGCCGGGGGCTCGTGCGAGAATCGCCGCCCTGCTTCGCTTTCACCTCTCCCCCGTGCGACCCGCCAACGACACTCTGCTGCGTGCGCTGCTGCGCCAGCCGACCGAGTACACCCCGGTCTGGCTGATGCGTCAAGCCGGCCGCTACATGGCCGAGTACAACGCCACGCGCAAGCGCGCCGGCAGCTTCCTGAACCTCGCGAAATCGCCGGCGCTGGCGACCGAGGTGACGCTGCAACCCGTGGATCGATTCCCGCTCGACGCCGCGATTCTGTTTTCCGACATCCTGACGGTGCCGGACGCCATGGGCCTTGGCCTTTACTTCGCCGAAGGCGAGGGGCCGAAGTTCGAGCGGCCGCTGCGCAACGAAGACGACATCGCGAAGCTGGCGGCGCCGGATCCGGAACTGTCGCTGGGATACGTGCTGGACGCGGTGCGGGAGATCCGCCGCGCGCTCGGCGGCCGCATTCCGCTGATCGGCTTTTCGGGCAGCCCGTTCACGCTGGCGTGCTACATGGTCGAGGGTGGCGGGTCCGACGACTTCCGTCGCATCAAGACGATGCTCTACGCGCGCCCGGACCTGCTGCACCGGATACTGCAGGTGAATGCACGCGCGGTGACCGACTACCTGAACGCGCAGATCGCGGCAGGAGCGCAGGCCGTGATGATCTTCGACACCTGGGGCGGCACTTTGGCCGATGGCGCGTATCAGGAGTTTTCGCTCGGCTACATGAAGCAGATCGTGTCGGAGTTGTTGCGCGAGCACGAAGGCGAACGCGTACCGAGCATCGTCTTCACGAAGGGGGGCGGGCAATGGCTCGAGGCCATCGCGGCGTGCGGTTGCGACGCGGTCGGACTCGACTGGACTGTCAACCTTGGCGAGGCGCGTCGCCGCATCGATGACTGCTGCGCACTCCAGGGCAACCTCGATCCGATGGCACTGTTTGCGCCTGAGGGGCCGCTGCGGCAGCAGGTGCGTCGCGTCATCGACTCGTTCGGATCGGCAGTTCGCGGGGACCACCGTCGTGGCGGTCATGTCTTCAATCTGGGCCACGGCATCTCGCAGTTCACGCCGCCGGAGGCGGTCGCGATGCTTGCGGACGAGGTCCATAGTTACAGCAAAATCGGTCGCACGTGAGTATTCACTCGCGGGATCCTTTAAATGGGTCCATGGGTTGACTTATTCACAAAACGCAGCCCTTCCGAATTTCCGGTTGCAGCCATTCGGATGAGCTTTGGTGCATCCGCGGGTTGGCTCCTAACTCTTTGATTTACAAAGCATGTGACTTTCAGTTGACAACCCGGTCGTCGACGTGGGTCCAATTCCCACGCGGGTTTGGAGCGTCTCCCCACCGTTTTTCCACAAAGTTGTCCACAGACTTTGGCGCGTCCGCGGAGAGGTATGCAAAATCAGCAAGTTACCTCTCGGACTTGAAGTTCTTGATCAGGATCTGGATCCGGCGGATCAAGTGACGACTCCGAGCTACTGGCAGGTCCTCCTTGACCTGCCGTTTGCTGCATCGCTTGACTACCTGGCGCCCGCACCTGCGGTCGCAGCTCCCGTGGGGCGGCGTTGCGTGGTTCCGCTGGGTCGGCGCAAGCTGGTAGGCATCGTGACTGGCGTGCGCGATAAGTCCGATGTCGACCCGGCCCGCCTTCGGCCAGTGACCCAGCTGCTCGACGAAGTGCCGGCGCTGGGAGCGCATTGGCTTGCCTTGACCCGGTTTGCCGCCGACTACTACCAGCACGCATGGGGCGAAGTGGCTCTCCCCGCCTTGCCGCCAGCCCTGCGGCAGGTACCCGGTCCCCGATATGCCCAAGTCATGGCGCGGCTGCGTGCCGCGCCGCCAGACGGGCCGCGCCTTGAGTCCGCATTGGCACCCACCCTGACCGCCGAGCAGGCGGTGGTGGTCCGCGAAGTCCTTCGGGCGTGCGGATTTGCCCCCTTTCTTCTGTTCGGCGCGACGGGTACCGGTAAGACCGAGGTCTACCTGAGCGCAATCGAGCGCGCCCTCGCGGCGCACGCAGGGTCGCAGGCGCTGCTTCTGGTGCCGGAGATCAATCTCACGCCGCAACTGGAGGCCCAGGTCCGCGCGCGCTTCCCCGATCAGGGCGTGGTTGCAATGCACAGCGGGCTCGCTGCGGGCGAGCGCGCCGCGGCGTGGCTCGCAGCGCACGAAGGACGGGCGCGGGTTGTCGTCGGCACGCGCCTCGCGGTGTTCGCCTCGCTGCCGCAGCTGGCTCTGATCGTCGTCGATGAAGAACACGACTCGTCGTACAAGGCAGGTGAAGGCGTGCGCTATTCGGCGCGAGACCTGGCGGTGAAACGGGCACAGATGCTCGGGGTTCCCGTGATCCTCGGCTCAGCGACGCCGTCGCTGGAAACCTGGTCGCAGGCGCGTGCCGGCCGTTACCGGCTGCTCGAACTGAAACAGCGCCCGACGCCGGACGACCGCATCGAACCGGTGATCGAATTGGTCGACCCGGGCCGTGAACGCTCCGACTCGGGAGTCGCGCCTGCGATCGAAAGGGCGCTGTCCGAGTGCCTGCAGCGCGGTGAGCAGTCCCTGGTGTTTCTCAATCGCCGGGGCTATGCGCCCGTCGTGGCCTGCGACGCCTGCGGCTGGATGTCGAGTTGCCCGCACTGCACCGCATTTGCCGTATTCCACAAGACGGACCGGACGCTGCGGTGCCATCACTGTGGTTGGAGCGCGCCAGTGCCTCGGTCCTGCCCGACCTGCGGCAACAGCGCGCTGCACGGGGTCGGGCGCGGCACGCAGCGCATCGAGGAGTCGCTGGGAGAGCTGCTGCCCACGGCCCGCGTGCTGCGCATCGACCGCGATGCGACCCGGCGTCGCGACTCCGCAGCCGCGGCGCTCGGAGCCGTGCACCGCGGCGATGTCGACGTGCTGGTTGGCACGCAAATGGTGGCCAAGGGTCATGACTTCCGCAACATCGCGCTGGTCGTCGTGCTGAATGCGGACAGCCAGCTTGCATCGCAGGATTTCCGCGCCTCCGAGCGTTTGTTTGCGACCCTGGTCCAGGTCATCGGCCGCGCCGGGCGGAGCGGCCGCCCGAGCCGCGCCCTGGTGCAGACGCGTTACCCTGCGCACCCATTGTTCGCCGCGCTGACGCGGCAGGATTACGCGGCGTTCGCCGATGCGCTGCTCGCAGAGCGACGCCGCGCCGGCATGCCGCCGGACAGCCACCAGGCCCTGCTCACGGCCGAGGCCCGTCACATCGATCAGGCGCTGACGTTCCTGCGTCAGGCTGTGGAACTCGCCGACGCGCCTGCAGGGGTGCGGATCTATGACCCGGTGCCGATGGCGCTGGCGCGCCGCGCTGGCGTCGAGCGCGCGCAACTGCTCGTCGAAGCATCGGAGCGCGGACCGCTGCACGCCTTCCTGCGACGGTGGCTGGGCGAGCTGCGTGCCGGCAAGACGCGCGTACGCTGGCAGATCGAGGTCGATCCCGCACAGATCTGACCCGGCGCGGGAATAAAGCGGCGCTGCCGCCCGTTAGCGTTTTGTTTCAGCCAACTTCATCTCCAAGGAACCGCAAATGCGCAAGACTCTCGCAGCCATGGCCATGGCAGCTTCGATCGGGCTCGTCGGATGTTCGTCAATGGGTTCGGCCGGCGCTCCGCCGACGAAGTTTGCCGACGGCGTACTCACCAACAGCGCCGGCATGTCGCTCTACACCTTTGACAAGGACGCGGCCGGAAGCGGCAAGAGCGCCTGCAATGGCCCGTGCGCGACGAACTGGCCGCCGCTGCTTGCGACCGCCGACGCCAAGGCCAGCGGCGACTACACCATCATCACGCGCGATGACGGGGCCAAGCAGTGGGCCTACAAGGGCAAGCCGCTGTATCTCTGGAGCAAGGATGTAAAGCCGGGTGACCGTGCCGGCGACGGTTTCAACAACGCGTGGCGGCTGGTGCGCGGCTAGGGCATGGGCAGCGCGGGTTTCAGTGCGGCGGACGCGGAGCGCTGGATCCCGCGACTGCGGCGCTATGCGCTCGCGCTGACCGGCAACCGCGATTCCGCCGACGACCTGATCCAGGACACGCTCGAGCGCGCCTGGCGCAAGCGAGCGCTCTGGCAGCCGGGCAGCGACCTGCGGGCGTGGCTGTTCACCGTGATGCACAACGTCTACGTGAACGGCGTGCGGTCTGCGCGTCCGATAGAGTCGCTGCACGACGACGAGATTGCCGCCGCGGCCGTGTCGGCGCCTGGCGCCGCGTCCGCCGAGACCGGTGTCGTGCTGTCGGAGCTGCGCACCGCTCTGGCCCGGCTCTCCGATGACTACCGGCAGGTCGTGCTGCTGGTCGGGCTCGAACAGATGAGCTACGCCGAGGCGGCCGCCGTGCTGGGAGTGCCGATCGGCACGATCATGTCGCGCCTTTCGCGCGGCCGCGAGCAACTGCGGCTCCTGCTGGCCAATGAGCCGCAGGCCGGCAACGCTGGCCTGCGGCGGGTGAAATAGCGATGAACGAACTGCAACTGCAGACCTACGTCGACGGCCTGGCTACCGACGAGGAGTGCCGCGCAATCGAGGCACAAATGGCGGCCGATCCTGAGCTCGCGGCGCGCGTGCGAGCCTACCGGCAGCAGAACGAAGGGCTGCACGCTCTCTTCGATCCGGTGCTGCAGGAGCCGCATGACCTGCGGATGCCGGTGGATGCGCGCGCACCCTGGCGGCGCTGGGGTGGTCTTGCCGCGACGCTGGTCCTCGGCATCGCGGTCGGTTACGTTGCACGTTCCGGGATCGAACGGGCAACCGGGAGCTCGGTCGCGATCGTCCGCGAGGCGGCGCTTGCGCATGCGGCCTATGTGCCCGAAGTGCGGCATCCGGTCGAAGTCGTTGCCAGCGAAGAGCAGCATCTGGTGACCTGGCTGTCGAAGCGGCTGGCGACGCCGCTCAAGGCGCCGGCACTGGCCTCGGTCGGCTACCAGCTGCTCGGCGGGCGCCTGCTGCCGCCGACGAGTCCGGGCGATCCGGCGCCGATGGCGCTGCTGATGTACGAGAACGCACAGGGGCGGCGGGTGTCACTGCTGATCAAGCGCGAATCGACCAACCGCGAGACGGCCTTCCGTTATGCCGACGACCGCGGCACGCGCGTGTTCTACTGGATCGACGGCCCGCTCGGTTACGCGCTCGCCGGCGACCTGCCGAAGGACGAGCTGCAGACCATCGCCCGCATGGTTCACCAGCAGCTGAATCCCTAGTAATCGCTGCAATGAAGAACGGGCGCCGCGGCGCCCGTTCTTCCTGCTCCGGCCCGGCGGCTTCGCGGCTACTTCGCAGCTCCAACCATGTACTCGACGGCGGCGCGCAGGTCGGCATCGCTGGCGGCACTCAGCCCGCCCTTCGGCGGCATCGCGCCCTTGCCCTTGGTCACCGACCCGACCAGCGCATCGACGCCGGTCTTGATGCGCGGCGCCCAGGCCACCTTGTCGCCGAACTTCGGTGCGCCGGCCACGCCGGTGGCGTGACATGCATTGCAGCCGCTCGCGTAGACCTTCGCGCCGTCGGGCTTGGCAGCCACAGCGGCAACGGCGGGCGCCGCGGCCGCAGCAGGCGCAACAGCCGCAGCTCCGGCCGACTTGGTGAACATGTACTGCACGGCCGATTTCAGTTCGGCGTCCGTCAGATCCGCCATTCCGCCCCGGGACGGCATGCCGCCGTGGCCCTTGATCGCCGCGGCGGTGACGTTGTCGATGCCCTGCGATGCGCGTTTGGTCCAGGCAGCGCGATCGCCGATCTTCGGCGCGCCGTGAAGACCTTCGTTATGGCAGTTACCGCAGGTCGCCTGCACCACCTGCTCCCCGGTGCGGGCCGCCGACTTGGCCGTCGCCGCGGGCGCCGGAGCGTCCGGCTCCTTGAACTTCGCGCCGCCCTGGTTGGCGATGAAGGCCACGGCCCGCGCCACTTCGATCGGATCGAGATCCGCATTGCCGCCCTTCGCAGGCATGGCCTTGAAGCCTTCGACGGCGTGCTTGACCAGCGTGTCGTAGCCCTGCTTGATGCGGGGGCCCCAGGCGCCCGCATCACCGGCTTTGGGCGCGCCCGCGGCGCCGGTGGCATGGCAGGCGCTGCACGCCAGCTTGTAGACGGCTTCACCGCTCTGCAGGGTGCGTGGACCGGTGGGCGCGCTGGCAAAGGCCACGGTGCCGACGGGACGCAGCCGCTCGGCGATCGCTTCCGGCGTCATCGCGTCCGTACCGGCGCCGCCGACTTTCTGGCTGACGACGAAAGTGGCGAGCAAGATGATCAGCACGACCGGCACCACGAACGCCAGCACCACGACGGTGATCAGCTGGCGCGGGGTCTTGATCGGCGAAACGTGTTGGTCGCTCGACATAGGGCTCCTGGCGGCGGGTGACGCCGCGCTGCTCGACGGCAGCTGTAAACGCTGTTCGGATCGCATGCGGCGCCGAGGCGCCGCAAAGCAAATAAGTATAGCCTGCGAGCCTCGCGCGACTCGTCGCGCCCACCGCGCTGCGGCGATGGGGCCTGAAACGGGGTTACCATCGCGCACTCGCTTCATTCCGCGCCGCCCAACTGGCTGCGCAGGCAGAGGCTGCGGCCCCGCCAGCGAGTCCGATCAGGCACGCGCCTGTAGCTCAGTGGATAGAGTACTGGCCTCCGAAGCCAGGGGTCGTGGGTTCGAGTCCCGCCAGGCGCGCCAACCTTTACCACCGCCGTCACTGCGTGCTCC
>DAOMFL010000116.1:0-9480 GCA_035429805.1 Burkholderiaceae bacterium
AATCGTCCCTACATTCACATGCGGCTTCGTACGCTCAAATTTGCCTTTGGCCATCTTCAGTCCTCAAAGAACGGTGGTTGATGTATTCCTGGATTACTTGGTCTTGGCGGAGATCACTGCTTCGGCGACGTTCTTGGGCGCCTCGGCATAGTGCTTGAACTCCATCGTGTAGGTCGCGCGGCCCTGCGTCAGCGAGCGGAGTGTCGTCGAATAGCCGAACATCTCCGCAAGCGGGACCTCGGCCCGGATCGCCTTGCCGCCACCCGGCAGGTCCTCCATGCCCTGGATCACGCCGCGACGTGACGACAGATCGCCCATCACGTCACCCATCTTTTCCTCGGGCGTCTCGACTTCGACCGCCATGATCGGTTCGAGCAGCGCGGGCGACGCTGCGCGCATGCCGTCCTTGAAACCGATCGATGCGGCCATCTTGAACGCGTTCTCGTTCGAATCGACCTCGTGATACGAGCCGAAGTGCAGCGTCACCTTGACATCGACGACCGGGTACCCGGCCAGGACGCCCGCCTTCAGTGTCTCATTGACGCCCTTTTCCACCGCCGGGATGTATTCGCGCGGCACGACGCCACCCTTGATCGCATCGACGAATTCGAAGCCGGTGCCCGGGGTCTGGGGCTCGAGCTTGAGCACGACGTGGCCGTACTGGCCGCGCCCGCCCGACTGCTTGATGAACTTGCCCTCGGCGTTATCGACCCGCTTGCGGATCGTCTCGCGGTAAGCGACCTGCGGCTTGCCGACCGAGGCCTCGACCCCGAACTCGCGCTTCATGCGGTCGACCAGAATCTCGAGGTGCAGCTCACCCATGCCGGAGATGATGGTCTGGCCGGATTCGTCGTCGGTGTGCACGCGGAACGACGGATCTTCCTGCGCCAGGCGATTGAGCGCGATGCCCATCTTCTCCTGGTCGGCCTTGGTCTTCGGCTCCACCGCCTGCGAGATCACGGGCTCGGGGAAAACCATCCGCTCGAGCGTGATCACCTTTTCTGGATCGCACAGCGTGTCACCGGTCGTGACGTCCTTCATGCCCACTGCGGCTGCGATGTCGCCCGCGCGTACTTCCTTGATCTCGTCGCGCTGGTTGGCGTGCATCTGCAGCAGCCGGCCGACGCGCTCCTTGCGGCTCTTGATCGAATTGATGACCGTGTCGCCCGAGGCGAGCACGCCGGAATACACGCGCAGAAAGGTCAGCTGGCCGACGTACGGGTCGGTCATGATCTTGAACGCCAGCGCCGCGAACGGCGCTTCGTCGTTTGCGGGGCGCTCTTCGGCGACGCCGCGGTCGTTCTCGCCGGTCACCGCCGGCCGATCGACCGGGCTGGGCAGGTACTCAACGACCGCGTCCAGCATCGCTTGCACACCCTTGTTCTTGAACGCGGACCCGCACAGCATCGGCGTGATCTCGTGCGCGATCGTGCGATGGCGCAGGCCCTGCTTGATTTCGGCCTCTGACAGCGCATTGCCCTCGAGGTACTTGTTCATCAGTTCCTCGTTGGCTTCGGCCGCGGCCTCGACCATCTTCTCGCGCCACTCGGCGGCGGTGTCGACAAGTTCGGCCGGGATGTCCCGGTATTCGAACTTCATTCCCTTGCTGGCCTCGTCCCAGTAGATCGCCTTCATCTTGACGAGGTCGACCACGCCCTTGAAGTTGTCCTCCGCGCCGATCGGAATCTGGATCGCAACCGGGTTGGCCTTCAGGCGCAGGCGCATCTGCTCATAGACCTTGAAGAAATTCGCGCCGGTGCGGTCCATCTTGTTGACGAAGGCGAGCCGCGGCACACCGTACTTGTTGGCCTGTCGCCAGACGGTCTCCGACTGCGGCTGCACGCCGCCGACTGCGCAATAGACCATGCAGGCGCCATCGAGCACGCGCATGCTGCGCTCGACCTCGATCGTGAAGTCGACGTGCCCGGGCGTGTCGATGATGTTGATGCGGTGCTCGGGGAAGGTAAGGTCCATCCCCTTCCAGAACGTGGTCGTCGCGGCCGACGTGATCGTGATGCCGCGCTCCTGTTCCTGCTCCATCCAGTCCATCGTCGCGGCGCCTTCGTGCACCTCGCCGAGCTTGTGATTGACGCCGGTGTAGAACAGGATCCGCTCCGTCGTCGTCGTCTTGCCGGCGTCGATGTGCGCGGAGATGCCGATGTTGCGGTACCGCTCAATGGGGGTCTTGCGTGCCATAAGGCTCACCTAGGAAACCTCGGCGCGTACCGGCTCGGGCCGGTCCACGCGAAAAAATCGTTAGAAGCGGAAATGCGCGAACGCCTTGTTCGCCTCGGCCATGCGGTGCACTTCCTCGCGCTTCTTCATCGCACCGCCCCGGCCTTCGGCCGCCTCGAGCAGTTCACCGGCCAGGCGCTGCGGCATGGACTTCTCGCTGCGCTTCTTGGCCGCCTCGCGCAGCCAGCGCATCGCCAGTGCCATGCGCCGGACGGGACGGACTTCGACCGGCACCTGGTAGTTGGCGCCGCCGACACGCCGGCTCTTGACTTCGACCATCGGCTTGACGTTCGACAGAGCCTGCGAGAACACCTCGAGCGCGTTCTTGCCGGCCTTGGTCTCGATCTGCGTCAGCGCGCCGTAGACGATGCGCTCGGCGACGGCCTTCTTGCCGTCGAGCATGATCACGTTGACGAACTTGGTGACATCCGGGGAGCCGAACTTCGGATCCGGCAGGATCTCACGCTTCGGTACTTCACGACGACGGGGCATTTCTCACCTCTTTGCTGGCTTCAGTCGTTGGGCGGGACGCATCAGCGTTCCGCGGCGGGCGGTTCCATGCAGACGAACCGCGACTTACTCGGCCGCCAGACAGCGCCGACGGCCGGGTTGAAAATCAGGCCGCTTTCGGGCGCTTGGCGCCGTACTTCGAGCGCGACTGCTTGCGGTCCTTCACGCCCTGCGTGTCGAGCGAGCCGCGCACGATGTGGTAGCGAACGCCTGGCAGGTCCTTGACACGGCCGCCACGGATCAGCACTACCGAGTGCTCCTGCAGGTTGTGTCCCTCGCCGCCGATGTACGAAATCACTTCGTAGCCATTGACGAGTCGCACCTTGGCGACCTTGCGCAGGGCGGAATTCGGCTTTTTCGGCGTCGTCGTGTAGACCCGGGTGCAGACACCGCGCTTCTGCGGGCTGTTCTTGAGCGCCGGGCTCTTGCTCTTGATGCGGGTCGTTTCGCGCGGTTTGCGCACGAGCTGATTGATGGTTGGCATACGCGTCCGTGTTCAAAAACCAAAGGCGCGCCTCGTTGGCGGCGCGCGGAGAAACTTCTGCTGACCGGGACTGCAGTTGCTTCGGCGGCGCGTAAGGGCTGGCGCCTCGGACTCGACCCAGTCACGGAAAGGGGCGCCGGAAAGCCGGAACGCCACCAGCCGGCACGCGATTGGGCGGGGCAAAGAGCGCAACGCCCGGGCGGGCGCCGAAAAGCTCGCCATTATCGCCAGCCGGGGCTTGGGGTGTCAAGGCGACGGGGCCATCTCCGCCGGGAGCAAGGCCCCGAAAGAAACGGCCCGCCGAGGCGGGCCGTTGAACAGGGTCCCCGAATGGCTATTCGGTGACTTCTGTCGACTCGTCGGCGCCCGTTTCGCCCTCGCCTTCGGCTGCCATGGCCTCCATGGCGGCCAGTTGCTGCTGCTCGAGCGCGTCGGCGGCCTCCTTGTCCTTGCGGGCACGGTGATAGGCCAGGCCGGTGCCTGCAGGAATCAGGCGGCCGACGATGACGTTTTCCTTCAGGCCGCGCAGGTCGTCCTTTTTGCCCATGATCGCGGCCTCGGTGAGAACGCGAGTGGTCTCCTGGAACGACGCCGCCGAGATGAACGAGTCGGTCGACAGCGACGCCTTGGTGATACCGAGCAGGATGTTGTCGTAAAGCGCCGGGCGCTTGCCCTCGGCGACCGCCTTGTCGTTCTCGTCGAAAAGCTCCGAACGCTCGACCTGCTCTCCGGTGATGAACGGCGCGTCGCCCGGATCGGTGATCTGAACCCGGCGCAGCATCTGCCGCACGATCACTTCGATGTGCTTGTCGTTGATCTTCACGCCCTGCAGCCGGTAGACGTCCTGCACCTCGTCGACGATGTAGCGCGACAGCGCCTCGACACCCAGCAGGCGCAGGATGTCGTGCGGATCCGCCGGGCCGTCGACGATCGACTCGCCGCGGTTGACGACCTGGCCGTCGTGCACTAGCAGGTGCTTGTCCTTCGGGATCAGGAATTCGTGCTCCTTGCCGTCGAGATCCGTGATGATCAGACGCTGCTTGCCCTTGGTCTCCTTGCCGAAGGTGACGGTGCCGGTGACCTCGGCGAGCATGCCCGCGTCCTTCGGCGAGCGTGCCTCGAACAGCTCGGCCACACGCGGCAGGCCGCCCGTGATGTCGCGCGTCTTCTGCGACTCGGTCGGAATCCGCGCCAGCACTTCGCCGACGCCGACCTGCTGCGCGTCGCGCACGACGATCAGCGCGCCGATCGGGAAGCTGATCGTCACCGCGTGTTCGGTGCCGGGGATCTTCACTTCCTCGCCTGCCTCGTTCATCAGCTTCACCTGCGGACGCACACCCTTGCTGGAAGCCGTGCGGCGCTTGGCGTCGATGACGACCAGCGTCGAGAGGCCGGTGACCTCGTCGATCTGCTTCGCGACGGTGACGCCTTCCTCGACGTGTTCGAACTTCACCGTACCCGCGTACTCGGTGATGATCGGGCGCGTCAGCGGATCCCAGCTCGCCAGCTGCGTGCCGGCCTTGACCTGCCTGCCGTCGGCAGCCAGCAGCGTGGCACCGTACGGCACCTTGTGGCGCTCACGCTCGCGGCCGTTGTCGTCGACGATAGTCACTTCACCGGAGCGCGAAATTGCAACCTGCTCGCCCTTCGCGTTCGTGACGTAGCGCATTGTCGCGGTGAAGCGCACTGTGCCGTTGCTCTTGGCCTCGACGCCGGACGCGACCGCCGCGCGCGACGCCGCACCGCCGATGTGAAACGTCCGCATCGTCAGCTGCGTGCCCGGTTCGCCGATCGACTGGGCGGCGATGACACCGACCGCTTCGCCGGCGTTCACGAGCACACCGCGGCCGAGGTCGCGCCCGTAGCACTTGGCGCACAGGCCGTAACGCGTCTCGCAGCTGAGCGGCGTGCGAACTCGCACCTCGTCGATGCCGAGCGCCTCGATCTTCTCGACCGCGTCCTCGTCGAGCAGCGTCGCCTGCGCATACAGCACGTCCTGCGTATCGGGGTTCATCACGTCGACGGCCGCAACGCGGCCGAGGATGCGGTCGCGCAGCGGCTCGATGACCTCGCCGCCTTCGACCAGCGCGCGCATTGCCACGCCGTTGGTCGTGCCGCAGTCATCTTCGGTCACGACCAGGTCCTGCGTGACGTCGACCAGCCGGCGCGTCAGGTAGCCCGAGTTCGCCGTCTTCAGCGCCGTGTCGGCCAGGCCCTTGCGGGCGCCGTGCGTCGAAATGAAGTACTGCAGGACGTTCAGGCCCTCGCGGAAGTTCGCCGTGATAGGCGTCTCGATGATCGAGCCGTCGGGCTTGGCCATCAGGCCGCGCATGCCGGCGAGCTGCCGGATCTGTGCCACCGAACCACGCGCACCCGAGTCGGCCATCATGAAGATCGCGTTGAACGACTCCTGCTTCGTGTCGCGGCCATGACGGTCGCGCGTCTGCTCGGTTGCGAGCTGCTCCATCATCACCTTGCCGACGTGGTCACCGGCGCGGCCCCAGATGTCGACCACCTTGTTGTAGCGCTCCCCCTGCGTGACGAGGCCCGAGGTGTACTGCGCCTCGATCTCCTTCACTTCCTTTTCGGCGCTGCGGATGATTTCCTCCTTCTGCGCCGGCACGACCATGTCGTCGATCGCGATCGAAAGCCCGGCGCGCGTCGCCAGCGCAAAACCCGACTGCATCAGCTTGTCGGCGAAGATCACCGTCTCGCGCAGGCCGCACCTGCGAAACGCCGTGTTGATCAGGCGACTGAGCTCCTTCTTCTTCAGGGGCCGGTTCAGCACCGAGAACGGCAGTCCGGCCGGCAGGATCTCGGACATGAAGGCACGACCGACCGTGGTCTCGTAACGCGTGATCTTCGGCGTCTTCTCGCCGGTCTCCGCATTGACGTCGAATTCGCGGATGCGCACAGTGATGCGCGTCTGCAGTTCGACCTCGCGGTTCTCATAGGCGCGGTGCACTTCCGCAAGATCGGTGAAGAACGAACCTTCGCCCTTGCCGTTGACCTTCTCGCGCGTCGCGAAATACAGGCCGAGCACGATGTCCTGGCTCGGCACGATCGACGGATCGCCGTTGCTCGGGAACAGCACGTTGTTCGACGCCAGCATCAGCGAGCGCGCCTCGAGCTGCGCCTCGAGCGACAGCGGCACGTGGACGGCCATCTGGTCGCCGTCGAAGTCGGCGTTGAACGCCTGGCAGACCAGCGGATGCAGCTGGATCGCCTTGCCCTCGATCAGCACCGGCTCGAAGGCCTGGATGCCGAGGCGGTGCAGCGTCGGCGCGCGGTTCAGCATCACCGGGTGCTGGCGGATCACCTCTTCGAGGATGTCCCACACCACCGGCTCCTGCGACTCGACCATCTTCTTGGCGGCCTTGATCGTGGTCGCCAGTCCCATCAACTCGAGCTTGTTGAAGATGAACGGCTTGAACAGCTCGAGCGCCATCAGCTTTGGCAGACCGCACTGGTGCAGCTTCAGCTGCGGGCCGACCACGATCACCGAGCGGCCCGAGTAGTCGACGCGCTTGCCGAGCAGGTTCTGGCGGAAACGGCCGCCCTTGCCCTTGATCATGTCGGCGAGCGACTTCAGCGGGCGCTTGTTCGCGCCGGTCATCGCCTTGCCGCGGCGGCCATTGTCGAGCAGCGAGTCAACCGCCTCCTGCAGCATGCGCTTCTCGTTGCGGACGATGATCTCTGGCGCCTTGAGTTCCAGCAGCCGCTTCAGGCGGTTATTCCGGTTGATGACGCGGCGGTAGAGATCGTTCAGGTCCGACGTCGCGAAGCGGCCGCCGTCGAGCGGCACCAGCGGGCGCAGTTCCGGCGGCAGCACCGGCAGCACTTCGAGGATCATCCACTCGGGCTTGATGCCCGAGCGCTGGAAGCCCTCGAGGACCTTCAGACGCTTGGCGAACTTCTTGATCTTGGCTTCGGAGCCGGTCTCCGACAGGTCCTTGCGCAGCGTCTCGATTTCGCGGTTGACGTCGATTCCGCGCAGCAGCTCGCGGATCGCTTCCGCGCCCATCAGCGCGCGGAAGTCATCGCCGTATTCCTCGGTCTTGGCGATGAAGTCGTCCTCGGTCATCAGCTGTCCCTTCTTCAGGGGCGTGAAACCGGGGTCGACGACGCAATACGCCTCGAAGTACAGCACGCGCTCGATGTCGCGCAGCGTCATGTCGAGCACCATGCCCATCCGCGACGGCAGGCTCTTCAAGAACCAGATGTGCGCGGTCGGGCTCGCGAGCTCGATGTGGCCCATGCGCTCGCGGCGCACCTTGGCGAGCGTCACTTCGACGCCGCACTTCTCGCAGATCACGCCGCGGTGCTTCAGGCGCTTGTACTTGCCGCACAGGCACTCGTAGTCCTTGATCGGCCCGAAGATCTTGGCGCAGAAGAGCCCGTCCCGCTCCGGCTTGAAGGTGCGGTAGTTGATCGTCTCGGGCTTCTTGACCTCGCCGAAGGACCACGACCGGATCTTGTCGGGCGACGCGATGCCGATCTTGATGGCATCGAACTGCTCCTGCTGCTGAACCTGCTTGAATAGATCGAGTAGCGCTTTCATGCGTACCTCTCAGTGTCCGGTTAGTTGCGCTCGAGGTCGATGTCGATGCCCAGCGACCGGATTTCCTTGACCAGCACGTTGAACGACTCCGGCATGCCGGCGTCGATCACGTGGTCGCCCTTGACGATGTTCTCGTAGACCTTGGTACGGCCCTGCACGTCGTCCGACTTCACGGTCAGCATCTCCTGCAGGACGTATGACGCGCCGTAGGCCTCGAGCGCCCACACTTCCATCTCGCCGAAGCGCTGGCCGCCGAACTGCGCCTTGCCGCCCAGCGGCTGCTGCGTGACGAGCGAGTACGGGCCCGTCGAGCGCGCGTGCATCTTGTCGTCCACGAGGTGATGCAGCTTCAGCATGTGCATGTAGCCGACCGTTACGCTGCGCTCGAAGGCATCCCCAGTCCGGCCATCGAAGAGCCGCGTCTGCGTCTTGGTATTCGTCAGCTGCAGCCGCTTTGCGACCTCCTCGGGGAAGGCGAGGTCGAGCATCGCGTGGATTTCCTTCTCAGCGGCACCGTCGAACACCGGCGTCGCGAACGGCACGCCGTCCTTCAGGTGCTCAGCGAGCTGGACGATCTCGTCGTCGCTCAGATGCTCGAGGTCCTCCGGCTTGCCGGAGCGGTTGTATATCTCCTTCAGCAGCTGGCGCAGCTGCGCCGCCTTCGCAGTGGCGACCATTTCGCCGATGCGGATGCCGAGGCCCTTCGCGGCCCAGCCGAGGTGCGTCTCGAGGATCTGCCCGACGTTCATCCGCGACGGCACGCCGAGCGGATTCAGCACGATGTCGACCGGCGTGCCGTCGGCCATGTACGGCATGTCCTCGACCGGCACGATGCGCGACACCACGCCCTTGTTGCCGTGGCGGCCGGCCATCTTGTCGCCCGGCTGCAGGCGCCGTTTCACGGCGAGGTATACCTTGACCATCTTCAGCACGCCAGGCGGCAGTTCGTCGCCCTGCGTCAGCTTCTTCTTCTTGTCCTCGAAGGCCTGGTCGAACTGCTTGCGCTTCAGCTCGATCGAGTCCTTCAGGCTCTCGAGCTGGGCCGCGGCCTCGTCGTCGGCGAGGCGGATCTCGAACCAGTGGTACTTCTCGAGCGACTCGAGGTAGTCCTTGGTGATCACCGTTCCCTTCGTGATCTTGCGCGGCCCGCCGATCGCTTCTTTCCGGAGCAGCAGCTTCTCGATGCGCTGGAACGCATCGCCTTCGACGATGCGCAGCTGGTCATTCAGGTCCTGGCGGTAGCGCTTCAGGGCATCGTCGATGATCTGCTGCGCGCGCTTGTCGCGCACGATGCCTTCGCGCGTGAACACCTGCACGTCGATCACCGTGCCGCTCATGCCTGACGGCACGCGCAGCGACGTGTCCTTCACGTCGGAGGCCTTCTCGCCGAAGATCGCGCGCAGCAGCTTTTCTTCCGGCGTCAGCTGGGTCTCGCCCTTCGGCGTGACCTTGCCGACCAGCACGTCGCCGGCGTTGACTTCGGCGCCGATGTAGACGATGCCCGAGTCGTCGAGGCGCGCCAGCTGGTTCTCCGAAAGGTTGCTGATGTCGCGCGTGATCTCCTCGGGTCCGAGCTTGGTGTCACGCGCGACGACGTTCAGTTCCTCGATGTGGATCGACGTGTAGCGGTCGTCAGCGACGACGCGCTCGCTGATCAGGATCGAGTCCTCGAAGTTGTAGCCGTTCCACG
>DAOMFL010000117.1:0-9192 GCA_035429805.1 Burkholderiaceae bacterium
TCCTCGGCATGCCCTGAGATCCTTCACGACCCGCGTCGAAGCCAGGTCGCCCCCAGAGATCGGATTCTACGTCTTCAGATGGGTCACTTCAGCGAGAAATCAACCCGCGTGGTGGCGCCTTTGTCCTTGATTCCCTCGGCTGTCAGCTTCGGTTCGACCAGGAACAGACGCTCACGCGGCACCTTGCCAGGCTCTTCGAGCCGGTTGCGCACGGCGGTGGCGCGCTGGTTGGCGAGAGCGCGCAGGTCTTCAGGTGTCACGGCGAGGCTGGCGAGGAGCAGCGCTTCCATTTCCGCCGGCGGGATCGACTTCGCGATGCCGATGAAGTTGCGCGGCTTGTTCGGAATGTCTTCGGCGGAATACACCGCAGCCATCAGTTCCGGCCGCTCCTCCGCCGTGATCGTCACTGTGGCGGGATCGATTGCTTCGCCGCTCCCTCGCACGGTCCGCCGCACCTTGGCCGCGCGCAGCTTGGCTTCGAGTTTGGCGCGTTTCACGCCCTCGGTATCGAGCGCCGGGTCGACGCGGCCGATGATGTCGAGCTTCAGGCCGGGCCGGTCGCTCAGCGCCTTCGACAGCGTGTCGACTCGTTTCGTCTGTTCGGGGGCAAGTGCCGCCGAGCCCGCCGCGAATTCCACCATGCCAAGTTCCTCGCCGCCGCCGAACGCCGCCGCGAGCAGCGTGAAGGGCGCCGTGACGATCTTCGTCAGAACGTTGACGATGACCTGGATGATGATCCCGCCGACCGAGAACTTCGGGTCGTTGAGGGTCCCGGAGATCGGCAGGTTGATGTCGATCTCACCCTTCGAGTTCTTCAGGAGCGAGACGGCGAGCAGCACCGGCAGTTTCGTCGCGGTCGGGCTCTCGACCTTGTCGCCGAACGTGAGCTGATCGAGGAACAGGTGGTTGTTGGCGGCGAGCTTGCCGTCCTCGACCTTGTACTTCACTTCCATCGACAGCTTGCCCTTGACGATCGGATAGCCGGCGTACTTCACGGAGTACGGCGTGAGGCGCGGAAGATCCACGCCCTTGGTGCGTCCTTCGATGTCGAGAAAGAGCTTCGGCGCCAGAGGATTCAGCCGCCCGTTGATGTCGACCGGCGCCTCTTCGTCGATCAGACCGGCGACTGTCATCGTGGCCGGCTCGGCACTGTCGGACGCCAGCGTCGTCACCGTGCCGTTGAGGCCGGTCATGTTCGCGGTGTAGTTCGGCTTGATGAAATTGTCAGTGAAATTGACGTTGCCGCGGACGATGTCGATCTGGCCGATGCGGATCACCGGCCGGGCCGCGGACTCGGCGGGTGCAGTTCCCGCGGTGGCGGCGGCCGGAGGTGCCGTCGGCGTCGCGGCGGCTTCACCACTGGCGGGCGCCGGAGGGCTTTCGGACGCCGCCGCCATCGTCGCTCCGTCGGCTTCTGTCGTCGCCGGCGCGCCCTCGCGGCGGATCAGGTCCACGAGATTGAGGCGGCCCTTGTCGGAGACGATGACGCGGGCATAGAAATCCGACAGCGCAATCTTGCCGACCGATACGCTGGGGGCCGGCTTGCCGATCGCAATGGCCATCTGCTGCAGTTCGAGGATCTGCCACTTGAGCAGGTCGTTCTCGCCATTGACGTCGAGCAGGTGCAGGTTGCCGAGGCGAAGGTTGCCCTTGTAGCCGAGTTCGATCGGAGCCTCGGTCGACGCCCGCGCCACCGTCGCCCTTCCACGCCCTGACAGTTCGGCCTTTGCCAGCACGGCGTTGAGGCGGGCCGCAAGGTATGGCCGCAGCGTGGCGATATCGAGGTTGCGCGCATCCAGCTGCAACTCGGAGGCAATGGGATTCCAACCGGCTTTGCCGTTCACCGCCAGCGTGCCACCGCTGCCGAAGCGCGTGCGCAGATCGAGTTCCGCGGGCTCCTTGCCGGCGGATGTGATGTTGCGGACCGAGCCCGTGATGGCCGACGCCCGCAGCTTCACCACAGGTTCGACCGCGAAGTCCTCCAGGCGCAGGTCGCCGCGAGCTACCGTGAGTTCCTTCAGCAGCACTTTCCAGCTTTCGGATGAGGACTTGACCTCGGGCGTGGCGGCGTCCAGCTTGGCCTGGCGCGCGTGGAGTGCCGCGAGCCAGTTGATCTGTCCATCCGCCAGGCGCCGCACCGTCGTGCGGGGGCCATCGAGCCCAATCTTGCCGATCGTGATCGTGCCGCGCGTCAGGTCGATCTCGCCGCCCTCCATCGCCACCGTGTCGAGATCGAATTCGGCGCCCGTGCCGGCGGGCCCGCGCAGAGAGATCCCTTTGCCGCGCCAGGCGACGTCGCGGATCACCGCGACCTTCTCGGGCGCCAGCGCAAAGTCGAGCACGGCGTCGACGTCACTGCTGCCATCGAGCGTTGCGACGATGATGTTTGCCAGGTAGCGCGCCGGGGTGCGCATCGTCACGTCGCGTCCCGCGAGGCGAAGTTGTCCGGCAATCGGCGCCAGGCCGACGTCGCCTTCGAGCGCAATCGATCCGCCGTTGTCGCCAATCTCGGCTCCTGCCTTCACCTTGCCGCGCCCGGCCGAGGTCGTCGTCAGTTCGCTGGCATCGGCATTCAGATTCTGCAACTGCAACTCGAAGCGACCGACGCTCTCGTCGGTGAAATTGACGGTTCCGCCTGTCACGGCGGCGTGTCGGAGCGTGAAAGCGAACGGGGCTGCAGCCGCTGGAGATGTGCTGGACTCTGGTGCCGATGACGCCGACGCAGCCGACGGCAGCACCGGCGCCTGCGCAAAGCGCAGCCAGTTCATCGCACCCGACGTGTCGCGGCGTACTTCGATGACCGGGGCGTCGAGCGCGATGTCGCCGACCACCGCGCGGCGCGCCAGGGGTTCGACTTCGTCGAGCGCCACGCGTAATGACTTCCAGCTGATCAGCGGCTGTGGGCCGGCGGCGGGTGCCGACAGTGCAAAGTCGGAGAGGCCGAAGCTGCCCGACAACAGCAACTGGGCCGGCTGCGCCGGACGGTCAGCCTTGGCCGGCGCGGCGCGGCGGAACGAGACTTTCAGGTCCGTGGCCAGCCGGCCGCGCGGAACCGTGAAGTTGAGCGGCACCGGGGAATAGGCGAGGTAGGTCGGGATATCGATGCGGTCCAGCTTGATGTCAAGGGTCGACTCCAGCGTGTCCTTGAATGGATGCGTGTCGCCGTGGGCCTCGATGGGGGCACCGTTGAGTTTGGCCGCAAAGGCCGGCTGCACATTGATTTCGGAGTCGACCGGGAGGCTCGAGATGAACGGCAGGCCAATGGTCAGGTCTGTGAGCGCGTGTTTCCTGCCGACCGGACGGTCATCGAGGTTGATCGTGCTGTTGCTGACCTCGATGTTCGACACCGAAAAGCGCGCCGGCTCGTCACTCGTCTTCGGCCGGGCGCGGAAGCGTTCGACGATGTCGCTGAAATTGAACTGCTGCGCATCGAGCCGCGCCAGATTCGCGGTGAGTCCGTCGATCGTCAGGGCATCAAGGACGGGCGCAAGGCGGAAGATCGACCCGGCCGACGCATTGACCACCAGTTCGCGCACCGTCAGCAGCGGAACCGCTTCGCCCGGCGCGCCGGCGACTTCGAGCCCGCGCAGTGTCACGCGGAGCGTGTAGGGGTTGGCCGTGATCTCCTGAACGCTGACCTTGCGTCCAAGCTCGCGGGTCGCCACGGTCTCGACTCCCCAGCGCGCAAGCCTCGGAATGGCGAAGTAGCCAACGACGCCGAACAGCAGCACCGCGCCCGCTGCGACGAGCGCTGCCTTGCGCAGCGCAGGCATCCAGCGGCTGAGGCTCGGGTTCATGGTCGAGGCCGCGTGAACTGGGGCCGGCCATTATGGCCCCGCGCGAATCAGGCGCGTACCAGTTTCAGCAAGTCGCTGGGCTGGTCGATGATGTGATCGGCGCCCCAGCGATCGATCGGCTCTTCGTCGCCAAGGTACCCGTACGCTGCCGCAACGGTGCGCACTCCGGCCGCGCGCCCGGCCTGAACATCGCGCAGGTCGTCGCCGACATAGACAGCACTTCCGGCCTCGACGTCCGCTGAAAGCAGCGCATGCAGCAGTGGCGCCGGGTGAGGTTTCGCGTGGGGCGTCGTGTCACCGCTGACGACACAGGCCGCGCGCTGTGCGAGTCCCAGCGCCTCGACCAGCGGCTCGGTGAAGCGCGCGATCTTGTTGGTGACGATCCCCCAGCGCAAGCCCTGCGATTCGAGCTGCTCCAGTGTTTCGGCCATCAGCGGGAACAGGCCGCTCTCCCGGCACAGCGCCGATTCGTACTCGCGGAAGAATTCCTGCCGCAGGTCCTCGAAACCGGCGTCGCCGGGCTTCTGCCCGAACGCACGGCCGATCAGGCCGCGCGCTCCGTGCGAGGCTAGCGGCCGCAGCACCTCGAGGGCGAGCGGCGGCCGGCTGCGCGCCGCCAGCATGCGGTTCACCGCGCCCGCTAGGTCCGGGGCGGTGTCCACCAGCGTGCCGTCCAGATCGAACAGGACCAGTCGAATCCGCATTTTGGGTGGGTTCCGGCGCGCGTCGCTGCGCCCGATCTCAGCCGGTGCGTGCGTCCGGCTTGCGGAACGCCATCATGTAGTTGACGTCGGTATTGCGCCCGAGGGAAGCTGTCTTCGTGAACGGGTTGTACGTGAGCCCCATCATTTCGTGCAGCACGAGGCCGGCATCGCGCGCGTAGCGCGTCAGTTCGCTCGGTCGGATGAACTTCGCGTACTCGTGCGTGCCCTTGGGCAGCAGGTTGAGCACGTACTCGGCGCCGACGATCGCGAGCGCGAACGATTTCGGGTTGCGGTTCAGGGTCGAGAAGAACACCCAGCCCCCGGGCCGTGCCAGCGCGGCGCACGCCTGCACCGTCAGCGCCGGGTCCGGCACATGCTCGAGCATTTCCATGCAGGTGACCACATCGAAGCCCCCGGGCTCAAGCTCGGCCATCGCCTCAGCGGTGGACTCCCGGTAGTGCACGTGTGCGCCGGATTCGATCGCGTGCAGTTGCGCCACCTTAAGCGGCTTGCCAGCCATGTCAATGCCGGTCACGTCGGCGCCCTGGCCCGCCATCGCCTCGGCTAGCACGCCGGCGCCGCAGCCGACGTCCAGCACCCGCTTGCCGGCGAGCGCCGCGAGCCGGTCGATCCAGGCGAGCCGGGATGGATTGATCTCGTGCAGCGGCCGCATGGGTCCCTGCGGGTCCCACCAGCGGGCTGCCATGTCGCTGAATCTGCGCAGTTCGGCCTGATCGACGTTCATGGCGCGATGTTACCGGGCAGCCTCGCCGCGCTCATGCCGTCGATCGACATGCCGAACGGACGCCTCAGCCGCGGGGCTTTTTCTTATCATCGGTCCCGGAACTCAGGAGACCCACGGATGGACTGCTCATGCTTTGAACCGCTGCGCCGGCTTAGAGGGCTGGGCGCGATTTGCGTTGTCGCCGGCCTGTTTCCAGTGATGGCCGCCGCGCAGAACGAAGGCGGCCTTTATATCGCCGGCTACGGCTTCAGCTTCGAACAGGCGGCGAATCGCGGGTTGTCCCAGAATCCGAAGGGTCAGCGTTTCTTCGTTCTGTCACTGCCGCCGAACACGGACGCTCTGATGAAGTCGGCGCCGAAGGCTGCAGCGGCGGTGCGGGATCGCGTCACGGCGGCCAACGGGGTGCTGCTGGTCTGCCAGCGGGACATCGACAATGGCACCATCGACGCGTCGAAACTGGTTCCCGGTGTCGTCGGCGTGCGCGGATTCCCGCCGCCGGGCAGCAACGCCATCCCCCATGGCGAGCGTTACTTTCCCGACGAAGACCGGGCCAATCTGCCGCAGGCCAACGAGGCCCTGCGCCGCCTTCGGTCGACGTGCTCCTGAGCGCCGGCGCCGCAGAACTGCGGCACCGGCGTTGTCGGCCCAGCCGTCGCGGTCGTGCCCCGCGATAGAGCGTTGACGCTAGTGTGTCTAGAGGCTCAGCCGCGTAACGCGATTGCCGTTCAGGCTCAGGTTGCCCATGAGTCCGGCGTTGGTCATCACGAAGCCGATGACTTCCTGGCGCGTCGTCGTGGTGTTGAGGGTGGCATTGGCGCCGACGTTGATCATCGACACGTTGGCATCGGCACCCACCGTCCAGCCACTGCTGCCTTCGAAGCGCTTCAGCGCCTCGTCGGTCATGAACAGGATGAACACCGCCTGCGACTGCGCGCCGGCCAGCAGGCCGACCGAGGCTTCGGTCATGCGGAAGTAGCCGGCCGTCGCCGAGCCCTTTCTAAGCACGCCGGTGCCGCTGCCGCCTCCGATCAGGAAGCCGGCAGAACCGAACGACGGAAAGATCAGCGTTCCGCGTGCCTGGCTTACGAGCTCGCGCGATCCAGGCTGCTGCGAATGGAGGCGTGACAGTGCCGCATCCGCCGCCGCATCGAGGGCCTTGCGCTGCTCAGCCGGGTCAGTGTTCGCCCCACTTCCGGTCGTCGTGCATGCCGAGAGCACCGCGAGCGTCGCCGCCGAAGCGCTGATGACAAGGAAGTTACGTTTCTGCATGTCCATGGTCCGCTTTGCCTTTTCTTGATTGTTTGATGGACGCCCCGAGGCTGACTGCAGCAGCGGGGTTCGCCAATGAGGGCGGGCCGGCGCGTCGCCTGCTCGTTCCCTTGATGAGTCTAAAGGATCGCATCGCCTGCTCAGTGGCCACCTGCTCAGTGTGTCACCGGCGTGGCCGCCAGGCCCTGCGCGTCGAAGGGCATTGTCGGACCGCGCCGGCACCGCAGCCGGTGGCCGCGCCCGAGCCGCTGCGCAAGGCCGGGTCAGCCCACAACGGCCCGAGCCGTTCGCCGGCTCGATGCATTGGTCGACCCGCGTGCGGACCGCGTGGGGCGCGAACGCGACATGCGCAGTGCTTCCCGCGTCGTCCCTAGATCACCGCATCCTTCTTCAATGTGTCGACGATCACGCGCACGAACTGGTCGATCATCCTCGGCACGGTGTCCCAGCCAGTGACCGTTGTCGTGGCTGCCGACCACACGACCTCCGATATGCTGGCGTCGAAGAGCCGCGTGTCGCCGTGCAGGTTATGTGTCGTCTGGACATCGGCCGTGATCGATCGCGTCCATGCGCCGCTGTAGTAGGTCGTCATTCCGTTCCATCCCGGTCCCATGCTGGTGCTCCAGCCCCGGCCGGGGCCCCAGCCCGGACCCATCACCATGCCCTGGGTGACCCGGACGTCGGTCGTCACGCTCGAGATGCTGCTCGCCAGCACGTGCGAGGCACCGGCGCTGGCGACCGCAGATCGCAGCTGACCTTCCGTCACCTGTCCGGTGTCGGGGATGAACCGGTAGGACGGCGCCGCTTTCACCCCCGTCGCTGCGAGTGCCTCGACCATGCGGTCTTCCAGCAGCCGGCGCTGGGTTGAATCGCGCAACGCCGCGATCACGAGCACATTGCGCACGGCCCCTTTGCCAGCGATCGCCGGGTTCACCCACTGGGCGTCGACCGTCGTGGCCCGCGTCGCGCACCCGGTCATCAGGAATGCTGAAGCAGCCGCGAAGATGAACAGAAAGATGCGTGCGAACATCGGTGACCTCTCCTCCAGTGGTGTGTATTCGGTTCCGGCGGATGGCGCAGCATCCATGCCGGCAGTCATCGCAAGGCGGCTGAAACAGTCCGAAGAGTACGCCGCGCCCGGCACGGGTTCATCATCGGGGCGTCGCTGCAGTCCGCAGTCTGCGGCGCAGCAGCATGACGCAGACGACGAGACCGCTCAGCGCCGCAAACAGATGCTTCAATGTATGGCCGCTGACGACGCCGGCGGTGAGCTGCCAGATTTCGCCGTCCAGCGACTCGACGACCTTGGCCGCGAGGTAGGTCGCGAACACCCAGTAGATGTCGACGCTGCGCGTGTACCTCGACGGATGCGTGAACGCCAGCAGCAGCACTGCCGCCATCGTGTAGCCCTGCAGGATCGCATACGGCAGCACGTTGCCCGCGCCGGCGCGCTCGGTGGCGCGCCAGTAGATCACGCTCGCCGCACCCACGGCGAGCAGTACCGGCAGCAGTGCCACTCCGAGCCGCGGACGAATCCGCTCGTCGATCTGCGCCGCGACCAGACCGGCGAACGCCACCGTCATCGGCAGCCGGTCCCAGAACAAGGTCTCGTTGTTCGGATCCAGGTGGTAATAAGCGGAGCCGAAACCGGTCAGCGCCAGGCCGGCGAAGAACACCCTATACGGCCAGCGCTCGACCGGTTGCTCGAACGCCGACGGCGACCGTGCCAGCACGACGAAGCCGGCCGCCCCCGCGATCACGAAGGCGAGGTTGGACACCACGTTCATGAAATGCGGAATGCCCCACAGCGTGCGGTCGTCCGCAAACGCGTGGTAGTCGGTCGGTTGCGCCATCGGCGGCAGCAGCAGCGCGGCGGCCACGCACGCCAGCGTGAAAGCGACGAAGGCCAACGTGCGTAGGGGATGGGCTGGAGTCATTGTGTCTGCGGCCGGGGAGCCAGTACGGCGATTATGGTGTTGGCGACGGAGCACCCGGCGCGCCGCATCCCGCCGTGGCCGGTCTTCGGTTTTTCCCCGTGAAGACCGAAGTTCCAGGCCGTCGCCGGCGATAGTGACCCTTTCGGGAGCGGGCGTGGTGCCGGCCTATGCGCGCGGTCGTCCAAGGGGTCGAGGTTGCCATTTGCGTCCGCTCATGTACCCGAAGATGGAAGAATCCGCGCGCGCCCGATGCGGGCGCAAAAAAAGCCCCGCCGAAGCGGGGCTTTGATCGCTAGAGACTCGCTTAGCGCTTGACGGGCCGGGTACCCACGACCTCGACTTCCACGCGGCGATTCGGCTGCAAGCACTCGATCAGCTGCTTCTGATTGCGGATCTCGCCCTTCGCCGACGGGTTCGGGCACTGCTTGACCGGGTTCGCCGGGCCCTTGCCTTCCGTGTAGATCCGGTTCGGCTCGATACCCTTGCTTACCAGGTAATCCTTCACGGCCGCGGCACGACGTTGTGACAGCGGCAGGTTGTGCGCGTCGGTGCCGATGCGGTCGGTGTAGCCGACAGCAATGATCACCTCGAGGCTCACGCCAGCCATCTTCGACACGAGGTCGTCGAGCTTGGCCTTGCCTTCCGGACGCAGCACTGCCTTGTCGAAGTCGAACAGGGCGTCAGCCGCGAACGTCACCTTCTCGCTCGTCGGGGCCGGAGCGGCCGGCGGCGGCGGGGGT
>DAOMFL010000118.1:0-9029 GCA_035429805.1 Burkholderiaceae bacterium
GCCCGTGTCGACGCAGTCTTTGTCGTGGTCGCGCCGACGGACACGCGCTGGTCGGAATTCCGTCTGGACGACGCACGGGTCGAGTTCCTGCCGGTCGGCGGCGCCTCGCGCGCCGAGAGCGTGCGCAACGGTCTCATCGCGATCGCCGCCCGAACGGACGACGACGATCGCGTCCTGGTGCACGACGCGGCGCGCCCCTGCCTGACCGAGGCCCAGCTCGGTCGCCTGATCGACGAAGTCGGTGTTGACGGCAGCGGCGGCCTGCTCGCGATTCCGCTCGCCGACACATTGAAGCGCGGCGAAGAAGGGCGGGTCGGCATGACGCTGGACCGCGCATCGATGTGGTGCGCGCAGACGCCGCAACTGTTCCGCGTCGGGTCCTTGCGCGCGGCGTTGAGCGGTAGCCTCGATGCCGTGACGGACGAATCCAGCGCGATGGAGCGAGCCGGTCACGCGCCGCGGCTGGTCCTGGGCAGCGCGAGCAATCTCAAGGTCACGACGCCCGAGGATCTCGTGCTGGCGCGCGCGATACTGGGCGAACAGGGAAGGCTGGCATGACACGTTTCCGCGTCGGGCAGGGCTACGACGTCCACGCACTGGTGCCCGGGCGTCGTCTCGTCCTTGGCGGCGTCGAGATTCCGTTTGGGCGGGGCTTGCTCGGGCACTCGGACGGCGACGTGCTGCTGCATGCGATCACCGATGCGCTTCTCGGTGCGGCGGCGCTCGGCGATATCGGCAAGCTCTTCCCGGATTCGGATGACCGCTACCGCAACGCTGACAGCCGCGTGCTGCTGAAGGCGGCGGCCGAGCGCGTTCGAGAGGAGGGCTGGCGCATCGAGAACATCGACGCCACCGTCATCGCCGAGCAGCCAAGGATCGCGCCTCATGTCGACGCCATGCGCGCGGCGATCGGCACCTGTTGTGGACTTGAAACCGTGGCGGTCAGCGTCAAGGGCAAGACCAGCGAGAAGCTGGGTGCGCTCGGCCGCAGCGAAGGCATCGCCGCCCTGGCTGTGGCACTGCTCGTCACGCCCTGACGGGCTCGGCTGCCGGCAGCCCGGCCCAGTCGAGCAGGTCGAAGTCCGTGACCAGTGAGACGATCGCTCCGGAGGCGTCCTCGCCCCAGTACGAGCCGTAGAAGCCGGCGCCCTCCCCGGACGAGAGCAGGATGCCCGAGCCGGCGGGGGTCCTCACCCAGGCCCAGCTCCAGGACGGGCGGCGATTCCGCAGCAGGACCTGTTCCAGTTCCTGACGTAGACGAGGGCCCTGCACGAATTCCTGGCTGTAAGCACGCAGCGCCTGCGCGTCGAACACGCTACCGAGTCCGGAGTCGACCTCGTAGCCCGATAGTTCGTCTTCGGCGAGGGGCTCGGCGTCGTCGCCCTCGAAGACGGCATTGCTCCAGCGAGTCGCCGCTCCATCCGTAAACTTCAGCTGGGCGAATGCAATCCGTTCGATGTCGTCCGCGTAACGCGCCACGATGGCCTGCACCGGATAGCGGCCGGCTGGAACGGTCCGCGAGAACGAGCCGCCGTCGAGCCGCATGCCGTCGCCGGCGGCCAGTTGTCCGCTCGCGATCTCGAGCGTGCCAAGTGTCAGCGCCGCGAAGTCGACAGGCCCTTCACCGTCGCTGGCGTCCAGCTCGATTTCGAGGTCATCGACGGCAGCCCGCGGCAAACGATGCGGCGTGCCGCCTTCCACGCGTATCGCCCAGGTCTGGGCGCGAGGCGAGCGCAGCGGCAGTGCGAGTCCGGCGAGCACTGTCGTGATCAGGACCCGCCGCCCTCGGCTGATGCCGGCCCGGCTCATGCGCCGCGCTCAAGGGGCAGCGACAACTCGGCGCGCAGGCCGTGTGGAGAGTTGGCAAGCAGCCGGAGGCTTCCTCCATGCAGCCTTGCGATCCGCTGCACGATCGGCAAACCGAGTCCCGCGCCACCGCTGCCGCTGCGCGCGCTGTCGCCGCGTTCGAACGGACGCAGCAGGCGATCGATCTGTTCGGTCGGAACGCCCGGCCCGTGATCCGCGACAGAGATGACGGCATCCTGGCCGTCGCTCGCCAGTGAAACAGTCAGGTCGAGGCGGCCGGTGATCGGGTCACGTCCATAGCGCATGGCATTCACCAGCAGATTGTCGAGCGCGCGATCGAGCTCGGTCCGGTACCCGTTGACCGTGACGCCATGCGCCACCCGCAGGTTGAGCGAAGTGTGCGCGTCGGCATCGACGCGCACGCGTGCCGGCGCCTGCTCAACCAGGGCAGAAAGATCAATGCGCTCGGCGGGCTGCTGTGGGGCGCGGCGTGCATAGTCCAGGAACTGCCGCACGATCGCGTCCATCTGTTCGAGATCGCCGATCATCGCGCTGCGGCTATCCGCGGGCAGTTCGGTCATCTCGAGTTCGAGGCGCAGCCGCGTCAATGGCGTGCGCAGGTCGTGCGAGATGCCGGCCAGGAGCACTGCGCGGTCTTCCTCGAGCTTGCCGAGGTCGGTCACCATGCGATTGAAGCTCGCATTGACGGTTCGGATCTCTGGCGGCCCGACCTCCGGTAACACCGCCGGAAGCTTCCCTTCGCCGAGGCTGCGGGCTGCCGCCGACAGACGCGCAAGCGGAAGATTGATAACGCGCGTGATGAGGATCGCGCCGAGCACCGACAGGGCGATCGCGACCGCGGCCCAGCCGATCCACTGCGTCCCGATGTTGCGTGCGACAGGATCGCGCTCGATGTAGAGCCAGTACTGGTCATCCTCGATCGTGAGGCTGACCCAGAGCCCGGGCTGATCATTGACCACCGATGCGACGCGGGTGCCGGGTCCGAGCTTCGCGACGATCGACTTCTCGGCAAGCCGAAGCACCGGACGATCGGGAACCGGAACGACGCGGTCATTCGGCTCGAGCGGAGCAATGCGGATGCCTTCGTTGCGTGCCAGCTCGGCAAGCAGGTCGCGGCGCACGTAGGGGTCGGCATACAGCAGCGCCGCGCGCGTGAGTTCGGCAATCGAGACGACCTGCTGCGCAATGGTTTCGGCGCGCGGCGCCCGCTCGAAGACACGGAAGCTCTGCAGCCAGGCGGCCAGGCTCGCGAGTATCAGCAGCAGCACCAGCAGCAGCGTGCGCCAGAAGAGCGGCGGCGAGTGCAGTTTCATCGGCCGGGTTGGGCTCGTTCAAAACTCAGGCGCCGCCGTCCGGAATGAAGACATAGCCCAGCCCCCACACGGTCTGGATGAAGCGGGGCTTGGCCGGATCGGGTTCGATCAGCTTGCGCAGGCGCGAGATCTGCACGTCAAGGGATCGGTCGAAGGCCTCGTATTCGCGGCCCCGGGCCATTTCCATCAGCTTCTCGCGCGACAGCGGTACGCGCGGGTGGCGCGCGAAAGCCTTGAGCACGGCGAACTCGCCCGTCGTCAGCGTGACAGGCTCGCCGGCACGCGTCAGCGTACGCGTTGCGAGATCGAGCACGAAGTCGCCAAAGGCCACCGATTCGGCGTTGCTGCTCGGCGCCCCCGGTGACTCCTCCGCGGCGCGTCGCCGCAGGACGGCGTTGATCCGGGCCAGCAGCTCGCGCGGATTGAAGGGCTTGGGCAGGTAGTCGTCTGCTCCCATCTCGAGCCCGATGATGCGGTCGACGTCCTCGCCCTTGGCCGTCAGCATGACGATCGGGGTACGGTCGTTGCCGCCGCGCAGGCGGCGCAGGATCGACAGACCGTCTTCGCCCGGCATCATCAGGTCGAGCACCAGCACGTCGAACCGCTCGCGCAGCCAGATACGGTTCATTGCCTGGGCATTTTCCGCCACATAGACATTGAACCCGTTATCGCCCAGGTACCGCCGCAGCAGGTCGCGCAGGCGCTGGTCGTCATCGACGACCAGAACCTTGTGGGGCGTACGCTCGGTCATGGCTTCATGCCTGTTATGGGCTGGGCAGCGATGCTACGTGGCCCGGGCCGCCTTGCCGGGCATGAGTTCACAAACGGTTACAGACTTTACCGCGCTACTGCGTGCGAAAGCCCGAAAATCGGGCCTGCGGGCAGAGCTGCCCTTCACAATGGAGTCATGAGCACGTTCACCGACCTGCTTCATCGCCTGACGGCCGTGTTGGCGTGCCTTGCTGCATCGAGTGCGATGGCGTTCGGCGTGCCTGGCGAGCCGGGCCAGCAGCTCCGCCTGAGTCCCGAGCAACGCCAGCAGATGCTGCAGCAGATGTCGCCCGAGCAGCGCGAAGCGTTTCGCAATGCCCGCACGCCCGAGGAACGGCAGCGCGCTTGGCGGGGTTTGTCGCCGGAGCAGCGACGTGACTTCTGGCAGGGGCTCTCGCCCGAGCAGCGCGAGCTGATGCTCCGTCGTGTTCCGAATGACGAGCGGCGCCAGATGTGGGAGAGGATGACGCCGGAGCAGCGCGAGGCAATGCGCCAGCGCTTTCTGCATCGGCAGGAGCAGCACCCGGGCGGCGGGCCAGCGGGTGGCATGCGCCTGACGCCCGAAGAGCGGCAGCGCCTTCGAGACCAGATCCGTGAATCGCAGGGTGAATGGAAGGGCGGCGGGGCGAAGGGCGGCGCGCCCAAGGGCGGGCCGCGCTGAGGACGGGTACCTAGGCGCGTTCGACGTACGAACCGTCGTCCGTGTTGACACGGATCTTCTCGCCGGTGTTCACGAACGGCGGGACCTGCACCGAGATGCCCGTTTCCAGCTTGGCCGGCTTGAATGAGGTCGTTGCCGTGGCGTTCTTGATGCCCGGCTCGGTGTCCACCACCTCCAGCACGACAGTCGTCGGCAGCTGGATGCCGATCGCCCGGCCATTGTGGAAGTTGATCTCGACTTCCATGTTCGGCATCAGGAAGCCGGTCTGGCCTTCGAGGAAGTCCTCGCCCAGCGTGAGCTGCTCGTAGGTCTCGTTGTCCATGAACACCCAGTTGGATCCGTCATGGTACGAGTAGGTCATCGTGCGACGGTCAATGAACGGCCGCTCGATCTTGTCGTCCGTAGAGAGTCGCTCGTTGCGCTTCTGGCCGCTTTCGATGTCCTTGATCTCGATCTGCATATAGGCGCCGCCGCGGCCGCCGACGTGGACGTGGTAGCTCTTCAGCACACGCCAGACGCGCTTGTCGAACTCGAGAAGGTTGCCGACGCGGATTTCAGTGGCGAGGATCTTGGCCATGGGTTGGACTCGGGCGTTGTGAGCGCGCGCCAGGCGCGCAGCAGGTCATGGGTCACTCGGATGGAAGCCATCGTCCCGGTGCCGCCGGGCGGCACCCTAGAATGGCGCCAGCGTGCAAATCGCAGCCGTTGCCTTCGGTCAGGACGGAAAGAGCCAGCGATTATAAGCCGCGTTGCCGACCTCCCCATGCCTGAACCCACGCCAGCGTTCGATCCGCGGCCCGTCGTCGACGGCCTGCCGCACCTGCCCGGGGTCTATCGCATGCTCGACGCCCAGGGCGTCGCGCTCTACGTTGGCAAGGCGCGCGACCTGCGCAAGCGCGTGGCGTCCTACTTCAACAAGGGCGTCGGGCCGCGCACGGCCCACATGCTCGCGCGCGTCGCGTCGATCGACACAACCGTGACGCGCTCGGAGGCCGAGGCGCTGCTGCTCGAGAACAATCTGATCAAGTCGCTGGCGCCGCGCTACAACATACTGTTCCGGGACGACAAGTCCTATCCATACCTGAAGTTCACGAGCCACGCATTCCCGCGCGTCGCCTATTACCGTGGCGCGGTAGACCGGCGCGCCCAGTATTTCGGCCCGTATCCCAACGCGTGGGCTGTCAAGGACAGCATCCAGTTGCTGCAGAAGGTCTTTCGCCTGCGCACCTGCGAGGACACGGTGTTCGCCAATCGATCGCGGCCCTGCCTGCTGCACCAGATCCAGCGCTGCAGCGCGCCGTGCGTCAAGTTGATCGATGCGGCGGCGTATGCCCAGGATGTCGACCGGGCCGTGCGCTTCCTGCGGGGCGAGACGGATCTCGTGATGCGCGAGCTCGAGGAGCGCATGCATGGCCTCGCTGCTGACTTGAAGTTCGAGGAGGCCGCAGCGGTGCGCGACCGGATGGGCGCGCTCGCGCGCGTGCTGCACCAGCAGGCTGTCGAAACGACGGGCTCGGAGGCGGACGCCGACGTGCTGGCGGTGGTCGTTGACGGCGGTCTGGCGTGCGTCAACCTGGCGATGATCCGGGGCGGGCGGCACCTGGGGGACAAGGCCAGCTTTCCGGTCCGCAGTGGCGAGGCGGCCGACGGGGCCGAAGTCCTCGAAGCGTTCATCTCGCAGCACTATGCCGCGCAGGCCTGCCCGCCGACGCTCTTCGTCAACGCTGACGTCGATGCCTCGGAGCTCGCCGCGGTGCTGTCGGAAGCGGGCGGCCGGAGGGTCCAGTTCGTGCGGCACCCGCAGGAGCAGCGGCGGCGCTGGCTCGAGATGGCCGAATCGAACGCACGACTGGCGCTGGCGCGACGGCTGGCGGAAGAGGGCTCGCAGATGGCCCGCACCCGGGCGCTGATCGATGCGCTCGGGCTCGATGTCGGCGAGGACGAGGCCGACAAGCTGCGCGTCGAGTGTTTCGACGTCAGCCACACCGCGGGCGAAGCAACGCAGGCCTCGTGCGTCGTTTACTTCAATCACCAGATGCGGCCCTCGGAGTATCGGCGCTACAACATCGAAGGCATCGAGCCGGGTGACGACTACGCGGCGATGCGGCAGGTACTTTCGCGCCGCTTCGCCGCGCCGGCGCGTGGCGAGGGCACGATGCCGAACCTCGTGCTGATCGACGGCGGCAAGGGGCAGGTGGCCGTCGCGCGCCAGGTGTTCGAGGAACTTGGCCTCGATCCTTCCATCCTCGTCGGCGTTGCCAAGGGCGAGGAGCGCAAGGTGGGACTCGAGGAACTGGTGTTCCCCGACGAGCGACTGCCTCTGACGCTGGGGCGCGAGTCGCAGGCGCTGATGCTGGTCGCGCAGATCCGCGACGAGGCACACCGCTTCGCCATCACCGGCATGCGAGCGCGCCGTGCCAAGGCACGCAACTCCTCGGAACTCGAAACGATGGACGGCATCGGGCCCAAGCGGCGCCAGCGCCTGCTGGCGCGCTTCGGCGGCATGCGAGGGCTGACGGCGGCCTCCGTTGACGACATCGCGAACGTCGAAGGCGTTTCGCGTAAGCTCGCGGAGAGGATCTACGCGCAATTGCATGGCCAGCCCATCGAATAACCCGCCGCTGGCGTTCAACGTCCCGATGGCGCTCACCTGGGCGCGCATCGCGATGATTCCCGTCATCGTCGGCATTTTTTACCTGCCCGACAGCGTTCTGCCGGACCACTGGAAGAACGCCACGGCGTGCTGGCTGTTCGTGCTGGCCGCGGTGACCGACGCGATCGACGGCTACGTCGCGCGCAAGTACGGCATGGTGAGCCGCCTCGGTGCGTTCCTCGATCCGGTAGCCGACAAGCTCATGGTCTGCGCGGCCCTCGTCGTGCTGCTGTCGCTCGATCGCGTCGACGAGTTCGTCGCGCTCGTCATCATCGGACGCGAGATCGCGGTGTCGGCGCTGCGCGAATGGATGGCGCAGATCGGCCGCTCGGCCAGCGTCGCGGTCAATTCGCTCGGCAAGTTCAAGACGATCGCGCAGATGGTCGCGATTCCGATGCTGCTGTTCCACGACCCGCTCTTTGGGCTGATCAACGTACGGCTGATCGGCACCATCCTTATCTACATCGCTGCTGCGCTCACGGTCTATTCGATGCTGGTCTACCTGCGCATGGCGTGGCCGCATCTCGATGAAAAGTAGCGCGCATTCGAGTGCAGGTTTGACACCCCTTCGACCCCCGCTATAATTCGCCGCTTCGAGCGCGGGCGTAGCTCAGTTGGTAGAGCGCAACCTTGCCAAGGTTGAGGTCGAGAGTTCGAGACTCTTCGCCCGCTCCAGAATTCAGCACGAAGGGGAAGCCGGCGCGCTTCCCCTTTTGGTTTGAGCCCCCTCTGGCGGGGTGGCAGAGTGGCCATGCAGCGGACTGCAAATCCGTGTACGCCGGTTCGATTCCGACCCCCGCCTCCACCCCTGCGTCAAGCGGCGCCGGTGTCACGGAGCGCTGCGCCCGGCGCAGCGCGTCGGACATCAGGCCACCTGGACCAGGACAGTCAGCGCGACGAGGCTGTGACTGAGGAAGACGAAACCGATCAGGCAGGTCTCGTGGAAGGCAAGCATGCGGCTTCGGGCGTCGGTTGGCATTGCGGTCTCCATGGTTCGAGGTGCGAACCTGTGGGACCGAACGCTACGGGGTCCGTGTAATCGGTTTATTTCACGGAACGCTCGGTACGTAACCGTGAGGTTTCCTTGACAACTGCTAGGCTTTCCACACGCTTTTCACCGCCGCGGTGGTGAAACTGGTAGACACAGCGGACTTAAAATCCGCCGCAAGCGAAAGCAAGCATGCCGGTTCGAGTCCGGCCCGCGGCACCAGGAATCAATGAAGGTATTCAATCTCAGTTGCGACAACGAGCACCCGTTCGAGGGCTGGTTTGCCTCGGCCGATGACTTCGATCGCCAGCAGGAAGCCAGGCTCGTCGAATGCCCGGTGTGCGGCAGCCACGCGGTGCGCAAGCTGCTGTCCGCGCCCCGCATCAACAAGGGCGTTTTAGCGCCGCAGGACAAGCAGCCTGTCGCGATGCCGAACGACGCCGCGATGCAGGCGATGCTTTTGCAAATGGCACGTCACATCCAGGCGAACTCTGAGGACGTCGGCGAGCGCTTCCCCGAGGAGGCGCGCCGCATCCACTACCAGGAAGCACCGAAGCGTTCGATCCGCGGGCTGGCCTCGCCCGAGGAAGCGGCCGGCCTTGCCGACGAGGGCATCGAGGTGATGCCCGTACCTTTCAGCGACCTGCTGAAGAACCCGCTGCAGTAGCGGCTCAGTGCCGGCCGTTCAGTGCCGGCCGTATTGCGTCGAGCCGAAGAGCGTCTCGCGCGCCTTGTCGTCCACCAGCGGTTTGCGCCGGTCCGCGAGCACCTTGAGGCCGCGCTGAACGGCGGGCCGCGCCGCGACCGCGTCGTACC
>DAOMFL010000119.1:0-5743 GCA_035429805.1 Burkholderiaceae bacterium
TCGCCGTTCTGCTCGCCGAAGTTGAGCAGCTTCTTGAGCTTCAGGCCGATCCAGTTGGCATCGACGACGCGCATGTCAAGCGAAATCAGCTTGCACAGGCCGTCGAGCACCTTGGGATACTCGCCGGCCAGCCAGATCGAATACGGGCGGCGGCTGCCGTCGGGCAGCTGCAGCTCTTTCACACCGAGCACGAAGTCGTCGCCGGTGTTGGCATTGGCGATGTCGACGGTCCAGCTCATCGTGCCCAGCGGACCGGCCTTGGGTTCCTTCTTCGAGAAGAGCGCATTCAACACCGGCGTGGCGTGTGCGTCGAGTTCCTTGAACAGCCCGAGCTGCTCGCAGCGCCAGCGCACGATATGGGCGAACGCCGAGACGACGCCACTTTGCCAGGTCTTCTCGCCGGTGGGCGGCATCGCGATCGCGAAGCCCTGTTCGTCGCGCGCCTTGGCCAGCGCTTCGAGCTTCATCTTCAGCCACGCGCGGTCCTCGCTGCGCATGTCCATCGACAGCGCCTTGGCGATGGCGCCGAGGCCGCGCGGCTGCTCGGCGCCGTTGACCCAGACCTCGAACGGCACCGCGGGATTGCCGACCTGGCCGATGAAAATGGCGAAGGATTCCTTGCGCTCCGGAATCTCGACCATGTAGGTCCACGCCAGGTTGCCTTCGGCGAGGTCCGGGCGCCCGGGCCACTTCAGGCTCGCCAGTGCAGGCTGCGGCGTGGACGCGAGCCGCACGCGCCGGTCCGGGTCGTCCTTCAGGTCCTGCGGCGATGCGCTGTGCGAGGCGGCCGGCTCCTTGACCACCTCGAGCACCGAGCCGATGACATTGTTCGGCCGATAGGTCGTGATGCCCTTGAGGCCCGCATGCCACGCGCTCAGATAGAGGCTCTTGAAGTCCTCGAACGGATAGTTCTCGGGCACGTTGACCGTCTTGCTGATCGCCGCATCCACATAGGGCTGCACCGCGGCGATCATCTGCATGTGGTCGTCCGCGCTCATTTCGAGCGCGCTGACGAATCCCGGCGGCAGGTTCGCCTCGTCACCGCCCATGCGACGGAACAGTCGATAGGCGTAGTCCTCGACCACGTACTCCTGCTTGCTGCCGTCCGGCATGCGCTTCTTGCGGATGTAGGTCCAGGAGAACGTCGGCTCGATGCCGCCGGACGCGTTGCCGGCGAAGGCGAGCGATATCGTGCCGGTGGGCGCGATCGACAGCAGGTGCGAGTTGCGGATGCCGTGGGCGCGGATCTGCGCCTTCAGTTCATCCGGCAGGCGCGACGCGCAGTGCGGTTCGGCGAGGAAACGGTCGGCGTCGAAGAGCGGAAACGCGCCTTTCTCGCGCGCGTTTTCCACCGACGCGGCATACGCGGCGTCGCGCATCGTGCGCGTCACGTCGGCGGCCAGCGCGCGCCCCTGCTCGCTGTCATAGCGCAGGCCCATCATCGTCAGCGTGTTGCCCAGGCCGGTGAAGCCGAGTCCGATGCGGCGCTTGTTGGTTGCCTCTTTCGCCTGCTCCTGCAGCGGCCACAGCGAGGCATCGAGAACGTTGTCGAGCGCGCGGATCGAAACGCGCGTCACCTCGCGGAACCGGTCCCAGTCGAACGCGGCCTGCTCGCCGAACGGATCGATGACGAAACGCGTCAGATTGATCGAGCCGAGGCAGCAGCAGCCATAGGGCGGCAGCGGCTGTTCGCCGCAATTGTGAACATACAGACCGTTGGCATCGAAGGCGTTCATTCCGGGAACGCGCACGTCGAACACGCGTTCCTCGCCGTCGGCTTCGACCGCCTCCACCTCCGACCAGAACCGCTCGCGGTTGGCCTCGCGCCGATAGCCGCCCATCAATGCCCGCAGGCGGGCCATCTTGTCGCTGTGTGCAAAGCCGATCAGATCGGCGTATCGGATCACGTTGTCGTTGGCGATGACGAGTTCATGCTGGGCGCGTATGCCGTAGTCGCGACACCCGCCTTGTCCATCCGGCAGCGACCGCACACCCGCCGGACGGCGATTCCGGTACAGGGTTGCAATGATGCCGAGGCGCGCAAGCATCCGCTGCACAGCCTGCAGCGTTGCCACATTGGATTGCGCCAGGCGCACGCTGATCCCTTTGCTTTGGGATCCCTGCACCGAACCGTCGGCATCGAACAGGCCGCGCAGAAAGCCTCGGTAGAGTTCCGACGACGCGCGTTCGATCGCGTCTGTCACGACCTTCGCGCCCGGCGTCATCCCGAAGTCACGCGCCAGATCGCGCAACGGAGCCGACTTGAATCGCCACTCGTTGCGGCCCGAGACCTTGGACCAGCCGCCGTGGTCGGCGCGGTGCCGCAGTCCTCCCGCGGCTTCGGTTACCGCGTTCAGCAAGGACTGCGGGCCGAGCGCACGGATGCTGCCCCCGGTCCCTTCTGCAGCGGCTGCGGTCCAGACTGACAGCACCGCCGCCTCTTCCTTCAGCGTGCCATCGCCGAGCAGGAACCCGAGCAGGTACCCCTCCGCCTCGGTTCCCGCGCCGGTCCACGCCGAGAGAGCGCGATGATTGTGGAGCACGATCCGTTCGCCGGGCTTCAGGTCCCCGGCGGCACGCCACTCAGTCGAACGGCTGTATCGAGTCGACTCACCGACTGCGAGCACGCGGTGATCCCTGGTAAGGCGCAACGAGTGGCCGTCTTTGGTCGTCAGTCGCACAACCGGTTTGATGCCGGTCTCGAAGAAGCCTTCCGGCGTCGTTGCGTGCACCTCTCCGTCGATCACGAGCGCCTGTGCCTCGCCGAGCAAGTCGTCGACGCGCCGTGGGCCTTCCACCGTCATCACCCACGCGTCGCCCGTGACGCACGGGTTGGTTGCGGCGATCGTTTCGCAGTAGGAGAGGTTGTTGTCGTCGTTCACGCGGTCGATGAACACAACGCCCGGCTCGGCATGGCTGTAGGTCGACTGCATGATCTGGTCGAAGAGATCCCGCGCCCGGGTCTTGCGGTAGACCCAGCCGCCCTCGGCGCGCCGGTAGGCCTCGGACTTGTCGAACGGCTCGGCGGCGTGGCAGAGCTCGACGTCGCCATCGCTTTCCACCGCGCGCATGAAGGCGTCGGTCACCGCCACCGACATGTTGAAGTTGGCGAGCGATCCGTCGCGCTTGGCGTGGATGAAATCCTCGATGTCCGGATGGTCGCAGCGCATCATCCCCATCTGCGCGCCGCGCCGCGCGCCGGCGGATTCGAGCGTTTCGCAGCTCTTGTCGAACACGCGCATGTAGGAAATCGGCCCGCTGGCGCGCGAATGCGTGCCGTGCACCAGTGCGCCGCGTGGCCGGATCGGCGAGAAGTCGTAGCCGACGCCGCCGCCGCGGCGCATCGTCTCGGCGGCCTGGTTGAGCGCCAGATAAATTGACGGCACGCCGTCTTTCGTGCCGCTGATCGCATCACCGACAGGCTGCACGAAGCAGTTGATCAGTGTCGCCGCGATGCCGGTGCCGGCCGCGGAGTTGACGCGACCGCCGGGAATGAAGCCGTCGACCATCGCGTCATAGAAGCGCTTTTCCCAGATCTCGCGCTGTTCGGGCCTTTCGACGCCGGCCAGCCCGCGCGCGACGCGGCGGCGCACTTCGTCGACAGTCTTTTCGTCTCCCTTGGCGTATTTCTCGAGCAGAACGTCGATCGAGATCGGCTGCTCGTCGAGCAGCACCTGCGCCTTGTCCAGTTTCATCGTTGCCCCAGGAAGTGACGCTTCGGACCCGTCGTGACCCACACGACGCTGCCGAAGCCAACGAAAAATTATAGGCAGCGGACCCCGTGTCGCCGGCTGCCGGCGTCAAGCCAGAAGAGGTAGTTGTTAACGAAAGTCGACAACGACCCATATAAGGGCAGGCTATAGAATCGCCCCTCCATATTACGGAGTTGCGCATGAATCTGCAGCAGTTCCGGTTTCTGCGCGAGGCCGCACGCCACAAGTTCAGCCTGACCGAAGCCGCGCGTGCCCTGCACACATCCCAGCCGGGCATCTCGAAGGCGATCATCGAACTGGAGCAGGAACTGGGCGTGCCGATCCTGGCGCGCCATGGCAAGCGGGTGAAGGGACTGACGGCACCCGGCCAGGTCGTGCTCGAGGCCGCTGAGCGGATCATGCTCGAGGTCGACAACCTCAAGAAGCTGGCGCGTGACTACGCCGGAAGTCCCGAGGGCACGCTGCGGGTGGCGACCACGCACACGCAGGCGCGCTACGTGCTGCCGCAGGTGATCCAGCAGTTCGCGCAGAAGTTCCCGCAGGTGCGGCTGAAGCTGCTGCAGGGCAATCCGCCGCAGATCGTCTCGATGCTGGTGCACGGCCAGGCCGACCTCGGCGTGGCGACCGAGTCGCTGGCCGACGCTCCGGGCCTGCTGACGATCCCCGTGTACGACTGGCAGCACGTGGCGGTCGTGAAGCCCGGGCACCCGCTGGCCCGGTTCGCGACGACGCCAGGCAAGCTGACGCTGAAGGACCTGGCTCGCCATCCGCTCGTCACCTACGAGCACCTGTTCGCCGGGCGCGGCAAGATCGACGAGGCGTTCGCTCAGGCCGGCATCGAGCCCGCGATCGTGCTGGAAGCGATAGACGCCGACGTCATCAAGACCTATGTGCAGATCGGCATGGGTGTGGGCATCGTCGCGGGCGTGGCCGTCGACGCGCGGCGCGACGGGCTGGTCGTGCTGCCCTGCGGCCACCTGTTCGGACGCAATGTGACGCGCCTGGCGGTGAAGGAGGGCGCGTATCTGCGCGGGTTCGTGTACTCCTTCGTCGAGCTGCTGGTGCCGGGATGGGACAAGCGCCGCATCGAAGAGGCATTCCGCGCCTGATCCGCGCGGCCTACACTGACGAAACGACTCCGGAGGCAAGCATGGCGACCACGCCTTCCCCCGTTCCGATCCACGGCCTGCACCACTACGCGTATCGCTGCAGGGACGCGGAGGAGACGCGGCATTTCTACGAGGACATCCTCGGGCTGCCGCTGTTCCACATCATCCAGAGCGACTACGTGCCGTCGACCGGCGAGTACTGCCCGTACACGCATATTTTCTTCCGCATGACCGACGGCTCGTGCATCGCGTTCTTCGACCTTGGCGACGACGTCGCCTGCGAACCCTCGCCGAACACACCGTCGTGGGTCAACCATGTCGCATTCCGCGTCGACACCGTGGCCGCGCTGGAGCAGGTCAAGGCGCGGCTCGAGGCCAACGGCGTCGAGGTCGTCGGTGTCACCGACCACCACATCTTCAAGTCGATCTATTTCTTCGATCCGAACGGCATACGCATCGAGCTGTCGGCGCAGCTGGCGTCCGAGATGCAGATGCTGGAAGAGAGCAGGTCGGCGCGTGCGCGGCTCGACGAATGGACACGACGCAAGAACGAGTGGCGTAAGGAGCGCTCGGCCGGCAGCGGCCCGGCGGTGCTGAAGCCGCAGCAGAACGACCGGCCCGAGGTCGCGGCCCGCGCGGCCGCGCGCCGCTAGCGTGCGCGTCGCTGTAGTCGGCGCCGGCTCGATCGGCGCCGTGATCGGTGCGCGCCTGGCGGCCTTTGGTCACGAGGTTGTGCTGATCGCGCGCGGCGCCCATCTTGCCGCGATCCGCCGCGACGGACTCAGGCTCGTCGACCACGTCGGCTCCGCGAGCGGGGTGTACCGGCTCGCGGCCAGTGATGATCCCTCGCAGTTCGGCGCGCAGGACCTCGTGGTCATCGGCCTCAAGGCGCATGCGATCGGCGCGATGCTGCCGAAGATG
>DAOMFL010000119.1:5843-8696 GCA_035429805.1 Burkholderiaceae bacterium
TGGATCAAGCTGCTCGGCAACCTGTCGTTCAACCCGGTCGCGGCGCTGACCGGCTACCTGATGAACCAGATCGTGGCCGACGAGGGCGTGCTCGATGTGATCCGCGCGATGATGCTCGAGGGCATGACCGTGTCGCGGCACTACGGCTACACGATGCCGATGACGCCCGATCAGCGCATCGACCTCGCGCGCCAGTTGGGCGCGGCGAAGATCTCGATGCTGCAGGATCTCGAACAGCGGCGGCAACTCGAGCTGGCCGCGATCGTCGGCGCGGTGATCGAGCTGGCCGGCATGGCGCAGATTCCGGTGCCGACGATCCGCCACGTGCACGCGCTGGCGCTTGCGCGCGCCCGGGCGCTGGGCATCGGTTAGGCGTCGCAGGTGTACGCATCGGCTCCGCCGATGCACGTGCACCTGCTCCGGCACGGCCCGCGCGTTGCTCGAGCCGCTCAGCACTACTTAGTCGGCTGCGCTCCGGAGCGGCCGCGCGCTCCGCCGAGGTGCACGCACACCGACTCCTCCCCGCGACCTAGGGCGACTTCAGGACTTGCTGTCGCGGACGAGTTCCAGCGCGGCGTCGAAGAGCGGCGAGGCCGGGTTGGCCAGTTCGTCGACGACGGTCAGGTGGTTCCGGCCTGCCATCGGCACATCACGGCGGAACACATTCCTCCAGCTCCGGCCGATCAGCGCAGTCTGGCGCTGGAATTCGGACGATTCGAGTCCTCCGACGGCGGTGATCAGCGGCGCGTCGGTGGCCGGTGGCAGGTGAGCCGGCGACAGCACGCGCGCCCGTGCCGCATCCAGGCGCAGGTCGACGTTGACGAACGGGGCGCGTACCAGCGGTGCGAGGTCGTAGATACCGCTGATCGCCAGTCCGCCTTTGATGAGCCGGGCCGGAAGATCGGAAGCGACCACGGGCCATAGCGCCGCCATCAGCATCGCGGTCAGATGCGCGCCCGCCGAATGGCCGGCGACGACGATGCGCTCCGGATCGAACCCGAGGCGATCGCCATTGCGGTACAGCCAGGCAAGCGCCCCGATCTGCTGTCGCACCATGTCTTCCATCGGCGTCGCGGGCGCCAGGCCATAGTTGAGCAGTGCAACCGCCACGCCGTGCTGCACGAATGGCGGGGCCAGCCAGGAAAAATCCGACTTGTCGAGCGAGCGCCAGTAGCCGCCATGGATGAAGACAAGCAGCGGCGCAGCCTCCAGCCGGGTCGGGAAGTAGTCCAGCCGTTCGGACGGGGTGTCGCCGAATGGCAGGTCAATCAGGCAGGCGCGCAGCCGCCGTGTGATCGCGCCCTGTTCCGCCCAGCGCGCGAAGATCTGCGGATGCTCGGGTATCGCGGCCCGCGCGTTGTACTCGCGTTCGAAGAACGCGGCGTCGTGCGTCATCGGTGCTCCAGACTCTTGGGGAGTGTAGCGTCCACTCGCAACGCGCCGGCTCGTTTGAACCGAAGGGCGGCTCCGCCTATAATTCGGCTCCCGCTCGGCGCTGGTCATTCCTGCAGGCCAGATGTGCAAGCCGAGGGGCCGCATTCCGGGGAAGTAGCTCAGCTGGGAGAGCGCTGCGTTCGCAATGCAGAGGTCGGGAGTTCGATCCTCCTCTTCTCCACCAATTAAATTCCGTCTGTAGTGCCTCCGTGCCGACCGATGCCATCGGTCGGCACGAAGCGCCGTCTTTCCGCGCCGGCACTGATGCAGATTGTTCGAACCTAGAACGACCCGAACATCGACCCCAGGACGATCACCGCGACGAGCGCCAGCATCGCTCCGACGATGCCCACCATCACGATGTCGAGGTAGCTCTTGCGGTGGGTGGATCCGCAGACGGCGAGCAACGTTACGACGGCGCCGTTGTGCGGCAGGCTGTCGAGCGTGCCTGAGCCGATGACGGCCACGCGATGCAGCAGTGCCGGATCGATGCCCTGTTCGGCGGCGATCTGCAGGTAGCTCCCACCGAGCGCGTCGAGAGCGATCGTCAGTCCGCCGGAGGCCGAGCCCGTCAGTGCCGACAGCACGTTGGTGGATACCGCGAGCGACACGAGCGGGCCGCCGCCGAGCCCAAGGACCCAGTCGGCCACGGTCTCGAAGGCGGGCATTGCGGCCACCACTGAGCCGAAACCCACCAGGCTCGCCACCGCCAGCACCGGTAGCACCGAAGCGTTCGCGCCTGCATCGACAGTCTCGCGCAGCTTCGGCAGCCGGCGCCAGTTGAACGCGACCAGCACGACGATGGCCGTGGCGAGCGCGACGATGACCGACCACACGCCACTGACCGACACCAGCGTGATGCCGCCCCAGCGCGCCTCGGCGAGAAATCCGGTGTCCATGCGCGGCAGCACCCACATCGACATCAGCAGATTAACCAGCACCACGACGACCAACGGCAGCATGGCTACAGTGATGCCGGGCGGCTGCTCGCTGCGCTTGCCGTGATGCGCCTCGGCCGGATCGAACGTGCTCGAAGTCGTGGCCCGTTCGCGGATCACGGGTTCCTCGGCCGCGGTGTCGGCCGTTGACTCGGCCGTGGAGCCGGCCGCGGAGTCGGCGACGCCGTAGCCTTCACCTGCGCGGCGCGCCGCGTTCTCGGCCCGGCGCAGCCACCACAGGCCAAAGCCGAGCATGATGGCCGAGGCGATCAGTCCCAGCCCCGGTGCCGCGAACGGCGTCGTGCCGAAGAACGGCATCGGGATCGCGTTCTGGATCGCGGGCGTGCCCGGCATCGCCGACATCGTGAAGGTGGAGGTGCCGAGCGCGATCGTCGCGGGCATCAGCCGGTTGGGAATGTCGGCGCTGCGGAACAGCGCCTGTGCCATCGGCCCGATGACGAAGAACGCGACGAACAGGCTC
>DAOMFL010000120.1:0-8207 GCA_035429805.1 Burkholderiaceae bacterium
CGCTTGATCCTGCGCTTGCGCCCGAGCTGGCCGACGCCGAGCGCGCCCGCAAGTGGCGGGCTTTCCTGCTGGTTGCGCCGCTGCTGGCGTTCCTGCTGCTGACGTTTCTCGGCCCGATCGGCGCGCTGCTGACACGCAGCGTCGTCGACACCGAGGTGGCGGCTGCAATGCCGAACGTTGCGCGCGAGATCCGGCGCTGGGACGGCCGCGAACTGCCGGACGAGGCGACCTTCGGCGCGCTGATCGCCGACCTCCGTACGGCGCGCGCCGCCGGCACACTGGCGCCGGTCGCGACCCGGCTCAACTACGACATCAGCGGGTTCCGTTCGCTGCTGTTCGCCGCCGGCCGCCAGCTGCCCGAGGAGTTGCAGGGCTCGGCACGCGATATGCTGATCGGAATCGACCCGAAGTGGGGTGAGGTCGAGACCTGGGGCGCGATCGCTCGTGCCGCGGGACCTGTCACGTCGCTCTTCGTGCTTGCGGCGGTCGACCTAAAGCGCACCGCGAACGGCGATTTCGTCAGCGCGCCGGCCGACGAGAAGATCTTCGTTCAGGTTCTGTTCCGCACGTTCAGCATCGCCACCGCGGTGACGATCCTGTGCCTGCTGCTCGGCTATCCGCTCGCCTACGTGCTGGCGTCGCTGCCGACGCGCACCGCGAACGCGCTGCTGGTGCTGGTGCTGCTGCCCTTCTGGACGTCGCTGCTGGTGCGCACCTCGGCCTGGATCGTCCTGCTGCAGCACGAGGGCGTCATCAACTCGGCGCTGCTGCAGGCGGGGATGATCGATGCGCCGTTCGAACTGCTGTACCGCCGCGCCGCGGTTTACGCGGCGATGACGCACGTGCTGCTGCCGTTCATGGTGCTGCCGCTGTACGCGGCGATGCGCTCGATACCGGCCGCGCATGTACGCGCGGCGCTGTCGCTCGGCGCGACGCCGCTGACGGCGTTCTGGCGTGTGTACGCGCCGCAGACACTGCCCGCGGTCGGCGCCGGCGTTCTGATGGTCTTCATCCAGGCGCTCGGCTACTACATCACGCCGGCGCTGGTCGGCGGGCCGGACGACCAGATGCTGAGCTACTTCATTGCCTTTTACGCGTCCAAGACGATCAACTGGGGCATGGCCGCGGCGCTGTCGGTCGCGCTGCTCGCGGCGACCGTGGCGCTGTACTGGGTCTACGACCGCCTGGTCGGCATCGACAGGATCCGGATGGCATGAGCCGCTGGCCATTTCGAAGAGCCAATCCCGCCGCGCGCATCGCGAAGGGCAGCCCGGCGAATGCGGCGCGACCCGCCTACGAAACGCGCGGCCAGCGACTCGGGCGCTATGCGCTGTGGGGCTACGCCGCACTGGTGCTCATGTTCCTGATTGCGCCGATCGGCGTCATCGTGCCGCTGTCGTTCTCGGAGGGCTCATTCCTGCACTTCCCGCTGCCGGGACTGTCGCTGCGCTGGTACGACGACTTCTTCACTTCCGAGCTGTGGCTGCCGTCGCTGAAGAACAGCCTGATCGTCGGGACCGGCGCCACGCTGATCGCCACGACGCTCGGCACGCTGGCCGCGTTCGGCTTCTGGCGCGCGCGCTTTCCGCTGCGGCGCCTGCTGTTCGGCGTGCTGCTCGCGCCGCTGGTGGTGCCAGTCGTCATCGTCGCGGTCGGCGTGTACTTCGCGTTCGCCAGGGTGGGGCTGGTCGACGGCTATCTCGGCCTGATGCTGGCGCATGCGGCGCTCGGCGCGCCGTTCGTGCTGGTGACGGTGCTGTCGACGCTGTCGGGCTTCGACCGCAACCTGCTCAACGCCGCCGCCAGCCTTGGCGCACCGCCGTGGCTGGCGTTTCGCAAGGTGGCGCTGCCGATCATCTTTCCCGGCGTGTTCTCGGGCGCGCTGTTCGCCTTCGCAACGTCGTTCGACGAAGTCGTCGTCGCGCTGCTGCTGACGGGACCCGGCCAGCGGACGCTGCCGCGCCAGATGTTCGCCGGCATCAACGACAACATCAGCCTGACGATCACCGCCGCGGGCACGCTGCTGGTGCTGCTCGCGTGCGTACTGCTTGTCGTTGCCGAGGCGCTGCGCAGGCGCTCCGAATTGATGCGCACCGGGCGTCCGGCCTGAGGCGCGCGTCGCGCAAGCGCGAGACGCCCGTGTCCGGAAGCGGCGTGTCAGTGACTGACTGCGCCTCGCCGCGGCATCGGCGATCTGCGAACGAACGCGAGCGCCGCGGCGACCGTCGCAGCCGCATGAGCGGCGATCCGGCCAAATTCCTCGCGACGCAGACGCAGCGCCCGGGCGCGCGCGAAGTCGTAGATGCTTCGACTGACGTGCAGAAGTGCACTGTCGCGCTGCACGACATGAATGACGGCCCCGCCCTTGATGGCGCCGGCGAGGATCAGTCCGCCACCCTTCACGTCGAAGCGATCACCGGGAGCGAGAATCACGTCATCGCGCAGCCGCTCCTGCGTGATCCAGATGGTGCCGCGCAACGCGAAGATGGCGGCTCCAGCCGACAGGCGCAGCGGGAGCGGGTCGGCGTCGAGGGACAGGGTCAGGTTGGCGTCGAGGACTTCGGGACTCCGGTTCATGGTGTCAACCTCCGGTGTGGATGGCGCACACTGTGGCCCCCGCGGCACCGGCCGACAAACGAAATTCCGGGATGCGACGCATGAGTCCAACGAATGCATAGGCGCGATCTGCCGACATCGCTCGACCTGCTGCGCGGTTTCGAAGCATCGGCGCGGCTGCTGTCGTTCACCGCCGCGGCCGCGGAGCTGTTCGTGACGCAGTCGGCGGTCAGCCGTCAGGTGCAGCAGCTCGAGGAACAACTCGGCGTCAAGCTCTTCGAGAGGCGCACGCGCGCGCTGGTGCTGACCGATGCCGGCGACCGGTATTTCCGCGACGTGGCGAAAGCGCTCAGCCAGTTGCGCGAGGCCACGGCCGCCGTGCGCGAGCGGACGGCGCCGGTCGTGCGCGTGACGACGACGCTCACCTTTGCGTCGCTGTGGCTGGTGCCGCGCCTCGCCGCCTTCCAGAAAGAACACGCCGAGATTTCGGTGCACGTCGTCGCCGACAACGTCGTGCGCGATCTGGAGCGCAACTCGCTCGATGTCGCGCTGCGCTACTGCCCCGAGGAGGCGGCGGGTGCGGGCGCCGAGCGGCTGTTCGGCGAGGAAGTGGCTCCGGTCGCCGCACCGACGTTGCTGAAGGGGCAGCGCATCCGCGACGTGGGCGAAATGCTGCGGCTGCCGCTGATCGAGCTTGAAGACCCCACCGGCACGGCGCTGTGGCTCTCGTGGAAGGTGTGGTGCGAGGCGATGGGCGTCGCGCGGCCGCGCACGAGTCGCGGACTCACGTTCAGCCATTACGACCAGGTGGTGCAGGCCGCGGTCGCCGGGCAGGGGGTGGCGCTCGGACGCTTTCCGCTGCTCGATCCGTTCGTTGCGGAACGTCGGCTCACGCGGCCGCTGAAGGGCCGCCAGTACGCGACGCTGGCTCGCCGTACCTACTGGCTCGTCGTCGCGCCCGGCGCCGCGCAGCGGCCCGAAGTGAAGACTTTCAGTGCCTGGCTGCGCAGGCAGGTGGCGGCCCAGCGCCAGCCGACTTGATTCGATCGCCCATCGCACTACGGCCGCCGATGCACGAAGCGCTCGACGTCACGATCCGCCCGCTGACTTCGTCACGCTGGCGCGACCTCGAGACCGTGTTCGGGGCGAAGGGCTGTTCGGTCGCCCGCGGCTGCTGGTGCATGTACTACCGCGAGAGCGGTCAGCAGACCGTGCCCTCCGGAATGCGTCTGGCCGAGGTGCGGAAAGAGCGCCTGCACGCACTGTGCGCCGCCGGACCGCCGCCGGGGCTGCTCGCCTACGACGGGCGCACTCCGGTCGGCTGGGTCACCCTCGGTCCGCGCCGCGAATACCTCAAGCTCGCCAACTCGCCGGTGATGAAGCCGGTCGACGAGGTGCCGGTGTGGTCGATCGTGTGTTTCGTTGTTCCGCCCGAGTACCGGCATCAGGGCGTCGCCACTGCATTGCTGCGAGGGGCGATCGACTACGCCGCCAAGCGCGGGGCGCGGATCCTCGAGGCGTATCCGGTTGACCCGCTGGGTCCCGCGCGCGACGACTCGATGTGGCACGGCGCGAAGTCGATGTACGACCGGGCCGGCTTCGTCGAGGTGGCGCGGCGCCGCCCGCAGCGCCCGGTGATGCGCATCGAATTGCGGCCGTCGGTCCGTTGACGGCTGCCGGCGCGGTCACTTCGCCGGCGGCGCGTAGGTGATGACGTTGAGCCAGGCGCCCTGTGGATCGGCAATCACCGCGAAGCGGCCGACGCCAGGGATGTCTGTCGGCCCGTGCAGCACGCGGCCGCCGAGCGCGGTTGCCTGCGCCGCGCAGGCATCGACATCCTTGACGGTGACGTAGCAGCCCCAGGAGGGTGGCATGCCGCCGCCGGCGGCCTCGGCCGGCATCTTCATGACTCCGCCGATCGACGTGCCCTGCGCCTTGATGACGTGATACTCGCCCTGCGGCATCGGCATGGTCTCGGTGGTCCAGCCGAGGAGCTGCTGATAGAACCGGAGCGCTCCCTGCGGATCGCTCGTCATCAGTTCACTCCAGCTGAACGCGCCGTGCGTCGTATAGGCGTCCATCGTGCACTCCTCGGGGTCACGGTCCGGCGACCAGTGTAGGCCGCAGCGGTGCGCCGGCGGCGATAATCCCGGTGCGCCCCTCCATGATCACAGTGATGACGCGATGACCGAACCCGCCGAACTGCCGCCGCTGCCCGACCGCCTTTCGACCGATCCGCGCAGCCCGCACTACGTCGCGGCGCTGATGGAGCGCGACATCGGCGTCCGCTTCAACGACCATGAGCGCCACGACGTCGAGGAGTACTGCATCAGCGAAGGCTGGGTGAAGGTGCCCGCCGGCAAGACGCTCGATCGCCGCGGCCAGCCGCTGCTGATCAAGCTGAAGGGCAGGGTCGAGGCCTACTACCGCTGAACGCGGGGCACAGCTACCAGCGCCGCACGCGCCCGGTATCGATGTGCACGAACTGCTGGCCCGCGTAGTAGCCGACACCGCCGCCCTTCAGCGATACCGCGGCGTCGCGCAGGTCGGCGAGCACCACGCCCGGCAGGCGCACGTCGATCGCGCGGCCTTCCATGTGCAGGCTGTTCTTCGCCACCCCGCCGCCGCGTGTTTCGCGCAGCGTCGCGTTGGTGGTCGGGCAGCGGTAGCCGGAAATCACCTCGAACGGCCGCGTTCCGCCGACCAGCAGCTGCACCTGGTGCAGCAGATCGAACAGGCGCGGATCGATCGTTCCGACGTCGCCGCTGTAGTGATCGCGCAGGAAGCGGTTCAGCGCGGTGAGCGCATCGGGCACGTAACTGTCGGCGACGGCGTACACGAGCTCGATGCGCTCGTGCGTGTGCGTGTGCACGAACGACAGCGCGCGGGCATCGGCCAGGCCGGCGCGCGCACCTGCGAGGGGCAGCAGGCTGCCCGCGGCGAGGCCGGCAGAGCGCTTCAGGAAGTGACGGCGGGCGAACCCGCGCGGGTCGTTCATCGAATCAGTAACCCGGAATGAGTGGCGGCCGGGGCGCGCGCAGTGCGTCGTCGAGAACCCGGTCCTGGCCGTAGACGTCGTCGAAGAAGTGGACACGGCCGCCGCGGACGATAGCAGTTCCGTAGGCGATCAGGACCGGAACGGGTGTGGCGAGCCGCAAGGTCTTTGACTCCCCGGCCTCCATCGCCTCGCGCACGCGCGCCTCGGTCCAATCCGGCATTCCTGCCAGCACGAACATCGCGAGCGCCACCGGGCGTTCGACGCGGATGCAGCCGTGGCTGAAATCCCGTCGGTCGCGTTCGAACAGCCCGACCGACGGCGTGTGGTGCAGATAGATGTTGTCCCGGTTCGGGAATACGAACTTGATGTCTCCGAGCGCGTTGCGCGGGCCGGGCCGCTGGCGGATGCGCGCGGCGCCGGCCAGCGTCGCATCGAGCAGCGCGGGCGACAGCGTCTCGACGACGGCCCCCTGCGCGGTGACGAATTCGAACCCCTCGCGCTGCCAGTACGCAGAGTCGCGCCGCAGCCGCGGCACGACCTCGTTGCGCGCGATCGACGGCGGCACATTCCAGTAGGGGCTGAACTCGATGTAGCGCATCTGCTCCTCGAAGAGCGGCGTGCGCGTGTCGAGGGCCTTGCCGACGATGATCTTCATCGTCTCGCGCACGACGATGCGGTCGCCGGCGACCTCGTAGGTGCGCAGCACGAACTCCGGGATGTTGATGACGACCATGCGCGGGCCCGCGAGCAGCGGCGTCCAGCGCAGGCGTTCGAGCGAGAGTTCGATCTGCCGTGCGCGCGCCGCCGGCGAAACCTGAAGCTGCGCCAGCGTGGCCCGGCCGATGACGCCGTCGTCGGTGAGACCGTGCCGCTGCTGGAATGACTTCACCGCGTCGACGATCGTGCTGTCGTATGTGGTCGCGGGCGGCGCGCTGGCCGGAAGATCGCCGAGTGCGATCAGCCGTTCGCGCAGCTGTGCGAGTCCCGCGTAGCCGCCGCCGGGTTCGAGCTTCGGGGGACGGCGATCGGTGCTGGGGGGAAGCGGCGGCAGCGGTGCCTTCCATGCAGGATGGCCGGCGAGCGCGCGATAGGCCGCCAGCGCGGTGCGCAACTGGTGATACTGAGTGAGACGTGGAGCGGCCGCGCGCACCTCTTCGGGCAGCTGCCCGCTCGCGACCGCGTCCTGCAGCGCGGCTGCAGCGTCGAAGGACTTGCGCACGGGGGCCGCGTAGCCATGGGGCAGATCCTGTACAGCAACGCGCCCCGCGTGCAGGTCGCCAAGATAGCGCTGCATCGCGGCGATCAGGTGCCGTTGCAGGCGGTCGGCCGCGGCCGGGTCGATCGGTTCTCGGGCGGCGCGCTGCAAGGCGTCGGACAGGAAGGCCGCGTCATAGTCTTTCGGGTCGAGTCCGTCACTCGCGGTATCGGCGAGCAGGCCCACGGCCTGCCGCGCGACGATGGTCGGCCGGCCGTTATCGAACCAGGGAGTCGATGGCTGGCCCGGCGCTGGTCCCGCTAGGCAAAGCGCAAGAAGGGCGATGACACGCAGCGCCGCAATCATGGTTTCATTCTTCCCCAGGCATGGCGGCGCGCCATGACGGATCGCATGAGTGGCGCCACGGTTCGAACCGGCGGAGGCAGGACATGACCGAGAGCATCGAATTTCCGATCGAAGGCGGCTGCGACTGCGGTGCCGTGCGCTATCGCGTCGAAACCGCGCCGCTCGTTGTTCACTGCTGTCACTGCCGCTGGTGCCAGCGCGAATCCGGCGCCTCGTTCGCCTTGAACGCCGTGATCGAGTCGGACCGCGTCACCAATCTCGGCATCGAGCCGGATATCGTCGACACGCCGTCGGCCAGCGGAAGCGGCCAGAAGATCGCACGCTGCCCGCGCTGCCGCATCGCCGTGTGGAGCCATTACGCCGGCTCCGGACACTTCGCGACGTTTGTGCGTGTCGGCACGCTCGATGCGCCGGACCGGCTGCCACCGGACATCCACATCTTCACCGCCTCGAAGCAGCCGTGGGTCGTGATTCCGGGCGAGATGCGCGCGGTGCCCGAGTACTACGAGCGCGACGAGGTATGGAGCGCCGCGAGCCGGGCGCGCGGCGATGCCCTGCGGGCGAAAGTGCAGGCCTGGCGCGCGACGCAGGTGTAGGCAGACTCTTTCATCGGAATTTCCGTTACGGTTTGCGACATTCCGAGTCAGAGTGTCAGAGCACGTCCTGCCAGCCGCAAGACGGCCTCGACCGGTGCTGACGCCGCTGAGTCGCAGGAGAGCTGGTCGGAAGCCGCCTCGGTAGCGCGGGCGAATCGAGGTAAAGAGAATCTCAACCACGAGGTCTTGACATGCCAACTTACCAATACCCCGCGGTGTACGTCACCGAAGTTGAAGCGCAGGTGCGGCCCATCGAGGGGGTTTCGACCTCGACGGCGGCTCTGCTTGGCCCCGACTGTCTTGAGCATCTCCGGGCGCAGATCGAGCGGCTGCCTTCCAACTGGACGGACGCCAAAGGAGGTGACCCTGGAATCGCCCTGCTTGAACTGTCGGCGTGGATCTCCGAGAGCCTGATGTACCGCGGGGGCCAGATCCCCGCCCGAGCTGCGCGGTCCCTGTCGAGGGTTGCGGCCGCGTCGCTGCAGTCGCTGCAGGG
>DAOMFL010000121.1:0-8036 GCA_035429805.1 Burkholderiaceae bacterium
TGGTGCTCTCCTGCAGGAAGCGCAGCAGGTTGGTCTGCATGTCCAGCGGCAGGTCGCCGATCTCGTCGAGGAACAGCGTGCCGTGATTGGCCGTTTCGATCAGCCCGCGCCTTTGCCGATCCGCACCGGTGAATGAGCCCTTTTCGTGGCCGAACAGTTCGGACTGGATCAACGAGGCCGGAATCGCGCCGCAGTTGACGACCACGAACGGCGCATCGGCGCGCGTCGACGAGTTGTGGATCGCCCGGGCGACCAACTCCTTGCCAGTGCCGCTTTCGCCGCAGATCAGGGCCGGCGCGTCGACGTTCGCCACGCGCTGGATCTGCCGCAGCAAGCGCGTGATCGGCGACGACTGGCCGACGATCGGCTGCGCGCCCAAGGCGAGCTCGACGTTGGCGCCGCCCGGCCGCAAGGTGGCCCGCCCGTAGGCATGGCCGAGCGTGGCGGCGAGCCGTTGTCCGTCCACGGGCAGCGTGACGTGGTCGAACATGCGCTCGAAGATCAGGTCACGGCATTCCTGCAGCTGCAGTGTCTTGGCATCGAATCCGCCGACCCATTCGATGTCCGAGTGCGCCTGGAGGAATGCGTCGAGTTCGGTGCAGGCCAGCGCGTCCGCTTCGGCCAGCACGACGAATCCGACCAGATAGTCCTGCTCGCTGATCAGCCGCCCCGCTGCGCTCAGACTCAGTGCGACATGGATGTCCCAGTCGACAGACGAGAGTTGACGGCACAACGATTCATCGAGGCTCTTGGAGCCGATGAAAAGGACTTTGCGAGTCGGCATGTATTCCTCCGCTGCCCTGACTCGTCTCGCGCGAGTCAGTCACTCCGGCAGTTGCTCTCTTACGTCTTGTTGCGATCTCTTCGTCGCTGCGGATTCGCACGCTAACTGATGTGCTATGACATTTCTAGCTCGCATCGCGCGAACCCCCTCGAATCGGGGGTCGAGGGCATCTACTAGAAGGATGATCCTTGCGCGTGTTTGGAAAGCATCGAATGCGCCGATCTGTGCCACATTGCACGCTGCGCAGGGGGCGTTCATGTTTCGCCAAGCGTGACTTTGTGCACGGACCAGGGCGCTGCGAGTGGACCTGGGGCGGATCAGAATTGCCTGGCCCTTCGCGTCGCGTGAGCGTGGCGATCGGGTGTCGAGGCGCGTAGCAGTTGTGCATGGGGAGTGCATCTGATGAACCACAAGCGTTTGAAATCGATCGCGCCAGCAGGCTTGGCCGCGGCTGCCCTGGCGTTCGCGCCTTATGCGTATTCGCAGGCCCAAGACGCCCAGACACCAGACGAGGTTGCCGCGCGCCTGCAAGCGCTCAAGAAGCAAGTCGAAGAGCAAACGCGTCAGTTGGATTTGCTCAAGAGGTCGGTGGCTGAGCAGGAGGCCAGTCTCAACGACGTGCGGCGCGCCGTTGCCAAGGAGGTGCTGGCGACCCAGCGAGGCGGGCAAGGAACTCCCGCACCCGCGCCCGATGCTGCGCAGCAGGCCGCGCAGGCGCCCGCCAACGCCACAGCACAAGCCCCCACCACGCCGGTCGGGCAGGCACCCGAAGGGGAGAACATCGGGCCATTGAGCGTGGCTCGCATCCTGGAACTCCCCGGCGTGTTGACGCAGAAGGGGATGTTCGTGGTCGAGCCGTCGCTCGCCTATTCCAACTCGTCGAGCCTGCGTGTTTCGCTGGTCGGCTACACGATCATCCCCGCCATCCTGGTCGGCCTGATCGACGTCCGCGATGTCAGGCGCAACACCCTGACCGCCGCGTTGCGGGCGTCCTACGGCGTCACCAACCGCTTCGAAGTCGAAGGCCGGATTCCCTACCTCTACCGCTCGGACTCCGCGGTGGGGCGCGAATACCTGGGGGGCAGCAGTTTCGACGAGGCCGTGTTCAATGGTTCCGGCAACGGCATCGGTGACGTCGAAGTCACCGCGCGCTACCAGTTGAACGAAGGCGGTCTGGACAAGCCCTATTTCGTCGGCAGCATGCGCTTCAAGAGCCGCACCGGCCGGGACCCGTACGAGGGCACCTTCACGACGACGGTGCCGGGCTTCCGCGGCGAGGCCGTCCAGACGCAACTGCCCACGGGCACGGGCTTCTACGGCTTGCAGGGTGGCTTGACGGTGCTTTATCCGTCGGATCCGGTGGTGCTCTTCGGTGGCATCAACTACCTCTATTCGTTCCCGCGCGACAACGTCTCGCTGAAACTGGAGGACGGAAGCACGCAGAATATCGGCCATGTCGCGCCGGGCGGCATTGTCGGCTTCAACTTCGGCATCGGCCTGGGGCTGAACGAGAAGATGTCGCTCAGTCTCGGCTACGACCAGAACTCGGTGGAGCCGACGAAGATCAATGGTCAGACCCCCGCCGATGCGGTGCGGCTGCAACTCGGGACGATGCTGGTCGGCCTGTCCTACCGCATGACGCCCACCAGCAATCTCAACTTCACGCTGGGCGTGGGTGTGACGCGCGATGCGCCGGACGTCACGCTGTCTCTGCGCTACCCGATGTCGTTCTGATTGTGCGGGCGGCGGGGCAACCCCCGCCTGCCTCACCTGCGCAGCGAATTGACGATCGCGCTTTGCATCGACGACTGGAGATTCATCGACCTGAGGATGCTGGTCGAATTGACCACGGCATCGATGCGCGTGATGGTATTGATCTTCTGGTTGTCCAGCGTGTTCTGGATGATCGTGCCGGCTGCGTTCGCCGAAACAGAGCCCGGAGCGAACAGGTTCCCTGAACCACTTTGGATCAATGCCAAGCTGCCCGCACCGTTGCTTGTCACTTGCGCCTGGCCGCCCGAGATCTTCGAAAGGTCTGCGATGTTCAGGCTTGTCGTCGTGACCAAGGTGCCGTTGAGATAGACGGCCCGCTCGATACCGAACGAGATCTTCAAGCCGCCGTCCGTGACGAAACCGCCTCGGACTTCGTCCAGTTTGTCGCTGTTCAATGCCACCACGTCGCCGCCGAGCGCGCTTGGCTGGTCGCGGCCGGCCACGGGAGCCTCGACCGCGACAGGTCGATTCGGCGCCGCCGACGACCGATCCGGCTTCGCGGCCGGCAGGGCCAGCAGGTTCAGGTCGATATCGAGATCGAGGCCGAGATTGGCAATCGCCGATTCGGTCGCCAGCTCGAACGGCACCCATGCGTTGGACGACAGAGGTTCGCTTTCGGGCGCTGCCATGCAGGCATGGCCGTGTCCAGGCTTCCTCGACTGAAAGAGAGCCAGCGTCTCCAGAACCTTGTCGCTGTGCCGAACGACGACCTTCTTCGCCCTTTCGGGCGTCCCGTCGGTTGTGTCGGGAATGTCAGCTGACCGCAGCACCGCCAAGCTCGACAGAACCTTTTCCGCGTGTGACGACACCACGATATCGTCCGCTTGCTCGGATCGAGCCAGCGGGCTTCCAACGTCGCCTGCCGGGGTGGTCGAGACATGCGGTGAGGGCTCCGTCGCAACGACGATCGCCGCCGCGCGAGGAGACGCGACCACTTGTTCATGAGCGGCCTGGACCGCGGCCGGCGAGTCTTCGAGTTGCGATCCCAGCACGTCGACCAGGCTTGCCCAAACGCGCTCGACCGACGCAGCATCGGAGGTGCCAGCATCGCTGACGGCCGCGGCGCTTGCGCCATTGGTGTCGCCGTCGGATGCAGGCGGCGCCTTGATTTCGTGGGTGCTATGCGGAGGGTTTGAAGCCGCCGGAACCGCGATTGCCACGCGGTCTGCCTTGACGACCCGCCTTGCCGCCCTTGTCTGGTCCGGCCTCTCGGCCGGAGAACGAGAGATTCCGTCCGACGGCTCAGCGCCTGACCTCGAAGCGCCCAACCTGCGCTGGGGATCGTCCATCACGACCCACGCAAGGGCGTCGGCTTCCCCGTTCGCCCCGTCGTCGATCTGCCCGGATGGCGTCAACGCATGACGAGGCGCCTCCTCGTTTGACGCCGGTTCGCCGTCGCCTGTGCGCGCCTCATGCGAGCGCTGGGCAGCTGCCGCGACGGTATCCAGCCTGAGCAACAACGTTGCGCCGTTCGCCGAATACGTTGGCGGCAGCGGCAGCGGCAGCGGCAGCGGCAGGCTCGCTGCGTCGGCAGCGATCTTTTGCAGCAGTTCACCTTCGGGAATCGGGCACGACGCCCGGTCATCCGAAGTTCCCAGGTCGCAAGTCTTGTCGTCCCTGGTTGGCACGCCAAACGACAGGGCGACATTCGACGGCGCAGGGATCCCTCGCGCCGCAAGTGCGATGCCGGACCACGACAGGCCCAAGCCAGCCGCGGACATCAGCAATACGATCTTGGCGGGCGTCGGTTTCTGCACGATGACCCCGCGCGTCAGAAATCAGAAGGGCCGGCTTTGGGGATCACGATCCCCGCCAGGCCGTCACGGTTGATGCCGTTGGCAATCGGCGCTCGCGGCAGCGCGTTCCACTCGGCCGCGACGTTGAATTTCGCCAGCTCTTGCCGGTTGCTGATGACGAAAAGTATGCCGTTGGTCCACAGGCGCTCGAACGAGGCCTGAGTCAATGCGCGAGTTCCGCCAGAAGGATCGCCGACCAGGACACGTCCGTCACGAATCCCTTTGACGACCACGAAATGGTTGTAGCCGTTTTCGTTGATCAACACGATGGCCGGGATCGCTACGCTTTCGAGCTTTTCCAGCGGCGCTTCGAAACCATCGGCCTGGAAACCATGATTCTCGAGGTAGCGCTTCATGTCGAACAGCGAGAAGCCATCGCGGCGAATCTTCGGTTGATCGCCCTTCTCATACATCTCGGTGAATACGTTCTCTTCCGAGACCTTGTAGCCGTAGTGATAGGTCAACAGCGTGGACAGCGCCGCAGAGCCGCAACTGAAGTCGTACTGCTGATGAACCATCGAACGAAAGCGCGCTGCCTTCATGCTGGTGATCGGCAGCGAATAGGCGCCCCCCATCTCGTAGGGGACGTTCACGGAATCGGCCGGGCACTGCCCGGCCGAACACAGACCCGCCAAAAGTGCGAGCGCGGATACCAGCTTCATGAGACGCGCGAAGTCACTTCACCTGAAGGTTGATGATCGTCGCGTTCTGGATGAGCACGCCATTCCCGGTGTTCTGCACCACGAGCGGCAAACCCACCATTCCCGTGAACGAGCCGTCCGAAATGACGTTGCTTCCGGTCGTGAGATTGCTGGCGCGGTTGTCGGCGACGACGCCCTTCAACAACATGTCGTTGACGACGTCAGCACCGCCACGCCTGCGAGCCAGCACGTCCGCTTCCACGGGCCTGATCCCCAGAGGGTTGGCCCTCTCCACCGCAGCCTTCTCGACCTTCTCGAAGAAGATCGGGTTGCCGTCTCTATCTTCCGCGCCAGCCAAGGCCGCGCCGCAATGCAAGCCTGCCAGCGTGGCGAAGCCGAGTGCGACGGTACGCATGAGGGTCGGCATGATGGCTCCTGAACTTTGAAAGAAAGATCAAGACGCCTGGGAGGCAAAACTCTCCTCCCAGGCGTCGCCATCACCTTACCTACCCAGGGTCAGGTTGGCCTGGACGTTCACGCTCTGCTGCGCCAGCGCGCCGATGCCGGTGTTCTGGACGATCGCCAGAATGCCAGCCGCCGACTGCGCCGTGCCGGTCATGGCGTTGGACAGGTCGAAGGTGCCGGCGCTGACCGTCACCGTACCGCCCGCGCCACCGACCGCGCCGTTGCCGGTGCCGCCCGTGCCGCCGCTCGCCGTCGTGCTTTGCGTGCCGCCTTGGCCCGCCGCGCCGACAGCACCTGCGCCACCGGTGTTCGAGGCGGTGCCGCTCGCTGCACCGGTCGCACCGTTGCCGGCGGTCGCGCTGCCGTTCGTGGCACTGCCGTTCGTGGCCGAGGTCGAGGCGCTGCCGTTGGTCGCCGAGCCGCCATTGCCGCCGTTGCCCGCCGTCTGCGTGACCGCGCCACCAGCGCCGCCCGTGGACGTGGCATTGCCGCCGGTGCCCGTGGCTGCGCCGCCGGTCGAGGTGCCGGTGCCGGTATTGCCACCGCTGCTGGCCGTTGCCGTACCGCCGGTCGTTGCGCCGCCCGTGCCGGTGGCCGTGCTGTTGGCTGCGCCGCCCGTGCTGGTCGCCGTGCCCGAAGCCGCACCGCCGGTGTTGCTTGCGGTATTGCTTGATGCACCGCTGGTCGAGCTGCCGCTGCCGGAGCCGGCACCACCGGTTGCGCCCGACGCGCCGCCCGTCGCACCATTGCCGCTGGAGCCGCTGCCACCCGCGCCGCCATAGCCGCCGGCACTGGCATTGCTGCCTTCGCCGCGCTCCTTGCCGCCGTTACCGCCGGCGCCGCCATCACCACCGGAGGCCTTGCTGCCACCAAAGGCGGTGCTGGAGGCCTTGGCGCTGTCGCCATAGCCCTTGCCGCTGGCATTGGCGTCCGTGCCCGAATTCTGGCCCGAGAATGCCTTGCCGCCATCGGACAGCGTACCCGAGGTGGCGAGGCCGCCCCAGGTCTTGGCCGATGTCGCATCCGTGCTGCCACCCTTCGTGTTGGCATCAGCGCCAGCCTTACCCGTGTCTTGGCTGTTCTTCGCCACGGCGTCGCCGCCAATCGACTTGGTATCGCCGCCCGAGGCCTTGGCATCGCCGCCGCTGGCGCCGATGGCCTTGCTCGCCGAGCCGCCCTTGCCGCCGTCGCCGGCCGTGGCGCTGCCGTTCTTGGCATTGCCTGCGGTCGCGCTGCCATTCGAGGCGCTGCCGTTCGTCGCCGAGCCGCCGCCGCCGCCCGAGCCGCCGTTGCCGGTGGTCGCGTTCCCGGTGCCGCCACCGTTGCCGCCGTTACCACCGGAACCGCCTTGTGCCGTGCCGCCGCTCGCGGAGTTGCTGTTCGAGCCGCCGGAGCCGGCGCCACCCTTGCCACCGTTGGCGTTGCCGTCGTTGGTGGCAGTGTTGCCCAGGCCATGCACGAAGATCTTGCTCACCGTGCCGTCGAGCTTGCTGACGGCCACCGCCTTGGTCGTGTTGAAGGCGTCGGTGAAGTTCGACGTGGCGTTTCCGTTGGTGGCCGCGACACCGTAGTCCTTGGCGCTCGTCCGAGCGTCCTTCGCGGCGTTGTTGTTGTTCGAGTCCTCGGTCTTCGTGTTGTTCGAATCTTTCGTGTTGGTCGAACTGTCGGAGTTGTACGACCCCTTGTTGCTCGTCGAACTGTCGGAGTTGTACGACCCCTTGTTGTTCGTCGAGCTGTCGCTCTTCGAGCGGTTCGAGTTGTCGACCGAGTTGTCCTGCGTAGCACCGGCCGACTCGTTGACGTTCGGGCCATTGCCCTGAGTCGAGGTCGCAGTTGCGTTCTGCGTCACTGCGCCTTCTTGCTTCTTGTTGTCGTTCGTGTTGACCGGATTCGCCCAAACGGACCCGGCGAACGCCAGACCGATCGCCGACGCGAGTAGCGTTTTGTTCATGAATCGTTCCTCAAGTGGTTGATGACAAGGACCGCCACTCCGGCCGCCCCGCTCTCTTACTGCAGAAACGATGCCAACTGGGAGCGTTCTATCTAAGCCTTTGAAAACAAACAAGAAAAGCGCAATCGCTGAGCCTGGTGCTGCGTGACTGCCGCCCTCGCTGGGGTGCAAACTGATACATGGGTGTTACAGCGGCAATTCGGCGTAGTTGGCAAATCGTGTGCCAAAAGTCACATGCCGCCGGATATCACCTTGGAAGTCCCATCACTCGGGCGTCGCTGCGCGCTCAATCAAGACTGTCACACGGCTGATACAGCAGGGCGGATGGGCGACTTATTGCGCTGCGTCAGCCACCGCGTCGAACGGCTGCGGGCAGATCGAAGGCCGTCGGGAAGTGCGCAGGCTGCAGCTGCCGCCTGGCCGCGGCAAGCCCCACTTCGAGCAGGTCTTGCCGGTTGTCGGCGTCGCTCATGTCATGCAGGTCTTCGGCGCGCTCGCTCAGGCGCGTCAGGCCCAGATCGCGCAGCGCGTCGGGCTCCAGCGTGGCGTTGTAGCGCAGGTAGCTGAGCAGCGGCTCCGGCGTCAGCCGGTCCTGGCTCAGGTCGCCGACCTCGCGGTCGATGACC
>DAOMFL010000122.1:0-7980 GCA_035429805.1 Burkholderiaceae bacterium
CACAGCCGATCCCCTGCTCGCGGTATCGATGGATGAAGCGCGATTGCGCGGCTTGCAAAGGCAGCGGTCGACCTGCGCACCTGCCAAATTTCTTCGCTTTCTTGAGCCAGGGTGGGGCAGGCTGCGGCACTTCGTGCAAGCATGGATTCAAACCGCGCGAGGGACGTCATGGAGCGAGCCGAGGAGCGGCGCTACGAGGGTCTCAGTCCGTTCGAACTGAAGAACAAGCTGGTGGAGCTCGCCAAGCATCGGGGCGAACGCTTGATGCTCAATGCCGGGCGCGGCAACCCCAACTGGGTCGCGCTCGAACCGCGTGCTGCATTCTTCCTTCTCGGTGCGTTTGCGGTGGCCGAGGCGCGCCGTGTTGCCCTCGCCCCCGACTTCGGCGGCCTCCCGAAAAAGCGCGGCATCGCGGCGCGGCTGCGCTCGTTCCTCGCAGCGGAGCCCGGCGCATCCGGTGCCTCGCTGCTCGAGCGCGGCATCGATTACGCCTGCGGCACGCATGCGTTCGACGCGGACCTGCTCGTCGGCGAATGGGTCGACGGCATCCTCGGTGACCACTACCCGCTGCCAATCCGAATGCTGCCCCACGCGGAGGCGCTGGTGCGGGAACACCTGGTCAAGGAACTGTTCGCCGGGGACGCGAACGCGGGCCGCTTCGACCTCTTTGCCGTCGAAGGCGCGAGCGCGGGGATCACCTATGTGTTCCAGTCGCTGGTGAACTCGCAGCTGCTAGTGCCGGGCGACCGCATCGCGCTCGGCGTGCCCATCTTCACACCGTATCTCGAGGTGCCGCGGCTGCCGGAATACCGGTTCGAGCTGGTCGAAGTGGCACAGGACGAAGGGGCAGGCTGGCGCTACCCGCCCTCACAGATCGAGAAGCTGCGCGACCCGCGCGTCAGGGCTTTCCTCGCCGTGAATCCGTCGAACCCCACGGCCGTCGCGATGGACTCACAGGTCGTCGCGAGCATCGGCGAGATCGCGCGCGAGCGGCCGGACCTCATCATCATCACGGACGACGTCTACGCGCCCTTTGTCTCCAGCTTCCGCTCGATCGCCGCAGCGGCACCGGCGAACACCATCCTCCTTTACTCCTTCTCCAAGTACTGGGGCGCCACCGGCCTGCGGCTCGGTGTTGTCGGAACACACGCCACGAACGGGCTCGACGCGCGCCTCACCGCCGCGGAGGGCGCCATGCGGGCTGCCGCATGCGCCCGCTACGGCGCCGTGTCGACGGCGCCGGAGTCGATGAAGCTGATCGACCGGATGGTCGCCGACAGCCGCGCGATCGGAATGAACCACACGGCCGGCCTGTCGACGCCGCAACAGATCCAGATGACGCTCTTCGCCCTCGACGGCCTGCTCGATGAAGGCGAAGTCCGCAAGCGCGCCGCGCGCGCGCTCGTGCGTGGCCGCTTCGAGCGGCTTTACCGGGGCGCCGGGATCGACCCGCCGGCCGACCCGCTGCTGACGAACTACTACACGACGCTCGACATCCCCGCGCTCGCCCGGGAACGCCACGGCCAGGCGTTCGGCGAATGGCTGGAGGCCAGCTTCGAGCCGATCGACTTTGTCGTGCGCCTCGCCGAGAACCGCGGGATCGTGCTGCTCGACGGCGGTGGCTTCGATGCCCCGCGCATGTCGGTGCGCGTGTCCCTCGCCAACCTGCCGGACGACGCCTATGGTCCGATCGGTCGGGGCATCGCGGAACTGCTCGCCGCTTACCACCGCGAATGGCTAGTGACGCAATCCGCGACGGAGACGATCGAAGCGGCCGCGAGCGACCGGGTTCCGGCGGCACGTGCGACATGAAGCCCGGGAACTCTCTTGAACGCTTCGTCGAGGCCCAGAATCCGGTCTATGAAGCGGTGTGTGCAGAACTCAAGGCGGGCCGCAAAGCGACACACTGGATGTGGTTCGTCTTTCCGCAGCTGCAAGGACTGGGTCAAAGCGTGACGGCGCGGCACTTCGGCATCGCTTCGGCCGCCGAGGCCGCCGCCTACCTGGACCATCCGGTCCTCGGCCCGCGGCTGCGCGAGTGCGTCGGCCTTGTGCTCGCGATCGACGATCGGACCGCGCACCAGATCTTCGGTTCGCCGGACGACCTGAAGTTCCGTTCGTCGATGACGCTGTTCGCGGCCGTGGCTCCGGACGATCCGCTGTTCCGGCGCGCGCTCGAGCGCTACTACGGCGGCGTGGGGGATCCGCTGACGGTGACGCTGCTGGCGGGGCGCTGACAATGAGGCGAACGACCGGCGAGGCATCGGCGCCAACGTTGCGCCCACACTCTGCACAAACTTCGTCGAGTCCGGCCCGAGGCCGCTGATTCAGGACACTCGATGAGCCGCGACTGCGCCGCCCCCGCGGTAATTGTCCGGCCGAGCCTGGATACGGACCTGCCTCGCATTGCGGCGATCTATGGCCACTGGGTACTCCATGGCCTGGCGAGCTTCGAGCTCACGCCGCCGACAGCGGGCGAGATGGCGCACCGGCGCTCCACCCTGCTCGAGCAGCGCTATCCGTACCTCGTCGCGACCGATCGGGCCACAGGCGCCGTGCTGGGCTTTGCCTACGCCGGCCCCTACCGCGCGCGTCCGGCCTATAGCTTCAGCGTTGAAGACTCCGTGTACGTGGCGCCGGACGCGGGCCGACGCGGCGTGGGCCGCGCCCTGCTCGAGCGCCTGATCGCCGAGTGCGAGACGCTCGGCTTCCGCCAGATGATCGCAGTCATCGGTGACAGCGCCAACGTCGCCTCTATTGAGCTGCATGCCCGCCTGGGATTCGCGCATGCGGGGCTGCTGCCGGCGGTCGGCTGGAAGTTCGAACGCTGGGTCGACAGTGTCCTGATGGTCCGCGCGCTCGGTGCGGGCTCCACAACCGCGCCCGAACGCGCTAGGCGGTCTCGGACCCCGCGCTAGAGCTGCGCCTGGAACACCAGGAAGTACTGATACGGAAGGATTCCGTGGCTCGCCACCAGGGCGTACCCGGCGGCCTTCATCTCGGCCACGACGGACTCGGAGGCGATGCGATCGCTGCGAGGCGGCCCAAGCGGGGAATCCTTCGTGAAGTCGATGATCGCGACCTGGCCGCCGGGTGCCAGACTGCTCCGTAACCGGCGGAAGTACGTCACCCGGTCGGTGATGTGATGGTAGGTGTCGACAAGAAGGATGCGGTCCATTCTCTCGGGCAGCGCGGCATCGTCGGGCTTCGCCTGAACCGGTTGGAGATTCTTCAGGCCATCCCGCTTCGCGCGTTCGGCAAGGTACTTCACCATGTCGGGCTCGATGTCGACGGCGTACACGCGCCCGTTGGGTGTCATGTGGGCCAGGCGGGTTGCGAAGTAACCGGTACCGGCGCCGATGTCGGCGATCTTGGAGTCCGGCGCAAGCTTCATCGCCAGGATGACTTCGTGCGGCTTCTGCCAGCGGTCGCGCTCTGGATCATCGAAGACCTTGGCCCAGGAGTCTGCGCCGGCAAAGCTGTGCTCATGCGTGTGTGGGGTCTGGGCGCCGACGAGGCTGGCTATCCCGAGGATCAGTGAAGCGAAGAGGATGCGGATCTGCAGCGGCATGCGCGAGCTCCCGGTGACGTGAATGACAGGAAGGCGGCATTCTGGCCCAGTTGCGCGGAGGGTTCGACGTGGCGGACCCTGAGGGAGGTGCCGCAACGTGGTGCGGACCGGCGCCCGTGCGACTTAGCATGGCTCTACGCCACTGACCTGCCGACGGGCGGCGCAAGTCGACTTTCAGCGCCGAGGGTCGAGGATTGCGGCTACCCGAAGCGACTGCGCCGCGGCTTTCGCGTATCAAAGCGCAGCAAGCGCCGCGCGGAAGCGCTCATCGGCCAGCTCCGGTCCGGTCACCGTCGTCAGCAGATCGCGCACGAGCCCGTCCTTGAGCCCGTACACCCACCCGTGCACCGAGAGCGCCTGGCCGCGGTCCCACGCGTCGCGCACGATCGTGGCCTGGCAGACGTTGGCGACCTGCTCGATCACGTTGAGTTCGCACAGATGGTCGACGCGGCCCGCGGTGTCCGGGCACGCGGCGACGCGCGTTTCGTGCTTGTGGTGGACGTCCTGCACATGGCGCAGCCAGTTGTCCGCCAGTCCCACGCGGCGGTTCTCGAGCGCCGCGCTGACGCCGCTGCACCCGTAGTGTCCGCAGACGATGATGTGCTCGACCTTAAGCACGTCGACAGCGAACTGCATGACAGAAAGGCAGTTGAGGTCGCTGTGCACGACCACATTCGCGACATTGCGGTGGACGAAGAGTTCACCCGGCGCCAGGCCCACGATTTCATTGGCGGGAACGCGGCTGTCGGCGCAGCCGATCCACAGGTAGCGGGGCGACTGCTGCCGGGCGAGCCGCGCGAAGAACTCCGGATCGCTGTGGCGCAGCCGCTGCGACCACGCGCGATTGTTGTCGAACAGAGCCTGAAGCGGATGCATGGGACAGGCATATTAACCGGCGGGATCCGGGCCGCGTACAGTCGAGTGCCACCTGCTGTCACCAGCCGAACTGGCGCGCTGAAACGGAGTCGCGCGCGACGCCGTTGGGTTGCCTTTGCATCGAGGAGACCTGCATGTCATCGATACTCAGCAAGATTGACGGATTCGTCGGCACGATCACTCTCAACAAGCCCGAGAAGCGCAATGCGCTGAGCGAAGCGCTGGTGCAGGGGATCATCGGCGCGCTCGAGGACTTCAAGGCGCGCAATGTGCGAGCCGTGATCCTGCGCGCGCTTCCGGGCGCCAAGGTGTGGTCAGCCGGTCACGACGTCAACGAATTGCCGGCGGAACGGCGCGATCCGCTGGGCTGGGACGATCCCCTGCGCAACCTGATCCGTCAGATCGAGAACTTTCCCGGGCCCGTCATCGCGATGATCGAAGGAACTGTCTGGGGTGGAGCGAGCGAAACGGTCTTCGCCTGTGACCTGATCGTCGCGGTGCCCGACACCACGTTCGCGGTAACACCGGCAAAACTCGGCGTTCCCTACAACGTCAGCGGAATGATGACCTTCCTCAACGCCGCGAGCATCCGCATCGTCAAGGAGCTCACCTTCACCGCCAAACCCATCAGCGCAGAGCGGGCCGAGCGGCTCGGGATCATCAACTACGTGGTGCCGGTCCGTGAGCTGGAAGCCTTCACCTACGGCCTTGCCGATGACATCGCGGCGCTGGCGCCGCTCTCCATCGCGGTAATGAAGGAGCAACTGCGGATCCTCGCCGGGGCGCGCCCCATGTCTCCGCAGGGCTTCGAACGTGTCCAGGGCCTTCGACGTACCGTCTATGACAGCGAGGACTACAGGGAAGGCATCCGCGCGTTCAAGGAGAAGCGCAAGCCACAATTCAAGGGCAAGTAGCGTCACGCGGTCGCAGGTTGCGAACGCGAAACCCTCGTGGATGCGGCCCGCCGGGGCGTCGACGCATCGCGGGTCCGCATCGGAAGGCCGTTGACCCTCATCAAGGGCAGCGACCCGACGGCGACTAACGTGGGCTGGCGCGGGTGCTGCAACCGGTCCCGTTCCGCCCGGCCCCAGGCACAGTCCCTCGGCGCGGACCCGACATCGCGCCGCGGCATTTCGCTCCGCGCCGGCCCGAAACCTACAGTCTCCCATGGCACTCAGCTCAGAACAGCTCACGCATTGCTGCCGCCCCGAATCGCTTGGCTGCAGCATGAGCAGCGAGCTGCCCGACCTCGACGCCGTCATCGGGCAGGATCGGGCGCGGACGGCCGTCGAGCTCGGCATCGAAATGCCGCAGCAGGGATATCACCTGTTCGTCATGGGTCCGCCGGGCAGCGGCAAGAAGGCGCTGGTGCGCACAGCCATCGAGGCACGACGGGCATCGGTGCCTGCCGCCCGCAACGACTGGGTGTATGTCAACAACTTCGTCCAGTCGCACTGTCCACTTGCAATCGCGTTGCCGCCTGGACGCGGCAGCGAGCTGCGGGCCGACCTGCGCCGACTGGTCGACGACCTGCAGGCAACGATCCCGGCCGTGTTCGAGTCGGAGGAATACACCTCCCAGTCCGAACGGATCGGCGCCGACATCAACGAACGCGGTTCGAAGGCGCTCAAGGTGGTCGTCGACGAGGCGAACAGCCGCGGCATCGCGATGATTCACACCCCCAGCGGATTCACCTTCGCCCCGCAGAAGGACGGCGAGGTGACTCCGCCGGAGGAATTCGAAAAGCTGCCCGACGAAGAAAAGGAACGCATTGCCCGGACCATCGAGGCGCTGCAGGAGCAGCTGGTGCGCGTGCTGCGCAATACGCTGAAGCTGCGCCAGGAGCACTCGGAGCGCATCCGTGCGCTCAACCGCAAGATGACGCTGCTCGCCGTCGAACATGCGGTCGACGAACTCAAGGCGCGCTACTCCGACCTGCCGCGCGTGCTCGATTACCTCGACGCCGTGCAGTCGGACGTCATCGACAACGCCGACGATTTCCGCCGCCGCGAGGGCGAGTCCGAAGGCGAGCCCGCGAAGGCGAGCGAGCTGCACCGGTACGTCGTCAACGTGCTGATCGACGCAGGCAGCGAGACGCCGGTCGTGTTCGAGGATCTGCCCTCCTACCAGAATCTGGTCGGTCGCATCGACCACGTCGCACGGTTCGGCACGCTGATGACCGACTTCACGCTGATCCAGCCTGGCACGCTGCACCGCGCGAATGGAGGCTACTTGCTGATCGACGCACTGAAGCTGCTGACTCAGCCATTCGCGTGGGCCGCGATCAAGCGCGCGCTGCAGCGGTGCGAGGTGCGCATCGAGTCGATGGCCGAGATGTACAGCATCGTATCGACGGTGCGCCTAGAGCCCGAACCGATCCCGCTGCAGGTCAAGCTCGTGCTGTTCGGCGACCGCGAGCTGTACGAACTGCTGCTGCATTTCGATCCGGAGTTCGGGGAGCTGTTCCGGATCGTCGCCGACCTCTCCGAGGACCTTGCACGCGACGCGTCGATGGAGTCGCAACTTGCGCGCGTTCTGGCGACCCAGGCTAGGCGCAAGGGCCTCCTGCCGTTGCAGGCGAACGCGCTGGCGCGCCTCATCGATCAAGGCGCTCGGCTCGCCGGAGACTCGCGCAAGCTCACCGCCAGGGTGCAGGCGTTGATCGACCTTGCCGTGGAGGCGGATCACGCAGCCCGCGCGGCCGGGGCGCCTTCGGTAGAAGGCGCGCATGTCGTCGCCGCGGTGGCTGCGCAGCGACGTCGCGCGGCACGCCTGCACGAACGCGTGCAGGAAGCCATGGTTCGCGGCACGCTGCTGATCGACACGGCGGGCACGCGCATCGGCCAGGTCAATGCGCTCGCAGTCTACGAAGCGGCCGGAATGCCGTTCGGCGAGCCGATGCGCGTGACGGCCACGACGCGGTTTGGCGAAGGTCAGGTCGTCGACGTGCAGCGCGAGACCGAGCTCGGCGGCGCCATCCATTCCAAGGGCGTGCTGATCCTGAGCGCCTTCCTGGCTGCGCGCTACTCCGAGTTCTCGCCGCACAGCATCGTCGCCAGCCTCGTCTTCGAGCAGACCTATGGCCGCGTCGAAGGCGACAGCGCCTCGCTGGCGGAAGTCGTGGCGTTGATGTCGTCGCTGGCCGAAGCCCCGGTGCGCCAGTCGCTGGCGGTCACCGGCTCGGTCAACCAGCTCGGACGGGTGCAGGCCGTCGGAGCGGTGAACGAAAAGATCGAAGGCTTCTTCGATCTGTGTGCCGAGCGCGGCCTCGATGGCAGCCACGGTGTCGTGATCCCGGCGGCCAACACCGAACATCTGATGCTGCGCGACGACGTCGTCGACGCGGTGACCGCCGGCCGCTTCGCCGTGCATGCGGTCGAAACCGTCGACCAGGCGATCGGGCTGCTGACCGGCATCCCAGCCGGCGCGGCTGAGCCACCGTGGGACGACGCGAGCATCAACGGCCGCATCGCGCGCCGCCTGCGCGAGTACGCCGCGCTGAGGCGCGGCGAGCACCGCTTCGGGCCGAAGTC
>DAOMFL010000123.1:0-7935 GCA_035429805.1 Burkholderiaceae bacterium
CTCTCATCGCCTGCGGAGCGGTCTGTCGTCGTCGCCGACTATGCGGGTTCGCGACGCGTGCGATCAAGCGCCCGCTTCCCCGCGATGCGGTAAGCCGATGGTTCGGTCGTTCGAGTCGACCTGCGGATGACACGCGTTCCTGTCATGCGAATCCGCGGCTTCGCGCACGGATTCCTGCGAATTTTTTGCAGCTTTCGCCGCCGGGCTGCGAGTTACCATTCAACTTCGCCCGAAGATGCCGCATGACCCACTCCTTATGAGCCTGCCCAAGCGAGTCCGTATCGTCGACGTCGGCCCACGCGACGGTCTGCAGAACGAAAAGCAGATGATCCCGGCGGACATCAAGGTCGAACTGGTCGATCGCCTGACCACGGCCGGTTTCGGGGCGATCGAAGTCACATCGTTCGTGTCGCCCAAGTGGGTGCCGCAGATGAGCGACGGCGCCGACGTGATGGCGCGCATCCGTCGCAAGCCGGGCGTCGTCTATTCGGTGCTCGTGCCCAATCTGAAGGGCTTCGAAGGCGCACTGGCGGCGCGCGCCGACGAGATCGTCGTCTTCGGCGCGGCCAGCGAGGCGTTTTCGCAGAAGAACATCAACTGTTCGATCGCCGAGTCGATCGAGCGCTTCCGGCCCGTCGTTGCCGCGGCGCGCGAAAATGGCATGCAGGTGCGCGGCGCCATTTCCTGTGCGCTGGGGTGTCCGTATCAGGGTGAGGTCGAACCCTCTGCCGTCGGCTATGTCGCAAGTCTGATGAAGGAGATTGGCGTACAGCATGTCGGGGTCGCTGACACGATCGGTGTGGGCACACCCGAGCGAACCAAGCGCGCGATGGAAGCCGCGCTGGCGCACTACGACCTGGCCGACGTCTCGGGTCACTTCCACGACACCTACGGCATGGCGACGGCGAATGTCTACGCCTGCCTGGAACTGGGCATCGCCACCTTCGACACCAGCATCGCGGGCCTCGGCGGCTGCCCCTACGCCAAGGGTGCCACCGGCAACGTCGCGACCGAGGATGTGTTGTATCTGCTCAACGGGCTCGGCATCGAGACCGGTATCGATTTCAGCCAGGTTGTCGCGACCGGTCAGTGGATCAGCGGCATCCTGAATCGCAAGGCGTACTCGCGCGCCGGCAACGCGGTCTTTGCAAAGCAGGCGGCCTAGCGCGCGAGTCTTACCGTGCGTCTGAGCGATCGCTCACGATCGCTCGTTTTGGGTAGCAAAACCGACCAGCGGCAATCGTCTCGCCGTTAATCGGTTTCACCTCCGCGAATCCCACCCTATTCGACGATTCACGTCTTGGGTCGCGCTTGGAAAATTCTGCACAGGGGATGGACTGACGCCGGGCGCGTGCGCGGGGCCGTTCATCAGTTGGCGCTGCAAGGGTGGTCCTGCGCCGCCGATAGCCGATGCAGCAGTGTCTGCGATCGTGCAGGAGAGTCAAAGATGTCCGTTAGCGTTTACCAACTCGGATCAACGGCCACGGCGCTCAGCCGCGGCTTTACTTTGATCGAGCTGGTCGTCGTGATGGCCATCGCGGCGATCCTGGCCACGATCGCCCTTCCGAATTACACCGAATATGTGCTGCGTTCCAACCGGTCTTCGGCACAGGCGTTCATCAGCGACATCGCCAGCCGCCAATCGCAGTTCTTTCTGGACCGCCGCACCTATGCAACGACCATCGCCGCCCTGAACATGACGGCACCGACCGAGGTCGCGGCCCGCTACGACGTTGCGATCGCCGTCAATGCCGGACCGCCGCTTACCTACACGGTGACCGCCACCCCCACCGGCGCGCAGGTGAAGGACCGCTGCGGCGCACTCACGATCGACCAGGCCGGCAACAAGACGGCCGGTGCAACCCGCTGCTGGTAGGAACGAGGATGCAGAAGATGAACCCCAACCGCTCCCTGCCGCGCCATGCGCGCGGCTTCACGCTCGTCGAAGCCATGACGGTGATCGCGATCCTGGCGATCCTGACGGGCCTCAGCAGCGCGAGCTTCGTCTGGCTCAACCAGGCCACAACGATCCGCGGCGCCGCGTTCGACCTCGTCGCTGACCTCGATTACGCCCGCAGCGAGGCCGTGAAGCGCAACGTCGATGTGACCGTACAACCGCTCAACGCCGACTGGGCGCAGGGCTGGCAGGTCGTGGTGGGCAATGAAGTTCTGCGCTCGCGCGACGCCACCGGCGGCCAGATCGGCTTCCCGACGGCGCCGACCACGCTGACCTTCGACGGCGCCGGGCGCGCATCGCTCGCCACCGTCCGCAATTTCCAGATCTGCCCTCCGAACGGCTCGGTTGCCGGGCGCGTCATCCGGATCGATCCCTCGGGCCTGTCGCGCTCGACCAAGGCCTCCTGCCAGGCCTGAAACCCATGAGCACCCGCAGCGCCCGCGCCGGCGGATACGCGCTGGTCGAAACGATGGTGACGATCGTGGTCATCGCGTTCGGCCTGCTCGGTGTCGCCGGCCTCGTCTCGCGTTCGTTCGTGACCGAGGCCGAGGCGACACAACGCACGCAGGCGGCGTTGCTGCTGCAGGACATGGTCACGCGTATCGAAGCCAACCGTGCCAACGCCGTCCAGTACGTGACGGGCGATGCCGGCATCACCGGTTACGAGACCGTCAACAGCACGAAGTCCCTGGTCAACTGCGATCCGGCCGCACCCCTGGCCGAGCGTGATCGCTGCGAATGGGGCCGACTGATCGCCGGTGTCGAGGAGCGCATCCAGGGAGAGACCGCTTCCGTGCTGCTCGGCGCCATCGGCTGCGTGTACGAACTCGACGCGTTCAACCGCGTGTATGCAATATCGGTCGCCTGGCAGGGCCCCAGCGCCGGCGCCGATGCGATCGTCAACGACAACTTCGCGCCGACCAACTGCGGCCGTGATCTGTACGGCAGCGAAGCGCAGCGCCGGATCGTGACCACGCTGCTGCGTATTGGCACGCTCAATCCGCCGGTGGCAGCGGGAGGCGCGCCATGAGGCCGGTCATGTCGCGACCGCGCCGCGCCAGCGCGGGATTCTCACTGATCGAGCTGATGATCGCGCTGACGATCGGGCTCATCCTGCTCGCGGTGCTCGCGGCGATGTTCGAGCGCACCACCAGCGGACGCACGGCGCTCGAGCGCGTCTCCCGCCTGACCGAAAACTCGCGCTTTGCCGCCGATGTCATCGGCGACGACATCCGGCACGCCGGCTTCTACGGCACGTTCATGCCGCCGACCGATGCGACCTTCGCCGATCCGGCGCCGTGCGACTGGAACGTCATCGACCTCGCGCGCATCGGCTGGCGGTTCGACCTGCCGCAGCCGCAGTATCCCGCGCAGATCCAGGGTTTCGACGATCCGGGGCCAGCCGTGGCGGCCATTGACTGCCTGCCGAACCGGGTCGCCGGCACCGACGTGCTGGTCATCCGCCGCGCAAGTTCCGCGGCGATCGCCGGTGCGACCGCCGACCTGCGTAATGTCTACATCCAGCCCTCGCAGTGCATCAGCGACCCCGCGCCACTGGTCGTCTCCAACACGGCGGCGCTCTTCACCCTGCGCACCGCCGCCTGCGATCCCGCCGCGCTGGCGCCGGTGCGGCGCTACTTCGTTCGTGTCTATTACGTGGCGAGCTGCAACGAGTGCGCACCCTCCGACGGCGTGCCGACGCTGAAACGGGTCGAGTTTGTCGATGCAGCAATGCGTGTCGTTCCGCTGGCCGAAGGCGTCGAGAACTTCCAGCTCGAGTATGCCTTCGACGTCGACGAGGATGCGACTCCCGATACGTTCCTGACTACCACGACCGCCGACGCGGCACCGACCTCCCGCTGGTCCAACGTCGTTGCCGTGCGGCTCCATATATTGATGCGTACGACCGAGGGCGCCGGGGCGGCCAATACCTCGCCCGCGGTCTACGACCTGGGTCCGGGTCATAACGCGGAAACCTGCCGTGCCGGATTCAAATGCCGGTCGCTGTCGACGATCCTGCGGCTCAACAATGTCGCCGGGCGGAGGGAGACCTGATGCTGCGCCCGCTGCCGCACCGTCGCCAGCAAGGTGCCTCGCTGATCGTTGCGATCGTCTTCCTGCTGCTGCTCGGCACGCTCGCCCTGACCGGGCTGCGCGCCAGCACGACCAACGTCACCATCGTCGGCAACATGCAGGCGCGGCAGGAAGTGTCGGCCACCGCGCAGATGCTGATCGAACAGACGGTCAGCTCGGATGAGTTCGCGCGCAATCCTCAGGGCGTGCTGCAGGCCGCGCGCGTCGAGAGCGATTTCAACGGCGATGGCACCGTCGATTCGGTCGCGACGTTTGCCGAGGCACCCCGCTGCCTACGCGCGCGCAGCGTCTCGTTCCTCGACCTCGATCCTTCGAATCCCATTGATGCGCCGTGTTTTGCCAGCGCGGCGCTTTCGAATCCCGGGCTCGTCCCGTCCGGCGGCGGGCCGGCCGGGTCGTTGTGCGCGGATACCGAGTGGCAACTGAGTGCGCGCTCCACCGATGCGCGCACCGGCGCCGCGATCACCCTGAATCAGGGCATCAGCCTGAGGACGGCTGCAATCGGACTCACGACGGTGTGCCAATGACCTCCATTCCCCGCCAGGACTTCGCCCGCCAGCTCGCGCTGGCGCTGAGTGCGCTGACGCTAGCTGCCATCAGCCTCGCCTGGAGCGCAAGCGCGCGTGCCGACGACATCGACATCTACTCGATGCCCAATACAGAGGGTTTTCGGCCCAACGTGCTGATCATCCTTGACAACACAGCCAACTGGAGCGCGAGCATCCCGACGCCGCTGTGCGATGCGGCCGGTGCGATGGTGAAGACCTCGGCGCCGAACAAGGAAGAAGGCACCAAAATGGGTGCGCAGAAGTGCGCGCTCTACAAGCTGATCAGCAGCATGTCGGTCGCCGATCTCGGTCAGTTCAACTTCGCGCTGATGCTCTTCAACGAATCGCCGGACGACAGCGGCTACCCGCGCAAGGCTTTCATGCAGGTGACGTCGGTAGCCGACAAGCAGGTTCTGCTCGATCTCATCAGCGGGCTGGGGATCAACAAGGACAAGGGCAACAATGCGTCCAGCGCCACCGCGTTCTACGAGGCCTACCGTTGGTTCACCGGCGGCAGCGTCTATCTCGGCAACAAGACGGCCGGCAAGCACGACTCCAAGGCGTTCACCGACTCGAGCAAGACGCGATACCAGTCGCCCGGCCTTGGCTGCGCGCGCAACCACATCATCTACCTGGCAAATGGCTCGCCGTCGGACAACAACAACAGCGCACTCGCACTGCTGCAGAAGCTGAACCCGAAGATGGCACGCTTCAGCATTCCGGTGGCCGAGGGTGTCAGCAACCCCGACGAGGCGAACTGGGTCGACGAGGCCGCGGCCTTCTTCAACAACGGCGCGGACCTCGATAGCGGGGTTGAAGGTGCGCAAAACATCACGACGCATACGATCGCCGTGACCGGCGCTTCGAGTGACGGCAACTACCCGAACTTCATCCGCTGGATCGCCAAGCAGGGCGGCGGGCTTTATCAGCAGGCAAGTAACAGCGACCAGATCATCGTCGCATTCACGAAGATCCTGAACCAGATCCGCGCCTCGAACAGCGTGTTTTCGTCGGCCTCGCTGCCGGTCTCGGCCAACACGCAGGGCACCTACCTGAACCAGGTCTACATCGGCATGTTCCGACCCGACGGCAATGCGCTGCCGCGCTGGGTCGGCAACCTGAAGCAATTCCAGTTCCTCTACGACGCGCAGCGCGACACCCTGCAGCTCGCCGACGCCAACAAGATTCCGGCGGTCAGCTCCACCACGGGCTTCATCGACATCGACGCGACGAGTTTCTGGACCAAGTCGTCGAGCTTCTGGATCAACGTCGAGACGGCGTCGAGCGGCAAGTACTCGCGCAGCGACATGCCCGACGGCGAGAAGGTCGAAAAAGGCGGCGTGGCGCAGCTGCTGCGGGAGTCCTATCTCAGCAGCACCACTGCGCGCCGCATTTACACCTGCAAGGGCTATAGCTGCGACAACAATGTCGACCTCGCAAGTGCCGGCAAGGACTACCTGTTCAGCACGACGAACTCCGAGCTGACACCGGCAATGTTCGGTTTTGGCTCCTCCGACACGGCCCGACGCGACCTGCTGATCAACTTCATTCGTGGAACCGACAACGTGGACAGTTCGTCCGTCGGCAATCTCTCGGTCGCCAAGGACCAGCTGGGCGACAAGCCGACTGGCGCGACGGTGCGGCCTTCGATCCACGGCGACGTGCTGCACTCCCGGCCGATTGCGATCAACTATGGCGGCACACGCGGCGTTGTAGTCTTCTATGGCACGAACGACGGATTGTTGCGCGCCGTCAATGGCAACCAGACCGGTCTCGGCGCCGGCAGCGAGCTGTGGGCCTTCGTGGCGCCGGAGCATTTCAACGAACTCAGGCGCCTGCGCGAGAACGATCCGGAAGTCCGCTACCCGTCCACACCCAGCACGAACACCACGGCCCGTTCGCGTGACTACTTCTTCGACGGCCCGATCGGCGCTTACCAGAACGCGATGACCGGCGAGGTGATGATCTTCGTCGGCATGCGCCGCGGCGGCCGCGCGGTCTACGCGTTCAACGTCTCGGATCCGGACCGTCCGCGCCTGATGTGGCGTCTCAGCCGCTTCGATTCGGGCTTCGGTAACGTCGGCCAGACCTGGTCGATGCCGCGCGTGGCTCCGGTCAAGGGTCGCAGCGATCCGGTCCTGATCATGGGCGGCGGTTATGACAACCTGGCCGAGGATGCGAACCCGGCGGGCATGACGACCATGGGACGCGGGGTCTATGTCATCAACATGCGCAGCGGGGAGCGTCTCGCCTGGCTGCCGACCGACTACAGCGTGCCCGCCGATGCGACGGTCATCGACTCCGACGGCGACGGCAAGGTCGATCGCGCCTATGTCGTCGATGTCCGCGCGCAGCTCTACCGCATCGACGCGGAGAGCGCCACGGGCGAGGCGCGCGAGCCCTCGAACTGGGTCATCACCAAGATCGCGGCACTCAACGACGGCGCCGGCGGTCTCAACGGCACCCGCAAGGTGTTCTTCGCCGCCGACGCCGTGCTGACGCGCAACTACACAGCCGTTCTTCTGGGCACCGGCGACCGCGAGAAGCCGCTCTCGATGACGTCGAACGATCGTTTCTACCTCATCAAGGACACGAAAGTCGGCAAGGGTGAGCCCGCCAGCGTGACGCTGATCACTGATCCCAATCTCGCCGAGGTCAATGCCGGCAATACGGCCGGCTACGACGCGGAAGGCTGCTACTTCCCCCTGGCCACGAACGGCGAGAAGGTCATCAACCAGCCGATCACGTTTGGCGGCATCACGTACTTCTCGACCAACCGTCCGTTGCCACCTAGCAGCGGCAGCTGTACGCGCGCCCAGAACCGTGCCTACCAGATGCCGCTCGTATGCCGTAACCCGAAGTTCAACAATCTGGTCGGCGACGGCCTTCCGCCTTCACCGGTTGTCGGCTACGTCGACGTGGGCAAGGGCAAGCTGGTGCCGTTCGTCATCGGCGGCCCGAACGACAAGAACTCGGCGATCGAGGCGGCACGCGCGAACATCCAGATCCCGGCCAAGCGCAAGCGCTCCTACTGGTTCATGGAGAACCGCGACCGCTGATCCCGCGACCTGTCGTGAAGGCGGCGCCGACGGCGCCGTTTTCATTTGGCGCTATCGTTGGCGCCGATGTCATCCCTCGTTCACTTCACGACCACGGCTTCGAAGCACGCGCTGCGCTGGGCCCTTCGGGGAATCGTCCTGCTGCTCGCGCTTTGCCTGGCGATTGCCCTCGGTTTCACGCTCTATGCGGTGAGCGCCCTGCCGCCGCTGCAGCCCTGGCATACGGAGCGCCTGACCGGCGAGTACACGGCGCTCGGACAAGGCGACCTGGACTTCG
>DAOMFL010000124.1:0-7693 GCA_035429805.1 Burkholderiaceae bacterium
ATCTCCGAGATCGCGGACATCGACTTTGCGGTCCTGCTGGACGACGTTCCGCTTTCGACCTACGCGGACAAGGGCTTCGGCGCGCTGCTCAAGACGTCGACAACGGAAACCGACGAAGCAGAGTAACCGGAGACCGCGTGCGCTCGAACCTGACCCGGGGCGCGCTCGGCCTCCTGATTGCATTGACCTGCCTGGTGGCCTCCGCCCAGACGCAGAGCCGGCCGGCCTGGACCGAACTTTCGCCCGCCCAGCGCGAGGCGCTGGCGCCTCTGGCCAAAGACTGGAACGCGATGGATTCCATGCGCAAGCGCAAGTGGCTGGAAGTGGCGGCGAAATACCCGAATCTCTCGCCCGAAGGCAAGCAGAAGCTGCACGAGCGCATGGGCGAATTCGCCCGCCTGACCCCCGAACAGCGCGATACCGCCCGCAAGAACTTCCGCAGGGCCTATGAAGTGCCGGCCGACCAGCGTCAGGCGACCGTGCAGAAGTTCCAGGACCTGCCGCCCGAAAAGAAGCAGGCTCTGGCCGACAAAGCTGCAGCCAGGCCCGAGCCGCAGCGACGCCCGTCCCGTGAGGTGGACGTCAAGCCGGCACGCCCGCCCGCCAAGACCGAGCCGACCGCCCAGTGACGCCTCCGGCGGCTGAACCACGCGCGGCCCCGCAGGCACTTCAGTCCAAACTGGGTACCGCTGCTCCCCCTGCCTCGCTGCCGCTGCGCGTGGCGGCTATGGTTTACGACGGCGTGCTGCTGTTCGGCATCGCCTTTGTAACCGGCCTTGCGCTGCTGATGCTGACTGGCTGGACCGCTCCACTGAGCAGCGGTCGGCGCCTCGTCCTGCAGTGCGCCGTCTTTGTCGCATTCGGCGTGTACTTCGGCTGGTGCTGGATCCGCTCCGGTCAGACGCTGGCGTTGAAAACCTGGCACCTGCGCGTCGTCGACGCCGGTGGACGCAACCCATCGGCTGGACGGGCGGTCGCCCGGTACGTGCTGTCCTGGACGCTGTTCCTGCCCGGGCTGGCCTACATCACGCTGATGCATCCTCCGCCCGCGGCAAGCCTGGCGGCGCTGGCAGTCGGGTTCGTGCTGACGCTGCTGCCGGCACTCTTCGACCGCGAGCGGCGACTGCTGCACGACCGGCTCTCGCGCACGCGTATCGTGCGCGCGACCTGACGACGCCGGTCAGTCGACCGGCCGGAACGGATCGGGAACCCCGGCGAACAGGCGGGCACTGATTTCGAGCTCGCGCCGCCTGATCGTTCCCAGGAACTCATCCGCGCCGCCCATGCCGGCGAAGGCATGGAAGCCCCGGTACAGGAAGTGATGCAGATGCCCGTAACCCCAGGCCTCGGCCGGGCCCTTCATCATGCCCAGCATGGGCGCGAGCATTGGAATGCGGGCCAGCCGATCCAGCGCCCGCCCGATCTCTTCAACCAGTTCGATCTGGTGCCGGCGCTGCGCCTCGGTGCCCACCTGGCGATAGGCGTCTGCATAGCGCGGCGCCGTGATGGGCGTGCGCAGCAGGCGCGCCACGCCGGCGTCGAAGTCCTCGGACAGTTCGTCCAGTTCGACTGCGAGCAGCAGCGTCTCGATCGCGCGCCCGGGCAGCATCCGGGCGAGCTTCGGGACGACGCGCTGCACTTCCTCGTCGCGCTTCTCGAAGTCACGGGCGCCGTAGAGTTCCTCAAGAAAGAATTCGCACGACTCGCGGTAGCGATCGGACGCGAGCAGGTCGGCGTAGGTGCGCGCGAGTCGGTCTGATTGCCAGCGCTTGACGGCCAGCCAGCGGGAACAAAGATCCGGGTCCGAGTGCAGCCGGGAACGAAGATCGATGACCCGGCCGAGCGCGTCGGTGAGTTTCTTCTGTGTTGCCGATGAAGCGGTGCCGAACACGGCGTCGGCCGTCGTGCGTTGTGTTCGCTAGGCGGAGCGGCGTGCACCCGGTGTGTAGCCGCGCGGGATCGCCGACAGCAGTTTGCGAGTGTACTCGTGCTGCGGCTCGGCGTAGACCGCCTCGGAGGCGCCGCGCTCGACGATCTCGCCCGCGCTCATCACCAGCATCTCGTCGGCCATGTACTTGACGACCGCAAGGTCGTGGCTGATGAAGATGTAGGTCATGCCGAACTCGTCCTGCAGGTCGAGCAGCAGGTTGAGCACGGTGGCCTGCACCGAGACATCGAGCGCCGAGACCGACTCGTCGCAGATGACGACGTCCGGTTTCATCGACAGGCAGCGCGCGATCGCGATGCGCTGACGCTGGCCGCCGGAGAATTCATGCGGATACTTGTAGACGCTGTCCGTCGCCAGCCCCACGCGGCGCGCGAGCGCGATGGCCCGTTCGAACCGGTCAGCATCACTGTCGCCGATGCCGTGGATCTTCATCGGCTCCGTCAGGATCTGCCCGACGGTGAACCGCGGATTGAGACTGGCGTACGGGTTCTGGAAGATGATCTGGATCCTGCGCCGGAACGCCATCATCTCGGCGTCCGTCAGGGTCAGCAGGTCCTTGCCCTGGTACAGCACCTGGCCTGCCGTCGCCTCGACGAGCCGCATCAGCAGCATGCCAACGGTGGTCTTGCCCGAACCCGATTCGCCGACGACGCCAAGCGTGCGGCCCGGGTACAGCGCGAAGCTCGCATCCTTGACGGCCTCGACCGTCTTGCGGCTGAAGAGCCCGGTCTTGAGCCGGTATTCCTTGCGCAGGCCCTTTGCTTCGATCAGCGGCGCTGCCGCCTGGGCCCGGGCCACCCGCGGCTCGGTCACGACGATCTGCGTCGACGGCCGGCTCTGCATGAAATCGTCGATCACCGGCAGCCGCTTCGGCTTCACGTCGAGCCGCGGCCGGCACGCCAGCAGTGCCTTGGTGTAAACGTCCTGCGGATTCTCGAAAATCGATGAGACCGGTCCGGATTCGCGCACCGCGCCGTCACGCATCACGACGACGCTGTCGGCGATCTCGCCGACCAGCCCCAGGTCGTGGCTGATGAAGAGCACGCTCATGCGGTGCCGGTCCTGCAGCCGCTGGATGAGCTCGAGGATCTGGCGTTGAACCGTCACATCGAGCGCGGTCGTCGGCTCGTCGGCAATCAGCAGTTTCGGCTCGCAGGCGATCGCCATCGCAATCATCACCCGCTGCTGCTGCCCGCCTGAAAGCTCGTGCGGATAGGAATCGACTCTCGACTTCGGCTCCGGGATGCCGACTTCATTCAGCAGTTCGATCACGCGGTCTCCGACCTGCCTGCGGGAAAGACCCATGTGCAGTTGCAGGACCTCGGCAATCTGCCAGCCGACCGTGAACACCGGGTTCAGTGACGACATCGGCTCCTGGAACACGACCGAGACGTCCTTGCCGCGAATCGTGCGCAGGGCGTCGATCGGCTCGGCGAGCAGATTGCGACCGCCGAACTCTACCCGGCTGTCAGGCGCAACGATCGCGTTTTCCGGCAGCAGCCGCACGATCGACATCGCCGAGACACTCTTGCCCGATCCGGATTCGCCGACCAGCGCGACCGTCGAATTCTCCGGGATGTCGAAGCTCACCCCCTTCACGGCCTCGGCGATCCGGTGCTTGCCGAGCCGGAACGAAACGCGCAGGTCGCGCACGGAGACAAGATTGTTCATCGTGCCAGCCCCAGCTTTGCTTCTTCTTGCAGTTGTGATGAAAGAAATCGTCTGGCTCCGCCAGCGATTTCTTCAGGACCGAACGCGCAAAAGTAGGGGTGCACTTTTGCCCGCCTAGCGAAGCTTCGGATCAAGCGCATCGCGCAGCGCATCGGTCAGCAGCGAGAATGCAGTGACGAAGAGCGCCATCGCGACGGTCGTCGCGACCAGCTGCCACCAGTGTCCCAGCACCAGCTCCGCCTGGGCCTCCGACAGCATCGTCCCCCACGAAACCTGGTCGACGCGCACGCCGAGGCCGAGGAACGACAGGATCACTTCGGCCTTGATGAAGAACACCACGTGCAGAGACAGCTGCACCAGCACGACGTGGCTCACGTTCGGCAGTATGTGCACGAACATGCGCGAGTAGTGGCTCGCGCCGATCGCCTCGGCGGCGCGCACGTATTCACGGCTGCGGTGCTTGATGTACTCGGCACGCACCAGCCGGTAGATGCCGGTCCAGCCGGCGAGGCCCAGGATCAGGATCACCGTGCCGATGCCGCGCCCGAGCACCGCGGCGAAGGCGAAGATCAGCAGAATGCCCGGGATCGACGTGAAGACGTTGTAGATCCACTCGAGCAAGTCGCCGACGCGGCCGCCGGCGTAACCGGCGATGGCCCCGAGCACCGTGCCGATCAGCGTGGCCAGCACGGCGGCAAAGACGCCGACGAAGATCGAGATCTCAGCGCCCTTGATCACCTTGGCGACGATGTCGCGGCCGAGCCGGTCTGCGCCGAACGGCAGCGTCGCGGCACGCGGAACCTCGGCGATCTGGATCTTGGCGGCGCGCTCGGCCCACTCCTTGTACTTCGGTGCCAGCGGATCGATGTCCGAAAGATCGACCGGCTTCGCATCCTTCGCAACGACGCTGGCGACCGGGTCCAGGCCTTCGTCCTGCACGCGCGCACCTACGAATGTCGGCGGGGCGTCGGGAACCCCGACCTCCTTCTGCCAGTCGCCCGCCACCAGACCGAGCGCCGCGGCGAGAATCAGCACGAGAAACGCGACGACGATCGCCAGCGACGCCATGCCGACGCGATCGTTCTTCAGCCGTCGCCACGCCGTCCGCCAGACGCCGGCCGACCGTTCGGTCGCTGGCGCCTGATACGCCTCGATGACAGTCGTCATGGGCGCCTCATTTCAGCACCACGCGCGGGTCGACCCACTTGTAGAGGACGTCGGCGCCGAGATTGATCACCATTGTCAGCGCCGCCAGGTAGACCGTCACGGCCTGTATCACCGGATAGTCGCTGCGGTTGACCGCCAGCAGCGTCTCGCGTCCGAGGCCCGGTATCGAGAAAAACGTCTCCAGCAGGAACGAACCGAGGAAGATGCCGGGCAGCAGCACTGCGACGTTGGTCAGCACCGGGATCAGCGCGTTGCGCAGCACGTGAACGAAGAGCGCCCGGTTCTCGGAGACGCCCTTGGCGCGCGCCGTGCGCACGTAGTCCTGGTTGATCTCGTCGAGAAAGAAGCTGCGATAAAGCCGCGTGTTCGGCGCCAGCGAGACCAGGACCGCCAGCAGCACCGGCAGCACCGCGTAGTGAGTCAGGTTGGTGAAGAAGCTGTCGCTCCATCCCTGGACCGGGAACCAGCCGAGGTAGAAGCCGAACAGCCACTGCCCGACGATGATGTAGACAAGAAAGGAGATCGACAGCATCACCGTCGTGATGATCATGATCGACCGGTCGGTGATCGAGCCGCGCACGTACGCGACCGCCATCGCCGCCACGACGCCGAGCAGGGTCTCGAGGAGAAGGATCGGCACCATGACCGTCAGCGTGGCCGGCAACCGGGTCCTGAAGATGTTCGCGACCGACTCGCTCGTGGCCCAGCTGTTGCCCCAGTTGAACGTGAAGATCGACTTCACGAAGATCCAGAGCTGCTGGTACCAGGGGTCGTTCAAGCCGAGCTGCGTGCGGATCGCCTCGATCTGCTCCGGCGTCGCCAGCAATCCACCCAGGATCTCGGCTGGGTCGCCGCCGAACCATTTGAAGAGAAAGAAGACAAAGAGAACGACCCCGGCGAGCGTCGGGATCATCTGCCACAGCCTGCGTAAGATATAGGCGCCCACTCGGGCCGGTACTTTCTGTCGTGGTTCGCGCCCGCCGAGTCTGTCGTGCCGACCGTCCGGCGCGCGAAAGCGCGGATTATGCCGATGAGCGCCCGGTATTCAAGTTTGGCGGCATCACCAGCGAAAGCACATGAACGACGACGTGTCGATCAGCCGGCGCGCCCTGGCCAAAGCCATGGCGGCAACGCCCATCGCGCTGACGGTCCCCGCCGCCGGCGGGCGGACGCCGGCGACGGGCAGCGTCAAGGTGCTGCGCTACGCGTTCCGCGTCGCCGAAACCGGCTTCGATCCGGCCCAGGTCCAGGACCTCTACTCGAATACCCTCAACGCCAACATTTTCGAGGCGCCGCTCGAATTCGCGTACCTGGAGCGGCCGATAGCGCTGCGGCCGAACACGGCCGCGGCAATGCCCGAGGTCGACGACGATTTTCGCCGCATCGTCGTGCGGCTGCGGCCCGGCATCTACTTCGCCAAGGACGCCGCATTCAACGGCAGGCCGCGCGAGCTGGTCGCAGCCGACTATGTCTACTCGATCAAGCGCCACTATGACCCGCGCTGGAAGAGCCCGCGCGTGTACCTGCTAGAAAACGCGACGATCCTCGGCCTGTCGGAGCTGCGGCAGGACGCGCTGAAGAATCGCCAGCCATTTGACTACGGCCGCGAGGTCGCCGGCCTGCGGGTGCTCGACCGCTACACGTTCGAGCTGCGCTTTGGCGAGCCGCAACCGCGTTTTCTCTACAACCTGGCCGACTCTTCCTTCGTCGGTGCGGTCGCGCGCGAGGTCGTCGAGGCATACGGCGACAAGGTGATGGAGCATCCGGTCGGCACCGGCCCCTATCGGCTGGTCGACTGGAAGCGCTCGTCGAAGATCGTGCTCGAACGCAACCCGGACTACCGCGAGGTGCGCTACGAGGAGACGGCGCCCGGCTCCGACGCCGCATTGGCGCAGCTTGCGGCCCGGCTCAAGGGTCGGCGACTGCCGATGGTCGATCGCATCGAAGTCACGATCATCGACGAGAACCAGCCGCGCTGGCTCGCTTTCCTGAACGGTCAGCATGACTTCCTCGAGGAACTGCCGCCGGACTTCGCCAACCAGGCCATACCGAACAACGTGCTGGCGCCGAACCTGAGGCGGCTCGGCATCCAGATGGACCGCTACCCGCGCGCGGACATCGCCGTGTCCTACTTCGGGATGGAGAACCCGGTCGTCGGCGGCTACGCGCCGGACAAGGTGGCGTTGCGCCGCGCGATCGCGCTCGGCGTCGACGTCGACCAGGAGATCCGGCTGGTCCGCCGCAACCAGGCCATCCCGGCGCAGTCGCCGATCGGCCCGCAGACCTGGGGCTACGACCCGGGGTTCCGCAGCGAGATGAGTCAATACGACCCCGCGCGAGCCAAGGCGCTGCTGGACCTCTATGGCTACATCGACCGCGACGGCGACGGCTGGCGCGAGCAGCCGGACGGTTCGCCGCTGACGATCGAGTACGCGACCCAGCCCGACCAGCAGAGCCGGCAGCTGATCGAACTTTGGCGCAAGAACATGACGGCGCTCGGGATCCACATGGAATTCCGCTTCGCCAAGTGGCCGGAAAACCTGAAGGCCTCGCGTGCCGGCAAGCTGATGATGTGGGGTGTGGGCTGGTCGGCCGCCGCACCCGACGGCGACGCGTTCCTCGCGCTCGGCTACGGCCCGAACAAGGGGCAGGCCAATCACGCCCGCTTCGACCTGCCGGCCTACAACCGCCTATACCAGCAGCAGCGCGTCCTGCCCGATGGGCCGCAGCGCGCGGCCGTGATGGAAGAAGCCAAGAAGATCATGATCGCCTACATGCCCTACAAAGTTCACGTGCACCGCTACTTCACCGATCTTGCCCATCCCTGGGTCGTCGGCGCACGCCGCAACATCTTCGTGCGCGAATTCTGGAAGTACGTCGACATCGACCCTGCGGCCGGTGCCTAGC
>DAOMFL010000125.1:0-7503 GCA_035429805.1 Burkholderiaceae bacterium
TGGATGGCCGCGCCGGCGACCGATCGCCACGGACGCGCGCACCGATGTTCCGGAGCTTTCACGCAGACACCGACGCCGACGACGACCGGCGATCGGACGCCCCCGCCGTGCGGACCGTCCTGGGGCTGCTGCACCGCCTCAACACCGGCCAGGGCACGGACGAGCATTTCGCCCCGCGGGCGCGTCTGCTCGGCGGGCCGTTCCCCGGGCTGCGCGCCGAGCAGCCGACGCTCGACCGCCAGCTAGCGGCGATCGCCGCGAACTACGAGATCCACGCCCGGGCCGACGCGCTGCTGTTGTCCCCGGACGGTCGCGTGCTGCTGACCGGGGTCTTCTCCGCGACGCGGCGGCCCGCCACGGGCGGCTTCGCCGAGGCGTTCGCGTGGCTCTTCGGGTGCGCCGAGGACGGGCGCACCGCCGAACATCGAGGGCTTGCCCGTGTAGACCTGCCAGCGGTCCCACAGTAAGAACAGCGACATGCCGAAGAAGACCCAAAGGATCGTGCGCTGGAAATCGGTGCCCATGGCCGGAGATGCCCCTGGCGTTGATCTGTGAATGAATGAACCCGCGTCAGGCGTCGCGCGCCATGCCGGCCGCGCCGGTGGCGGGCGGCTCGGCGCAACGGCAGCGCCAGGAAAAGACGGCCGGCACCGGATCGACACCGCCGCGCCCATACGGGTGACAGCGCGCCAGCCGACGTGCAGCGAGGTAGGTGCCGCGGGCCGCACCGTGCTGTTCGATCGCTTCCTGCGCGTACTCGGAGCAGGTCGGCCAGTAGCGGCAGCTGTTGCCGACCCACGGCGACAGCAGGTACCGGTACGCCTCGATCAGGCGCAATAACAGTGTCGACAGCAGACTCTCAGGCATGGGAGGTAGCGACCTCGAATCGGGCGGCAGCGGCGGCGAGCAGCTGGTCAGCCTCATTGCGCAGCAGGCGGCGCCAGAGGGCGAGCGACGGCCGGTGTGGATCGCCCGGCGCGCCGATCGGTCGCTTCAGGCGAATGCTGATGTCGATCCGCAGGCCGGCCGCGACCGCTCTGCGCTCGAGCGCCGCGGCCGACGCACGAAAGGCTTCACGCACGATGCGCTTCATAAGCGCACGATCGACCGCGCGGCGTGCCATGCGTTTGCTGACTGTGATGCCGAGGCGCGCTCCGGGCGGCACCGCGGGCAAGCCGGCCGCTGCAAGCGATAGCCACTCGCCGGCCAGCCGCAGTGAGCGCGAGCGGCTGGCCGCCAGCACGGCGGCGTAGTCCCGGGGCCGGCGCAATCGACGAGCGCGACCGAAGGAGCAATCGGCTTTCCCTGTATTCGAAGCAACAGCGGCTGCCTGCACGACGGTTGCCGTGCCTCGCGTTCGTCAGACCGCCAGGCGCTTGCGGCCCTTCGCGCGACGTGCCGCGATCACGGCACGGCCGCCGCGCGATTTCATGCGAACCAGGAAGCCGTGCGTGCGTGCGCGCTTGACTTTGGAAGGTTGGTAGGTGCGTTTGGTGGACATGTTGATTCCTGTTCGGCTGGACTTTCAGAGGTCCTGGGCAGCCCGCATGGGGCGCAACGGATCCAGGCGCCACGCCCATCGCTTCTGCGCTGCAGCGACGAATGCCACACTACGACGGTCGGTTCGGCACGGCCCGCGCGGCGGTGTTGCAAGCTGCGGATTTTTCTCCGCTTTCTGCCGCAGCGACGAAAAGCCTGTTATTAGACGCGATGCCGCAAACCACTGTCAAACGAAGAGCCGGCCGCCTCCGGGCGACCCGGTGCGAAGCCAGCCCGGATTGAATAACTTGGCGAATTTCCTGTGGATAAGTGCCTGACGCAGTGCAACATCGAAAGATTCGACACATGCCTTGGCGGGCGCCTCGGATGTAAGCATCCACTACCTTAGAGCGCGCCTCAGCCATGCGGGTTTCGACCGCCCGAGACACTGTCGCACCGACGCTGCACCCTGTGGATAACCCGGTCTCATCGAGTAGAATGCACGGCTTCGCTAGGGAGCGCGCAGCCAGGGGCTGTCCTTCCGAGGCGACGGGGCGGGGGCGAAGCGGGCGGGGGAGTCCGCAGGCACTCCCGCAAATACAACAAAAGCGGGAACACCCACTCGATGCAACACATCTGGCACGACTGCTCGCGGCTTCTGGAGAGCGAGCTCACGCCCCAACAGTATTCCGCCTGGATCAAGCCGCTCAGGGCCATCGACTTCGACGAATCGACCGCGACGCTGACGATCGGGGCGCCCAACCGCCTGAAGCTGGACGCGATCCGCGCGCAGTTCTCGGACCAGATCGCGCAGGCCGCCTCGCGCGTCGTGCAGCGCCCGGTCGCCGTCGTCTTTGCGGTGGAAAACGGCACCCCGGTCGCGGCGCTGCGCTTTCCGGCGTCACCGTCGGCGGAGATCGACGTTCCGGTGCTGGCCGAGGCGGCGCCGCCGAGCCCGGAACATTTCGAGCGTGCGCGGCTCAACCCGAACCTGACTTTCGACACCTTCGTTACCGGCAAGGCCAACCAGCTGGCGCGAGCCGCGGCGATGCAGGTCGCAGAGAACCCCGGCGGCTCGTACAACCCGCTGTTTCTCTACGGGGGTGTGGGCCTCGGCAAGACCCATCTGATTCACGCGGTCGGCAACAGCATCCTGGCCCGCAAGCCCGACGCCAAGGTGCGCTACATCCACGCCGAGCAGTACGTCAGCGACGTCGTGCGCGCCTACCAGCGCAAGGCGTTCGACGACTTCAAGCGCTATTACCACTCGCTCGACCTGCTGCTGATCGACGACATCCAGTTCTTTGCCGGCAAGGCTCGCACGCAGGAGGAATTCTTCTACGCCTTTGAGGCGCTGGTCGCCGGCCGCAAGCAGATCATCATCACCAGTGATACCTACCCGAAGGAACTGAAGGACATGGAAGACCGCCTGGTCTCCCGCTTCGCTTCAGGCCTGACGGTCGCGATCGAGCCGCCCGAACTCGAGATGCGGGTGGCGATCCTGCTGAAGAAGGCGGAGAGCGAAGGCGTCGAGATGAAGGAAGACGTCGCCTTCTTCATTGCGAAGAACCTGCGCAGCAACGTGCGCGAACTCGAGGGTGCACTGCGCAAGGTGATCGCGTTCTCGTCGTTCCACGGCCGCGTCGTCACCGTCGAAGTGGCGCGCGAGGCGCTGAAGGACCTGCTGTCGGCCTCGACCGGCCAGGTGACGGTCGAGCTGATCCAGAAGACCGTCGCGGACTACTACAAGATCAAGGTCGCCGACATGTACAGCAAGCGGCGCCCGAGCAACATCGCGCTGCCGCGCCAGGTCGCGATGTACCTGGCGAAGGAACTGACGCAGAAGAGCCTGCCGGAAATCGGCGAACTCTTCGGCGGCCGCGACCACACAACCGTGCTGCATGCCGTGCGTAAGATCGGCGGCGAACGCGTCAAGCCGGGCGAACTGAACCACGCGCTGCACGTGCTCGAGCAGACGCTGAAGGGCTGAACAGATGCTGTGGATAGCCTCTGGAAAAGCTGTGGGCAGCTGTGGACAGTCCGTGAAGCCGCTGACCGTTGTGGCGAAGTTGTCCCGCCGGTCCACAGGCCGCCCACAGCCGGTGTTCACACCTGTCCACAATCCGGGCTCACGTCCAAGTCCTTGAACTGCTGAAGAACAGCCGACTTGTCCCCAGCGCAGGTCTGCTCTAACTATTAGTTAACTATTCATCAGAAGAAAGAAATACGAATGCAACTCGTCAAAGCCAGCCGGGATGCGTTGCTCAGGCCCCTGCAGGTGGTAAGCGGGATCGTCGAGCGGCGCCAGACGCTACCGATCCTCGCCAACATCCTGCTCCGCAAGGACGGTGAGCGCGTGTCGTTCACGGCCACCGACCTCGAGTTGCAGATCCAGACCTCGGCACTGATCGGCACCGGCAAGGACGTCGCCGCCACGACAGTCGCGGCACGCAAGCTGGTCGACATCCTGCGCGCGCTGCCCGAGGCCGACGTGCAGATGTCCCTGGCCAGCAAGAAGCTCGCGGTGGCGAGCGGCAAGAGCCGATTCAACCTGCAGACGCTCGCCGCCGAAGAGTTCCCCACGGTCGCGCAGGCCGAATTCACGGCCGATTTCTCGCTGCCGGCGGCGACGCTGAAGTACCTGCTGTCGATGGTGCACTTCGCGATGGCGCAGCAGGACATCCGCTACTACCTGAACGGCATGCTGCTGGTGGTCGACGGTGCCACCGTGCGCGCCGTCGCGACCGACGGCCACCGGCTGGCGCTGTGCGAAGTGCAGAAGGACGGCGCGAGCCCGAAGATCGAGGCGATCATTCCGCGCAAGACAATCCTCGAACTGTCGCGCCTGCTGCCCGACAGCGAGGATCCGGTGCGCGTGCAGATGGCCGCGACGCAGGTGAAGTTCAGCTTCGGCGACATCGAACTCATCTCCAAGCTGGTCGAGGGCAAGTTCCCGGACTACCAGCGCGTTGTTCCCGCGGCGAACACCAAGACGTTCGTCATCGGCCGCGAAGACCTGATGCACGCGCTGCAGCGCGCGGCGATCCTGACGACTGACAAGTTCAAAGGCGTGCGCATGGTGCTCGCCCCTGGCAGCCTGAAGATCAACTCCACCAACGCCGACCAGGAAGAGGCCCAGGAAGAGCTCGAGATCGACTATTCGGGCGATGGACTCGACATCGGCTTCAACGTGAACTACCTGCTCGACGTTCTGCTCAACGTGAAGAACGAGCAGATCAAGTTCGCGCTCGGCGACGCGCTCGGCAGTGCACTGATGACGCTGCCGGAGAGCGACAAGTTCAAGTACGTCGTGATGCCGATGAGAATTTAGGCGGACGCGGGTCCGTTCGCTTGCCTTTGTATCTGCATTGGGCGCCGGGCCGCTCCCAGGCCCAATGCACTAACTGAACTCGCGGAGGTGCACGTGCATCGGCGCAGCCGATGCGTACACCGACGCGAAAGGATGATGGATGTCAGCAGTACCGAATCAACCGCCGATGAACCAGCCGAACCCTGCCACTGAGGCCGATGGCCTGGGCGACTACGGCGCGAGCAGCATCCAGATCCTCGAGGGCCTGGAAGCGGTGCGCAAGCGCCCTGGCATGTACATCGGCGACACGCAGGACGGCACTGGGCTGCATCACATGGTGTTCGAGGTGGTCGACAACTCGGTCGACGAGGCGCTCGCGGGCCACTGTGACGACATCGTCGTCACGATTCACACCGACAACTCGATCTCGGTGATCGACAACGGCCGTGGCATCCCGACCGGAATCAAGTTTGACGACAAGCATGAGCCGAAGCGCTCGGCCGCCGAGATCGCTCTGACAGAACTGCACGCCGGCGGCAAGTTCAACCAGAACAGCTACAAGGTCTCGGGCGGCCTGCATGGCGTCGGCGTCTCGTGCGTCAATGCGCTGTCCAAGTGGTTGCGGCTGACGATCCGGCGCGATGGCCAGGTGCACGCGCTGGAGTTCCGCCAGGGCGTCGTGCAGGACCGCCTCGTCGAGACGGTCGATGGCATGCAGGTCTCGCCGATGAAAGTCACCGGCCCCACCGACAAGCGTGGCACCGAGGTTCATTTCCTGCCCGACGACGTGATCTTCGGCACCGTGGACTTCCATTACGAGGTGCTGTCCAAGCGGCTGCGCGAACTTTCGTTCCTCAACAACGGCGTGCGCATCCGGCTTGTCGACCAGCGCACCGGCAAGGAGGAGGACTTCGCCTTCTCGGGTGGCGTCAAGGGCTTCGTGCAGTACATCAACAAGTCCAAGACCGTGCTGCATCCGAACGCCTTCCACGTGATCGGAGAGGCGAGCGGGCAGGCCTCGAGCGGCACTGCTCCGGTGCCGATCGGCGTCGAGGTCGCGATGCAGTGGAACGACGGCTACAACGAAAGCCTGCTCGCCTTCACCAACAACATCCCGCAGAAGGACGGAGGCACGCACATCACTGGCCTGCGCGCGGCGATGACGCGAGTGCTCAACAACTACATCAAGGCCAACGAGCTCGACAAGAAGGCGAAGGTCGAGACCGGTGGCGACGACATGCGCGAGGGGCTGACGTGCGTGCTGTCGGTCAAGGTCCCGGAGCCCAAGTTCAGCTCGCAGACCAAGGACAAGCTGGTGTCCTCCGAAGTGCGTCCTGCCGTCGAGGAAGTGGTCGGCAAGGCGCTCGAGTCCTTCCTGCTCGAGCGCCCGGCGGACGCCAAGATCATCTGCAGCAAGATCGTTGAGGCCGCCCGCGCCCGCGAGGCTGCCCGCAAAGCGCGCGAGATGACGCGCCGCAAGGGCGTGCTCGACGGCGTCGGCCTGCCCGGCAAGCTCGCCGACTGCCAGGAGAAGGATCCCGCGCTCGCCGAGCTCTACATCGTCGAAGGCGATTCGGCCGGCGGCTCGGCCAAGCAGGGCCGCGACCGCAAGTTCCAGGCGGTGCTGCCGCTGCGTGGAAAAGTGCTCAACGTAGAGAAGGCGCGCTTCGACAAGCTGATTTCGTCCGAGCAGATTGCCACGCTGATCACCGCGCTCGGCACCGGCATCGGCACCGGGCCGGATAACGAAGGCTTCAGTCTCGAGAAGCTGCGGTACCACCGCATCATCATCATGACCGACGCCGACGTCGACGGAGCACACATCCGCACCCTGCTGCTGACGCTCTTCTACCGACAGATGCCGCAGCTCGTCGAGCGCGGGCACATTTACATTGCGCAGCCGCCGCTCTACAAGGTCAAGCACGGCAAGGAGGAGCGCTACATCAAGGACGACGCCGAACTCGCCCAGTACATGGTGACGCTCGCGCTGAAGGACGCGCAGCTCGTTCCGGCCGAAGGAGTAACGCCGATCGAGGGTACGGCGCTGGCCGAACTCGCGCGCCAGTACCTGCTCGCCAACGCGGTCGTCGAGAGGCTCGCGCGCGTCATCGACCGGCCCGCGCTCCAGGCGCTGATGGCGGGCGTCGAACTCGACCTCGACGCCGCCGCCGCGGCCGAGGCCTCGGCGCAGCGGCTGACCGCGACGCTCGGCAACTCCACCGTGCACGTCCACTCGCAGCATGACGACAAGACCGACAAGCACCGCCTGCGCATCGAGCGCCATCATCACGGCAACATCCGTGTGACCGTCATCGACGCAGACTTTGTGCACGGCGCCGACTACGCCGCTCTCGCGGGTGCCGCAAAGACGTTCAAGGGCCTGATCGGAGCCGGCGCGAAGGTCAGGCGCGGCAGTGGCGACAAGCTGAAGGAGTCCGCGGTCGCGACATTCCGCGAGGCGATGGACTGGCTGATGGCCGAAGCCGAGAACGCGGTCAGCCGCCAGCGCTACAAGGGCCTTGGTGAAATGAATCCCGAGCAGCTGTGGGAAACCACGATGGACCCGGCCGTCCGCCGCATGCTGAAGGTGCAAATCGAAGACGCGATCGGCGCCGACCAGATCTTCACCACGCTGATGGGCGACGAGGTCGAGCCACGCCGCGCGTTCATCGAGACAAACGCGCTGTACGCGGGGAATATCGACGTCTAGATTT
>DAOMFL010000126.1:0-7441 GCA_035429805.1 Burkholderiaceae bacterium
GGCTTCGCCGACCGGTCCGATGTTTCCGTCGGCGGTCGAATCGAACGTCGAGCAGTACTTGAAGAGAAACTGAGAGCACCCTTCGCGTCGCAGCCAGGCCAGCGCGGCCAGCGACTGCGCTACGGCGTCCGCTGCGGCAATCGACCGCGTCTTCAGCGCAATGACGCCGGCATCGCAGTCCGCCCCCGTGAAGTCCGGCACACCCAGGAACTGCGTCGTCCGCATGCCGCCCGACGCCAGCGTGTTGGCCACGTCGCTGGCTCCCGTAAAGTCATCGGCGATGACGCCAAGCAGCATCAGGCCTCCAGCAGTCTGCGCATCTTCGCGACCGCCGCATCCGGTCTCGCAAAGACGGGCGTCTGCAACCGAGCGGCGACTTCACCGAGCGCCCGGGACGTCGAGAAGTGCGCCAGCAGGATCGCGTCGACGTCGTTCAGCCCTCCAGCGGCGTCGGCCACCAGCCGGTTGTGTGACGCTTCATCGCCGGCGCGCAGCGCCTCGATTGCGCCTTTCGCCAGAACAGACACCGGCGAAGCGCCGCCGGTCCCGGCTGCTTCATCGAATTCGGCTTCCATCGACTGCACTGCTGGAGCGAAGGTGGCGACCATTCCGATGCGCTTTCCTGCTGCAAGTGCAGACTCGTACATCGCCTCGTTCGGCTTCAGCACCGGAATCGACACGGCCGCGGTGGAACGTTCGATCGCCGGTCCGAACGCGGGGCAGGCAATACGAATGCCTCGTGCGCCGAGGTCCACAGCATATCTGACGGGGATGGGCGTACTGCCACTCAAGCTTCCTCCGGATGCCGGAGATATGGATCTGGCACCTGGCGGCCGTATCGAGGTCGACACTTCTGCGTCGTCCCTTGGGCCGCGCAAAGCCGTGCCGGTCCGGCTGCGCCACAAGGATCGTCGCGAACGGATTATCCTGACTACAGCTGCAGTCGAGACCACTGTTGAGCCCGAGTTACTGCGGCAAGGTCGCCTCCTGCCCCGAACGCTCAGAGCCCTGATTGGCCCTGCCCAGATGAATGAAGCCTCTCTCCGGGAGCTGCTGACCGAGCGCGGCAGGTCGCTGTACGAACGCGGTTACGCGCACGGCAGCTCTGGCAACCTCAGTGTTCGCGTGGACGACGGATTCCTTGTTACGCCGACCGGCAGCTGCCTGGGGCGGCTGGACCCCGGGTCGATTTCCAGGCTCGACGCATCGGGTCGGCACGTTGCCGGCGACAAACCCTCGAAAGAGGCGTTCCTGCACCTGGCCATGTATGCAGAACGCCCGAACGCACGTGCAATCGTGCACCTGCACTGCACCTGCGCCGTCGCTGTTTCATGCCTGGTGCACTCCGACCCATCGAACGTGATGAAGCCGCTTACGGCGTACCACGTGATGCGGGTCGGGCGAGTGCCGCTCGTCTCTTACTTCCGGCCTGGTGATCGAGCGCTCGCGGAAGCCGTTCGGGCGGTCGCGGGGAAACACCGCGCCGTCCTTCTTGCCAATCATGGCCCGGTCGTCTCGGGAAGCTCGCTCGATGAGGCCGGGGAAAGCGCCGAAGAACTCGAGGCCACGGCGAAGCTGATGCTGCTCCTCGACGGAAAGACCGTCTCCACGCTCAACGAGCAGCAGATTTCGGAGCTCGAACGGGACTTTGCCAGCTGAGTGCCCCAATTCAGGCGCCTACGGCCACTCCCGGCGGAGTGTCCGCGCCATGCCGCGCCGAGCTACTCGCGAAAGTGCGCTCACGCACGCATGACGCCGCGCGCCGTCGCTTGTGGCGGTCACCTGTGCAGCACGATCGCATTGCCGCCGGGTGTCGTGCCTTCGAGCTTGTTGCCCACGACCTTCAGTTCCCAGCGGATCCCACAATCCTCCTTGACGGCCTTGCCCGTTACTTTCAGCGTGTCGCCATCAAGTCGCCCTTGAACCGGCGTGTCGACCTGACACCGCTTCGTGCCGACCCAGGCGACGCCTTCGAACCGGTTTCCCTGCACCTTGTCTATGGTGAGCGTCACCATATCCTGCATCGGCTTGCCCGACCACAGAAAGCTCATGTTCCCCGTGTACTTTCCCGGCGCCAGTTCCTGGGCCGCAGCAGGTAGCGGCTGGATCAGCAGCCCAAGCAACGCCAGTCCAAAGAGTTTCCGCATTCCGGTCTCCTCGCCGATGGTGGCCCGTCGCCGAACCTGCGACGGGTTGAAAGACTAGCTCGCCACCTAGGCACGCTTCAAGAGCTTCTGGCGCTACCGGCCAACGCACGCCCGGAGCGCGAACTTGTCCCGCCTTGGCCGACGTCGAGAAGCCGTGGCTCGGGCCGTTGCCGCTGTCACAAGCGCGGGGAGACCGCGGGCGCTCGGGATTCCCTGTGAACCAGCGATGATGTTCGCGGGGCGTTGCCCCGCGCTGTCACGAGTGGGCGGCAGGACGCGCTGGCGACCGCACGATCCAGAACGGACGCGGCCGCACTTCGCAGTAGCTGCGCATCGCGCTGTCGGCAAAGCGCACGACGCGGGGGCGCAGAGCAAGATTGGTGGTCGTCAGCTGCGGCGAGTTGTCCTCGCTCTCGACGATGTAGCCGTGGCCGAGCGGTTTCAGCACGACATTGCCGCTGATGCGGACATGGCGCGAACCTACGGTCACGATGCCGCGCTGGTAGCTGCCCTGCACGAGGCACCCGGTGACGCAGCTTTCCGCGGCATCGCCGTTGTTGTGCCAGTGCAGCGGGTAGCGCCCAGGACGGTTGAACTGGCCCATGCGGCGGAATTCCACACCGGAGAAGCGGCCGATCGCGCGACGTCCGGGAACACCGGCCTGCATCGAACCGGCGATCAGGCAGCAACCGCCCTCGCTCGACCGCTCCGACTCGATGCAGCCCTCGACAACGATCGTGCGCTCGAGCAGGACGGCCTTGCCGATCGACCCCGGCAGCACATGCTGGACCGTCGCGAGCTGGCCATGGTGACGATGCGCCACTGCGCGATCGAGGGTCAGCGACATGCAGTCGGCGCCGACACCGACGATCGTGCGCTCTTCCACCAGCGAATGGTCATGGCCGGAGGCGACAGCCACGTGCTCGCCGACGCGCCAGTCGACCGGCTGTGCCAGGCGAATCGTCCCGTGACCCGGGGCCGCGGTCGCGCCGAGCGGCACCCAGGAAGTGCGCTGCGCGCCGTGCAGATCGATCGTCCCGCCATTGAGCGCAGCAAGGAACTTGGTACCCAGCTGCGCATGGGGCTGTACCGCTTCTCCCGCGCACAGCGTGATCGTCAGGCGCTGATGGAAGACGCGCTCCGCACTTCCGGCCGCAAACCGGCCGTCGCCGTGCACGAGGATCCAGCCGGCACGGATCTTTGTGTCGCGCGCGAAGACGAGCAGCGTGCCCTCGATTTCCAGGCTGGCGACGTCGATGTCCTGGTCGAGAACGATCGTGCGCCCGGCCTCGATGCGGACCACCGCATCTTCTCCCGGAACGTTGCCACCCCAGGTTGCGTCGTCCGACCAGAGCTGCGCGCCGTCAGGAAAGACGTCGACGGGAGCAGGTGGTGCTCCCGCAGCCTGGAATTCGAGGTAGCCCATTGGTCGCGGCTGGTGTGGTCCCGGCGCCCGGACCCGAAGAACACTGCGCCGAGCGGAAAACGAAGGGTACGGCAGCGACGCAGAGCGTCAATCGCGCTGCCCGCATCCGGATGGATGAACCCGCTTCGCTCCGCCGTCTGGCTAGGTATTTCTCGCGATTAGTAGCGTCGTGGCGCGAATTCTAGCGCCGCGGCGGCGGCAGGTCGGTGCACGCACCTTCGGCCACTTCGGCGGCCATGCCGACCGACTCCCCGAGTGTCGGGTGCGGGTGGATCGTGCGGCCGATGTCGACCGCATCGGCGCCCATTTCAATCGCCAGCGCGACCTCGCTGATGAGGTCGCCCGCATGCGTGCCTACGATGCCTCCGCCGACGACACGGTGCGTTTCCTCGTCGAACAGCAGCTTCGTGATTCCCTCATCGCGACCGTTGGCGATCGCCCGGCCCGACGCCGACCACGGGAACAGGCCCTTCTTCACTTTGCGCCCCTGCTTCTTCGCGTCGTCCTCGGTCAGCCCGACCCACGCGACCTCCGGATCGGTGTAGGCCACCGACGGAATGACGCTCGCGTCGAAGTGCGACTTCTCGCCGGTCGCAGCCTCGGCTGCCACATGGGCTTCGTGCACCGCCTTGTGCGCGAGCATCGGCTGGCCCACGATGTCGCCGATCGCAAAGATGTGCGGCACATTGGTCCGCATCTGGCTGTCGACCGGAATGTAGCCGCGCTCGTTGACGATGACGCCGGCGCGCTCGGCGCCGATCTTGCGGCCGTTGGGCGTGCGGCCCACCGACTGCAGGATCAGGTCATACCACTGCGGCTCGGCAGGAGCCGCGTCGCCTTCGAAGTGGACCAGCAGTCCCTCGGGCTTGGCCTCGACCGACACCGTCTTCGTCTTCAGCATCACGTTGTCGAAGCGCTGCTGATTCATCTTCTGCCAGACCTTGACGAGGTCGCGGTCGGCACCGGTCATCAGGCCCTCGAGCATTTCGACGACGTCGACACGTGCGCCGAGGGCCGAGTAGACCGTCGCCATCTCGAGCCCGATGATGCCGCCACCGACCACCAGCATCTTCTTCGGCACCTGGCGCAGTTCGAGCGCGCCGGTCGAGTCGACGATGCGCGGATCATCGGGCATGAAGGGCAGCCGCACGGCCGCCGAGCCGGCGGCGATGATCGCGCTGTCGAAGCGCACCACCTGCTTCTGTCCGGTCTTGTCCTGGGCGTCGCCCGTCGTCAGTTCGACTTCGAGGTGATTCGGCCCGACGAAGCTGCCGTAGCCGCGCACTACGGTCACCTTGCGCATCTTCGCCATCGAAGCCAGTCCGCCGGTCAGCTTGCCGACGACCTTGCTCTTGTGCGCGCGCAGCTTGTCGATGCTCACCTTCGGAGCCCCGAACTCCACGCCGAGGTTGGCGAAGTGCGCCGCCTCCTCCATGACGGCGGCGACGTGCAGCAGCGCCTTCGACGGAATGCAGCCGACATTGAGACAGACGCCACCGAGCGACGCGTAGCGCTCGACCAGCACCACCCGCTTGCCGAGGTCCGCCGCGCGAAACGCCGCCGAGTAACCACCCGGCCCGGCGCCCAGCACCAGCACTTCGCACTCGACGTCCGCACCGCCTGAGAAGGTAGCGGCCCGCGGCGCTGCCGCAGGCGCAGGCGCGGACGAAGGCTTCGACGCCGGGGCCGCCGCGGGCTTCGCCTCGACCGGCGCTGCCGCGGCTGACGTGGCTTCGAGCCGCAGGATCGGCGAACCCTGTGAAACCTTGTCACCGAGCTTGACGCGCAGCTCCTTCACCACGCCCGCCGACGACGACGGAATCTCCATCGAGGCCTTGTCGCTCTCCACCGTGATCAGCGACTGCTCCTTCGCCACGGTGTCGCCCGGCTTCACCAGCACCTCGATCACCTCGACGTCCTTGAAGTCGCCAATGTCGGGTACCACGACGTCGATCAGGGAGCTCATGTGCCCTCGCTGCCGCGCTCGGCGGCCTGGTCAATGCTGAAAACGCGCGCCGGCAGCGCCGAGCTCTTGTCGAACTCCGCACCGGCCTTCACGCCGATTTCGGCGATGCGCCGCGCCGAAGCGGTGCGCTCGTAGGCGGCGTACATAGCACCCAGCGCGAAACTGCGTCCCGAGCCGATGCCCCAGAAGCGGTCGAAGCTGAACACCTCGCGGTACGAATACACGCCGTAGATACCGCTCTTGTTGGCGATCAGCGCGGTGAACTGGGACGATTCGTACGGATCGCCGTCCTCTTCCTTCGGGTTGAGGAAGAACTTTTCCTTCAGCACCGGGTGCAGGCGCTGGAAGGTGCCGAAGATCTCCTGCCGGCTGCCGAGCTTGCAGTCGTCGCCGAGCTGTCGCAGCGCTTCCGTCAGCACGGCGAAGTGTGCTGTGCTGCCCGCCAGGCCGAAGTACGAGTCACCGACCCTGAAGATCTTCTCGTTCATCTCGTAGCCGTGCGGCAGCCGCGTCTCACCGAACGTGACCAGCGCGTCGGAGGCAATCGCGATCTCCGCGCCCTTCTTGACGACAACGATGGTGGTCATGCAGCCCCAGGTCCGTGAACGGCGACATTTCCGGCTACAGCAGCACGCGCCGGAAGTCGGCAAGGATCTGCGCCAGCATCGAGTTGAAGCGCGCCGCCCCGGCGCCGTCGACGACGCGGTGGTCCCAGGACAGCGACAGCGGCAGGATCAGCCGCGGCGCGAACTGTTTGCCGTCCCACACCGGCTTCGTCGTGGAGCGGCAGACGCCGAGGATCGCGACCTCGGGGGCGTTGATGATCGGCGTGAAGTAGGTGCCGCCGATGCCGCCGAGCGACGAGATCGAAAATGTGCCGCCCTGCATGTCGGCGGGCCCGAGCTTGCCGTCACGTGCCTTGGCGGCGAGCGTTGACGTTTCCTGCGCGATCTCGAAGATGCCCTTCTTGTCGGCGTCCTTGATCACCGGCACCACCAGGCCCTGCGGCGTGTCGGCAGCGAAGCCGATGTGCCAGTAGCTCTTGCGAATGATCGCGCCGCCCTCCGGATCGATCGAGCTGTTGAAGTCCGGCAGCTTCTTCAGCACCGCGACACAGGCCTTGATCAGGAAGGCGAGCATCGTCAGCTTCGGCACGTCCTTGCTCTTCGCGTTTTCGTTGTTCAGCTGCACGCGGAACGCCTCGAGCTCCGTGATATCGGCGTCCTCATGGTTCGTGACGTGCGGGATCGTCACCCAGTTGCGCGACAGCGCCGGTCCGGAGATCTTGCGGATGCGCGACACCTCGACGCGCTCGATCGGCCCGAACTTCGCGAAATCGACGACCGGCCACGCTGGCAGGTTGAGCCCGAGGCCTGCTCCGGCCGCGGCGACGGGGGCGGCCGTCGGTCGAACACCGCTCGTCATCACGCCCTTCACGTGTTCGCGGACGTCGTCGGCCGTGATGCGCCCCTTCTCGCCGGTACCGCGCACGAGCGCGAGATCGACGCCGAGTTCGCGCGCGAACTTGCGCACCGACGGAGACGCGTGCGGCTTGGCACCCGGCTCGGGACCGAGGTCGATCGCCGGAGGACGCGCGCCCATCTCGGTCGCAAAGGCGGTGGACTTGGTCGGCTCGGCCGCGGCCGGCGCCGTTGCCGTCGCGACAGGCGCTGGAGCGGCTGCAACGCCCGCTGCCGCAGAGCCGAGCAGAACCGCAACCGGACTTCCCTGCGAGACCTTGTCGCCGAGCTTGACGCGCAGCTCCTTCACCACGCCCGCCGACGACGACGGAATCTCCATCGAGGCCTTGTCGCTCTCCACCGTGATCAGCGACTGCTCCTTCGCCACGGTGTCGCCCGGCTTCACCAGCACCTCGATCACCTCGACGTCCTTGAAGTCGCC
>DAOMFL010000127.1:0-3044 GCA_035429805.1 Burkholderiaceae bacterium
GGCCGGCGACAAGGCCGGGCGCGGACAGTCGAACTACGCCGCCAGCAAGGGCGCCGTCAACGCCTTCACGCGGGCGATGGCGGTCGAGCTGGCCTCGCGCAGGATCACGGTAAACTGCGTGGCTCCCGGCGTCATAGAGACCGAGATGTCACAGCAGGTGCGCGATCTCGCCGGCGACGAGGTGAAGGCACGCATCCTGCTGCGCCGCTACGGGCAGGCACAGGATGTGGCCCATGCCGTCTGGTTCCTGGCGTCACGCTTTGCCGACTACATCACCGGCGAAGTGCTGCACGTCGACGGCGGATTCAAGATGGAGTGAGGGAATGTCAGAACAGATCAGCCAGCAGGAAATCGACAGCGTCTTTCCGACGGTCGCGAAGATCATCGCCGATGCGCTCGGCTGCGATGTCGAGGACGTCAAGCCCAAGGAGTCCCTGATCGAAGGGCTCGACGCCGAGTCGATCGACTTCCTCGACCTCGTCTTCCGGCTCGAACGCGGCTTCGGCGTGAAGATCCCCCGCGGCAAGATCGTCGAGGACGCGCGCGGCCCGCTGCCCGAGGCGGAGTTCGAGAACAAGGGCATCGTCACCGACGCCGGGCTCGCGCGGCTGAGGGAATTCCTGACCGAAGTGCCGCCGGAGCGCCTCAAGTCGCCGCTGAAGGCGGCGGAGATCCCGCGCCTGTTCACGCCCGAAACCTTCTGCAAGGTCGTCATCCGCGCACAGCGCGCCACCCAGGCCACCGCCTGAGCGGCGTCTGTCCAGCAACCGGCGGCACACGCGGCGACGATGAGCGAGCGCTTCCGCGCCTTCTCCTTCGTCGACCGCATCACCCAGTGCGCTGACCGGCACATCGAGGGCCGATACACGGTGCCGGCAGGCGCCAGCCGCTTCCCGGCCTCGCTGATGGCGGAAGCCGTGGGACAGCTTGCCGCATGGTCGGCGATGGCCGAACTGGGCTTCGAGTGGCGCCCGGTCGCGGGACTCGCCGCAGAAACGCGCTACCACCGCCTTGTCACACCGGGGCAGACATTGACGCTCGAGGCCGACATCGCGCGCTGCGACGCCGAGGCCGTCGCCTACGGCGGCCGCGCTTTCATCGACGGCCAGTGCGCGCTCGAACTCGTCGACTGCGTCGGGCCGATGCTGCCGATGGCGGACTTCGACGCGCCCGAAGCGTTGCGGGCCGACTTTGAAACGCTGCGTACGGCAGGGGCGGCGCCAGACCGGTTCTCCGGTGTTCCGTCTCCGCAGATGGAGCCCCTGGAGCATGAGACTGCCCGAAGACTGCGCGCGCTGCTGCGCGTGCCGGCGCAGGACGACGTTGCCTACTTTGCCGATCATTTCCCGCGCCGGCCGGTGTTCCCGGGCACGCTGCTGCTCGACGCCATGGCAGGACTCGCCGCGCAGCTTGCGGCCGAGGCGATGCCCGGCCTGCCTGCGGACAGGCTTATGCCGACCCGTGTCAGCAGCGTCAAGATCCGGTCGTTCACCGCACCGGGCACGGCACTCGAACTGGAGATCGAACTGCTCGCCGTCGAAGGGCAACGTGCGCAGCTGAAGCTCGCCGCCCGCAACGAGGGCAAAACCGTCGCCACCGGTCGCATCGAGATCGGGGCGCAACCAGGGAGCACGGCATGACTCGGCGACGTGTCGCCATTACGGGCCTCGGCCTGGTCACACCCGCCGGTAACGACGTCGCCGCGACGTGGTCGGCGCTGCTCGCCGCGAAGAGCGGCGTCGCGCCGATCGCGAGCTTCGATGCCAGCGGCTTTCCGGTGCGCATCGCCGCCGAGGTCAAGGACCTGTCGCCGCAGGCGGTGGAACGGGCGGCCGGTGACCGCCGACTGCTGAAGCTCGCCAACCGTTCGCACCGGTTCGCGCTGGTCGCCGCGGCGCAGGCCCTTGCCGATGCCGGCATCCGGCCGACCGCGGCGGATGCCCAGCGCTGGGGCTGCGTCGTCGGCACCGGCATGATGGGCGTCACTTACGACGAACTCGCGGAGGTGCAGCGCGACGCCGCTCCGGGTGGTGAACTGCAGCCCGACCTGCTGCTCAATGCGCGCGGCTCCGCGGCCGATCCGCTGACCTTCTGCCGCAGCCAGTCGACGGCGGGGGCTGCCCTGCTGATGCGCGTGTTCGGCATGCGCGGCTACATGAGTTCGGTGCACACCGCGTGCGCGTCGGGCGGCCAGGCGGTGGGCACGGCGCTGAAGCTGATCCGCCGTGGCGAGGCCGACCGCGTGCTCGCCGGCGGCTTCGATTCGATGATCAACCCGGTGGGACTGGCCGGTTTCTGCCTGCTCAACGCAGTCTCGCCGGACAACGACACGCCGGAACGCGCGAGTCGCCCCTTCGACGCCTCGCGTAACGGCTTCGTGCTCGGCGAAGGCGCGGGCTTTCTCGTGCTCGAGGAATGGGAGGCGGCACGGCGCCGCGGCGCGCGCATCTACGCGGAGCTGGCAGGTGACGGCAACTCGCTGTCGAGCTACCGGATTACCGACTCGCATCCGTCCGGCGACGGTCCGATCCAGGCGATGCGCGCCGCGATGAAGGACGCCGGCGCAGTCCCCGGCGAGATCGACTACCTAAACGCGCACGGCACGTCGACTCCGATGAACGACCGCAGTGAATGCGCCGCCGTCAAGGTGGTTTTCGGAGCTGACTGGAAGCGCGTCGCAGTCAGTTCGACCAAGAGCGTGATGGGCCATCTGATCGCGGCGGCCGGCGCGGTCGAGGCCGCTGTCTGCGCGCTCGCGGTGCATCACGGCACGCTGCCCGTCAACGCCAACCTGCGCGAGCTCGACCCCGACTGCGATGTCGACATCGTGCGCGACGCGCCGCGCGAACAGCGTATCCGCGTCGCACTGTCGAATTCGCTCGGCTTCGGCGGCTCGAACAGCTGCCTGGCGTTCCGCCACCCCGCCGACACCGACGCGCTCGTCGGGCGCGATCACTGAGGCGCGGAGGCCCGCATGAAGCGCGAACGCATCTTCATCACCGGCACCGGCGTCATCTGCGGTTCCGGCCGCACCCCGGACGAAG
>DAOMFL010000127.1:3144-7134 GCA_035429805.1 Burkholderiaceae bacterium
ATCTTCATCACCGGCACCGGCGTCATCTGCGGTTCCGGCCGCACCCCGGACGAAGTCCTCGAAGCGCTCCGCGCCGGCCGCACGTCGATCCGGCCAATCGAGCAATGGGACGCTGCGAACTGGACCGTGAAGCTCGCCGCCGAGGTCGGCGACTACAACCCCGGCCAGCTGACCGGCGACCGCAAATTGCTGAAGTTCATCCGCCGCACCGACGTCTTCGGCCTGTATGCGGCCGATCGGGCGATCGAGTCGAGTGGTTTCTCCGACTGGCGCGCCACGCTCGACGCGGCCGCGGCCGAGCGCTGCGCCGATGCAACGGGCGTGTTCGTCGGCTCCGGCGGCGGCAACTTCGGCAACCAGTACGACTACCTGCCCCTGATCGCGGCCGCGGCCGGCCAGCTGGAAGCGTTCGGCGCCGAGCTGTCGGCCACGGTGAACCCGATGTGGCTGTTGCGCTCGCTGCCGAACAACGTGCTGGGACACGTCGGCATCCGTCATGGACTGAAGGGCCCGAACGCCTGCATCACGAATCACAGCATCAGCGGACCGCTGGCTCTGGCCGAAGCGGCCGAGTCGCTGCGCAACGGCGAATGCACGCGCGCTGTCGTTGCCGCGCACGACGCCGGCATCGAGCCGCAGACCCTGCTGTACTACGACCAGATGGGCCTGCTGTCCAATGAGGCGCTGCGGCCCTTCGACGCGCGTCACGACGGCAGCGTGATGGGCGAAGGCGCGGCCGCGATCGTGCTCGAGAGCGGAGCAGCAGCGCAGGAGCGCGGCGCGAAGGTGCTCGGCGAGTTTCTCGGCGCCGGCAGCGGCTCCGATGGGCTGGGCCTGCTGCCGATCAGCGAAGTCGGCGACGGACTGGTCCGTGCGATCACGGCGGCACTGCAGGCGGCGCAGCTCGAGCCGGCCGACGTCGGCATGATCGTCGCGCACGGCAACGGCACCGCGAATTCGGATGTCTCCGAGACGCGTGCGCTGCTGCAGCTGTTCGGTCGCGACATGCCGCCGGTCACGTCGTTCAAATGGTCTTTCGGCCACCTGCTGGCAGCCTCCGGACTGGCCGACGCCACGATCGGTCTGGCAGCGCTGCGCGCGCGGGTCGTACCGGGCATTGCGCCGCTCGCCGAACTCGACCCCGACTGCGCGGCACTGAACGCATCGAATACTCACCGCGAGCCGCGCAGCGATGTCGCGCTGCTGCTGTCGCGCGGCTTCGGCGGAACCAACGCCGCCTGCCTGCTGCGCGCCCCGGCATCGTGAACTCCGTGCCGGCGGCGCCAGCGGTCGCAGACGGCGCGACCCGCTGCGGCGTCGACGCGGTCGACATCGCCCGCATGGAGCGGCTGCTGGCGGAAACGCCCGCCGGCGAACTCACCAAATTGTTCTCACCGCAGGAACTCGCCGACGCGGGTGAGGGGCCGGGCCGCGCTCCCAGCCTGGCGGCGCGCTTCGCCGCCAAGGAAGCGTGCGTGAAACTCTTTCCGCGTGAAGCAGCACTCGGCGCCGTCGGTCCGGCCGACTTCTCCGTGACGCGCGACGCCTACGGCGCGCCCGTAGTCGAGCTCAACGAGTCGGCGCAGATCGCACTGGGCCGCAACCGCCTGCGCACGATCAGTGTCTCGCTGACCCATGACCGCACGCAGGCGTCGGCGGTGGCACTGGGGCAGCCCGAACGCGCGACACCCTCGTGGGCCGCACGGCTGCTGTATCGCCTGCTGCCCTTGCGGCGCAAGGTCGTGCTCGACAACCTGCGGCGCGTGTACGGCGACGTCGTCGACGAAGCCGAGATCGAACGGCTGGCGCAGGCGCACTACGGCCACCTAGGCCGGCTGCTGTGGGAGTTCGTGTGGTTTCCCTGGCTCTCTCGCTCGCGGCGCCTGGCGATGGTGCGCGTCGAGAAACTCGACGCCCTGCTGGATGCACACGCGCTGGGAAGGGGCGTGCTGGTGCTCACCGGGCACTTCGGCAACTTCGAAGTGGCGACGGCAGCGGGGCTCGCGCAGTTTCCGCAGGCCGATGGGCGCTTCCACTTCGTGCGCCGGCCGATCCGCCCGGAATGGCTCGATCGCCTGGTGACCCGCCGCTTCCGCAAGGCCGGCTTCGGCGTGCTGCCGAAGCGCGGCGGTCTCGAGGCGATCCTCGACCGACTTGCGGCCGGCGACCTGGTCGTGTTTCCGTTCGACCAGCACGCCAGTCGCAAGGACGGCGTGCTCGCGGAGTTCTTCGGTCACCCCGCCGGGACGTTCCGCAGTCTCGCTGTCATCGCACTGGCTACCGGCGCCCCGGTCGTGCCGGCGTCAAGCTGGCGCGAGGCCGACGGACAGCACGTGCTGCGATTCGAAGACCGCCTGATGCCGATCGAGCATCCGGACACCAACGAAGCGATCCGCCTGAACACGCGCGCGTACAACCGGGCGCTGGAGAGGATGATCGTGCGTCGGCCGGAACAATGGTGGTGGGTCCACCGCCGCTGGAAGCCGTGGCCGGAGCGCGCGTCCCGTTCCGCGACCTGAAATGCAGCTCTTCCGCTGCTGCGCCGCGGTAAACTTCATTCAAGCACGCGCACGGCCCGTCAACATAGCGCGTGCACTCGGCGGACGTGAACACACCGACTTCCCCCTCGGTCCGGCGCCGGCATTTCCGACGCCATCTGCTGCTTGCGGCTGCGGTCGCAGCCAGCGCGCTCGCACTCGTGCTGCCACCGGCGGCATCGCACGAGTCCGAGCAATACACCTTGCCGGTCGGACGTGATTTCGCCGATCTGGGACCGTACTTCTCGAACATCTTCTTCGACGCCATCGTCGGCGCAGTGGCCGAGGCCAACGCAGCGATCGCATCGTCGATCGAAGGCAGGCAGGGGGCGGCGCCGCTCTCCGAACTGCACTCCTCCGACTACATCGCTGGCAAAGTCTGGGAGCACGTGTTCGCGGCGATACCGGCCAACGAATTGCTCGACGCCCAGCTGGTTTCGGAGCCGGTGCAGTCGCAGTACCCCGGCCTGGTGACGATGTACCGGCCGGTGCAGTCGATCTACGACGACCCGCTGCTGATCATCGACCTGACGAAGGTGGTGCGGACCTTCTTCCGCGCAGGGACTGTCAGCGCGGGTGGCGAAGTGTTCGGTACCGACAAGCTGATCCATTTCTTCAACCTCGGCCGCATCTATCACGCCAAGTACGAGACACGCATTCACCGCGGGATGCCGGAGCAGGATGCAATCAAGTCCGCGATCGCCTCGACCTCACGCAACTTCCTGACGTCCGAGGCCGGGCTGCTCGGCATGATGTCGACGGGCATCCACTCCAACGGTGACCTCGCCGCCGATTACTCCGGCCTGCTGTTCTATCGCAACCTGACGGAAACGATCCGTGTCGGCAACCGCACGCTGCCGCCGATGCTGGCGCGGGACGGCGAGTTCTGGCGCGTGCAGGTGCAGCGCGATTCCGATTTCCTCACGGCGTTCATCACGCCGCACTGGAACGAGACGCTGAACCCGAACAAGTACGTCCGCTACACCGCCGGCCGGATCCGCACGCTGGTGAAGGAGCGCTGCGCCGACGCGATCGACTGGTATCGCGACCCGCGCGGTCAGAAGCGCGGGCGCATTCAGTTTGAGACCATCCACCAGCAGCTCTCTTCCTTCTACGGCGCCGACTATGGCCACGAGGTCAACGACAAGGGCGCGGTGACGATGGCGGCGGTGTGTTTCTCCGACAGCGACGCAACGGCAGCGGCCAGTGAAGCGGGCAGCCCCGACCCGCTCGGCCGCAGCACGCTGTGGTGGGCGGCCCGCTCCGGTGATGCGGCCGCCATCAGTCGCGCCGCTCTGGCGCCGGGCGAGATCAATGTCGCCGATGCCGACGGCGAGACGCCGCTGCATGCCGCCACGCGCGCCGGCAGTGCTGCCGCGGTCCGGGAACTGCTAGCGCGCGGCGCCGATCCCAACCGCGCCGACCGGTACGGAGTCACGCCGCTGATGCTCGC
>DAOMFL010000128.1:0-7102 GCA_035429805.1 Burkholderiaceae bacterium
GCGAGTTTCGCGCACGGCCCGCTGACGCTCTGCAGCGCAAGGGAAGCCGGAGCGCCAGCGCAGGCCGGCCTCGCGCGGTCGCCTTTCTTTGGTTACTTTCTTTGGCGACGCAAAGAAAGTAACCGGCACCGCGCCGTGAGCGGTCGGTCCTGAAAGGCAGAGAGCGCAGCCGCGCAGCCAGCGCAACCTGCTACTTCTGCAGCACCCAGGTCCCGTCCTTGATCATCACCATGACCGCAGCGCGCTGGTCGAGGCCCAGGTGGTCGTTCGGACTCATGTTGAAGATGCCGTGAGCACCGGGCGCGTTCTTCACGCCCTCGAGCGCATTGCGCAGCGCCACCTTGAACTCCTTGGTGCCGGGCTGTGCCGTCTTCAGCGCCACCGGTATGGCGGCCTGCAGCAGGATCCCGGCGTCCCATGCGTGGGCGCCGAAGGTCGATGTGCTGCCCTTGCCGTTCGCCTTTTCATAGACGTCGATATACGCAGTCGCGGACTTCTTCACCGGGTTGTCGGCCGGCAACTGTGCCGCCACCAGCACCGGGCCGGCCGGGAGCAGCGTGCCTTCGCAGTCCTTGCCGCAGACGCGCAGGAAGTCGTTGTTGGCCACTCCGTGGGTCTGGTAGATCCTGCCGGTGTAGCCACGCTCCTTCAGCGTCTTCTGCGGCAGCGCTGCGGGCGTGCCCGACCCCGCAATCAGGACCGCATCGGGCTTCGCCGCGACCAGTTTGAGCACCTGGCCGGTGACCGACGAATCGGCGCGGTTGTAGCGCTCGCTCGCGACCACCTTGAGCCCGCGCGTCTCGGCGATCTTGTTGAACTCGTTCCACCAGCCCTCGCCGTAGGCATCGGCGAAGCCGATGAAGCCGACGGTCTTCACACCACGGCTCAGCATGTCGCCGACGATCACCAGCGCCATCTGCTGGTCATTCTGCGGCGTCTTGAAGACCCAGCGCCGCTTCGCATCGACGGGCTCGACGATGCGGCTCGATGCCGCCATCGACACCATCGGAGTCTCGGTCTCGGCCGCAACGTCGATCATCGCCAGAGAATTCGGCGTGATCGTCGAGCCGACGATGACGTCGACCTTGTCCTCCGTGATCAGCTTGCGCGCATTCTTCACCGCGGTCGTCGTATCCGAGGCATCGTCGAGCACGATGTACTGAACCTTCTTCCCGCCGATCGTCTGCGGCATCAGCGCGAACGTGTTTCGCTCCGGTATGCCGAGCGACGCGGCCGGTCCGGTGGCCGACAGCGTGACGCCGACCTTGATGTCCTGCGCAACGACCGCGCCGGCGCCCACGGCAGCCAGGACGGCCGCCAGCAACTGGGTGGTGAACTTCATCTGTCTCCTCTGATGGATGAAACGGTGACGCCAGGATGGAAGCGTCCCGCCCGATACGACGGGGAACCGAATAAGACCAAATTCAAACTCTTTCAACAAGCAGGGCAATGCCCTGCCCGACACCAATGCACATGGTCGCGACCGCGTAACGCCCGCCGACAGCCGCCAGCTGGCGCGCGGCGGTCAGCACGATGCGCGCGCCCGAAGCGCCGAGCGGATGGCCAAGGGCAATCGCCCCGCCATTGGGATTCACTTGCGCGGCATCGTCCGGCAGGCCCAGCTGGCGCGTGACCGCCAGCGCCTGCGCGGCAAAGGCCTCGTTGAGTTCGATGACCTGCACCTCGTCGATCCTGAGGCGATGGCGCTCGAGCAGCTTCTTCGTGGCAGGTGCCGGACCGATGCCCATGATGCGGGGCGGGACGCCCGCGGTTGCAGCGCCGACAATGCGCGCGATCGGCGTCAGGCCGTGATTCGCGGCGGCGCGCCCGCTCGCCAGCAGCAGCGCTACGGCGCCGTCGTTGATGCCCGACGCGTTGCCTGCGGTCACCGTGCCATCGGGCTTCACCACGCCCTTGAGTTTCGCCAGCGCCTCGAGCGTCGTTTCGCGCGGATGCTCGTCCTCGGAGACGACGGAATCGCCCTTGCGCCCGGAAATCGTCACCGGCGTGATCTCGCCGCTAAACCAGCCGCGCGCGCGGGCCGCGGCATAGCGCTGCTGCGAGCGCAGCGCGAAGGCATCCTGGTCGGCGCGTGCGATCGAGAACTCGGCGGCGACGTTCTCGGCCGTCTCCGGCATCGAGTCGATGCCGAACTGCTGCCTGAACGCCGGATTGACGAAGCGCCAGCCGAGCGTGGTGTCGTAGACCGCGTTGCTGCGCGAAAACGCGCTGTCGGCCTTCGGCATCACGAACGGAGCGCGCGTCATGCCCTCGACACCGCCGGCGACCATCAGTTCGGCCTCGCCGGCACGGATCGCACGGGCGCACAGCGCCACCGCATCCATGCTCGATCCGCACAGGCGGTTGACGGTCGCGGCCGGCACGGTGTCGGGCAGCCCCGCCAGCAGAACGGCCATGCGCGCGACGTTGCGGTTGTCCTCGCCGGCCTGGTTGGCGCAGCCGACATAGACGTCGTCAACCGCACCCCAGTCGACGCCCGTGTTGCGGGCCATCAGCGCCTTCAGCGGAATGGCGGCCAGGTCGTCGGTGCGCACGCCCGCAAGCGCGCCGCCGTAGCGGCCGATCGGCGTGCGGATGCCGTCACACAGGAACACGTCAGTCATGCGCTTGCCTTCAGGTTCGATGCCGTTCGCGGTCGCGGCCGCCGCGCCGGCTGCACAAGCCGAGACGGTGGCCGAACCCGCCCCACGCCGCCGATGAAGAGATCCGTGATGACCGGCGCCAGGTCGTCGTGGCTCAGCGCGCCGCCGGCACGCAGCCACGTGAAGGTCCAGTTCATCATGCCGAACAGCACCATCGCCAGCGGCCGGTGCCAGTCTTCGCCTGCCATCGGCGCCAGCCGCGCAATGGCGTCGGCAAAGCCGGCCACGACATCGCGCTGGTCTGCGACCACCCGGGCCCGGTGCGCGCGCGAGAGATATTTCACGTCCTGCACCAGCACGCGATGCCGCGCGGTGGAGTGTCCGTATTCGGCCATAAAACGGGCAATGAGGCGCCGCAGCTGAGCCGCCGCGGGCAGTCGTTCGGCCTGAACCTCGCCCACGATCGTCTTCAGCCGCTCGACATAGCTCGCGGCGATGTCGAACAGCAGGTCTTCCTTGTCGCGGTAGTAGTGATACAGCAGCCCCTTGGACACGCCGCAGGCAGCCGCAATGTCCGCGATCGACGCGGAGGCGTAGCCCTTGTCGGCGAAAAGGCGCGCGGCGGCATCGCGGATCGCGCCGCGCTGCGCGTCGAAGCTTGCTGCCTTCGGCCGGGCCACCCGTCTACCGCTCGTCGTAGGAGATCAGCACCCGCTCGGTCAGCGGGTACGACTGGCAGGTCAGCACGAATCCGGCCGCCACCTCGTGCGGCTCGAGCGCGTAGTTCTTCGCCATCCGCACTTGGCCTTCGAGCAGCTTGCCGCGGCAGGTGCTGCACATTCCGCCTTTGCACGAGTACGGCAGGTCGAGCCCCGCCGCGCGCCCCGCCTCGAGGATCGAGTGCTGGCCGCGGTGAAAGTCGACCTCGCGCTTCACGCCGTCGATGACCAGCGTGAGCCGTGCCTCGGCCGCCTCGGCATCGTCGATCGGAGCGGCGGCGGCTCCCGGCACGCCGAAGCGTTCGACGTGCACGTGCGCACGATCGACGCCGGCGGCGAGCAGCGCCTGCTCGACCTCGTCGATCATCGAGGCCGGGCCGCAGATGAACGCCTCGTCGATCGTGTCTGCCGGTATCAGCGTCGCGAGGAACTGGTTGACCTTGGCGGCATCGATACGTCCGTTGAAGAGCTCGACGTCCTGCTCCTCGCGCGAGAACACGTTGAAAAGGCGAAAGCGCGTGAGGTAGCGATCCTTCAGATCCTCGAGCGCCTCGTTGAACATCACGCTGGACTGCCGGCGGTTGCCGTAGACCAGCGTGTAGCGCGAACGCGGCTCGCGCGCGAGCGTGGTGCGGATCAGCGACAGCACCGGCGTGATGCCGCTGCCCGACGCGAACGCCACGTAGTGCTTCGCATGCTCCGCCGCGAGCGGCGTGAAGAAGCGGCCCTCAGGCGTCATCACGTCGATCGCGTCGCCCGGCCGCAGTTCCTCGTTCACCCACACGGAGAAGCGGCCGCCCGGCACCTTTTTCACCGCCACGCGCAACTCGCCGTCGTCGCAGCCCGAGCACACCGAATACGAGCGCCGCAGCTCCTCGCCGCCCAGCACCTTGCGCAGCGCGACGTGCTGGCCCTGCACGAAGCGGAATTCGTCCGCCACTCCGGGCGGCAGCTCGAACCTCACGCTGACGCAGTCGGGCGTTTCGCGCCGGATTTCGTCGACGCGCAATGGATGGAAGCGGGGAGTCATGGCCGCGCCCGCCCGGACGCCCGAACGGCGCTGAGCGCCTCCATGGGACGGAGCGCGGACACGCGGCAGGCCCTGCGGCCTGACGCGCGCCTGGCGACGCGGTTCGGCCTGCAAGCCGAACCGTGGACCAGCGAACGAAGTGAGCGTGGGGGCATCATCATTACAGAGGCTTGAAGTACTCGAAGGGTTCGCGGCACGAGCGGCAGCGATACAGCGCCTTGCAAGCCGTGGCACCGAACTGCGACAGCCGCTCGGTGTCGTCGCTGCTGCAGCGCGGGCACGCGACGCGCGGCAGAAAGGTAAGCGGCTGGACTGCCGTCGCGTCACGCGGCCCCGGCGGCGCGATGCCGTAGGCGCGCAGCTTCTCCTGCGCGGCCGGCTCGATCCAGTCCGTGGTCCATGGCGGAGCCAGCTGCGTCGTCACGCGCACCTGTGCCGCACCGGCAGCGGTGAGCGCCTCGCGGATCGAACGCTCGATCACCTCGGTGGCCGGGCAACCGGAGTAGGTTGGAGTGACGACGACATCGACGCCACCTTCGACCGCACGCACGTCACGCACGATGCCGAGTTCGGTCACCGAGATCACCGGGATCTCGGGATCGGGGACCCGATTCAGGATGTCCCAGGCCTGTGCGGAGGTCAGCATCGCGGGCCGCTACCAGGTGCCGCCGGGGAACGTGCGCTGCAGGTACTGCATCTCGGTCAGCAGGTGACCGAGGTACTCGGTGTGCACGCCCTGCGTGCCGCGCGACACGAACGGCGACCGCTCCGGCACTTTCAGTGTCGCCACTTCGAGGACCGGACGCACGATGGCGTCCCACGCCGTTTCGAGCGACGACCAGGCCGGGCCGATTCCCGCGGCCTCGACCACCTTGTCTTCGACCGGGTCGCTGAAGAACTCCGCTGCGTAGGGCCACAGGTAATCGAGCGCGCACTGCATCCGCGCGTGCGATTCGTCGGTGCCGTCGCCCAGCCTCACGGTCCAGTCGGACGCGTGCTGCAGGTGGTAGCGCGTCTCCTTCAGGCTCTTGCCGGCGATCGCCGCGAGTTCCGCGTCGCTCGACGCCGCCAGCTTCTGCCACAGTTCGCGCTGCCACGCGGCGACGAGGAAGTTGCGCAGGATCGTGCGGCCGAAGTCCGCGTTCGGCAGCTCGGCGATCGTCAGGTTGCGGTACTGCGGCTCGGTGCGCAGGAACGCGAGCTGGTCCTCGTCCCGTTCCTTCCCTTCGAGCTTGCCGGCATGCGCCAGCAGCAGCCGGGCCTGGCCGATCAGGTCCAGCGCGACGTTGGTGAGCGCGATGTCCTCTTCGATCACCGGCCCGTGGCCACACCACTCCGACAGCCGCTGTCCGAGGATCAGCGACGTGTCGGCGATGCGCAGCACGTAGTCGATGTGGGCGGCGCTGGCCGCGGTGGTCGTGCTCATTGCTGCGCCTCACATATGGTTGACATCGTCGGGAAGCTTGTAAAAGGTCGGGTGCCGGTAGATCTTGTCCTCGGCCGGATCGAACATCTCCGGCTTCGCGTCCGGATCGCTGGCGACGATGTGGTCGGCGCGCACGACCCAGATGCTGACGCCCTCGAGCCGCCGTGTGTAAACGTCGCGCGCGTTCTGCAGCGCCATCTTCGCGTCCGGCGCGTGCACGCTGCCGCAATGCTTGTGGTCGAGCCCGTTCTTGCTTCGGATGAACACTTCCCAAAGAGGCCACTGGCGGCCTGGTTCTGTCATCTCGATTCCTTTCTCGATATCTCTGCGCACCGATCGCAGCTTCGGGCGGGGCCAATGGCCGCGGGGCAGTATTGGGATGCAAGTGGGGCTGCGCCCCCCTTGGAACCCCTTGGGGCCTTCGGCCCAAGGGGCGCCCACGACGGGATGCAAAGGGGCTGTGCCCCCTTGGAACCCCCCATACAAGTCTGTGTCATGCGGCAAGCCGGTCGCGCCGTCGTTGTTTCTCGGCGTGCGCGAGCGCGGCTTCGCGGACCCAGGCGCCGTCTTCCCAGGCCTGCACGCGGTCCGCAAGGCGATCGCGGTTGCACTGGCCGTGGCCGTTGACGACGTTCCAGAACTCGGACCAGTCGATCGGGCCGAAGTCCCAGTGGCCACGCTCCTCGTTGAAGCGCAGGTCCGGGTCGGGCAACGCGACGCCGAGCACTTTCGCCTGCGGCACCGTCGCGTCGACGAACTTCTGCCGCAGGTCGTCGTTGCTGATGCGCTTGATGCCCCACTTGATCGAGTCGCCCGAGTGCGTCGAGTCCCTGTCGTGCGGGCCGAACATCATCAGGCTCGGCCACCACCAGCGGTTCACGGCGTCCTGCACCATCGCGCGCTGCTCGGCAGTGCCCTTCATCATCGTCAGCAGCAGGTCGTAGCCCTGGCGCTGGTGGAACGACTCTTCCTTGCAGATGCGGATCATCGCGCGCGCATACGGTCCGTAGCTGCAGCGGCACAGCGGGATCTGGTTCATGATCGCCGCGCCGTCGACGAGCCAGCCGATGACGCCGATGTCGGCCCAGTTCAGCGTCGGGTAGTTGAAGATCGACGAGTATTTGGCCTTGCCCGCATGCAGAGCGTCGACCAGGTCGTCGCGCGCCACGCCGAGCGTCTCGGCCGCCGCGTACAGGTACATGCCGTGGCCGCCCTCGTCCTGCACCTTCGCCAGCAGTATCGCCTTGCGCTTCAGCGTCGGCGCGCGTGTGATCCAGTTGCCCTCGGGCAGCATGCCGACGATCTCGGAGTGCGCGTGCTGGCT
>DAOMFL010000129.1:0-6962 GCA_035429805.1 Burkholderiaceae bacterium
GGTCGCCGATCTGCTCCGCGACTTCCCGGCGCAGGGCAGTCCGCCGCAGTAGCGAGCCTTCCGGCCGGTCGGGCTCGAGGAGCTCGAGTTCAGCGGCCCGGTGGCCCGGTCGTGACTGGCGGGAAATCCTCTACGAACTCGTCGAGGCATGCACCTCCGAATGGCGTCGTCCAAGACAAGAGTCCTGCGCTGAGTCGTCAATCCACCGGATACGCGTTGCCTATGTCCAGCGCCAGCGAGTTTCCGCCCGCATGCAGGTCGATCGGTTCCTGCCAGACCATCGGCTTGTCGGCGTGGACGAGTGTCCCGAATACGTAGTACCGGCCCGGTGGCAATGCCGCGGTGTGCGCGTGGCCGGCGGAGTCCGTGCGAACCGCAGCCGCGGTCTTCGCATTGATCGCGTTCAGGCCGCGCTGGCACTCGGGCTGCTTCTGCCGGCACGCGATCATGAAGTTGTGCATGATGCTGCCGTAAGGATTCGACGAGAATCCGCCGTCGATCAGTGCCATGTCGGCACTGCCTTTGATGACCCAGATCTCACGGCCGACGACGGGCTGGAAGTGACCGTTGTCCGTGACGCCGGCAGTGATGTCGAGCACGGCGCCACTCGTGCCACCGCCTGTCGTCGGTGCCGGCGCCGGCGAATGACCGGCCGCGCCCTGCGATGCTTTCGTACCGCTCGCCGCGGCCGGCACTGGACCACCGCCCCCGGTCGACGCCAACACTGCCGAGCTGCCGCCGGAGCGCGACACCACGCACCCCACACCCGCCACGACGCCGTGGCCCGGCCGATCGAGGTCGATGATCATGTGCGTGAAGTTGACGCCACCCTGCGGAAGCACGACGACACGTGAACCGCCGCCCCGATAGGACGCGCGGTACATCATCTTCGCGCTGCCGTCGCTGCGAATCGAGACGACGCTGTCAGGTCGAAACTCGATCAATCCCTGGCTCAGCATCGTGTCGCACAATCCCGCGGTCATGCCGCCGACGAGTGCCGCTGCGAGAGACGCAATGTCGTTGCCGCCGCCATTGCCCGGCGGACCGGACCCTGGTGCGCCGAGCGAGTTCCAGCGACCGAGCAACGGATTCTGGTTGGGCGGCAGGGGCGGTCGGTTGCGCCAGGTCTGGTAGACCTGCTGGCCCTGCGCGGCGCTCGCCTGCTGTTGCGCCTGCGAGTGCTGCATCGCGCTGCCGTAGGCCTCGCCCGCCTGCTGCTGGCGCTGCTGTTCCAATTGTTCGTTCTCCTGGCGCTGCTGTTGCTCCTGTTCCTGCTGCACGCCGCAAGGAAGACCCATCGTGTCTTCAGAGGCAACCTGGCCGGGACAATCGGCATGCGCCGCGATCGGCGCGCCCGCAATCAGGGCCGACGACATCACGGCACGCCGGGTAAGGAAGCGACACAACCCGCGGACTTTGGTGGCCATTGCGGATCCCCCCAAGTCAAACGCCCACCGCAGGCGGGCGGTCATTGGAGTCGAGTCGGTCACGAGTCTAGGCCGATTCCGCCAATTTCCAAGACGCGGCGCAGCAGGGCCGTGGCGACGAGTTCTCGGCCTGCGGGACGAGGCGGATCCGCCAGGCGATCATGCCCGTCTGACCTGACGTCTGGGCTCATGTTGATCTCGGACCCGATTCGACCGTGGGCATCATCCGGGAACGTGGCGGGCAAGCGTTCCATCCAATTGGCAGTGACGCACGCATCGGCCTCGCGCCACGAGACCGGGCGCTGCATCCGGCCCGACAACGCCTCCTTGCCTGCGGAGACCACTATGCTTTCCATGCAATCGTCCGGTTTCACGACCACCAAGCGCCTCGCTCTCGCGGGCGCGGTCACCACCTTCCTGGCCCTGTCCGCCTTCAGTCCGGAGACGTCGCACGCCCAGACTCAGTCGTCGTATGGACAGGGGATGCACTCGCGTCCGGTGACGACGACTACTGGCCAGCGCACCGCGAGCATGAACGAGCTGTACTCGACGATGCAGACGCTGTGGGCGCGACACATGGAGTGGACCTATGCGGCCGTCACGGCGCTGGTTTCGGGCTCACCCGCCTTCGAGGCCACCGCGGCGCGCCTGATGCAGAACCAGGTCGACATCGGCAACGCCATCAAGCCGTACTACGGCGAGGCGGCCGGAGACGCCTTGACCAAGCTGCTCGAGGAGCACATCGCCGGCGCCGTCGAGGTGGTGAAGATGGCCAAGGCCGGCGACCAGCCGGCGCTGGACAAGGCCGTCGCCGCGGCCTACGCCAACGCCCAGGAGATTGCCGACTTCCTCGCCAGGGCCAATTCCAACTGGTCCCAGGCCGACATGCGCGCAATGATGAAGGGACACATCGATACGACACTGGTCTACGCCACGGCTTTGCTTCAGGGAAGGTATGCCGACGGCATCGCGGACTACGGCAAGGCCGAAGCCCACATGCTCATGATGGCCGACGCGCTCAGCGCGGGACTCATCGCGGCGTTCCCGTCGAAGTTCGCCGACCAGCCTGCACTCGCCGGTCAAGGCAGCTGAAGGCGCGCACCGGGTCAGTCCGCTGCCCAGCCGCCCGCCAGGCTCCGCTCACCCGAGAGGTCGTCCATGCTCTCCAACGCCACCGTATCCGCATTCAAACACGAACGCGAGCCCGCCCGAAACGGTGCATCGGACCGCATCCGCCGGCGGTTGATCGAAGCCGGGCAACGCTACCATGCCAACGACAACATCGCGGCATTCATCAGGGACGGCGAGCTCGACGAACTGCGCGCCGAGGTGCAGGGCAGACTGCAGGAGGTCCTGCACGCGCTCGTGATTGACACCGCACACGACCACAACACCGTCGACACCGCGCGACGGGTGGCCAGGATGTTCGTCAACGAGGTCTTCCGGGGCCGCTACGAGCCCGTGCCGTCGGTGATCGCATTTCCGAACGTATCCCGCCTCGGCGGGCTGATGGTCGTGGGTCCGGTCACCGTGCGCAGCGCCTGCTCGCATCACCTGTGCCCGATCCTGGGGAGGGTCTGGATCGGCGTCGTGCCGAGCCTGTCGTCCGGACTGATCGGCCTGTCCAAGTACGCCCGCATCTGCGATTGGGTAATGAGCCGCCCGCAGATCCAGGAGGAGGCGGTTACCATGCTTGCCGACGAACTGGAGCGTCGGGTCCAGCCCGAGGGTCTGGCGGTCGTCATGGAAGCCAATCACTTCTGCATGCACTGGCGGGGCGTCAAGGACGGTGGGTCGCTGATGACCAACACCGTCATGCGGGGGGTCTTCCTGCAGGACTCGACGCTGCGACGCGATTTCCTGTGCCTGGCCAACCGGGAGGGCGCTCCAGGTGCGAGCTGACCTCACGACCACGATGGCGGCGTACGCTGCGACGGTGGCGGGAACGCTCCGGCCCCTTCGGCCGTCCAATGAGTGGGAAAATGTCTCGGAGCGCGCATGCAAGATTCACATCGTCGGGTACAGGCCGTCGTTTCGCAGGACACGCCGGACGTCGTTCTCGTGTCGCATGCCGCCCAAGGGAACGAGGCGGCCTTCGAGATCATCATGCGGCGACACAACCGCCTGCTGTTCCGCACGGCGCGCAGCATCGTGAAGGACGACTCGGAAGCCGAGGACGTGCTGCAGGAGTCCTACCTGCGAGCCTGGCGTGCGCTGGGCGGCTTCCGTTCCGACGCCAGGCTCTCGACCTGGCTGGTGCGCATCGTCGTCAACGAGGCATTGGGACGCTTGAGGCGCAGGCACGCCACAATCATTCCGCTGGATGCCGCCATGACTTCGCCGGAACCCGGAACGGTTGCGTCGCTTGCCGACGAGCCCGATCGCCAGCCGGAGCAATCAGCCATGCGTGCTGAACTGCGCAGCCTGATGGAGGCGCGCATCGACCACCTGCCCGAAGCATTCCGCGCGGTGTTCGTGCTGCGCGCTGTCGAGGAAATGAGCGTCGAGGAAGTCGCGCAGGCGCTGGAAATTCCCGAAGCCACGGTGCGGTCTCGTTTCTTCCGCGCGCGCAGCCTGCTGCGCGAGGGCCTGGCGAGCGAAATCGATGTCGCGCTTGGGGATGCGTTCTCCTTCGACGGTGCGCGCTGCGATCGCATCGTCGCCGCCGTGCTGGCCAGGGGGAGGGCAGACGGACTTGCTGCCGAGGGTTGAAGCCTCGTGCGATCAAGGAGCAGGGCATGGAACACCGGTTCGACCACCTGATCATCGGCGCCGGCATGGCCGGCGCGGCCGCGGCACTGGCCCTGCGCGAGGCTGATGCCGGCGCCACGATCGCGATCCTCGGCGGCGAAGCGCACCCGCCTTACGACCGCCCGCCGCTCAGCAAGGCGCTATGGAAGGACGGGCGCGTGCAGGACATCTGGCGTCCGGTCGCCAAGGCCAGTGCGACCGTGCAACTGGGTCGTCGTGCGACGGCGATCGACCGCGCGGCGCACCTCGTGCGCGATGCCGAAGGCGACACCTGGCGCTACCGCACGCTGCTCATCGCCACGGGCGGCACGCCGCGGCGGCTGCCGTTCGGCGACGACATCATCTATTTCCGCACGTTCGACGACTACCAGCGGCTGCGCCAGGTTGCCCGTCCCGGCGCGCACGTCACGGTGATCGGGGGCGGCTTCATCGGCAGCGAAATCGCAGCGGCGATGCTGCTGGCCGGCTGCAATGTGACGATGCTGTTCCCGGAGGATGCGATCGGGGCGCGAGCCTACCCGAAGGCGCTGGCCGCTTCGGTGACCGAGTACTACCGAGCGAAGGGGGCGCACGTGCGCCCGGGCGTCACGGTGCAAGGCGCGGAGGGTGGCGGCGCGCTCCGGCTGTCCGACGGCAGCACGCTGCAGGCGGACGTGGTGGTCGCCGGCCTCGGCATCACGCCGAACGTCGAGTTGGCGCAGCGCGCGGGCCTGGCCGTGGACAACGGGATCGTGGTCGATGCGCACCTGCGGAGTTCCGACCCAGACATCTACGCCGCCGGGGACGTCGCCGCGTTCCCGGCGCCCGCGCTGGGCCGTCGCATCCGGGTCGAGCACGAGAACGCCGCGGTCACGATGGGCGAGCGCGCCGGACGCTGCATGGCCGGACAGGATGCGCCGTACGACGAACTGCCGTATTTCTATTCCGACCTGTTCGACCTCGGCTACGAGGCGGTCGGCATGCTCGACTCACGGCTCGAGACGGTCGAGCAGTGGGTCACCCCGTTCCATGAAGGGGTGGTGTACTACCTGAAGGATGCCCGGGTGCGCGGCGTGCTGCTGTGGAACACGTGGGGGCAGGTCGACGCGGCGCGCGCGCTGATTGCGGCGAGCGGCCCGTTCGACGCGCAGAACGTGCGCGGCCGGCTTCCGGCGGCGTAGCGGAGCACCGGACCGGTCAGCAGACCGGCGCGCTCGTCGCGCATCGGATCGCGAGTGCCCGCATCGGAATCCACCGCTGGACCGGGCCTTCTGGCCAGACGGTATACTCGGTCCTGTCTCCGTTCGTAACGTGAGGGCGACGTTCGGCGCGACACTGCCACGCTCCGGCGGGCGCGCCATTTCGTGAAATCGACGTAATGCGCGGGCAAGCCCGGGTTGTCGGCGGCGCCGGCTGCATCAAGGTGGTTCCCGCAGGCCCGTCTCTCGGGCTCATCGGGAAAGAGGCAACGCTTTCAGCAACGCATCGGGGACCAGGGGGTATGGGCATGAGCGGGAAAGGCAGGGTTGCGTACGTCACCGGCGGCATGGGCGGCATCGGCACGTCCATCAGCAAGCGGCTGTGCCGCGACGGTTTCAAGGTGGTCGCGGGCTGCGGCCCGGGCTCGGCCCGCAAGGACCAGTGGGTCGCGCAGATGCGATCCGAGGGCTACGAGGTGTATGCCTCGGCCGGCAACGTCGCGGACTGGGACTCGACCAAGGCCGCCTTCGACAGGGTCAAGGCCGAGCACGGGCCGGTGGAAGTGCTGGTGAACAACGCCGGGGTCACGCGCGACACGATGTTCCGCAAGATGACCTCCGAGCAGTGGCACATCGTCATCGAGACCAACCTCAACAGCCTGTTCCACGTCACCAAGCAGGTGATCGACGACATGCTGGACCGCGGCTGGGGCCGCATCATCAACATCTCGTCGGTGAACGGCCAGAAGGGCCAGTTCGGCCAGACCAACTACTCGACCGCGAAGGCCGGCATCCACGGCTTCACCATGGCCCTCGCGCAGGAAGTGGCCGGCAAGGGCGTGACGGTCAACACCGTGTCTCCGGGCTACATCGCGACGGACATGGTGCGCGCCATCAAGCCCGAGGTCATGGCGAAGATCGTCTCGACCATTCCGGTCGGGCGCCTCGGCGAACCCGAGGAGATCGCGTCCATCGTGGCGTGGCTCGCGTCGGACGAATCCGGATTTGCGACAGGCGCCGACTTCTCGCTGAACGGCGGTCTGCACATGGCGTGACGTGCCTCGGCGCGCGGCGGGCGCAGCGCTGCCGGTGGGAGGAGTGATGGGCGAAAGCGAGTCGCGGGACCGCGCGGGAGCCGACGAAGTGTTCATGCGCCGCGCGCTGGAACTCGCGCGCGACGCGGAAGCCGCAGGCGAAGTGCCCGTCGGCGCCGTGATCGTGAAGGGCGGTGCGATCCTGGCGGAGGGCTGGAACCGCCCGATCGGGACCTGCGACCCGACCGCGCATGCGGAGATCATCGCGCTCAGGGCGGCCGGCGCGGCCCTCGAGACCTACCGCCTGCTCGACACGACCCTGTACGTCACGCTCGAGCCCTGCGCGATGTGCGCGTCCGCGATGGTGCACGCGCGCGTGAAGCGGCTCGTTTACGGGGCGCCCGATCCGCGGGCCGGCGCTGCTGGCAGCGTGTTCAACATCGTGCAGCACCCCGCGCTCAATCACCGCATGGAATCGAGCGGCGGGGTGCTGGAAGCCGATTGCTCGGCGCTACTTCGCGGCTTCTTTGCCGCCCGGCGCTGAGGGAACCTGCCCGGTGCCCGACACCTCG
>DAOMFL010000130.1:0-6838 GCA_035429805.1 Burkholderiaceae bacterium
ACTGGATCGGCCTGAAGCTCAAGAAGCTGCTCAACTTCGGCGAGCAGAACGGCGAATTCTGGGCCGCGGTGCCGGGCGAAGAGCGCTCGACGCTGTATCCGAGCACGGTGGCGTATATCGCCACGCTGCTGCTGCATCGCTACAAGGTGCTTGGCATCCTCGACGACGACGGCCGCGCGATCCAGTCTGCCGGCATCCTCGCGCTGCCTGATGCGGTCAAGGTCATCGAGCATGAAACCGCGCCGGTGAAGGGCAAGGTGTGCAGCAGCTGCGGCGCGGCCGCCGTCATCAAGCGCGACGGCTGCGAGTTCTGCACTGCCTGCGGCGCGACGGGTCACTGCAGCTGAGCGCAAACCGCGTCGGGGGTTTCACGGATACCGCGGCCGCCACCCGGCTGCTCTAATCCGCCCGCCTTTCATGGGGAGTAGCCAGGAGGTGCCGGCACAGCGCCGGCTCTCCGATGTGACGTCGTCAATACGGCTGGCACCGGCGCAGACTGCCGCCCGGCGTCACAGCAGTCCACCGCCCGGTGGGCTCCAGGTCAGACCGCAAGGCACTTTCGAACCCCCGCCGCGGGGTGCGCCGGCCGTGGCAACGCTTCGGAAGTGAACCATGCAATCGATTGGCAATCCTCTTATGTGGTCGCTGTTCGCGGCCTTCGTCCTCGTCGCACTGTGCGTCGACTTCCTCGCGATGAGCAGGCAGGGGGCGCACCGCGTCTCGATCAGGGAGGCGGCCGTCTGGTCGCTGATCTGGTTCGCCGTGTCGTTCGTGTTCCTGGCAGGCCTCTGGTGGTACCTCGACGCCACGGTGTCGCGCGAGGTGGCGAACGCCAAGGGGCTCGAGTTCCTCACCGGCTATCTGATCGAGAAGGCGCTCGCGGTCGACAACATCTTCGTGTTCCTGATGATCTTCAGCTATTTCGCGGTGCCGCCGGAGTTCCAGAAGCGTGTGCTGATGATCGGCATCCTCGGGGCGCTGGTGCTGCGCGCGGCGATGATCCTGGTCGGCGCGTGGCTGATCACGCACTTCCACTGGACGCTCTACGTGTTCGGCGCGTTCCTGGTCTTCACCGGAGTGAAGATGTGGTGGGCTGCGGGGCAGGAGCCCGACCTGGAAGCCAACCCCGCGCTCAGGCTGCTGCGCCGGAGCATGCGCATTGCTCCCACCTTCGACGGGGAGCGCTTCACGACGCTGATTGGCGGCGTCAGGCACTTCACGCCGCTGTTCGTCGTCATCGTGCTGATCGGCATCGTCGACATCATCTTCGCGGTCGACTCGATCCCGGCGATCTTCGCGATCACGACCGATCCCTTCATCGTGCTGACCTCGAACGTGTTCGCGATCCTCGGCCTGCGCGCGATGTACTTCCTGCTGGCCGGCATGCACGAGCGCTTTCACCTGCTCTCCTACGGGCTGGCGATCGTGCTGGTGTTCATCGGCGCCAAGATGCTGCTGATCGACGTCTACAAGATCCCGGTCGCCGTTTCGCTCGCATTCACCGTGGCTGTGCTCGCGGCGACGATGCTGCTGTCGCTGAAGATCCCGGCCCGGCCGGGGCACGGCGGCGGTGCCTACCCGTTTCCTCCGAAAAAGCCGAAGGCGCCGGACTGAGCAGGGCGGAGCGCGCTCAGCGCCGCTCGATCCAGTACAGCGCGCCGAACGCCATCGACAGCACGACCAGGCTCGGCAGCGCCGACACCACCAGCGGCGGCCAGGTGTTGAGCAGGCCGATGTGGGCGAACAGCTTGTTCATGCCGTAGAACGCGACGCCGAGCATCACGCCGGCGAAGATCTTGAAGCTGACGCCGCCGGCGCGCACGTGCAGGTAGGCGAACGGCAGCGCCAGCGCCATCATCACCAGCACCGCCCACGGATAGAAGACCTTGCCCCAGAAGGCGATCTCGTAGCGCTCGGTCTGCTGCCGGTTCTCCGAGAGATGGGCGATGTACTGCATCAGGTCCCAGCCGGCCATGCGTTCCGGCTGCACCAGCAGCACGCCGAAGATGTCCGGCTTGAGCTCCGATTTCCACGTGAGCTCGGGCAGCTTGATCACTTCCGTGTGCGCGTCGGTCAGACTGGCCCCGGGGGCAATCTGCGGAACGCGCGTCTCGACGACGTCGGTCAGTTTCCAGCCGACGTTCGGCACGTACGTCCCGATGTCGGCCGTGATGATCGAGTTCAGGCGGTACTCGTTGTCGAACTCCATGATGCGCCAGCCCTTGGTCCCCACGTCGGGCGAGACCTGGCGCACGTTGATGAAGCGATACGCACCGATGCTGCCGTCCGGCTCCTTGACGACATCGCGCACCCAGACACCGGAGCGGAAGTCGCGCACGCTGATCTGGCCGCCGCGCGCCTTCAGCCGCGTCGTCTGGGCCAGCTTCTCGGCCGGGGGCGAGATCACTTCGCCGAGCATGAACGTGAGCGCGACCATCATCAGGCCGATGCCGAGCAGGCTCAGCAGCAGGCGCCGTGTGCTCATGCCCGACACCCGCATGATCGTGAACTCGGAGTTGGCCGCGAGCTTCGACAGCGCGTAAATGGTCCCGATCAGTGCTGCGATCGGCATGATCTCGTACATGCGTGACGGCAGCGAGAACGCCACGTAGGCGAGCGCGTGCCGCAGCAGGAAACCGCGTTGACCGATCTCGTCGAGCTGCGCCACGAGGTCGAAGAACGTGAACAGGGACAGCAGGGCGAACATCATGAAGCCGGTCGCCGCGGCGATCTCCTTCCACAGATAGCGTCGCAGCGTCTTCATGTGCCACGCGTCCTGCGCCAGTGCGCAAGGGTGAGCCGACGCGGCCACCAGCGCTGCAGGTAGACGCGCCGCACCAGCAGCGCGACGACGAGCACCAGCATCGCGCCGTGCACAACCCACACCCCGATGCCGAAGCTGACCCGCTCCTGGCCCACCCACCCCTGCACCGTGCTCAGCATGTTGAGGTAGATCGCGAACACCAGCACCGCGATGATGAGGTTGAAAGAGCGGCCGACGCGGGGGTTGGTGTAGGCGAGCGGTACCGCCAGCAGCGTCACGATGATCGCGGCCACCGGGATGCCGACGCGCCACATGATCTCGGCCTTGGCGAACGGCGTCGGCTCCGCAACCAGTTCAGAGATTCCCTTGGTGCGCGCGTTGCGCTCGCCGAGCGGCCGGTCCGGACGGCTCTCGAGACGGATCGAGTAGCGGCCGAACTCCATCGTCCGGTATTCGGCCGACCCTGGACGGCCCTCGTAGCGCCGGCCCTGCTCCAGCACGAGAAAGCGGTCGCCATTGGGTGCCACCTCGATCTGGCCCTTGGCCGCGACGATGACGCCGTCGCGCCCCTGGCTGCGCATGCTGACGAAGACGTTGCGCACCTGTCTGCCCTCGAAGTCGACCGACTCGACGAAGAACACGCGATCGGCACCGCCCGATTCGATGAAGCGGCCCGGCGCAACACGGCTCACGTCGTCACGCCGCGTGAAGCTCTGGCGCAGTTCGTCGATCTGCGCCACCGACCAGGGCGTGACGAACACCGACAGCAGCGCCACCGCGATGAAAATGGGCCAGGAAAAGCGCAGCACGGGGCGAAGCCAGGCGAGCAGGCTCTGTCCGGACGCGAACCAGACCACCATCTCCGAGTCGCGGTACGCGCGCGACAGCGTCATCAGCACCGAGATGAACAGCGTCAGCGTCAGCACGACCGGCAGCCAGGTGAGCGAGGAGAGCGCAAGCAGCTGAAAGACCGCCTGGTTGTCGACGCGACCGCCGGCCGCCTGACCGAGGATGCGCACCAGGCCGACCGAGAACAGGATCGAGAACAGCACGGTGAACACCGCACTGGCGGTGCTGGTCAGCTCGGCGACGATCGAACGACGGAAGATCATCGATGGGAGGCCGGGGCGATTCTGCGATCGCCGGCGCAGGCGTCGCTATATACTGCCCGGCTCGCAACGGGCCGCGCGACCACATGCTGGACTGCGAGTTGCCTCGCCGGCCCGACACTCGTTGCCATCGCGAGACTTTTCAGAGGGAAATCGTCAATGGAATTTATCACAACGACCGCGCGCGCCGAGGCGGTGAAGGCCGATGCCATAGCGGTCGGCGTCTTCGCGGACGGGGATCTCACCCCGAGCGCGGGTGCCATCGACAAGGCGGCGCGCGGCGCGGTGAAAGCTGCCGTCAAGAGCGGCGACATGACAGGAAAGCGTGGCACGCTGGTGACGCTGCGCCAGCTTCCGGGCGTGAGCGCTGCGCGCGTCGTGCTGGTCGGTCTCGGCGGCCGCGACGACTTCGGCGACCGGGCGTATGGCGATGCCGTGCGTGCCGCGGCAAAGGCGTGTCCCGGCGCCGCCGAAGTCGCAGTGGCTGCGACAGAATGGAGCGTCAAGGGCCGCGATGCCGAGTGGCAGGCGCGCCAGTTCGCGATCGCCGCGCGCGAAGCCGTGTTCCGCAGCGACGAACTGAAGAGCAAGAAGGACGACGGCAACGGCCCCTCCCGTGCCGTCCTGCTGCATGCGGCCGGCGACGCCGCAGAGCGCGGACTGAAGCAGGGCACGGCGGTCGCCAACGGCATGGCGCTGACCAAGCGGCTCGGCAACCTCCCGCCCAACATCTGCACGCCGTCATTCCTCGCCGACGAGGCGCGCAAGCTCGCCAAGCAGTGGAAGCTCGACGTCGAGGTGCTCGAGACGAAGCAGATCGAAGCCCTGAAGATGGGATCGTTCCTCAGCGTCACGCGCGGCTCCGCGCAGCCGCCGCGCCTGATCGTTCTCAGGCACCAAGGCGGCGGCAAGTCAGCGCCGGTCGTGCTCGTCGGCAAGGGCATCACGTTCGATTCCGGCGGCATCTCGCTCAAGCCCGGTGCGGCCATGGATGAGATGAAGTTCGACATGTGCGGCGCGGCCAGCGTCATCGGCACGATGCGCGCGGTGGCCGAACTCAAGCTGAAGCTCAACGTCGTCGGCGTCGTCGCGGCCTGCGAGAACATGCCGTCGGGCACGGCATCGCGCCCGGGTGACATCGTGACCTCGATGTCCGGCCAGACGATCGAGATCCTGAACACGGATGCAGAGGGGCGGCTCATCCTGTGCGACGCGCTCACCTACGTCGAGCGCTTCAAGCCGGCGGCCGTCGTCGACATCGCCACGCTGACCGGTGCCTGTGTCATTGCGCTCGGCAACGTGAACTCGGGACTCTTTTCCAACCAGGACGATCTGGCCGACGAGCTGCTGGCCGCCAGCCGCGCGTCCGCGGATGCGGCGTGGCACATGCCGCTCGGCGAGGAGTACCAGGAGCAGCTGAAGACGAACTTCGCCGACATGGCGAACATCGGCACGCCCGGCAACGCCGGCGCCGTCACCGCGGCGTGCTTCCTGTCGCGGTTCACCAAGGCCTACCCGTGGGCGCACATCGACATCGCCGGCACCGCATGGAAAAGTGGCGCCGCGAAAGGCGCGACCGGGCGACCGGTGCCGCTGCTGACGCAGTTCCTGATCGGTCGCGCCGGGTAAGTTGCGCAGGCGCATGACGCGCGTCGACTTCCACTTCAACGCCGAGCACCGGGTGCACTATGCGTGCCGCGTCACGCGCAAGGCGCGGGCCGCCGGCAAGCGTCTGGTCGTCTACACGCGTGATTCCGAGCGCCTGGCGCAGCTCGATACGGCGCTCTGGACGTTCTCCGCGCTCGACTTCCTGCCGCACGTCTACGTCGATTCGCCGCTGGCGCCGGCCACGCCGGTCCTGCTGACGCTGGATCCGGTACGCGCGCCTGCCAGCGATGTCCTGCTCACGCTGGACGACGAGACGCCGCCCGGCTTCGTCGAGCTGTTCGGCCGCTACGAGCGCGTCATCGAAGTGGTGTCGCGCCTCGACGACGACCGCCTTCGTGCCCGGGCCCGCTTCAAGGCGTATCGCGAGCAGGGGTTCGAGCCGGTGACGCATCAAGTGTCAGGCCATGAGTGACAGCGACAACCCGCTCGATCGACTGACGCGCCCCGGCGGCCGGTCGCTGTCGGACGACGAATCGATACCGGTGCTGACCGAGCGGCTGACGCTGCCGTCCCTCGAGCTCGACATCTCGCTGCCGAAGCCACCGCCTCCGGTGGCGGCACCCGCACCGCCACCACCACCACCGCCACCTCCACCGCCACCTCCACCGCCACCTCCCCCGACACCACCACCGCCGGTAGCGAGCGCGCCGCGGCCGGCACCGACTCCGGCGGCAGTGCGACCCGCCGTTGCGCCCGCGTCCGCCGGCCCGGCCACGCGACCGGTGCCGGCAGCAGTCCCCAGCTATTCGTCGGCCGCAGCCGCTGCCGCAGCGCCGGACGTCGACTGGGCACGCATCGAGCGATCGCTGCGCGACGCGCTGCTGCGTGAATTGCAGCCGGCGCTGGCTGACGAGGCCGGCCGGCTGATCCGCGAGCGCCTGCAGCCAGCGCTCGACCGCGTGATGACGACGATCACCGCCGAACTGCGGCAGTCTTTCGAGACCCGGCTGCGCGACATGATCGCGCGCGCGGTGGCGGCCGAAATCGCCAGGCTGCGCAACCAGACCTGAACACCCGGCCGCGCGCCGCAGGCGCGACCCGTAAAATTCCTGCTTTGCCTACGACTGCCGGACTGCCGGCATCGCAATGAACGAGATCGCATCGCCGGCCGGCGCAACCCTGGCCAAGAGCTTCGAACCCGCCCCGATCGAGGCGCGCTGGACCGCGGCGTGGGAACAACGCGGCTACTACAGCGCGGGCCTCGACCCCGGTAGGCCCGCGTTTTCGATCCAGCTGCCGCCGCCGAACGTGACCGGCCTGCTGCACATGGGGCACGGCTTCAACCACACGATCATGG
>DAOMFL010000131.1:0-6796 GCA_035429805.1 Burkholderiaceae bacterium
CTGCTGCTCAAGCCCGACATCCTGCAGAAGGTCTGGATCCTGCGGAAGCTGCTCTACGGCATGGACGAGATCGAGGCGATGGAATTCCTGCTCGACAAGATGAAGGCCACGAAGAGCAACTCGGAGTTCTTCGACATGATGCGTCGCGGCGGCTAGCAGACCGTCGCCACCGGCCGGGGCCGCCTTGAGCAAGTCCGCCTGATGCGGGGCCTCTGATGGCCGGTCCCTTTTGGTTTCAAGGACTTGCAGGCCGTCCGAGTTGCCCGGCGCACCGAAAACCCGGATAATGCGCGGTTCCCGAAAACGGGACCGTGGTCGAGGCAGACCGACATTCCGGCTCACCCCTCGACCGGGCGGCCCACACTGAGGCAATCGATGAGACCAGGCATCCACCCCGAATACCGCGAAGTCGTGTTCCAGGACATGCAGAACGACTTCAAGTTCATCACGCGCTCCACGCTGCAGACCAAGGAGACCATCGAGTTCGAGGGCAAGACCTACCCCTTGTTCAAGCTCGACACGTCGTCCGAGTCGCACCCGTTCTACACCGGCGCGCAGACGCGCATCGTCGAAACAGGCCGCGTCGAGAAGTTCCGCCAGAAGTTCGCGGCCAAGAGCGAGGCGGTCAATGCCGCAGCAGCCCAGGCGACCGCAGCCAAGGCGCGCCGCCGCTAAGGGGGCTGCCTAGGGCGAAACTCAAGGGGCAGCCGCGGCTGCCCCTTTTCTTTGCCCCGGCGGACACCTGACCACCCGGCCATGAGCTTCGAGCATCGCCCCTCGCCCGCGCGCGTCACCGAGGCCGCTGCGGCGGCATTTCCGCGGTGGGTGTTGTTCGGTCTGCTCGCGCTCTACATTGTCCCGGGTCTCTTCGGTCGTGAGCCGTGGAGCGGCGAGGATGCCAGCGCCTTCGGCGTCGCCTGGAGCATGGCCAGCGGCTCCAGCGTCGAATGGTGGTTTCCGGGGGTCGCAGGCGAGCCGCTTCCCGAAGAGGGCCCGCTGCCGTTCTGGCTTGGAGCGGTGTTCATTCGCGTTCTCGGCCATTGGCTCGGAGCCATCGATGCCTCTCGTCTCGTCGCGCCATTCTGGTTCGTCATCGGCACCTGGGCTCTCTGGTACGCGACCTACCGTCTGGCGCGGCGCGGCGAGGCCCAGCCGGTCGCATTGGCGTTCGGCGGTGAGGCTTCTCCTAAGGACTATGGCCGCATGCTGGCCGACGTCGCAGTCCTGCTGCTGATTGCGACTTTCGGCGTCATCGCGCGGCTGCACGAGACTGCGGCGGAGTCGGCTCTGCTGGCGCTCGCCTGCGTTGTCCTGTTCGGCCACGCCTATTCGCTCGATAACCCCTGGGCCGGAACCGTCGTGGCCGGTGTTGCTCTGGGCGCCGCGCTGTTATCGCGCGGCCTGCTGCCGGCTGGAGTCCTCGCAGCGGCCAGCGTTGCCTTCATCGCCTCGTTTGGTACACGGCGCATGGTCCGCGCGGTACTGCTGGTCGCGCTCGCGGCGGGGGTGGCTGCCGTGTGGCCGCTTGGCGCCTGGCTCGCGCACCCTGACATGGCCGGCGGCTACTTCGCAGCGTGGTGGCGATGGAACGGCAGCACCGTCGGCGTGCCCGGCGCGCCGAACCTGATCTGGCTGCTGCGCAACGTCGGCTGGTATGCATGGCCGCTGTGGCCGTTTGCGCTCTGGACAATCTACGCCTGGCGGCACTTCCTGCGCCGGCCCCATATCGCCCTGCCGCTGCTGTTCGGTGCCGCCGGCATGGTCGCCTCGATGCTGGCACCGGAGCCGAGCGACAGGGAGTTCCTGCTGACGATCCCGGCACTCGTGGTGCTCGCGGCATTCGGCGTTTCGTCGCTGAAGCGCACCGCGGAAGACGCGATCGACTGGTTCTCGCTGGCGCTGTTCACGCTGGCGTTCACCGCGCTCTGGCTCTACTACATCGCATGGAGCAGCGGCGTGCCGCCCAAGATGGCGGGCTCGATCGCACGCCTGGTACCGGGCTTCGAGCCGCAACTCGCCTTCTGGCCGGTCGCGATCGCGGTCACGGCCACCCTGGGGTGGATCGGCTTGGTCGTGTGGCGAGTACGCCGCCGTCGTCCGATGATCTGGACCGGTCCGTTCATGGCAGCGGGAGGACTGGCGCTGATTGCACCTGCCGCCGTGGCCCTCTACGGTCCCGCGATGAACTATGCGCGCACCTACGCCACGCTTGCGCCGGTCATCGCGGAACAGGTGCAGCGCACCGGCAACGTGGGCTGCGTACAGCCGGTGAACGTGCCGACGGGTATCCGCGCGATGCTGGCCTATCACGGCGGCATCCGGTTCGAACGACCGGCCGACGCCGGACTCTGCGGCGTTGCGTTACAGCGCGACAGCCGCCGCACCTCCGCCGACGACGCACCGCCCGCAGGCAAATGGACTCCGGTCTACGAGGTCACGCGTAGGGCGCGCTACGACGAGGCGTTCCGCATCTGGGTGCGCGCCGACTGAGGCGCGCTTCTTCACCGGGCGCACCAATGGTCACCGAGGCCCGGCCCACGCCGCCGGATGCATCGACGTCCGCGATCCTCAGGCTCGCCTGGCCGCTGCTGCTCGCGAACCTCGCAGTCGTCGGCAACGGCACCATCGATACGGTGATGGCAGGCCGCCTGTCGGCCACTGACATGGCCGGCGTCGCGGTCGCGTCGAACATTTACGTCACGGTCTACATCGGATTCATGGCGGTGCTGCAGGCACTGTCGCCCATTGCGGGCCATCACTACGGCGCCCACCGCTGGCGCGCCATCGGAGACGACCTGCAGCAGGCACTCTGGCTCGCGATCCTGCTCGTGTTGTTGGCGCTGCCGTGCCTGCTCGCAACCGGATTCTGGACCCGGGTGGCGTCCGTCGACGGCCGCGTGGCCACGGTCGTCTCCACGTACCTGCACGCGGTGGCGTTCGGCCTGCCGGCTGCACTTGCCTCGCGGGTCTTCGTTGCGCTCAACGCCGCGGTATCGCGTCCGAAGGTGACGATGATCATCAACCTCACCGCGCTTGCACTGAAGGCTCCGCTCAACGCCGTGTTCATGTACGGCTGGGGGCCGGTCGACGCGATGGGCGGAGCCGGCGCCGGCGTGGCCACGGGGCTCCTCGCATGGCTTGCCCTGGCAATGAGCGCTGCGATCTGGCGCTTCGATCGCTTCTACGACCGCTTTCGCAGTGGAGCGGTCCACGGGCCGCGGTGGGCGAGCCTGCGCGAACTGCTCCGTCTGGGCCTGCCGATAGGCATGTCCACGGTGTTCGAGGTGACGAGCTTCACCTTCATGGCCGTGCTGATCGCGCGTCTCGGCGCCGTGCCCGTGGCCGGCCACCAGATCGTCGCCAACCTCATTGCGCTGCTGTTCATGCTGCCGCTGTCGCTGGGCATTTCGACCAGCGTGCTGGTGGCGCAGTCCCTTGGCAGCGGTTCGCCTCACGCGGCGCGCAGTGTGACCGCGCGCGGTGTCCGCCTGGCGCTCGTCGTCGCCGTGGTCGCCGCAACACTCCTGTGGCAGCTGCGGGAGCCGATCGTCCGCCTTTATACGACCGACGCCGCGGTCGAGACGATGGCACTGTCGCTGCTGGGCACCGCCGCCCTCTTCCATGTCTTCGATGCGGCCCAGGGCATGGGCAGCTTCGTTCTACGCGGCTACCGGCAGACCTTCTGGCCGATGATCATCTACGGCGTCGCGCTGTGGGGGCTGGGCCTTGGTGGAGGCACATGGCTCGCATTTCGCGGCACGCCCTGGGGAGCACCCCGCGGCGCGCCGGGCTTCTGGGAAGCGGCGACCGTCGCGCTCGGCATCACCGCAGCCGCCCTCGCGTGGCTCATGGCGGTCGAAGCCAATCGACGCGTCGCGGAGCATCGGGTTCATTAGTCGGACCACTGGCGCTCCTGCGCCCTTTCAGCCGCGGCTTCGTGCTGCGCCACCTCCTCGGCGCGCACGCGTGACAACGCCGAGGCCAGCAGGCCAGAGGGCACTGCGATCACCCCCAGCCCGAGCACCAGCACGACGAAGGTGAAGAGCCGGCCGCCCGGGGTGATCGGATAGATGTCACCGTAGCCCACCGTGGTCAGCGTGGCGACCGCCCACCACAGGCTGTCGAAGACCGACGTGAACTTGTCCGGCTGGGCATCGTGCTCGAAGCTGTAAATGCCGATCGCCGAGAGGTACAGCACGATCAACGCGATGACGCCGAACAGAACCAGGTCATCGCGCGCGATCGCGAACGCCCGGCGGAAGCGGTGGACTGCGTTCGTGTAACGGACCAGCTTGAAGAGGCGCAGCAGCCTCAGCAGCCGGAACGCCCTGACCGCCTGCAGATTGAAGGCCGACATCAGCCAGAACGGCAGGATCGCCAGCAGGTCAATGATCCCGTAGAACGACGCGACATATTTCCATCGCGGCCGGGCGAGGTACAGGCGGACGCCGTATTCAATCGTGTAGACCGCCGCGCAGAACACCTCGAACGACCACAAGGTGTCGTGCCAGAAACGCGACAGGTCAGGCAGCGTCTCGAAGGCCAGTGCGACCAGGTTGAGCACAACGAGCACTTCGATGACGGGTTCCCACCGTCCGAGCGACACGTGATGCCCGACCTTGACCGCCTCCACCGGCACCTCCCCGAAAACGTCGCCCATTGTCACGCGAAACGTTCGTTGGGCTGAAATGCCGGCACGAAAAAGAACGGCCGGGAGACCCCGGCCGTCGGCATTGAAGACAGCAGGTTCAGCGCGCAGCCTGCAGCGCCGCGATGCGCTGCTCGATCGGCGGATGGGACGAAAAGAGCGCCATCATGCCGCTCGCGCCGGAAATGCCCATCGTCTGCACCTGCTGCGGCAGCACGCCCGGCTGCAAGCCGCCCAGGCGGGCGAGAGCGTTGATCATCGGCCGGTTCGAACCCATCAGCGCGACCGAGCCGGCGTCGGCACGGAATTCGCGCCGGCGCGAGAACCACGCCACGATGATGGCGGCGAGGAAGCCCAGCGCGATGTCGAGCACGATCGTCGTCAGGAAGTAGCCGATGCCCGGCGCATCGCTTTCGTTGCGCAACAGGACGCGATCGACGAAGTAGCCGATCACGCGCGACAGGAACACAACGAAGGTGTTCATCACGCCCTGCAGCAGTGTCATGGTGACCATGTCGCCGTTGGCGACGTGCGAGATCTCGTGCGCGAGCACGGCCTCGACCTCTTCCTTGCTCATCGACTGCAGCAGCCCGGTCGAGACGGCGACCAGCGCCGAATTCCTAAAGGCGCCGGTCGCGAAGGCATTGGCGTCGCCGTCGTAGACCGCGACTTCCGGCATGCCGATGCCCGCCTTCTCGGCGTGGCGGCGCACGGTGTCGACCAGCCAGGACTCCATGGCGTTGGACGGTTGGCGGATCACCTGCGCGCCGGTGCTCCACTTCGCCATCGACTTCGACATCAGCAGCGAAATGAAGGCCCCGGTGAAGCCCACGACCAGCGAAAACACCGCGAGCGCGCCGACATCGAGCGTGCGGCCCCCGAGGTTGAAGTTGATGCCGAACACCGCGGAAATGACGGTCAGGAACAGCATCAGCACGATCATGATCGCAAGGTTCGTCAGCACGAACAGAGCGATACGTTTCATAGGTTCTCCGTTGAGTTGGGTTTCAAGACTGCACGAAGTCTAGCCAATTGGCCGCGTATTCCACACTTCAGGCCCCGTCCTCGGACACGCTGCAGCCGCCCCGGGATTACCCTTGGCAATCAATAATTTGCGCTGCCACGTGCCGAACACAGCGCAGATGTGGTGACACCCGGCGCCAACTCAAGCCCAGGATCGGTTCCATGTCACCCGGCAAAACCCTCGGCAGGTCGCCGTGGCCGGGACTCTTCCCGGAAGCTGCGGCTGGCCGCGCTTCGGCGCAAATGTGCTCAATGTCAAACGGCTGGCCGCCGGCATGGGGATAAGCTGCAACCCCGAACCGGGCCGGCCACGGACGAAGTCTTCTGCGGCGGCAGGACGATGTCCCTGCATGAGGTAAAGCGGATCGCCGCCACCCGCCCGTACCTGGTTTCGACTATCCCTTCCGGGGCGCGTGATCGGCCTGCGATCGAAGTGCCAATTCACGGGCCCGGCCGGCTTAACCGACTCTGAGGTTTTCATGACGACCATCCGCCAGTCCGATCTCGTCGAGAGCATCGCGGCCGCGCTGCAGTTCATCAGCTACTACCACCCCGCCGATTACATCAGCCACCTCGCTTCGGCCTACGAGGCCGAGCAGAGTCCGGCGGCGAAAGACGCCATTGCCCAGATACTGACCAACTCGCGCATGTGCGCCGAGGGCCATCGTCCGATCTGCCAGGACACCGGCATCGTCAACGTGTTCCTGAAGGTCGGCATGGACGTGCGCTGGGAGGGTTTCACCGGATCGCTCGAGGATGCCGTCAACGAGGGCGTGCGCCGCGGCTACCTCAATCCGGACAATGTGCTGCGCGCCTCGGTCGTCGACCCGCCGGAGTTCGGCCGCAAGAACACGAAGGACAACACGCCGGCCGTCGTCAACGTGCAGATCGTGCCGGGCAACAAGATCGACGTCATGGTCGCGGCCAAGGGCGGTGGCTCGGAGAACAAGAGCAAGTTCGTGATGCTGAATCCGAGCGACTCGATCGTCGACTGGGTGCTGAAAACGGTACCGACGATGGGCGCGGGCTGGTGCCCGCCGGGCATGCTCGGCATCGGCATCGGCGGCACCGCCGAGAAGGCGATGCTGATGGCCAAGGAATCGCTGATGGAGCCGATCGACATGT
>DAOMFL010000132.1:0-6790 GCA_035429805.1 Burkholderiaceae bacterium
GCCGAGCGCAGACCAGATCGCGTTTGCGAATCTGATGCGGGGGATCCACTTCTAGACGTCGCAGGTGTACGCATCGGCTTCGCCGATGCACGTGCACCTGCTCCGGCACGGTTCGCGCATCACGCGAACCGCTCAGGACTGATCAGTTGGTTCCGCTCCGGAGCGGCCGCGCGCTCCACCGAAGCAGAACTCCACGCACTCCGCCCCGCGACGCACGTCGCAGTGCCGGGATTGCCTTTCCCTCCTCGCCAGGCGAGGAGGGCGTAGGGAGGAGTGCCTTCGACCCTCTCGCTTGGCGAGAGGGGCACGGAGAGCGCCGTGCGATTGTTGGTCGGCGGAGCGCGCGGCCGTTCCGGAGTGCAGCCGACACGAACAAAGCGCCTGCGAAGCAGGCGTTCCGCCGCGAGCTCACGTGCGCCCGCAGGGCGCGTAAGTGAGCGGCGATTACCTTTCCACGATCTCGATCACTTTCTTCAGCACCGCCGGGTCGTCGGTCATGCTCAGGTGGCCGACGCGCTCGAACCAGACCGCTTCCAGTCCCGGCAGGATCTGGTGGTCGCGCGGGACGATCAGGTTGTCGTGCTGGCTGGCAATGCAGACGAAGTCGAGGGGCTCCGGGTCGCGTGCCAGTTCCTGGACGAACTCGCTGGCGCGTCGCATCTGGCGCGCGTTCGCGCCGCGCCCGAGCCGTGCAAACAGCGTGCCGCGGTGCGGCGTGTCGATCGTGACGACGCGCTGCACGGCGCGGTGGCCATGAGACCGCAGGTAGGCGCGGATCGCGAGGCCGCCCATGCTGTGGCAGACGACGGTGACGCGCTCCGCACCGCTCGCCGAGCGCAGGCGTTCGATGCCGGCGTGGATGACATCGCCATAGTGGGCGATCGGGCCGAACACCGGCTCGAGGTTCACGGTCGCGACGTTCCACGTCCGCGGCAGGCCGTCCATCAGCCAGGGGCGCCAGGTGGCGCGATTGCACATGTAGCCGTGCACCAGCAGTACCGCCGGGCGCGCGGGATCGTGCTGCAGCGTCCGCTCGGGAAAGCCGGCGCGCCAGGGCTGGTCGATGTTGAAGACGACGAACGAGCGCCAGGTTTCACGCGCCCACACGCGCGCGAGCGCGGCCGGGCCGAGGCGCGCTACGGGTCGGCGGTCCATCAACGCTCCGGTGACGAACTCGATGGCGAGCGGCACACCGTGCACCGCAAAGGGGAGCATTGCCGCCAGCGCGACGGCCAGCCAGGCCGGAACGTCGAGGTGAAGCAAGGCGGCGCCGAGCGTGAACGCCGCCAGCAGTTCGAGGGCGGCGCCGGTGCGGAGCATGCGGGCCAGCATCAGGCGCGCCCCAACTCCTGCCGCTCGTCGGCCACGTCGACACAGGCCCAGATTCGGCTCGTGAAGGGATGGCGGCGATAGCTCATGACCCAGGGCTGGCACAGGTCGACGTAGACGCTGTGCATGTGCAGCAGGTAGGGCATGTAGGCCGCGAGCAGGCGGCTCGCTTCGTGCAGGAGCGACAGGCGTTCCGGTCCGTCGGGCAGCACGCGCTGCTGCTCGAACAGGCGGTTGTAGACCTTCAGGTCGAAGCGTGCGTCGTTGATCGATTCCATGTTGCCGCCGTAAGCCATGCCGAACATCGTGTCGCTGTCCGGTTGTCCCAGCTGCCAGCCATAGCCCCAGATCATCAGCTGTCCCGCCGTCGACTGCTTGACCAGTTCGGGCCACTGCGCGATGCGGAACGAAGTGCGCAGGTTCAGGGCATTCATGAACTTCGTCCAGAGCTCGTTCTGGCTGCGGTCACGCTGCGTGCTGGTTGAAGCGATTTCGAGCGTAAGCGCCGCGCCCTGTGGCGTCTCGCGCCAGCCGTCGCCGTTGCGGTCGACGTAGCCGTAGGTGTCGAGCAGCGCACGCGCGCGCGCCGGGTTGTACTCAGACATCGGCGTGCGGAAGGCCGGGTCGTAGCCCCAGGTGCCCGGGCAGAACGGCGACTCCGCCGGCACGCCGAAGCCGCTGAAGATATGGCGGATGTACTGCCGGCCGTCGAAGCCGAGCGCGATCGCGCGGCGCAGCGCCACCTTTTCCGCTGTGTAGCCGCCGATGAGCGGGTGTTCCATGTTGAAGTAGCTGAGCATGACGTCGGACATCGGCGTGAACGTGCCCTTGACACGCTTGCGCTCGAGGAAGGGCGCCAGTCGGCCGTTGGGAGCGGCCACACGCGTCAGGTCCACCGGCACCGGGTTGAGGATGTCCAGCTGGCCCTGCAGGAACGCAAGCCAGCGCGGCTGTGACTCCTCGATGATGGCGATCTCCACGCGGTCGACCAGGGGCAGCCGGCGCCCCTGCAGCCGGCTGGCTTCGACGGCCAGTGCGGGGGCCTCAGGTCCGACGACGACGTCGTATCGCTCGTCGCGATAGGTCGGATTGCGTTCGAGCACGATGCGCGATGAACGCGTCCAGGCGGCCAGCCGGAACGGACCGGTGCCGACCGGGTGCGCCATGATGTCATCACCGTAGGCTTCGACGACCTCGCGCGCGATGGCGCCGAACAGCGACGCGTCGGCGAAGTTGTAGATCATTCGTGGGTTGGGCTCTGCCAGCCGCACGCGGAAGGCGTACCGGTCGAGCACCTGCAGTCCCTCGACCGGGATGTCGTAGTCAAATGGGCGCTTCGACCTGAGCGCGGCGGCCCGCATTTCCGTCAGGCCGAGCACCTTGCTGTTCTCGAGCACGAACAGCATCGGGCTCTTCCAGCGCGGGTCGTAGATGCGCTTCCACGAGTACACGTAGTCGGCGGCCACAAGTTCGCGGGGCTGACCCCCGAACGCGGCGTCGTCCTGGAAGAGGATGCCCGGACGCAGCCGGAACGTGAACGTGCGCAAATCCGCCGACACATCGGGCATCGCCACCAGCGTGCTGACGCGCAGCCGCGCCGGCCGCGCCATGTAGTCGAACTCGAGCGGCGCGTCGAGGATGTGGCCGATGACCGTGCGCGAATAGAGGTCCTGCACCTGCGCCGGGTCGAAGCCGGTTTCCGCGATCGGGAACGCCACGCGCAGCGTCTTCATGCTGGCGGTGGCGCGCGCCGGCGCGGCCGCCGCAAGGGCAGCCGCGGGTGTGAGCAGCATGTCGCGGCGTCGCATTGGATCTCACTGCGACGATGCCCGTCGAGTCTCGTCGATGTCGAGGTACTTGAAGAAGTCGCGCGAAAATGGATGGCGCCGATAGCCGATCAGCCAAGGCTGCGTCACGTCGTTGATATAGCGGTGCCCGTGCAGCTTGTATGGCATGTACACGATCATCAGCCGCTTCATTTCGCGGATCACGGCATTGCGCTCGGGGCCATCAGGCATCTGGCGCTGCATGTCATAGAGATCGTCGTACGCGGCATTGACGAAGCGGGCGAAGTTCGTCGAGCCGAAGCCCTTGCTCCAGCCGAGCGCGAGGAACGAATCCGAGTCCGCCGCGGTGGCCGACCATCCAAGTGACCAGACCGGCAGCTTGCCGACCCGGGCGTTCTTCATGTTCTCCGGCCACTGGTTCACCTCGAACACGACCCGGATCCCGATCGCGTCGAGCTGGCGCTTCCACATCTCGTTGAAGGCGCGGTCGAGCTGGCTCGTCTGCGTGGCGAAGCGGATGGTGAGCGGCGATCCGTCGGGCTGCTCGCGCCAGCCGTCGCCGTCGCGGTCGACGTAGCCATAGGTGTCGAGCAGCGCACGGGCGCGGACGCGGTCGAACTCGCCCATTTCGCTGACGAACGACTCGTCGTAGCCGCTCGTCAGCGGCGGCACATGGGATTGCGCGACCTTCATCGATCCTTTGCGGATCAACCGGATCTCCTCGTCGGTGTTGTAGCCGAGTGCGATCGCGCGTCGCAGTGCGATCTTCTCCGGTGTGTAGCCGCCGACCACCGGGTCGTCCATGCTGAAGTAGGTCGCGACGATGTCCGGGTTGAGCATGCGCTCGAGCTCGATGCCCTGCTTTTCGAGCGAAGGTGCGATCCTTCCCCCCGGCGCCGCGAGGCCGAGGAATTCGGTCGGGACGTTGACGGCGTCCTGCTCGCCGTTGAGGAACGCCAGCCAGCGCGGCTGGCTTTCCTCGATGATCGACAGCTCCACGCGGTCGATCATCGGCAGGCGGCGGCCCTTGAGCCGCTTCAGAAGCGCCTGTCCGGCGACATCGTCCGGTGGCGGTTCGGCGTCGAAGACCTCCTCCCGGAACGTCGGGTTGCGTTCGAGCACGATGCGCGAAGAGCGCTTCCACTGGGCGAGCCGGAACGGCCCGGTGCCGACGGGGTGCGCCATGATGTCGTCGGGGTGCGCTTCGACGACTTCGCGCGCGACGGCGCCGAAGATGCGCGCGTCGGTGAGGTTCTCGTAGAAGCGCGGGTTCGGTTCGGCAAGGCGGATCTGCAGCGTGTACCGGTCGAGCGCGCGCACGCCCTCGATCTCGGCGTCGTAGTCGAACCGCCCGCTCGATTGCGCCGCCTTACGCGCCTCGGCGAGGCCGAGGACCTGAGTCGGTTCAATCGTTCCCCACGACGGGCTCTTCCAGCGCGGATCCGCGACGCGCTTCAGCGAGTAGACGTAGTCGTGCGCTGTCAGCTCACGCGGCTTGCCGTTGAATGCGGGGTCGTCCTGGAACAGGATGCCCGGCCTGATCCGGACGGTGATCGTCCGGTAGTCGGCTGAGATCTGCGGCATCGCTTCCGCGGTCCGCGGTCTGATCTTCGCCGGCCGCGCGAGGTAGTCGTACTGAAGCGGGGGCTCGAAGACATTCGAGACGACGTAGTTCGAGTACAGATCGGAGATCTGCGCCGGGTCGAAGCCGGTTTCCGCGGCTACGAATGCCCAGCGAAATGTCTTCGGCCGCGCGCCCGCCGGCGCATCCGACGCGACGAGCGCGCCCGGCAGCACGCTCAGTGCCGCAGCCTGGAGCAGTTCGCGCCGCCTCATTTCATGGCCTTCGCCTGCGCCGCCGCGTCGATGTCGATGTACTGCCACCAGTCGAGCCAGAACACCGGACGCCGGTAGCCTTCCACCCATGGCCAGGCCAGGTCGGTCAGGATGCGATGGATGCCGAACTTGTACGGGGCGTACACCGTCATCAGCCGTTTCGCCTCCGCGAACAGTGCCTCGCGCTCGGGCCCGTCCGGCAGCGTGCGCAGCTGCTCGTAGATCGAGTCGAACTGCTTGTTCGAAAAGCGTGCGAGGTTCTGGCCGCCGGAATGTATCGTCGCGGCGCGATCGAGGGACTCCTGACCGTCGGGTGAGGCCGCGGACCCGCCGAGGTTCCAGACCTGCAGCTTGCCTGCGCGTGCGCTGCGCAGGTTTTCCGGCCACTTGGCGGCGCGGAAGTCCACCTTGATTCCCAGTTCCGTGAGGTCCTTGCGCCGCAGCTCGTCGCGCTGGCGCGCGCGCTGGTCGGGCGTCGTCGCCCACTCCAGCACGAGCGGACTGCCGTCGGGGCGTTCGCGCCAGCCGTCGCCGTCGCGATCGATGTAGCCGAAGGTGTCGAGCAGTGCCTTCGCCCGTGCCGGGTCGTACTCGCCATTTTCGGAGCGATATGCGGCGGAATAGCCGACGGTGTTGGGCACCAGCGCCGATTGCGCCGGAACCGCCTGTCCGCGCCAGTAGAGCCGGATCTCCTGGTCGATGTTGATGCCGAGTCCGATCGCGCGGCGCAGCGCGACCTTCTCCGGCTCGTAGCCGCCGACGACCGGGTCCTGCATGTTGAAGTAGATCAGCGTCACGTCCGAGGCCAGTGTGCGCCACATCTGCACGCCCTGGCGCGCCAGGTTCGGTGCGAGTTTGCCGTTCGGAGCGGCAATGTTGACGAAGTCGAACGGCAGTTGATAAAGCAGGTCCTGCTGCTGGTTCAGAAACGACAGCCAGCGCGGCTGCACTTCGTCGATGATCGATATCACGACCCGGTCGATCATCGGCAACCGGCGGCCCCGGAATTTCGCCAGCAGTGCCTGTCCTTCGGTGTCGTCCGCATTGGGCTCGGCGTCGTAGCGGACCTCGCGATAGGTCGGGTTGCGCTCCAGCACGAGCTTCGACGAGCGTCGCCACTCCGTGAGGCGAAACGGCCCGGTGCCGACCGGCTTCTCCATGATCCGGTCGCCGTAGGCTTCCACGACCTCGCGCGCGACCGCGCCGTAGAGGTCCGAGGCAGCGAAAGTGAGGAGGGCACGTGGCGTCGGCCGTTCGAACTTCACCTGCAGCGTGTACCGGTCAAGAGCGCGCAGGCCCTCGACGGGCGTGTCGTAGTCGAAGGGCGACTTGTCCTTCAGTGCGCGTTCGCGCAAGGCAGCCATGCCGACGATGCGCAGGTCCGCGAGCGATGCGTAGGCGGGCGACTTCCAGCGCGGATCGAAGAACCGCTTGAGGGCATAGACGTAGTCGTCAGCCACCATCTCGCGCGGCCGGCCCTTGAAGACGGGATCGTCCTGGAAGAGGATGCCGTGCTGCAGCCGGATCACGTAGGTGCGAAAGTCGTCGGAGATCTCCGGCATCGCCGCTGCGGTGCACGGCCGGATCTTGAACGGTCGCGCGAGATGGTCGTAACGGTACGGGGCCTCGAAGATGTGGCCGGTGACGATGCGCGAGTACAGGTCGACGATCTGCGCTGGATCGAAGCCGCTTTCGGCGACCTCGAACGGATAGCGCAGGATCTTGGTCGCCTCCTGCGAAGACGACTCGGCGGCATGCAGACCCAGCGGGGCCAGGGCGACGGCTTTGAGGGTGTCGCGGCGCCGCCTGGAAAATGGGGTGGAGTCCATGCGGCTAGG
>DAOMFL010000133.1:0-6747 GCA_035429805.1 Burkholderiaceae bacterium
ATCGAGATGACGTTCGCCAAGGCGCTGCGTGCGATCCTGCGCCAGGACCCGGACGTCGTGATGATCGGCGAAATCCGCGACCTCGAGACCGCGCAGATCGCGGTGCAGGCATCGCTGACCGGTCACCTGGTGCTGGCGACGCTGCACACGAACGACTCGGCGAGCGCGGTCACGCGCCTGATCGACATGGGCATCGAGCCGTTCCTGCTGTCGTCCTCGCTGCTGGGCGTCATGGGTCAGCGGCTGGTGCGCAAGCTCTGCCCCAAATGCCGCGTGCAGGACAGCCCAGCCGGTCCATGGCGTGCCGTGGGCTGCGACAACTGCGGCAATACCGGCTACGTCGGTCGGACCGGCATCTACGAGCTGCTGATCGTCGACGACGAGATGCGCATGCTGATCCACCAGGGCGCGAACGATGCCGACGTACGCCGCATCGCCGAGCGGGGCGGCATGGTGAACATGCGCCAGGATGCGCAGCGCTGGGTCGTGAGCGGCGTGACCTCGCAAGAGGAAGCGCTGCGCGTCACCCGCGAATGATTCGAAGCTCGTGTACGCGATGCTTCGCATCGCACGTGCACTCGCTGCGTTCTGGTTAGCGCGCCGGGCTTCGGGCGGCCGGGCGCCCGGCGCGAGCACAAAGGCAAAGAGGGCTGATTGGCTGCATTCAGGTTCGCCGCGGCGGACACATCAGGCAAAGAGCAGACCGGGGTACTCGAGGCGGACAGCGCCCGGATCGCGCGCCAGCTGCTGCGCGGACGCGGACTGATCCCGCTCACGGTCGAGCCGGTCTTCGACGAGGACGCGAGCGCGGCCGGCCTGTCGTCGTTGCGGATTGGCCGGCGCCTGTCGCAGACGGAACTCGCGGTCATCACGCGTCAGCTCGCCTCGCTGCTGGGAGCACAGCTGCCGGTCGCCGATGCGCTGACCGTCATGGTCGAGCAGAGCGAGAAGCAGCAGGTGCGCGAGCTCATGGCCGCGATCCGCACCGACGTGCTGTCCGGCACCTCGCTCTCCCGGGCGCTGGCGCGGCACCCACGCCAGTTCCCGGAGATCTATCGCGCGCTGATCGCCGCGGGCGAAGAGTCCGGCAAGCTGGGCTCGGTGCTCGGCAGCCTCGCCGATTACATCGAGGAACGCGCTCGGCTGCAGCAGAAGATCACGCTCGCGTTCGTCTATCCGGCGATTGTCACGCTGGTGGCGCTGCTCGTCGTCATCGGCCTCCTGACTTACGTCGTGCCGCAGGTCGTGCAGGTGTTCGCCAACACCAAGCAGAAGCTGCCGTTCCTGACGACGGCGCTGATCGCGCTGTCGGACTTCGTGCGCAATTACGGCTGGATCGTGGCCGTTGCGATCGTCATCGCCGTCTTCCTGTGGCGACGAGCGCTGCGCGTGCCTGCGGTGCGGCTGCGCTGGCACCAGCGCATCCTCACGATGCCGGTGTTCGGCGTGCTGTCGCGATCGATCAATACCGCGCGGTTCGCCTCCACGCTGGCGATCCTGGTCGGCTCCGGCGTGCCGATGCTGCGCTCGCTGCAGGCGGCCGGCGAGACGATTACCAACCTTGCGATGCGCGGCCGCGTGATGGATGCCGTGCAGCGCGTACGCGAGGGCTTTTCGCTCGCGAAGGCATTGCGCGCCGACGCCGACGAAGAGAAGAAGCCCGGCCATGTGAAGCTCTTCCCGCCGGTCCTGATCCACCTGATCGCGTCGGGCGAAGCGACCGGCAAACTGCCGGAGATGCTCGGCCGCGCCGCCGACATCCACTCGCGCGAAGCGGAGCGCAGGGCGCTTTACTTCACGTCGCTGCTCGAACCGATCCTGATCCTGACGATGGGCGTGGTCGTGATGCTGATCGTCATGGCCGTGCTGCTGCCGATCATCGAGATCAACACGCTGGTCAAGTAGGCGCCGCGCCGCCGGCGCGGAGACGTCAGCGGCCCACGGGCCGCATCAGCGTGCTCTTGCCGAACAGGCTCTCGATGAGGTCGACCGTCAGCCGCGCCGTCTTGTTCTGCACGTCGAACGCGGGATTGAGCTCCATCACGTCGAGGGACCCCAGGCGGCCGCTGTCGGCGATCATCTCCATGCACAGCTGCGCCTCACGGTAGGTCGGCCCGCCAGGCACCGTCGTACCCACGCCCGGTGCAATTTCCGGATCGAGGAAGTCGACATCGAAGCTGACATGAAGGTGCGTGCCGGGGTCCATCGTCGCCAGCGCGAGTTCCATCGCGTGGCGCATGCCGAGTTCGTCGATGAACCGCATGTCGAAGTCCTCGAGCCCGGCCTCGTGCACGAAGCGCTTCTCGCCGGCGTCGACGCTGCGGATGCCGATCTGCCGGATCCAGCGCGGCTCGACCGCGCGTGAGGTTCCCCCCATCTCGACCAGCGCCTGCGGGCCGTACCCGCACAGGCACGCCACCGGCATGCCGTGCAGATTGCCGCTCGGCGTCAGCCGGTTCGTGTTGAAGTCGGCATGCGCGTCGAGCCAGAGTATGCGGAGCCGCTTGCCCTGCTGGCGGCAGTGGCGGGCCACCGCGCTGATGCTGCCGATCGCAAGGCAATGATCACCACCCAGCAGGAGCGGCAGCCGGCCGGCCGCAAGTTCGGCGCCGACCGCGTCGTGCACGAGGCGGTTCCAGGCGATCACCTCGTCGAGGTGACGATAACCTTCGACCGCCGGCTGCCAGGGATTCGGCGGACCGGCAAGATTGCCCTGGTCGATCACCTGCAGGCCGTGCCGCTCCAGCATCGGCTTGATCTCGGCTACCCGCAGCGCTTCCGGCCCCATGCTCGCGCCGCGCATGCTGGCGCCGACATCGGTCGGCGCTCCGATCAGCGAGACCACGCGTGAACTGGTTGAGGTCGACATCGGGGCGCGAGCGTAAACGAGTGCACGCCAATGGCCAACCGGCGGCTTCCAACGGCACTGAGGCCCGATTGCGATAATCGGCCGATGATCCGTCCCACACCGCTCGAACTGCCGGCCTCGCGCATCCGCGAAGTCGCCAACGCCGGCCTTGGCCGTCCCGACGTGCTGAAGTTCTGGTTCGGCGAGGGCGACCACGTCACGCCGGAATTTATCCGCGACGCGGCCAAGGCTTCGCTCGACGCCGGCGAGACCTTTTACAACCACAACCTCGGCATCATCGAACTGCGCGAGGCGCTGGCGGACTACTGCACGCGCCTGCACCATCCGCGTACGCCGATCAGCTCCGACCGCATCGCGGTGACCAGCGCCGGCGTGCATGCGCTGGCGCTGGTCGATCAGGCGCTGATCGACCCCGGCGACCGCGTCGTCGTCGTCACCCCGGTGTGGCCGAACCTCACGTCGATGCCGCGCATCATGAGCGCGAACGTCGTGCGGGTTGCACTCGAATGCGAGGCTGGCCAGTGGACGCTCGACCTGCAGCGGCTGCTCGATGCCGCCACCCCGCAGACGCGCCTCGTGCTCGTCAATTCGCCGAACAACCCGACCGGCTGGACCATGCCGCAGCGCGACTGGGACACGCTGCTCGCGCACTGCCGTCGCCACGGCATCTGGCTGGTGAGCGACGACGCCTACGAGCGGCTCGTGTACGAGCCTGCACTGACGACAGACGGTCACGCACCCGGAGTGCTCGCGCAGATCGACGACGAGGATCGCGTCATCAGCGCCAACACGTTTTCGAAGAGCTGGACGATGACCGGCTGGCGGCTCGGCTGGCTGATCGCCCCCACGGCGTTCGTCACGCAGATCGGCAAGGTGATCGAGTTCAACACATCGTGCGCACCGACCTTCGTGCAGCGGGCCGGCATCGCCGCGGTGCGCGACGGCCATGCGCTGGTCACCGAAACAGTGGCGCGGCTGCGGGCCTCGCGTGACCTGCTGGTGCGCGGACTCGCGCAGCTGCCGGGCGTCGAGGTTGCTCCGCCGCCGGGAGCGATGTATCTCTTCTTCCGCATTGCCGGACGCAGCGACGACAGCCTTGCCTTCGCCAAGCGCCTGGTCGCGGACGCCGGCCTCGGCATCGCCCCGGGGGTCGCATTCGGCCCCGAGGGCGAGGGATACCTGCGCTGGTGCTTTGCCGCGTCCGAGCCGCTGCTCGACGACGGCGTCGCGCGCCTCGGCCGGTTTCTCGCGCGAGCCCCGTGAGCAGTCGACGGCGTGCCGATGTGAGTGGCGGCGCGTAGCATCGGCGACAGCGCCGCTGACGCGGCGCGGTGCGGGGTTCGACATGTGGATGCGGCGCGCCGGTGGCCTGGTGGTGACGAGCCTGCTGCTCGGCTTGTTCGCCGCGCCCGCCGCCGACACGGCAGTCATCTTCAGCGATGCCGAGCGAAGCCGCATCGTCGCGCTCGGCCCCTGGCCACCGGCGATCACACGGGACCCGAGCAACCGGGTCTCGGGCAACCCACGCGCCATCGACCTCGGGCGGCGGCTGTTCTTCGATCCGCGCATGTCGCCGGTCGGGTACGTCGCCTGCGTCAGCTGCCATGCGCCGGATCGCGCATTTGCCGATCTCAAACCGCGCGCGCACGGACTGGCCGACCTCGAACGCAACACGATCGCGCTGGCGAACCTCCGGCTGCAGCGCTGGTACGGCTGGGGCGGATCGAGCGACAGCCTGTGGATGGCGAGCCTGCGGCCGATCCTGGACCCGCGCGAATTCGACGGCAGTGCTGGCAGCGTGGCGCGGCTGTTTCGCCGCGACGAGATGCTGGCCCGCTGCTACCGCAGTGTCTTTGGCGTGCCGCCGACCGGCGACGACGAGCGCACCCTGGTCAACGTCGGCAAGGCACTCGCAGCCTTTCTAGAAACCTTGCAAACCGGCCGGACGCCATTTGACGACTTTCGCGATGCACTGGCGCGCGGCCACGTCTCGCCGGTCGAGTATCCCGCTTCGGCACAACGCGGACTGAAGCTCTTTGTCGGGCGCGCCGGCTGCATCGACTGTCACAACGGTCCGAACTTCTCGGACCACGATTTTCACGCCACCGGCGCGCCGCCGCCGATCGCGCCGACGCCGCTGGACCGTGGCCGTGTTGAGGGCGCGCGCCTGCTGATCGCGAGCCGCTACAACCTGTCGGGCCCCTACAGCGATGCGCCGCGGCGGCATGCCACATTGGCAGATCTCGACGATCGCGCAAGTGAGGCCGGCTTCCGGACGCCGAGCCTGCGAAACGTTGCCGTGACTGCGCCGTACATGCACAACGGTCGTGTTGAATCTCTCGCCGACGCGATCCGGCAGCATGCCGTCGGCCACACTCCTGGAGCTCCTGCGCCGAGCGACGCTGACGTCGCCGACCTCGTGGCGTTCCTGCAGACGCTGACCGACACGGAGGGCGAGCGGCGGCACGTTGCTGCGTCGTCACAGGAGTGCGCGCCTTGAGCCCAGGAGCGCGGCGCATCGACGCAGGGCGCTAGTACCCCTTGTATTGCACGCCGCGCTGCATGCCGGCAGCCGCGAAGCCGACGCTCGCGTAGAGCTGCTCGGGCATCTCGCCGGCGGCGGCCACGATGACGAAGCGGTCAGCGCCCTGCGCCGAGCGCACAAGGCGCATCGAAGTGGCGATCAGTGCGCGGCACAGTCCGCGGCGGCGATAGCGCGCGTCGGTCATCACCGCCTGGAAGCGCGCGATCCGTTCGCCCTCTTCCGGTTCGCGCTCGGCGTACAGCCCGAGCGCCGCAGCGAGTTGCGGCGTGCCATCGGCGCCCGGCACAAACGCGCCGAACCAGCCGCCCTGCCCGGCGCGCGCCAGTGCCCGCCAGCGCTCCGCGCTGCGACGCGCGTACGGCCGGTAGGCCTCCGCGGTGAACTCGGCGCTGCGCGTCGCGATGTGCAGTTCGATGAGCGCTGTCCACTCGCGTTCGGCGCGGTCGCCGTCGAGCATGAGCGGCCGCAGTGTGGCCTCGATCGTCGGAGCGGGGACGTCCGGAGTGCGCTCGCTCTGCATGATGACGGTGTCGTTGCGCCGGTAGCCGGCCGTAAGGAATCCGTCGATCTCGCCAGGCGCATCCTCGATCCAGCCGAAGGCGCGGTGTGCCGACTCCGGCTGTCCGTTCGCGATCAGTCGCTCGAAGAGCCCTTCCCAGCGCGGCACATCGCCCGCACGCGGTGCGCGGTCGAACAGCAGATAGTTCCCCCAGAAGAACGTCGGGTTCGACGGTGTGCGGATCACGCGGCAGCCGTACACCTTTCGCAGGTCCTCCACCGAGCCGTCGGCGCGGTGGAAGATCAGTTCGCTGCGAAAGCCCAGCTCGGCGCCCGACTCAGGCGATGGCACCCGCGAGTCCGCGCTTGGAGAGCATCGGCCCGACCTTCGGATCGCGGCCGCGGAACGCGCGGAACGCCGCACCCGGCTCCAGCGTGTTGCCGGCCGAGTAGACGTACTGCCGCAGCCGCTCGGCCACGGCCGGATCGAACGGGTTGCCGGCCTCGAGGAAGGCGTCGTAACCGTCAGCGTCGAGTACTTCGGCCCACATGTACACGTAGTACCCGGCGGCGTAGCCCGAGCTGGAGAACAGGTGCAGGAAATGCGGCAGGCGGTGCCGCATCACGATTTCGCGCGGCATGCCGATGCGCGCCAGTTCTTCGCGCTCGAAAGTCGTGATGTCCATCCCGGCCGGATCGCGCGAATGCAGCGCCATGTCGACCAGCGCGCAGGCGGTGTACTCGACGGTCTCGAAGCCCTGGTTGAAGCGCCGCGCCTGTTCCAGCCGCGCGATCAGTTCGTCGGGCATCGGCTGGCCGGTCTCGACGTGGCGCG
>DAOMFL010000134.1:0-6687 GCA_035429805.1 Burkholderiaceae bacterium
TGCAGCTTCAGCACGAGGTAGTTCAGGTACGAGCCGACGCGCAGGATCACCTTGCGGATGATGTGCAGGAACTCCGCGTGCTCGGTGTATATCGCCGCCGCGCCCGCGGCGCCGGCCGCGAGGAAGAGTTCCTTGTCCTTGTCGGCGATGTCGAACTTGACGGCGAAGCGCTGCGGTGGCGCGGTCAGCACGCCGGTCATCGGCAGCGTCCCGGTGGCCTGCACCTGTCCCGCGCCCGAGGCCCAGATGACCGAGTCGACCTTGGCCTTGATGATGCGCCCGGGAATCGTCTGCAAGGCGAACTCGGCCTCGTTGCCCGGCTCCACCTGGTGCAGTTCGTTCTGGCTGAAGAGCGCGACGACGCTGCCCGTGCTCTCGACCAGCGTGAGAACGGGATTCAGCGGCAGCCCGGCGACGAAGCCGCCGGGGCGGATCTGCAGGTTGACGACGTAGCAGTCGCACGGCGACTTTGTCGTCGTCTGCTCCAGCTCCCACTTCGCGTTCTCGAGCTGGGCGCGGATCTGCGCAACCTGCGCGAACTCGCCTTTGACGGTCGCACCGAGCTTGCTCTGCACCTCGCCCTGGCCGGCCACCGCCTGCGCCTCGCCGGCGCGCGCCTGCAGTTCATTGCTCTTCGCCGCCGCGAGCTGGCTCGTCAGGTCGGCGAAATTGGTCTCGGCCTGCTCGAGGTCGAATTTCGAACCGGCACCGGTCGCCACCAGTTCGCGGTTCTGCTCGACGCGTCTGCGCGCCAGTTCGTACTTGGCACTGACTTCGCGCGTGCGCGCTTCGGCCGCGGCGATCGAACTCTGGGCGCCGGCGACCGTCGCCTTGGCGCCTTTCAGCGATTCACCGAGCTGCTTCTGCTGCGCGATCGCATTCGCGAGCTGCGCTTCCAGCACGTTGACCTGCAGCTGGTAGGGGGTCGGGTCGATGCGGAACAGCACGTCGCCCTTCTTCACCGGGCGGTTGCCTTCCTCGATCGGCACCTCGATGACGCGGCCGCGCACCTGCGAGACGATCGGCACGACGTAGCGATAGACGCGCACGTCGCTCGAAGACGGCGCAAAGACGTTCAGCGACAGGATCAGCGCCGTCAACGCGACGATCGGTATGACGACGACCGTGACCTGCGAGTAGATGTTCCACGGCAGCCACTTGAACTTGATGAAGATCAGCCAGACGAAGAAGGTGTAGATGCCGAGCAGGAGGATTTCCATCAGGCGGCTCCTCCGGTGGCGGATGCTTTTGTGGAGGCTGCCTCGTCGAGTCGCGCGCGCAGACGGCGCAGGCTTGCGGGCAGCGCACCCTTCGCGGCGATCGCGTCGATCTCATCGCGCAGAGTCTCCGTCTCGTGGGCCGACAGCTGTCCGGCTTCGACCTTGTCGTGCATTTCGTCGAAGTAGTGCTCGTGCTTGTCGGTGCCGTACGCCAGCTTGTACGCAACCGGCCTGGTGTAGGCCCAGAGCCAGGCAATTGGCCACAGCAACCCGCCGAACACCAGCGAAAGCAGACACAGGATCTGGATGGCCTTGGCCTGGGGGTGATGACTCTTTTCGGCGAAGCGCTCTGGCAGCACGTGCACCATCCAGAACACGACGATCGCGACCACCGGAACGATGATCAGCACGATGATCGCGAGCACGTCCGCGACCTTGTCGAGCGTCTCACCCTGGAAGATTGAAGCGAACGCCGGGGCGCTGGCCAGCATCCCTGCCAGCAGGCCGGCGAAACGCAACGAACGGGTCTTCGTCTTCAGCATCGCATTCACCTTCGACTCCAAGTCCGGCTGCATATTACCGACCGATGAAGGCGCCAGCGGCGCCGCCCGTCTAACCGCGCAGCGCTCGCAGGATCGGCGCATAGACCAACCAGGTCAGCGCGTAGATCAGCAGGATCCCGGTCAGGTTGAGCCAGATGCCGGCCTTCATCATCTGCGGCATGCGCACCAGTCCGGTGCCGAACACGATTGCATTGGGCGGCGTGCCCACCGGCATCATGAACGCGCAGCTGGCCGCGACCGTCGACGGCACCAGCAGCAGCGCGGGCTGGATGCCGAGCACCGGGGCGAGGGCCGCCAGAATCGGCAGCATCGTGGCGACCTGCGCGGTATTCGACGTCAGTTCGGACATGAAGACCATGATCGCGATGATCACCAGCAGCACCAGAGCCACCGGCAACCCGGTGACGCCGGCAGCGAGGCTGCCGATGAAGCCGGGCACGCCGTTGGCCTCGGTGGCCGCCGCCAGGGCCAGGCCGCCGCCGAACAGGACCAGCACGCCCCACGGCAGGCGCACAGCCGTGGCCCAGTCCATCAGCGACTCGTTCTTCTCGCGGTCGGCGGTGATGAGAAACAGCGTGATGGCCGCGATGATCGCGATGCCGGCATCGGAGAGTCCGCCAAACGGCCGGACGCCGGCCACGGACCAGTCCTTCAGCAGCGGCGTCGTCATCCAGAGCACGACGGCCATGAAGAACACGGCGAGCGTCGCGCGCTCGGCGCGCGACAGCGGCCCGAGCTTCGCCCACTCGGTGCGCACGTACTCGCTGCCACCTTCGATTTCCTTCATGCGCGTCGGGAACAGCAGAGTCGTGTTCAGGAACCAGGCGAGCGGCAGGAAGGTGAGCATCGACGGCACGCCGATCATCATCCAGGTCAGGAAGTCGACCTGGACGCCGTAGTACTGTTCGATGAAGCGCACGAGGATGCCGTTGGGAGGCGAGCCGATGATCGTGCCGAGACCGCCGATCGACGCGGCATAGGCCACGCCGAGCAGCGCTGACAGCGCGAAGTTGCGCATGTCGCGATCGCCTTCCGGGATGCCGCCGTGTTCGGCGAGCCCTTTGCCGCTGCGGCGCCGGAGCGCCACATCGACGACCGACAGCACGATCGGAATCATCATCGCCGCGGTCGCAGTGTTCGATACCCACATGCTGAGGAACGCGGTCGCGCCCATCGTGCCGGCGACGATTGCCTTCGGGCGGGTGCCGACCAGCCGCAGCGTGAAGAATGCAATGCGTTTGTCCAGCCCGCAGCGTGCGATCGCCAGCGCCAGCACGAAGCCGCCGAGGAAGAGATAGATGACGTCGGCGCCGTAGTTCGCCGTGGTCTTGCCGAGCGGCATGATGCCCGCCAGCGGGAACAAGGCGATTGGCAGCAGCGACGTCACTTCGATCTCGACCGCCTCGGTCATCCACCAGGTGGCCATCCAGCCCATTGCGGCCAGCGTCGCGCGACCGGCGTGCCCGAACTCGACGATCTTGCCGTTCGCTGCAGCGTATTCCTGCGGCAGCAGCCAGTAGAGCAGCAGCGCCAGCAGCGGACCAGCAATGAGGCCGATCCGCTTCACGCGTCGCTGCAGGTCGCTGCCGCCGCCCGCACCGACACCCATGGCAGGCGCTTCACTCATGGTCTACTCGAGCAGGAACGCGAAGTCGTCTCCGGTGGACAGTTCGCGGGCCTCCCGGCCTGACCGAAAGACCCGACACTGGGCTTCGCCCAGCAGTTCGATCGATTCGTCTTCGATGCGGAATGCCGTGCCTTCCCGAAGTCCTGCAACCCACACATCGGGGTGCAGCACGCAGAACTCGCGTATGCGTTCCTCGCGTGTCTCGCCCTTGAAGCCCGGGGGATTGCCGTGCAGGTAGTGCGGGTTGACCTGGAAGGGCACCAGCGCCAGCGCGTCGAAGCCGCCCGGATCGCAGATCGGCATGTCGTTGGTCGTCATGATCGTCGGGCAGGCGACGTTGGAGCCGGCGCTCCAGCCGATGAAGGGCACCCCGGCCAGCACGCGCTGCCGCATCGCCGGCAGCACCAGCCGGTGCGCGCGCAGTTCCCGCAGCAGGTTCCACGTGTTGCCGCCACCGACAACGATCGCCTGGGCGCTGCGGATCGCGGCCACCATGTCATGCACCCGGTGCAGGCCGGTGACCGTGGCGCCGAGGCGCGCGAAGACCGGCGCGACTTCCTCGACATAGTCGTAATGGGTCTTCGTCACCGCGGCGTAAGGCACGAACAGCACCTCCTTCACCGACGTCGGCAGGAAGTCGCGCAGCCACGTCCATGCGTGTTCCAGATAGGCCTTGCCTTCAGTGCGCGAATTGCTGAGCAGAAGCAGACGCATGAGTCACTCCGTTCAGGTGCCCGGTTGGGTGCTGTTGCTTGCGCTTCCGAACGTGTCCTCAGTCGGCCGGCATGCCCAGCAACTGCAGGGCACGTTCGAGCGGCACGCTCATCGGTAGTCCCAGCACGACGCCGGACGGCAGCGGACGCAGGAACCACCGGTTGTAGATGGTGCGGATTTCACGCGACGTCGCGAGCCGGGTCAGCGCCGAACGCACGACGTCGTCGAGCGCGGCGTCGTGCTTCGCGTACATGATTCCGTAGGGCTCGTAGGAGAGGAACTCGCCGACGATCGCGAATTGCCGCTGCAGCCCGCGTTCGGCCACATAGGCATACAACAGGATGTCGTCCGCCGCCAGCGCTGCAGCGGTGCCCGAAGCGACCTGCGCCAGCGCTGCATCGTAGTCGTCGGCCACTTTGAGCTGCACGCGATAGGTGCCCGCCGAAAGCAGCCGGCGCATCGCCTCTTCGTTGGCGGTGTCGCGGACCACGACGACGCTGCGACCGGCGAGGTCGCGCAGCGAGCGCGCCTTGCTGCCGCGGATCACCAGCAGCTGCGTGCCGGCCACGAAGATGACGGGCGAGAACGCGACCTTCTCGCGCCGCGCCGAGGTGTTCGTCGTCGCGCCGCACTCGAGGTCGATGCGCCCCGCGGTCACCTGCAGGATTCTGTCGGCCGGCGTGACGGGGACGTAGTCGACGCGCAGGCCGGTCCGGCCGACCGCGTCGGCCAATTCGTCGACGATCGCCAGGCACAGGTCGATCGAGTAGCCGTAGGGCTGGCCACCCGGACCGCGGTATGAAAACGGAACGGCGCTCTCGCGGTATCCGATGCGGACCCCGCCCGTGTCCTTGATGCGCTTCAGCGCACCGGTCAGCACGCGGGCGCCGCGCTCGTCAGCGAACTGCGCCGCGGCGTCGCGCGGAACCAGCGCGAACGCGAGGAGCAGGGCGGCGAGGATCGCCGCAGCCCGCGGCGCGAGGGCAAGTCGCAGCAGCTTCATATGACGCGCACCCGCGCCGGCTAGCCCGCCGCGGTGGCCGGCGGTGCAGGCGTCGGCCCGGCAGCATCCACGGGTTCGCCGAGCTGGCCCTCCCACTTCGCAACCACCGAGGTGGCGATGCTGTTGCCGATCACGTTCGTTGCGGTTCGACCCATGTCGAGGAACTGGTCGATGCCCATGATCAGCAGCAGGCCCGCCTCGGGCAGTCCGAAGGTCGGCAGCACCGCCGCGACGACGACCAGCGACGCCCGTGGCACGCCCGCCACGCCCTTGCTCGAAACCATCATGACCAGCAGCAGCGTGAGCTGCTGTCCGAAGGAAAGGTCGAAGCCGTAGGCCTGCGCGATGAAGAGCGCCGCAAAGGCCTGGTACAGCATCGAGCCGTCGAGGTTGAACGAATACCCGAGTGGCAGCACGAACGAGGTGACGCGGTCGTTGACGCCGAAGCGATGCAGCTGCTCCATCAGCTTCGGGTACGCGGCCTCGCTGCTTGCGGTGGTGAAGGCGACCAGCAGCGGCTCCTTGACCAGGCCCATCAGGCTGAAAACGCGCGGGCCGAGGAACACGAACCCGGCGCCGATCAGCACCGCCCACAGCACCAGCAGCGCCGCGTAGAACGAACCGATGAACTTGCCGTACGTGACGAGGATCCCGAGTCCCTGAGTCGTGATCGCCGCGGCGACGGCGCCGAACACACCGGCCGGCGCGAACCACATGACGAAGTCCGTCACTTTCAGCATGACGGGCACGAGTTCACCGATGAAGCCGGTGACCGTCCGGGCCGGCTCGGTCTTGAGCGATGTGATCGCGAACCCGAAGAAGCACGAGAACACGAGGATCTGCAGGATCTCGTTGGTGGCCATCGCCTGGAAGAAGCTCGCCGGGAACACGTGCGCGACGAACTCGCGCAGGTTGAGCCCGCCGACTTTGAGGTTCGTGGCGGTGTCCTTCTCGGGCAACGGCAGCCCGAGCTCGAGTCCCGGATGAAACAGGTTCGCGAAGAACATGCCGAGCAGCAGCGACACCAGCGACGCGGTGATGAACCAGGCGAGCGCCTTGCCGCCGATGCGCCCGACCGCCTTGGCGTCGCCCATGCCGGTGATGCCAGCCACGACGGTGGCGAACACCAGCGGCGCAATGATCATCTTGATCAGCCGCAGGAAGACGTCCGACAGGATCGAGAAGTAACCTGCCAGCTTCGCGGCGCTCGCTGCGTCGGACGAGAACTCGTGGGCGGCCCAGCCGGCGAGCACGCCGGCCACGGCTGCCACGAGGATCCAGGTGGCCAGCCGGGAACCCTTGGGCGCTCCTTCCTGCGCCGTCCCGGCCGCCGGTTTCATCAGAACATCACCTTCGCGAGGAACAGGCCGGTGATGACTGCGGTGGCCGTCGCGACGATGCCCGGAATCATGAACGAGTGGTTCAGCACGTATTTGCCGATCTTCGTCGTGCCCGACAGGTCGAAGTTGATCGCGGCGATCAGCGAACCGTAGGTCGGGATGAAGAAGTAGCCGTTGACGGACGGGAACATCGCGATCAGGAACTGCGGCGGGATGCCGA
>DAOMFL010000135.1:0-6658 GCA_035429805.1 Burkholderiaceae bacterium
GCGAGGCCGCCCTTGTAAGGCGGACAGCCCGGCGCGAGTCCGGGGCGCAGCTCCAGGCCGTCGAAGCTCAGCAAGCGGAGCGCTCCCCTGGTACGGGAGAGGTGCGAGGAGCGTTACCTCGCGGCGGCACCATCAATTCGGCGCGTAGCGTAAGAGGCAACGCACCCGGCTTTTAACCGGACCCATGCTCCTTCGAGTGGAGCCGCGCCGACCAGTGAATCAGGGTGTAGCTCATTGAGTAGAGCGCCTGCTTTGGGAGCAGGAGGCGGCTGGGGCGGAGCCAGCCACCCTGACCAAATTCACTCCGTGTAGCTCAGCCTGGCAGAGCGCTTGCTTCGGGAGCAAGAGGCCGCACGATCGAAGCGTGCCACGGAGACCAGTTTTGGAAGCGTGGGCGAATGGCAAGTCACCGCACTGCTAATGCGGCGTCGGCTTACGCAGGCCGGCATGCCCGTTCGAGTCGGGCCGCTTCCGCCACTCATGGAAGGTGAACCAGGCAGGGTCCCTGGCGCGGTCTCGAAAACCGATGGTGCGTGCGAACGCATGGGCTTCAAGTGCTTCCCGCCTTCCGCCATCACTTCGTTGGGACGAAGGCAAAGCCGTCGCGCCACCGCGCCTTGAACGCGGCGCTACACGGTGCGAGTCCGTGCGTCCCTGCCATTTTTTACTGACATAACGGAGATGCGCCATGTCGCTGACACTCAAACAGCGCCGCGACTTGCGGCGCACGATTGCCCTTTCGCGGTTCGAGCCGATCAACCCTATTGCCCGGGCACGGGTCGATGAACTGCTGCGCCGAGGCGCGGTCGTTCTGAATGTGTCCTCGCAACAGGTGTTGCTGCGCCGGGCGGCACAACTCGCCACCGTCGACGCTTCCGGCCGCGTGAGCTGGGCCGCGTAAAGACCTCGCCGCCGGCGGATCCGGCGCTGCGCCTCCGAAGCGCGGCAGACATCGTTCGACTCGATGCGGCGAGGCCAGATCTGAAGAACACGGCCGTGGTCGAGCAGAGAGGCGGCGGTCTTCTAAACCGTCAGACGCGAGTGCAATTCTCGCCGGCCGTTCCAGAATCGCACATAAGGAGACCTTCATGAACCTCAACGAACTCAAGAACGTCCGCGCCTGGACGAACGGCGTGGAAGTGGAGTACGACGCTGTCGAGCAGATCAAGAACATCGCATCGCTGCCGGTAGTCGCAGGGCACGTTGCGGTGATGCCGGACGTACACCTGGGAAAAGGCGCGACGGTGGGCTCGGTGATCCCGACGCGAGCGGCAATCATTCCGGCCGCGGTTGGCGTAGACATCGGCTGCGGCATGTGTGCCGTGAGAACGTCGCTTACGGCAACTGACCTGCCGGACTCCCTCTCGCGCCTGCGCACGTCGATCGAGTCGATGGTGCCAGTTGGATTCAATGCACACGACAAGCCGTTGAGCACGCATCACGATGGGCTGTTCGGCATGGCCCTCAAGCGCAAGGGCGAAGACCTGCACGATCGCTACGTGAAGCTTCGAATCATGGATCGCGTCGGCACGTTCGACCACAAGCGTGTGTGGACGCAGCTCGGCACGCTGGGAGGTGGCAACCACTTTGTCGAAATCTGCCTGGACGAGTCGAACGACGTTTGGATCATGCTGCACTCGGGCTCGCGCAACGTCGGCAAGACGATTGGCACGACCGCGATCGGGATGGCGCGCGACGAAGCGGTTCGGCTGGAGCGGCACCTGCCAGATCGCGACCTCGCGTGGCTCGATGAGGGCACGCAAGCGTTCGACGAGTACGTGGAAGGCCTGCGCTGGGCCCAGGACTACGCCGCGCACAACCGCAGCCTGATGCTCCACGCCGTGCTGAAGGCTCTGCGCGCGGAAGTCGGACGAGAAATTGGCACCGCAGAGCACGCCGTGAACTGCCATCACAACTATGCCTCGGTCGAGGACCACTTCGGCGGCAAGGTGTGGATCACCCGCAAGGGTGCGGTGTGTGCGCGTGCCGGCGAGCTCGGGATCATCCCGGGCAGCATGGGGGCGCGATCGTTCATCGTCCGCGGCAAGGGCCACGCGGAGTCGTACTGCTCGTGCTCGCACGGAGCAGGCCGGCGCATGAGCCGCGGTGCGGCAAAGCGCTCGTTCTCCCTGGATGATCTGCGTGAGCAGACCGCCGGCGTGGAGTGCCGCAAGGACGAAGCCGTGCTCGACGAGATCCCTGGCGCGTACAAGGACATCGACGCCGTGATGGCCGCGCAATCCGACCTGGTGGACGTGATGCACACGCTGAAGCAGGTGATGTGCATCAAGGGCTGAGACCGGCGGCATCGCCCGCCGACTGGCGCTCTGCATTGCTGCGGACAAGCCAAAGCAGTCGCGGCACCTGCCTCTGAAGCAGGCCGTACCCGGTGCGAGTCCGGGGTCCGCTGCCAACAACACCGCCACGCCGGCAGGCGCCGATGCCGACATCCAACGAAGAAAGGAGGCCAGTGATGGTGGCCGTGCTGCAACTCGACGCCGCTGGCGTCCCCCATCGGTGGATTGGCGTCGAGGACGCCGCGATCTACAGCGCAAAGGGTCTGGTGCTGTGGGAGATCGGCGAGCCGATCCAGACGCTCAGGGGAGGTATCAACGCGCGCACGGGCGTGCGCTCGCAGATGGACGTAAAGCCGGTCATCGCGCTGGCGGGTGGCAGTTGGTGTGCACAGGAGTTTCGTACGCCAGCGCCGGAGCGTCGCCTGATCTTCGCGCGCGACCGACACCATTGCTCGTACTGCGCGCAGGGCTTCCCGGAGTCGCACCTCACCGTCGACCATATCGTGCCGGAGTCCCGGGGCGGGCCTTACAGCTACATGAACCTGCTGACCGCCTGCCGCAGCTGCAACGGCAGGAAGGGCGCACGCACGCCGGAGGAAGCGGGAATGCTTCCGATCTGGGCGCCTTACGTGCCCTGCCGGAACGAGGCATTCCTGCTCAGCAACCGGCGCGTGCTCGCGGACCAGCACGAGTACCTGGCGGCGCGCCTACCGAAGCACTCGCGGCTTCGGCTGCAGTAACCCGTCCACTCTGGACGCCCCAGCTCGCAGATAGCGTGCGGGGAAAGTCGGACCGACAGAGCGGACGAAGCGGTATCAAACACGGATAAGTGGTTTAGATACGCCGGACGCAACCGGCAATCTCAACACTAAGAAAACTCTCGGAGTTGATCTCGTACTGAGTAGCAATCTGCGACCGAATTGACTCTCCTCGAGACCGCCTTCTTCTGACCGCGCCGGCAACTGGCGGGCGGTCAGCGATCGCGTTGCTACGGTGAGACGACGGGCAGGGTTGATCCGGTGTATCGATGAGAGAGCATGCGCCATGAGCAACGCCGTCGACTGGCACGAACCTCTCCGGGAACTGGCCTCGAAAGGCGCGCAGGCCGAACGGCCCCGGAGCCTGGCCGGGCTGGCAGCGGCCAGGCGGGAGCACTGCGGACAGTTTTTCACCAGCGATGCACTGGCGCGCTACATGTGGCAGCTTGCGGAGCCGGCAGCGCGCCGCACCTATGGCGATGGCCGCGCGCCGCTGCTCGACAACAGCATCGGGAGCGGGCGGCTGCTGCAATTCGCCGACCCGGCGCTGCATGCGCTGTATGGCTGCGACGTGGACGCAGCGGCGGTGAGCGCGGTGGCTGACGCGGTGCAGGCAGCGGGTTTCCAATGCGAGATCCTGCATGCCGGCATGGAGTCGGTGCGCCCGTCGCACATGGCAGTGGCGTACCTGAACCCGCCATTCAGCCTGCATCTGGAGTCGCCGCACCTGGAGCCGTACGCGTGTACCACCTGGGGCCGCTACGGAGCGCACACGTCCACGGTCAGTCACGCCTATGCAATCGCTCAGGCGCTGGAAGCGGCCGGCGTGGTGATAGCAGTCGTGCCGAGCGCGTACGCGGAGGAAGCGGCCGCCTCGGACGACTGGGAAGGGAGACTTGCGGCTGTAATCGGGCTGCCGGCCGGGACCTTCCGCGAGGAGGGCACCGAGGTGAGGGTGAGTCTGCTCGTCTTCGACTCGAAACCGCGAACGCTGATGCGGCTGCGAGTGGGGGACTTCGCGGAGCCCGCGCCGGACCTGGGGCTCACGTGCAGGCGGCCGGGGTCGGCTGGCATGCGCCACCGCGACATCGAGGCGTCGATGCCGACGATCACCCGTGGCGTCACGGGCGACGCAACCGTGCGTGTCTGCCATGACGGCCGGCGTATCAAGCTGCTGTATCGCTGCGGACTTGTCGAGGCGAAGGTCAGCAACGCGATCCTGCGGGAGCGCCTCGGAAAGCACCCGGACGAGAAGAAGCGCTACCCCAAGGAATTTCGCTACACGGGGGCCGGCGCGCTCGACCTCCAGGTGCATCTGGCGCAGGATGATCCGATGGCCTCGTTCGAGGCGCTGCTGGTCGAGATCCGCGCGGCTGGAGGTACGCCGACGGTCGACCCCTCGCTACTTGGGTACCTGAGGCGGCAGGCACGCGCCGAAGCTCGGCGCCGTGAACCGTTCGCGCGGACCATCTACGCGGTGGACGCGGCGGCCGCCGGCGTCGATCGGGTGGTCGGGATTGCCAAGCGCCACCAGGTGGCCAACCCGGCGGTCTGGGGCTCGCCGGCGGTGCTCAAGGGCGCGCGGGTGGAGTTCGAAAGGTGTGGCGATCGTTACCGCTTCGAGGTGCGCGGCGAGGTCTTCACGATCAGCGACAGCGAGTTGCGCGCGCGCTTCGCTGTTGAGAGCGAAGGCGAAACCAAGGGCGGCTGGTGCCAGATCACGCGCGGACTGCACAAAGCCTTTCCGGCGCTGGCGGCCCAGTGGCAAGCGCGCGCGCGGGCGGCCGGCGTGGACCGGCTGCTCACGTGGGATTACCAGCTCGATGACGCCATCGAATTGATGATGAAGCCCGAAGGGGCCATCTGCGGCTGGGCGCCGGCTCTAGGCAAGAGCCGCCTCGCGGTCGCACTGATCCTGATGTCTGGGTGCAAGCACGGCCTCATCGTGGTGGAAAGCTATCTCGTCGGAGAGATGCTGAAGCAGATCGCCAAGCTCGACCTGGACCCCACGGACTGGCAGGTGATCGACGCGCCGGCCAAGGTCGAGCAACTGAGGCGGGTCAATATCATTAGCTACGCACGTCTGCGGATGTGCCTGCGCGCCAAAGCAGGGCGCAAGACCTACGCCGCGGCATTGCGACGCAGAATCGGCGTTCTGGTGGCCGACGAGGGCGACCTGCTGGCCAACGCGAGCTCGCTGCAGTCGCGGGCGCTGTGGCAGGTCAGCGCGCGACGGGTGTTCCCGTTCTCAGGAACTCCGATCGCCAATCTGCCGAAGGATGCACTGCCGCTGCTGGCCTTCGCTGGCGGTGATGGCACCAGCGCCCAGCCTTACGGCTATCACCGCGCCTACCTTAGCAAGGTGCTGCGTCAAAGCTGTGTCGCGGCGGAGCGCGGGCTGTCGTACTTCCGAGAGCAGCATGTCGTAACCGAGTGGATCACAAACGAATTTTCGGAGACGCTGCGCGGGGCGCGGCGCGAGATCCCGGCGATCGCCAACCTGCCCGCCTACCGCGCAGCGCTGGCGCCGCACATGAAGCGCCGGCTGGTGGAGGAGCCGGACGTGGCGCGGTTCGTGCACGTGCCGGAACCCACGCGGACCGTGCATCTGCTCGACTGGGACGATGCGCACCTCAGTCATTACCTGGCCGTCGCGGAGGAATTCCGCACCTGGTACCAGAGCGCGCACCGCGACGTATCCAACCTTGTCGTGCTGCTGGCGCGCATCAACGCGGTCCGGATTGCGGCCAGCCTGCCATCAATGGCCGCGGCCGGGACCCGCGGGACGTTCGGCCCAGCGACCAGCAAGCAGCGGTGGGTCGCGGCCCGGATCGTCGAGCGCGTACGCGCCGGCGAGCGTTGCATGGTGTTCGCCAACAATCCCGGCGCGGTCGACCGGCTCGCAAGCATGGTGGAGCGCGACGGCGTCGCAGCGGTGAAGCTGCACGGCGGGCGATCGATCAGCGAACGGACCCGCGATCTGGATCGCCTGTTCCGTGAAGGACAGGCCGGTGTGCTGCTCGCGACCTTTGGCGTTGCGCAGAAGGGCCTCAACGTCCCGGAGGCGAGCCACGTGATCCTGTACGACCGCCTGTGGCTGCACACGGACGAAGAGCAGGCGATTCGCCGCGTGCTGCGCCCGGAGCAGAAGCGACCGGTGTGCGTCGACTATCCCATGCTCCGAGGGGGAATAGACGTCTACATGTCGCAACTTGTTGCCTACAAGCGCGATGCGGAGCAGTCAGGAGTGGACTGGGCCGAGCCGACCGTGGAGCGGGACAGCTTCATGCACATCGACACGATCCTCGGACGGTTCTGCGAGGACCTTGCGGCGTTGAAGGGCGTCGATAGGATGAAGCTTCGTGAGGCGTTGCGCGAAGCGGCGTGAGGAGATCGCGGAATGGCTGTGAAGATGAGCGGAACCAACGGCTTTGAGTTGTTCATGCCGACGAGCGGCGGCAAGGCGGGCAAGGGGCGGGCGAAGACGAGCAGCCTGCAGGTACGGCGCGGAGGAGTGATCGTCAAGCAGTTCCGCTTCACGTGTGGCGACGAGGCAAGCCGCAGAGCCGCGGTGGCGAAGGCGGTTGCGTTCATGCACAACGC
>DAOMFL010000136.1:0-6170 GCA_035429805.1 Burkholderiaceae bacterium
CAAGTCGCTGGAGCGCACGCGTGGAAGATGAAGTGCCGAACTCAAGCCGCTGTGGCCGCGGCGCTCAGTTCAACCGTTAGCCGCTGCGATTTACTCGTCGACAAGTGACAGTCCAGCGGTCCGCCCAACTCGGAGTAGACGCGTTGCCATGGGACTCTTGACCGTCAGCATCAACGTCACCCTCGACGGTTGCGTCGACCACAAGGAGGGAATCGCCGACGACGAAACACACGGTTTCTTCACCTGCCTCATGGACGAGGGAGGGGCGATGCTGTGGGGCCGCGTCACCTACGAGATGATGGAGAGCTACTGGCCGGCGGTCGCTCGCGGCGACCAGGAGGCGCCGCCGGCGATGCGCGAGTGGGCGGTCAAGCTGGAGGCCAAGCCGAAGTACGTGGTATCGTCGACGCGAACCAGCTTCCCATGGGCCAACAGCCACCGCATCGCAGGCGACTTGCGCACGAGCGTGCAGACGCTCAAGGACGCGACCCCGGCCGGCGTGCTCATCGGTAGCGGCAAGCTCGCGACCGAGCTGGACCGGCTGGATCTGATCGACGAGTACAAGTTCCTCGTCCACCCCAGGATCGTCGGTCACGGCCCGACCCTTTACCAGAGCGGGCTGCCCAGCACCCGACGGCTCGAACTGGTCTCGGCGACGCCGCTCCGCAACGGCGCGGTCGCTATGCACTACCGGCGTGCACGCGGCTAACAATGGGCTGCAGCGGACAGTCCGCTGCGCGGACCGCCGCTGAATCGGAGCGTTAGCCGCCGATGCGAAGCGCCGACGAGCCTGTGTCGACTGACAGAAGGTCCTGTCTCAACGGGGAAGTGACATGACAGCGCCAGCCAAGAACACGATATGCCTTTGGTACGACGGCGGCGCTGAAGAAGCCGCAAGGTTCTACGCCGAGACCTTTCCGGACTCCTTCGTAGGCGCGGTTCACCGCGCGCCGGCAGACTATCCGTCGGGGAAGAAAGGAGACGTGCTGACCGTGGAGTTCACGGTCATGGGCATTCCATGCCTCGGACTCAACGGTGGGCCTGCCTTCAAGCACAGCGAGGCGTTTTCGTTTCAGGTGGCAACCGTCGACCAGGCCGAGACGGATCGCTACTGGAATGCGATCGTCTGCAATGGCGGGCAGGAGAGCGCGTGCGGCTGGTGCAAGGACAAGTGGGGGTTGTCCTGGCAGATAACGCCCGTCGTCCTGACGAAAGCCGTCACCAGCTCCGACCCGGCCGCCGCCAAGCGTGCTTTCGACGCGATGATGCAGATGACGAAGATCGACGTCAGAGCAATCGAGGCCGCGCTTCGCGGCTGAGTGGCGGTTAACCTTTCAGCCTGGCCGCTGGAGCGCGCATGACTTCAATCGCAGTACTCGGAGCCACGGGCAACCTCGGCCAACACGTGGCCAGAGAGGCACTGGCCCGCGATTGGAGCCTGGCGGTCGGGGTGCGCTCCCGCAATCGGCTCGCTCCCGAGATCGTCGAGCGTGCGCAGGTGACGGAAATTGATATCGCTACTGCGAGCCCCGGGGAGCTTGCTGCGCTGGCAGACGGGCGGGACGCGTGCGTCTGTTGCGCGGGCGTGGTCACCGAAGGAGATCGCTTCGTCTCCCTCATCGACAGGGTCGTCACTGCGCTCGAGACCATTCCGGTTCACCGTCGACCGGTCTGCTGGTTCCTTGCCGGCGCCGCACTGTTGCCCATCGACGCGAGCGGCCGGCTCGGAGTGGACCTGCCGAAGGTCCGCGACACATTCTGGCCGCACCGACTCAACCACCAGCGCCTGGTCCGCTCCACACTCGACTGGCGACTCCTCTGTCCGGGGCCGATGGTCCATCGGCCCGCCATCGGTCTGGAGCGCTTGCGCATCTCCATCGAGAGCCTGCCGAGTCCGCTGCCGGCGATCACCCGATCATTGCCCGCACCCCTGGTCCTCCCGCTGTTTGCCATGAAGATTCCGGAGATGATCGTTCCCTACGCGGATGCGGCTTCCGTGATGCTCGCTAACATAGAGCGGGAGGGCCCGATGTCGAGGAAGAGGGTCGGAATCGCGCTGCCCGTCGGCATGAAGGGCCGGAAGGACGAGTGGGCTACCAAGCCACGGGGCGCGTCGTGACATGATGTTCCAGCCGTCCGCGCCGCCCGCGACGGTCTGCCTCCACTACAGCATCGTTGCCAAGCGAATGAAGAAGCGCTCCCTGTTGCCGCAACTCGCCGGTCTGATCGGCTGGCTGTCGGCTGCATTCATCGCCGGCGCGGTGGGTGCCGTCGCCTCTGTCGACGCGGCGTCGTTCTACGCCCAGTTGAGTAAACCATCCTGGGCGCCGCCCGCCGGGGTGTTCGGCCCTGTGTGGTCGACGCTGTACGCGCTCATGGGCATTGCTGCGTGGTTGGTGTGGCGGTCGCCCGGCTCGAGGCGCGTGGCGCTGGCCCTGTTCGGCGTGCAACTCGCCGCCAATGCGCTTTGGTCGTGGTTGTTCTTTGGCTGGCGGCAGGGTGGGCTGGCCGCAGTGGAGGTCCTGGTCCTGCTGGCGTTGATCGTGGCCACGGTCGCGACCTTCTGGCGCCACAGTCGATGGGCTGCCGTGCTGCTGGTCCCGTACCTGCTGTGGGTGAGCTTTGCCGCCGTGCTCACCTGGGCAGTTTGGCAGAGGAATCCAGGCCTTCTTTGATCGGACGTTCGCCGTTGGGCATGACGCAGTGCTCCAGGGGGCCGCAACGGCGGCGCTGCGACCGCCATTGCGACCCCCTGCACCTCGGCACTAGACGGTCAGGTAACCGACGGCCCGTCGTACCCATGGCGCCACCAGGGTGACCGTCGGAAATGCGACGGGCCACGTCGTCAGGCAGCTCCTGAACCACTGGGCGGCGAATTCGGCATGCAGTCCCTGCGTGATCGCGATGACGAACGCGGACACGAGGCTGACCATGATGATCGAGAGCAGGGCGCCGAAGAGGATCGGCGCGTAGCGAGCGGGAATACGCATTTCAGTCTCCTATGCAATGACGACGCGGATGGCCTGGCCGGCGATGTACAGGCCGAGGCCGAAAATCGTGTGGGTGACGAGGGTCTGCAGACGGGCCGCGCCGGGACGCGGTGTGCGGCTGGCGGCGACTCCGGCGCCCATGCCGGGCTGCATCAGCAGGAACGGCGCGGCTGACGTGCACACTCCGACCAGGAGCGCCGGGCCGAGCATCGGCTGTCGAATCCAGGCGGAGCCCCAGGTGCCGACCAGCAGGGCTGCGAACGCGATGCCCGTGACGTAGTGCGCCGCCCATCCGACCATGCGCTCGCCACGCACGGCTGCCGCGGCCGAGATCCGGTCATGGCGAAAGCGCCCGTTCAGCGCTATGTGCGCGAGCCAGCGACCCACCAGGCCGTAGTCCGGCGGTGGCACGCCGAACAGGCGCTTCCGGACGACGACCCAGAGATCCAGCACCGCGGTCGCCCCGGCGCCGATGATTGCCGTGCAAAGCAGGTCGTTCATTTCCGTCTCCAGTGACTTGCCTTCGGGCGGCATGGACGGCAGAGTGCCACTTCAAGTCAACTTGAAGTCAAGGAGTGCGTCAGCATGGACATCACCGAAGTCGCACGGCGGTCAGGGGTTCCGGCCTCGACGCTCCGCTTCTACGAGGAAAAGGGCCTGATCGCTTCGGTCGGCCGGCAGGGCCTGCGGCGCACGTTCGATCCTCGCGTGCTGGAACGGCTGGCGTTGATTGCGCTGGGTTCCGCCGCCGGCTTTTCCCTCGACGAGATCGGGCGCATGTTCATGTCGAACGGGCCCCCGCGCATCGACCGCGCGGTGCTGGCCGCGAAGGCTGATGAACTCGACAGGACCATCCTCAGGCTGAGCGCCATGCGGAACGGTTTGCGTCACGCCGCCGCCTGTCCCGCGCCCAGCCACCTGGAGTGCCCCACCTTCCGCCGCCTCATGGCGGCTGCCGCGTCCGGCGCAGGAAAAAAGCAGTCTGGACGACGAGCGGCCAACTCGCCGCTCCAGCGAACGCGCGCGGCAAAGGCGCGCGCTCGATAGCGGCATGCTGGTCAAGCCGTACGGGACGTCAAAGCGCCGGCGAGGCGCGCACGGCAGAGCGGGGCGGCGTGGGGGTTTGACCGGCCATGGCGACAGTGCTGTAGTTGCCGCCCTATGTCGATCGAGATCACGAAACGGCCGCATCCGAGGATCGCGTCCTGCAGCTGTGGCCAACTCACGGCCGAAGCCGTTGGCCAGCCGGTACGCATCTCGATCTGCCACTGCCTGGCCTGCCAGCGCCGAACCGGCAGTGTCTTCGGCGAGCAGGCCAGGTTTCCCCGGCGCAATGTCGTGGTCTCGGGGACCTCCACTGAGTACGTCCGCGTCGGCGACGAGGGGACGCGAGCGACGTTTCACTTCTGTCCCCGGTGCGGCGCGACCGTCTACTACGAGCTCGAGGGGCTGGAGGAGTTCGTGGCCATACCCGTGGGAGCGTTCGCCGATCCGGGCTTCCCGACCCCGCGTATCTCGGTGTACGAATCGCGAAAGCACGGCTGGGTGGTCCCTCCGCCGGACGCGGAGCACATTACGTGACCACAGCAATGCTTCTAACGGGGTCGTTCCCGCTTCCCACGAGTGTGCGGCCCGAATGGTCGCTCTGAACGGAGGGCATTCACATGCAACTTGGCGCGTTCTCGATCAGCCTGGCCGTCAAGGACATCGCCGCTTCGCGAGCCTTCTACGAGAAGCTCGGGTTCACGGTATTCGGCGGGAACCAGGAGCAACGCTGGCTCATCATGAAGAGCGGGACGACCTTGGTCGGCCTGTTCCAGGGCATGTTCGAGAGGAATATGCTGACGTTCAACCCGGGATGGAACAGCGAGGCGCAGACGCTGCCCGAGTACGATGACGTTCGCACCATCCAGAAATCGCTGAAAAGCCAGGGCGTCCGGCTCGATCAGGAAGCGGACGAGGCGACGGCCGGGCCCGCACACATCTCGCTGACGGATCCGGACGGGAACCCGATCCTGATCGACCAGCACGTGTAGGCTCGATTCGCGCCGCGCGACACGGCCGAGCGCCCGGTTGCCGAGGAAGCCATGAAGCGGACGTGGACGATCATCGGCGTAGCGGACGTGCCTCGCAGCCTGCGGTGGTACCAGACGCTGCTGGGCCTGCCGGAGGCAGCGCCGGCCCACGACTTCTTCGGGCAGGTCCTCGACGCGGATGGGATGGTCCTGCTGTGTCTCCACGAGTGGGGCGCCCACGATCATCCCTCCCTCAGGAGTCCGGACGAAACACCGCCTGGCAACGGGCTCCTGCTGTTCTTCCGGGTCGACAACTACGACGTGGCGTTGGCCAGGGCGCGCTCGCTTGCTGCCCGATTGGACGAGGAGCCGCACGTCAATCCCAACACCGGAACCGCGGAGTTTTCGCTCAGGGATCCGGACGGTTACTACGTCACGGTCAGTGCGCTGCCTGTGACCTGACAGAGTGATTTGCTGACCGGCGCAAGCCTGCGCGGCCATTCGCCGCGCCGGAGCGGACAATCGCCGGCAACGGGAGACATCAGTGCTCATACCTCCAGGTTTCAACACGGTCGCGCCGTACTTCTTCGTCAAGGATGCACCGGGCTTCGTCGAGTTCCTGAAGGCGGGCCTCGGCGGCGTGGAGGTGCTGCGGCACATGGCGGGCGACCGCATCGCCAATGCCCAAGTGCGCATCGGCGCGTCCACCGTTATGATCAGCGAGGCCTCGGACGCGTTCCCGCCCATGCCGGGCTCGTATTACCTGTGGTGGATCTCGCAGCGACTCGTCGAGGGTCCGTACTGATCATGGCCAAGTCCGCCGTCATCTCAGCCATCGTGGCCGCCGCGGTCACCGCGTCCGCGTTCGTGTTCAATCCCTCGCCGGAGCAGCACCGTACGAAGATCAAGCAGGTCATTTCCGAGCGCGATCCCATGGCCGGTGCGCTCGGCCTCGGGGTGCTCACGGCGTTCATGTCGACTTACCATTCGTTGGGGGTGGCCTCGTACACCACGGTCGACGACGAAACGATGTCCGTCGGAGCGCTCGGCGTGGTCGTCGTCCTGGAGCCGAAGCAGAAGCACAAGCACAAGGAGTGAGCGCGCCTCAGGACCGAGCGGGGGTGATCGTGAGAAAGCTCATTGCATCGACATTCGTGTCGCTCGA
>DAOMFL010000137.1:0-6161 GCA_035429805.1 Burkholderiaceae bacterium
TGTCCTTCTGCTCGGGCGTGCCGTAGCGCTCGATCGTCTCCATGTTGCCGGTGTCGGGCGCCGAGCAGTTGAATACCTCGGAGGCCCAGGGCACGCGGCCCATCAGCTCGGCGAGCGGCGCGTACTCCAGGTTCGTCAGCCCGGCACCGAGCGACGAGTCCGGCAGGAACAGATTCCAGAGCCCCGCGGCTCGCGCCTTGGGCTTCAGCTCCTCAATCAGCTTCGTCGGCGTCCAGCGGGCGCCGCGGCGGGTGTTCTCCTCCACTTCGGCGTAGAACTGACCTTCGACGGGGTAAATGTGCTCCTGCATGAACGCCGCAACGCGCTCGCGCAGGTCCTGTGTCTTGCTTGAGTACTGGAAATCCATGGCTGACTCCCTCCAATGGCCAGAATAGCGCAGCATGGTTGTTCGCGTCGGTGGCTCCGCGTAGAGTCGCGCGGCAGGAGGGACGATGAAGGCGATTCAGTGTGCGGAGTGGGGCTTGCCCGAGCGCTTGAAGTTGGTGGAGCTTCCGCTGCCAGAGCCCAGGGCGGGCGAAGTACGGATCCGGGTCGAGGCGGCGGGCGTCAACTTCCCCGATGCCCTGATCGTGCAGAAGAAGTACCAGCTGCAGCCCGCGCTGCCGTTCACCCCGGGCACCGAGGTCGCCGGCACGATCGACGCTGTCGGTGCGGACGTGAAGCGCCTCAAGCCGGGTGACCGGGTCGGCGCCTTTGTCGGACTCGGCGGCTTCGCGGAGTTCGTCTGCGCACCGGCCGCGATGACGGCGCCACTGCTGCCCGGCATCTCGACCGAGACCGCTGCTGCCTTCACATTGACGTATGCAACCTCGCGCCACGCCTTGTTCGACCGGGGCCAGTTGAAAGCGGGCGAGACGCTGGTGGTACTGGGAGCGGGCGGTGGCGTCGGACTGGCGGCGGTGGAACTCGGGAAGATTGCCGGTGCGCGCGTCATCGCCGTCGCCTCGAGCGACGAGAAGCTTGACGCTGCGCGCGTCCACGGGGCTGATGAAGGCATCAACTACGGCTCGACGGACCTGCGCGAGGCGCTCAAGGCCGTAACGGGAGGCAAGGGCGCCGATGTGATCTACGACCCCGTCGGCGGCAAGCACACCGAAGCGGCACTGCGCAGCCTCGCATGGCGCGGGCGCCTGCTGGTGGTCGGCTTCGCGGATGGCGAGATTCCGCAGATTCCCGCCAACCTGCTGCTGATCAAGGGCACCGCGGCGATCGGTGTGTTCTGGGGCGAGTTTGCCAAGCGCGAGCCGCAGGCCAATCAGGCCATGCTGACAGAGCTCTTCACATGGCTGGCGCAGGGCAAGCTCAAGCCGCACGTTTCCCGCACCTACCCGCTGGCCGACACGCCGCGGGCGCTCGAGGCCCTGCTCGAACGAAAGGCGGTTGGCAAGCTCGTGATCGTTCCGCAGGCCTGAAGTGCAAGGAGGTGACATGATCCGTCGTCGGCGGGTGGCACTGATTGGGGTGGCAATCCTGGGTCTGCTCTCATGGGCCGGGCATGTGCAGGCTGCCGAGCGTGTGATCGAAAAGGCCGTCGTGGTCGAAGCGACGCTCGACCAGGCATGGGACAGCTGGACCACGCGCGAAGGCATCATCGGTTTCTTCGCGCCGGACGCGAAGATCGAGCCGCGCGTCGGCGGGGCATTCCAGATCTACATCGATCCGCTGGCGGAACCCGGCATGAAGGGCGCGGACGACATGCGGTACATGGCGCTGCAGCCGAAGAAGATGATTTCGTTCGACTGGAATGCGCCGCCCAGCCTGCCTGAGGCGCGTGCCCAACGCACGTTCGTCGTCGTGCGTTTCGAGCCCGTCAGCGAAAAGCAGACGCGTGTGACGCTGCATCACTCCGGGTGGGGCGAAGGTGGTGAGTGGGACAAGGCCTATGCCTACTTCGACCGCGCCTGGGGCAACGTGCTTGGCAACCTGCAGAAGCGCTGGACGCAAGGGCCGCAGGACTGGACCGAGTGGATGAACCAGTTGCGGAAGTGGCGTGAGCAGGCCGCGCAGAAGAAGTAGTCGTGTCGAACAGCGGCGAATCGATCGAACACCTGATCGCGGCGCGCGGTCACGACCTCGGCGACCTGCAGGTCGGCCGCGTGCTGCCGGCCGCTGCACGCCGCATGGTGGGTCCGTTCATCTTCCTCGATCACATTGGGCCACTGACGCTGCCGGCTCCGGTGCCGCGCACGGCCGACGTGCGGCCGCATCCGCACATCGGGCTGGCGACGGTCACCTACTTGTTCGAGGGCGAGATCACGCACCGCGACTCGTTGGGTATCGAGCAGGTCATCCGGCCCGGTGAGGTGAACTGGATGACAGCCGGGCGCGGCATCAGCCATTCCGAGCGCTTCGATGGCCTTCGCGCCACGGGTGGGCCATTGCACGGGCTGCAGGCGTGGGTCGCGCTGCCGCTCGAGCACGAAGAGATCGAGCCCGCCTTCGAGCACTATGGCCGCACGGAGTTGCAGATGCGCGAAGCCGATGGTGTGCAGATCCGGTTGATCGCCGGCGCGGCCTTCGACCTGGCCAGCCCGGTGCGGACTCTCTCGCCGCTTTACTACGCGCATCTCGAAGTGAAGGCCGACGCGACGTTCGCGTTGCCCGCGGACGCCTCCGAGCGCGCGGTCTACGCGGTCAACGGAACGATCACGATTGACGGCGTGCCGGTAGAAGCAAGGTCGCTCGCCGTACTGCGCGCCGGCGCCGTGCCGCGCCTCGTCGCACGCGAGGCCAGCACGGTCATGCTTCTGGGCGGGGAGCCGGTCGGGCATCGCTACGCGTGGTGGAACTTCGTCTCGTCGCGGCGCGAGCGCATCGAGCAGGCGAAGCAGGACTGGTCCGCGGGCCGCATTCCGCTGCCGCCCGCCGATGCCGGCGAATGGATCCCGCTGCCGGTCAACACGTGACCCGGCCGCACTTAGTGTGACGCGGCCTGCGTGCGCCGCCAGGTGGCGGGCGGCTGGCCCACGAGCCGCTTGAACGCACGGGCAAAGGCGGCTTCGGAGTCGTAGCCGACGTCCTGGGCGATGGCGGCGACATTCGCATTCGAGCTGCGCAGCAGCCCGGCGGCGAGCTGCATGCGCCACTGGGCGAGGTATTGCATCGGCGGCTGGCCGACGAACTGCACGAACCGCTCGTGCAGGGCGGAGCGCGAGAGTCCGACCTGCCGTCCCAGCTCGTCGATCGTCCAGGCCTCGGCCGGCCGCTCGTGCAGCAGCGCCAGCGCGCGTCCGACGAATCGGTCCCGCAGGCCGGCGAGCCAGCCGGTTCCCTCCGGCGGCAGGGCTTCCACGTGCCGCCGCACCGCGTCGACGAAGAGCATCTCGCTCATCCGCGCAAGCATGGCTTCGCTGCCGGGGCGGTTCGAGTGCGACTCTTCGACGGCCTGCTGCAGAAACTGCGCGATCCAGCGGCCGCCTTCGGCCGCGCGCAGGTGAAGCAGGCGCGGCAGGGCGGCGACAAGCGGATTGAAGGGCCTGAGGTCGCAGCTGAGGAATCCGCAGACGATTGTCGCAAGCCCGCTGTGGTCGGGCGGTGCGAGCGTCGGTGCACTTGTGCCGTCGTACGCGATGCGGATTGGCAGCCGGTCGATCTTCGCTTCGTAGAACCACGCGAGGCTGGGTTCCGCGCGCATCCCAGGCGCGCTGGACATCACGTGCGCGTCGCCGTGCGGAAACAGCACGACGTCGCCGGCACCGAGCCGGACCGGCGGCTGGCCGACGACTCCGGCCCAGCAGTTGCCGTCGACGATCACGTGGTACTGCATCACGTGTTCCGCGCCCGGCATCAGCGCGCCGGCGAAATCCTTCGATGCCGGCGATTCGGCGGCCCAGTCGTGACCGCCGCTGACGTAGAAGAACACGGCCCCGCGCAGTCGCACGGTACGCAATACGTCTGACAGGGTGTCCTGGGACATTCGAACCTCCTCGCCGGATTCCCGGTCAAGCCGCACGGACGCGCGGCAAAGCCGGGGCGATCAATCCTGCGAAAGCGGACGGGCGAGCAAATCTGAACGATGCAGGGTGAAGCGTCAAGGCAGGTGGTTGCGAAGAATGCGGCTGGTCGATGCGACGTCGATTCAACTGGAATCGACGCCCCGACCCAACCTTGAGCCGGCCCACCATACGGAGAGACCCATGACAGCCGTCGAAACCCGTTCATCCCCGCAGGCGAAGCCATCGCTCGCGGACGACTTCGCAAGCCTCAAGCAGAAGCAGCAGGCCACCTGGGCCAGCGGCGACTTCGCAGTGATTGGCACCACACTGCAGATCGTCGGCGAGACACTGGCCGAGGCGGCCGACGTGCACGCAGGCGAGCGCGTGCTCGACGTGGCCGCCGGCAATGGCAATGCAACGCTCGCCGCGGCGCGCCGCTTCGCGAGAGTGACGTCGACCGACTACGTCCCGGCGTTGCTCGACGACGGCGCGCGCCGAGCCGCCGCCGAGCGGCTGGAAGTCATCTTCGAGGTGGCGGACGCCGAGGACCTGCCGTTCGAGGATCAGACCTTCGACGTCGTGCTGTCCACCTTCGGCGCGATGTTCACGCCGGATCACACGCGCCCGGCGCGCGAAATGCTGCGCGTCACGCGACCGGGTGGTCGCATCGGACTCGCGAACTGGACGCCCGAAGGTTTCATCGGCCGGCTGTTCAGGATCGTCGGCGCCTATCTGCCGCCGCCGTCGGGTCTGAAGTCGCCGGCACTGTGGGGTACCGAGCCTCACCTCGTCGAGCTGTTTGGCGCGCAGGCCCTGGAGATCCGGACCGAGCGGAAACACTTTAACTTCCGATACCGGTCGCCCGCACACTGGCTGCAAGTCTTTCGCGAGTACTACGGGCCGGTGCACAAGGCTTTCGCTGCGCTGGACAGTGTTCGGCAAAAAGCGCTCGAAACCGACATCGTCCGCCTGCTCGAGGAATTGAACCTGGCCGGTGGCCGCTCGCTTGTCGTTCCGGGCGAGTACCTCGAAGTCGTCATCGTCCGGCGCTGACCACTCAAGGAGATTGCTTGATGGCTACCACCACGGAAGTCGTGCAGCACCACTTGCAGAGCTTCGGTGCCGGCGATCTCGACGGCATCCTGTCCGACTACGCACCGGACGCCCTGCTGTTCACCCCCGACGGAACGCTAAAGGGCCACGCCGCGATCAGGGCGCTGTTCGTGGCGATGCTGGAGGAATTCAGCAAACCCGGCTCCGACTTCAGATTGCATCAGAAACAAGTCGAGGGCGACCACGCGTACATCGTGTGGACCGCACAAACCGCGGACAACCTGTACGAGCTTGGCACCGACACGTTCTATGTGCGGGAAGGCAAGATCGTGGTTCAGTCATTTGCCGGGAAGATAACGCCCCGGCATTGAACTCACCCACAGCGTGTCACTGGGGAGGCCGATGTGAGCACCGATCTGAGCACCGATCTGACGATTCGCGACGCGCGTCCCGACGAGTTCACCGCAATTGGCCGACTCCTCGTCGAGGTCTACTCCGGCCTCGCCGGCTTTCCAACGCCGGCCGAGCAGCCGCAGTACTACGAACTGCTGGAGAACATTGGACGCCTCACCGAGAAGCCGCAGGCGAGGCTGCTGGTTGCCTTGACGAAGCAGGGTGAGCTGGCCGGCGGCATCGCCTACTTCGGCGACATGGCGCACTATGGATCCGGTGGTATCGCGACGCGCGTGAAGAACGCCTCGGGTATCCGTCTGCTGGGCGTCAGTACCCGGCATCGCAACCTCGGAGCAGGCCGCGCATTGACGCAGGTGTGCATCGAACTGGCCCGCAAGGCCAGGCACGTCGAGGTGATCCTGCACACTACCCAGGCCATGCCGATCGCCTGGCGTCTCTACGAGCGCCTGGGCTTCGTGCGTTCGGAAGACCTCGATTTCCCACAACAGGGCCTGCCGGTGTTCGGGTTCCGGCTCCGGCTCGAAGCAGCGCCGCCACGCGGCCTCGCGTACCGTCTCTTCTGACGGCGGCCTCGTCCAAGGCGGTCCGGCACGGGAGGTCGATGCCTGCACGGCATTGAAGTTCGTGACGACGAAATCCCGGGCGAGGCGTCGCTACTGCAGGCGCGACGTTAATCGGCCCAGCCGTGTCTTCTGACTCGGATTTCTTCGCAACGTGTCGGACGGCAGTTCGCCAAAG
>DAOMFL010000138.1:0-5984 GCA_035429805.1 Burkholderiaceae bacterium
GCTCGGGCGCGACATCCAGCCGGGGCGCGTGAAGGAGATCTACCGGCTGTTTCGCCGGCATGGGTTGCAGATCGCGCCACTCAGGACCTTCGGTGCGCTGATCACCGATGCCATGGTGAAGGAAAAGACCGAGCTGGCCAGGGCGCTGGCGCGCAGTCCGGCCAAGCTGAAGCGCGTCAAGGCCGAGGCGGCCGAGAAGATCGCGCGGATCCCACCGCGGGCCAAGGGCGTCTCGGGACTCACCGTCCTCAAGGCCTGACAGGCTTCGTCGTTTCGCGAGGACGGTACCGCTCTGCCCGGGTGCCGTGCGAACATGCGCTCGCACGACGACGAACGATCGTGCCAGGGAGCAGATGGGCAGTGCAGCATTGATCCTCGCGGTGACGCTGGTGACCAGCCTCGCCGGGTTGTTCGGCTCGGCGACGATCATCGAGCGCAACCTGTTCCGGCCGTACTGGTTCCTGCGGCGACGTCAGTACGAGACGATCATCACGAGCGGCCTGGTGCACGCCGACCTGCCGCACCTGCTGTTCAACGCGCTCACGTTCTATTTCTTCGCGTTCCAGGTCGAGCGGCAGGTCGGCTCCGCGCGCTTTGCGGCGCTGTACCTGTTCGGGCTCGTCGTGAGCGACGCCGGGACCTACTTCAAGCACCGCAACGATCCGAACTACGCCTCGCTCGGCGCGTCCGGCGCGATCTCGGCCGTGCTGTTCGCGTCGATCGTGTACTTCCCCTGGCAGAAGCTGTTCATCCTGCCGATTCCCGTGCCCATCCCGGCGCCTCTGTTCGCGATAGGTTACGTGGCCTACTCGTGGTACTCGGCACGGCACGCGCACGGACGCATCAATCATGACGCTCACCTCGGTGGAGCGCTGGCGGGTCTCGTGTTCGTCCTGCTGACCGACCCGGGTGCCTATTCGCGGCTGCTGGGCTGAGCGTCGGCGCCGGCACCGACGAGGCGCTGGCCGGGAGCATGGGCGGATAGTTGCCGGCCAAGGGGCGTGGGGGCAGACTGGCTGCATGACCCTTAAGGACCGTGTGGACGCGATCTTCCCGGAGTGGCAGCGCTGGTATCCCAGCCTGTTCGACGCCGCGGTCGATCTCGGCGTCATCCGCGCACGCGTCTGCGACCCATCCTCGCTGCTGCTCTCCAACCGGCACGCAGCGGTCCGCGCGTCGGCCGAGCTCGCGCATCGGCGCCAGTGGAGCGCCGAAGAGAACGACCCGGAAGACTAGGAGGTCCCATGCTTCGCGCCCACGGCCTCTTCATGTGCTTGTTGCTGGCGTTCACCTTGGCGGGCTGTGGCAAGAAGGCGCCGGAGCCGACGGAAGCAGCTGCACCCACGAGCGCGGCGCAGGCGCCCGCGCCGTCGTCGGCATCGCCAGGATCGCAAGCATCGATTGCGGCCCAGTCGTCGGCCACAGAGCCGGCCACCGCGACCGGCGCGGGACCTGCCGCGACTGCTGCCGCCGCTGGCGACGACGTCCGTGCCCTCTCGCTCGCCAACAAGCCCTGGAAAGGTGACTTCAACCAGATGCTGGAGCGGAAGCTGATCCGGATCCTCGTACCCCACAGCCGCACGCTCTATTTCAACGACAAGGGGCAGGAGCGCGGACTGACCGCCGTCACCGTGCGCGACTTCGAGGCCTGGATCAACAAGAAGTACCGCAAGGACAAGCGGCCGGTGACGGTGTTCATGATCGTCACGACGCGCGACCAACTGCTGCCGGGCGTGGCCGACGGCCGCGGCGACATCGCGGCCGGAAACATCACCGTGACCGGGTCGCGCCTGAAAATCGTCGACTTCTACTCGCCGGACGACCAGAAGCTGCATGCGGAGCTGGTGGTGGCCGGGCCCGGCGTGCCGGCGCTGGCGTCGGTCGAGGATCTCTCCGGCAAGACGGTGTCGGTGCGTCCCTCGTCCAGCTTCTACGAGAGCCTGATTGCGCTGAACCAGCGCCTGGCGGGCATGAACAAGCGGCCGGTCACGATCCAGAAGTTGCCGGATGCGCTCGAGGACGAGGACATCCTCGAGATGGTGAATGCAGGCATCCTCGGCATCACCGTCGTCGACGACTGGGAAGCGAACTTATGGGCGACGGTGTTGCCCAGCATCAAGGTCTACCCGGATCTCGCCGTGCGCAGCGGTGCCAAGATCGGCTGGGCCATCCGCAAGGGGAGCCCGGAGCTAGCGGCGGCCATCGAGGACTTCCGGGAGAACTACCTCGTCAAGCAGGGCGTCATGGCCTATCGACTCGCGATGGCCGAAAAGCGATTCAAGCAGATCCACAATCCGACCAAGGGCGAGGACGAGAAGCGTTTCGAGGACCAGAAGGCGCTGTTCTTCAAGTACGGGGAGAAGTACGGCTTCGACCCGGTCATGCTGGCCGCGCAGGGTTACCAGGAATCGCGGCTCGACCAGAATGCAAAGAGCCACGTCGGAGCGGTCGGCGTGATGCAGCTGATGCCAGCCACTGGAAAGGAACTCGGGGTCGGCGACATTCGGAAGGTGGAACCGAACATCCATGCCGGCGCGAAATACATGGACCAGTTGATGGAGAAGTACTTCAAGGACGCGAAGTTCGACGAGCAGAACCGCACGCTGTTTGCATTCGCCTCCTACAACGCCGGCCCAGGCCGCATTCAGCAGATGCGCAAGCTCGCCGCGAGCCGCGGGCTCAATCCCGACGTGTGGTTCAACAACGTCGAGATCGTGACGGCGGAGAAGGTCGGCATGGAGACGACGACCTACGTGCGCAACATCTACAAGTACTACGCGGCCTACAAGCTGGGAATCGCGGCGAAGGAAAAGCAGCGCGCGGCGGCGCAGCAGGTTGCGCCGACGACGAAGCCCTGACGGGTGACGTCGGCCGTGTCGCCGGGCGGAGCGTCAGTCGGCCGCCGCCGGCAGGCCGCTCGCGACGCGGGGCTTCTGCGTCAGCCACACGAGCAGCGCGAGGCCGGCCGCGATCCACGTCGATGCGTAGAAGTAGTCCAGCGACGACATCGTGTAGGCCTGCTGGGTCACGCCGCGCATGATCACTCCGATCGCCTGAGGGTCGTCGAGACCGAGGCCACGCAGCCCGGCTACGGTCTGCTGCAGCTTCGGGTCGAAGATGCTGGACGCCTCGGCGAGCCGGCTCTGGTGGAGGGCCGCGCGGTTGTCCCACAGCGTCGTCGCGATGGACGTCGAGAATGCAGCCGCGGTGATGCGCAGGAAGTTGGAGATGCTGGTCGCCGACGGCATGCGCTGCGGCGGTATGCCGTCGAGCGTGATGCTGATGACGGACACGAAGAAGAATGCGATGCCGGCGCCCTGCACCAGCATCGGCAGTATGAAGTCGCCGAGCGAGGCCTGGGCGTTCAGCTGCGCGCGCATGTAGAAGCCGGCCGCCATCACGAGGTACGAGGCGCATGCGGAGATACGAGCGTCCCAGCGCGTGATGAAACGGCCCGCGAGCGGCGAGAACAGCAGCGCAACCAGGCCGGACGGTGCCTGGACGATGCCGGCCCAGCTCGCCGTGTAGCCGAGCTGCGTCTGCAGCCACAGCGGCAGGATCACCACGTTGCCGAAGAACACGGAGTACCCGATGCACATCACGAGCGTGCCGATCGTGAAGTTGCGCATGCGGAACAGGCTCAGGTCGATGATCGGGTGCTCTTCGTAGTACTGCCACACCAGGAAGGCGACCAGGCCGACGGCGGCGATGACCGCCAGGGCCGTGATCCAGGGCGACTCGAACCAGTCCGCGTCGCGACCGGTGTCGAGCATCACCTGCAACGCGCCGACCCAGACGACCAGCATGACGACCCCCACCCAGTCGACGGGCAGCTTCTCCGTCGGCGTCTCCTTGGCGTGCAGGGCGCGCCAGCACATCACCGCGCTCAGCGTGCCGACCGGGATGTTGATCAGGAAGATCCACGGCCATGACCAGTTGTCGGAGATGTACCCGCCGAGCAGCGGGCCGGCGACGGGCGCGATCAGGGTGGTCATCGACCACAGCGCCAGTGCGGTGCCGCGGCGCGAGGCCGGGTAAATCGACATGAGCAGCGCCTGCGAGCCCGGCATCATCGGGCCGGACACCGCGCCCTGCAGCACCCGGAACACGACCAGCGACTCGAAGCTCCACGCGACGCCGCACAGGAACGACGCCACGGTGAACAGCGCCACCGACGCCACGAAGGTTCGCACCACGCCGTAGCGGCGCATCAGCCAGCCCGTGAGCGGCACCGAGATGCCATTGGACACGGCGAACGAGGTGATGACCCAGGTGCCCTGGTTCGCGCTCACGCCCAGGTTGCCCGCGATCGTGGGCAGCGAGACGTTCGCGATGGTCATGTCCAGCACCTGCATGAAGGTGCCGAGTGCCAGCGCGAATGCCGTCAGGCCCCGCGTGCCCGGCGGCAGCGGTATCAGCGGGCGGTCCTGGTCCGCGCCGGCCACGCCTACTCCGCGCCAGGCTCACGTCCCGAGTTGACCGCGATGGTGCGTGCGATCAGTGCCTCGGTCGCCGGATCACTGCTGGATCGCGCCTCGATCTCCGCCGCGACCCCGCCGCTGGGCTGCGTGAGGACCGGTCCCGACTGGTCGTGCACGTCCACCACGACCCGCATCGACAGGCCGATGCGCAACGGGTGCTTGGCGATCTCGTCGGCGTCGAGCGCGATCCTGACCGGCACCCGCTGCACGATCTTGATCCAGTTGCCCGAGGCATTCTGCGCCGGCAGCAGCGCGAACGCGGCGCCGGTGCCGGGAGACATGCCGACGATGTGGCCCTTGAACGCGACACTGCGGCCATAGAGGTCCGCACGCAGGTCCACCGGCTGGCCGATGCGCATCTCCTCGAGCTGGACTTCCTTGAAGTTCGCGTCGACCCAGACGTCCTGCAGCGGCACGATGCCGATCAGCGGCGTGCCCGGCGCGACGCGCTGGCCGATCTGGACGCCTTTCTTGCCGACGACCCCGCCCACCGGTGCCACGATGGTCATGCGTTGCAGCGTCAGGGCGGCGTCGCGCACTCGCGCGGCGGCACGCAGAACGAGCGGATGCTCCTCGGGCGTCGTCCCCACGGTCTGCGACAGCGCCGCCTTGAGGTCTTCCTGCGCCGCCCGCAGCGCCGCCTCCAGCGCAGCCACATTTTCGCGCGCGTGGGAGACGTCCTCGGCGGAAACGGCCCCGCCGTCAGCGATCGAGTCGCGCCGGGCCAGGTCCTTGCGCGCGCGATCGAGCTCGACCTGCCGTACCGCCACCTGGGCGCGGAGCCGGTCGACCTGCGCGTAGGTCCCCTCGACCTGTCGCACCGTGCTGCCGAGGTCCGCGACGGCGGCATCCATGGCCACCTTGGCGTCGGCAGGGTCGAGCAGCAGGAGTGTCTGGCCCGCGGCGACGGATTCCGTTTCGCGGGTGCGAATTTCGCGCACCGTACCCGGCACCTCGGCGGTGACCTGGACCACGTTCCCGCCGACGTAGGCGTCGTCCGTCGACACGCGCCAGCGCGCGTATCCGAACCAGTACACGGCCCATGCAGCGGCCCCCAGCAGGACGGCCACGGCGAGGATCAGGAGACCGCGACGACGCGCGGGACTGCCGGCACCGTTCGTCGTCTCGGATGCAGGTGTGTTCACTTGGTCGTCTCCTTGCTGCCCGCCGGGGTCGCCGTTGCCAGTGCGGGCGATGGCCGTTCATCGAAGCTGCCGCCGAGTGCAACCAGCAGGCCGACGCGCGCCTGCGTGCGGTCGGCCAGCAGGTTGATGCGCTGGCGACGCGCGGCCAGCACCTGCGTCTCGGCATTCAGCACCGTGAGGAAATTGGTGAGCCCTGCGTCATAACGCTGCTCGGCGAGTGAGTACGCCTGTTCCGCCGCGTCGAGCGCACGCCGCTGCTCGACGAGTTGCTGGTCGAACGACTGCACGCGCGCCGCCTGGTCGGCCGCTTCGCGCACCGCGCGGAGCACCGTCTCGTTGTAGCTCGCGACCGCGACGT
>DAOMFL010000139.1:0-5912 GCA_035429805.1 Burkholderiaceae bacterium
GGCTGGCCAACCGCTTCGAGAGCTTCATGGAAGAGTTCCTGAACATCCTGCAGCGCCAGCGGGCCTGACGATGGCACTGGTCGCGCGCCGGGGCGGGCACCGCCGTCGCATGATGGCGGAGATCAACGTCGTGCCGTACGTCGACGTGATGCTGGTGCTGGTCGTCATCCTGATGGTGGCGGCGCCGTTCGTGAATCCGAGCGTGGTCAACCTGCCCAGCGTCGCGAAGGCCGGCCAGCAGAAGGACACGCCGGTGCGCGTCGTCGTGCGGTCGAACGGGCGTATGTCGGTGTTCGAGGGCGCGCGCGAGCGCCCGGTCGAAGCGGGCCAGATCGTTGCGGTCGTGCGCGAGCGGCAGGGCGGCAAGCCGGCCACTCCGGTGGTGATCGAGGCCGACGGCGAAGTGAAGTACGAGACCGTCGTCAAGGTGATGAGCGAACTGCAGAAGGCGGGCATCGAGCGCGTGGGCCTCTCGGTGCAGGTGCGATGAACGCCACGCCGTCGCGCGCGGTGCCGCGTCGGCGCTGGCATGCGCCGGAGCGGTCGGCGCCGGCGTTCGGCCTGTCGCTGCTGGTGCACGGCGTGCTCTTCATCGCGATCGCGTTCGTCGTGCGATGGAAGACCGAGCCGGCCGGCACGGTCGCGGTCGAACTGTGGGGCGGCCTGCCGCCGGCCGCGGTGCAGGCGCCAACGCCTCCGCCGGTTCCCATCGCTCCGCCGACGCCGGTGGAGCCGCCCCCTGAACCACGCAAGGCCGACATCGTCGAGAAGCCGGTCGAGCCACCGAAGAAAGCGCCGCCCAAGGTCGAGCTACCGCCGAAGGTCGAACCGCCGCCGAAACCGGAGCCGCCGAAGAAGATCGAGCCGCCGAAGAAGCTGGAGCCGCCTAAGAAAGCGGCGCCCGATCGGGAGCAGCTGAAGCGGGAGGCGGATGCAAAGGCTGCCCAGGCAGCAATCGAAAGGCAGCGAGAGGCAGCCTTGGCACGAATGACTGCGGCGGCGGCGTCCACAGGCAATGCCGGCTCAGGGCCGTCCGTAGGGGTGCCCGGTATCCCCCGTGGATACGATTCGCAGATCGCTGGATGCATCAAGCCTTACATCGTGTTCAACGTTCCACCTGACTTGCGCTCGGGTGAGCATGTGGCGCAGTTCGAGGTCAAGCTGCTGCAATCTGGTGAGCAGGTTGAGCTACGAATGCTGAAGTCGAGTGGAATTCCGGCCTACGATCAAGCGGTCGAGCGCGCTATTCGGCGCTGCGACCCGTTTCCGCATCCCAAAGAGGGACCGATGCCGCGTCTGGTTCCGATCTCGTTCGATCCCGTGGAAACCCGGTAACGCTTTTCTGACCCCATCTTTCGTCCTCACGCGTTCCAGTGAACGGGACGCGCGTTGCGATGTCTATACTGCCCGGCAGCCTTTCGCATGAAGAAACCCAGCAAGAACGCCCCACGCATTGACCGCCGCAGCGTCTGCGGTGCACTGGCCCTCCTGCCCCTCGCCGCGCGCGCACAGCTGCGTGTCGAAATCACCGGTGTCGGCGGCCAGCAGTTTCCGATCGCAATCGCACCGTTCGCGCAGGACGCGGCGCCGCCCCAGGACGTCGCGGCCATCGTGCGGGCCGACCTCACGCGCAGCGGCCTGTTCCGCATCGTCGATGCTGGCACGCAGCCGATCGCCGAGACCGCCAGCGTGAATCTCGCCGACTGGAAGACGCGCGGCGCCGATGCCCTGGTGACAGGCAGCGTGCGACGTCTCGCCGACGGCCGCTACGACGTGCGCTTCCGTCTGCTCGACACGGTCAAGCAGGCGCAGCTCGATGGACTCGCCTACGTGGCGCCGGCGGCTGAACTGCGGCTGACCGCCCACCGCATTGCCGACCGCATCTACGAGAAGCTCACCGGCGAGCGCGGGGTGTTCGCGACGCGCATCGCCTACGTGGTGCAGACCGCGCGCAATGCCTGGGAGCTGCATGTGGCCGATGCCGACGGGGAAAATGCGCAGGCCGCGCTGCGCTCGCGCGAACCCATCATCTCGCCGGCCTGGGCACCCGATGGCGTCCGGTTGGCCTACGTGAGCTTCGAGACCGGCAAGCCGGTGGTGTACGTGCACACGGTGACGACGGGCGAGCGCAAGGCGGTCGCCAACTTCCGCGGCTCCAACAGCGCTCCGGCGTGGTCGCCCGACGGCCGTTCGCTGGCCGTGACGCTGACGCGCGAAGGCAACTCGCAGATCTTCCTGATGAACGCGGACGGCTCGAACGTGCGGCGGCTGACACAGTCGAGCGGCATCGACACCGAGCCCGTGTTCAGCCCCGACGGGCAGTGGATCTACTTCACGTCGGACCGTGGCGGCGGCCCGCAGATCTACCGCATGCCTGCCACAGGCGGCGCCGCGCAGCGCATCACGTTCAGCGGCGACTACAACATCAGCCCGCGTCTGTCGCCCGACGGCAAGCTGCTCGCCTACGTCGCGCGGCGCAGCGGCCGCTTCCAGGTCATGGTGCTCGATCTCGCGAGCGCAACCGAGTCACCGGTCACCGATACCGTGCGCGACGAGTCGCCGAGTTTCGCGCCCAACGGCCGGCTGCTGCTCTACGCGACTGAAGTCAATGGCCGCGGCATCCTGGCTTCGGCGTCGGTCGACGGCCGCGTGCGGACGCGCCTCAGCGGCCCGAGCGGCGACATCCGGGAGCCGACCTGGGGCCCGTACATCAAGTAAGTGAACCGCGAAGGAGGACCGATGCAACATCTCGCCCGATATGCACGCAGTGCCCTGGCCGCCGCAGCCGTCATCGTGATGGTGGCCGGCTGCTCATCGGTCAAGCTGGATGAACAGCAGCCGGCGCCGATCACCGAGGCCGGCAAATCCGGCGCCGGCGACGCAGGCGATGCGCGCGCCGTCAAGCCGGTGACGACGGCGTCGACGACCGGCGTCGATCCGTTCACCGACCCGAACAACCCACTGTCGAAGAAGAGCGTCTACTTCGACTTCGACAGCTTCGTCGTCAAGAGCGAGTTCCAGCCGCTGGTCGAGGCGCACGGCAAGTACCTGGCGGCGAACAGCGGCCGCCAGATCAAGATCGAAGGCAATACCGACGAGCGCGGCGGACGCGAGTACAACCTTGCGCTCGGCCAGAAGCGCGCCGAGGCCGTGAAGCAGCGCCTGTTGCTGATGGGGGCGCGCGATGCGCAGATCGAGACCGTGAGCTTCGGCAAGGAAAAGCCGCGCGCGCTCGGCAGCACCGAGGAAGCGTGGGCGCAGAACCGCAGGGCGGACATTGTTTATAAGTAGCGCTGCTCGTGTACGCGACGCGCATTGCGCGTCGCACGTGCACTCGCAGCGGAAGAGTTTGAAGGGCGGGCTTGGGAGCGGCCCGGCGCCCGCCCTTGGTACAACTGCACGCGGGGTCGTCATGTCGTCGCAGCACCTGATGCGTCCGAACCAGTGATGTCCATGAACCACCGAATCCTCGCAACCGCCTTCGCACTGGCCCTTTCCCTGCCGGTGCATGCACAACTTTTCGCGGACGACGATGCGCGCAAGGCGATCCTCGAACTGCGCCAGCGGATCAACGCGATGCAGAGCGAGCTGACGGCGCGGCTCGACACTGCGCAGCGCAACCAGCTCGAGATGGCGAACCAGAACGAAACGCTGCGGCAGGAAATTGCGCGGCTGCGGGGGCAGGTGGAGTCGCTGACAAACGAAGTGGCGACGCTGCAGAAGCGCAATCGCGACCTTTACACCGACCTCGATGCGCGGCTGAAGAAGTTCGAACCGTCGACGGTCACGATCGACGGCAAGAGCGCATCGGTCGAGCGCTCCGAGCAGGCGGCCTACGACGCGGCGCTGACGCAGTTCCGCAGCGGCGACTTCAAGGGATCGATCGGCAGCTTCCAGCAGTTCCTCGCGCGCTACCCGTCGAGCGCCTACGCGCCGGCCGCGTGGTACTTCATCGGCAGCGCCCAGTTTGCGCAGAAGGACTACAAGGCCTCGATCGCGTCCAACCAGGTCATCGTCGACCGCTACAAGGACTCTCCGCGGGCGCCGGAGGCGCTTCTGTCGATTGCCGACAGTCAGTTGCAGACCGCGGACAAGCGTGGCGCGAATCGCACGCTGACGCGTGTGATCCAGGAATATCCGAACAGCGAAGCGGCCGTGATGGCCCGCGAACGCCTGCCAAGCACGCGCTGACGCGCCGCGTCTGCCTCGCCCCCGCGGCTTAGACTTGCCCGGGTCGCCACTCACCGGGCTTCCATGCAGGCTGCCGACATCGCGGCGTTGTCGAGGATCGTCCTGGCTGCGACTTTCGCGCTGGCGTTCGTGTTCGGAGCGATCGTGCAGCGGACCGGTTTCTGCACGATGGGCGGACTGGCGGACGTCGTCAGCTACGGCGACTGGACCCGGCTGCGCCAGTGGCTGCTGGCGATGGCCGTGGCGATCTTCGGCACGACGCTGCTCGATGTCGCAGGGCTCATCGATGTCGGCAAGAGCTTCTACACGACGCCGCGCTTCACGCCGGTCGCCTATGCCGCAGGCGGCGTGCTGTTCGGCTTCGGCATGGTGCTGGCGGGCGGGTGCGCCTCGAAGTCGCTGGTGCGCGCCGGCGGCGGCAGCCTGAAGTCGCTCGTCGCGCTGCTGGTGCTCGCCGTCGTCGCGTACATGACGCTGCGCGGTGCACTGGCGCTGGTGCGCGTCGGCCTGATCGAGCGCCTCGCCGTCACGCTGCCGACCCGGCAGGACCTGCCGTCGCTGCTGGCACACACCGAGGCAGCGCGTACGGCGTGGCGGCTCGGCCTTGGCCTGGCGATTTCCGCGCTGCTGGCGGCCGTCGCGCTGCGCGAGCGCAGCTTCCGCACGTTCGACAACCTGCTGGCCGGGGCCGGCATCGGCGCGATCGTCGTCGCGGTGTGGTTTGTCTCGGGCTATGTCGGTCACGTCGCCGAGCACCCGCAGACGCTCGAGGAAGCCTTCCTGCGCACCAACTCGCGCCAGATGGAGTCGCTGTCGTTCGTCGCGCCGGTCGCGTGGACGCTGGACTACCTGCTTTTCACGAGCGACGCCAGCAAGGAACTGACGATCGGGATCGTCGCCGTGGTCGGAATGCTGCTCGGGGCGATGGCGAGCGCGCTGGCGCGCGGCCAGTTTCGCTGGGAGGGCTTCCGCGACGCCGAAGACACCGGCAATCATCTCGTTGGCGGGGCCTTGATGGGGTTCGGCGGCGTCACGGCACTGGGCTGCACGATCGGGCAGGGACTGTCGGGCCTCTCGACGCTCGCGGCGGGTTCGTTCATCGCGCTGGCCGGAATCGTCGTGGGCGGCGTGCTCGGGGTCCACTACCAGGGATGGCGCGCCGAGCGCATGGCGGGCTGAGCGCCATCGCCGCCGCTTGACCGGACGACTTGCACCGCACGCCGAAGCGCACCATGCTTGGCACTCCTGTATCGCCGTGAGCGGCCGGTCACCGATGACACCCGTGGACAAGAAGTTCGCCTCGCAGGCCGATCTCGAGGAAAAACAGGTCAGCTTCGACCAGCTGTCCGAAAACGCGTATGCGTACACCGCGGAAGGCGATCCGAACACCGGCATCGTCATCGGCGACGACTGCGTGATGGTCATCGACGCGCAGGCGACGCCGGTGATGGCGCAGGACGTGATTCGTCACATCCGCACCGTCACGGACAAGCCGATCCGCTACGTGACGCTGACGCACTACCACGCGGTGCGCGTGCTGGGCGCCTCCGGCTATCAGCCGCAGCACGTGATCGCGAGCCGCGACACCTACGACCTGATCGTCGAGCGCGGCGAGCAGGACATGAAGAGCGAGATCGGGCGCTTCCCGCGGCTGTTCCGCGCCGTGGAGTCGGTGCCGGGGCTCACCTGGCCGACGATCGTGTTCGAGAAGCGCATGACGC
>DAOMFL010000140.1:0-5896 GCA_035429805.1 Burkholderiaceae bacterium
CGACCTCATTCGCCGCGCCGCACGCGAAAACCGGGACGTCAAGATCGCCGCTGAACGCGTGCGCGCTGCGCGAGCTGGCGCCACGATCAGCCGCTCTTGGCTCTTTCCCAGTGTCAGTGCAGTCGGCGGCGCGCTGCATCTAGGCACGTGGCATGACTCGGTCAGGCGGCAGGTGTTTCCCGACACTGACGTCGCCACGGGCGGCATAGGCGTTTCCTGGAAGATCGACCTCTCCGGCCGCCTGCGGGCAGGTGCAAAGGCGGCTGAGGCCGATGCCCTCGCCGTCGAGCAGGGCGCACACGGTGTTCGCCTATTGGTGCTGACCGACGTCGCGACCAACTACTTCCCTTTGGCCGGCGCATTGCGGCAGCTCGAAACGGTCCGCGCGATATCAGCGGCTCAGGACGAGACGCTTCGTCTCGTCACCGCCAGGCATCGCGCGGGACTCGCCACGCCATTCGGCGTCGAGCGCGCGCGCGGCGATACTGCCGCTTGAGACCCTTGTCGCCGTTTCGCGGCATCGCATCGCAGTGCTGATCGGCGGCCAGGCGTTCAACGCCGCCAGCATCACGCCGTCGAGCGGCGAACCGACCGCTCCGCTGGCGCAAGCAGGGCAGCCTGCAGCGCCGCTCGAACGCAGGCCTGATCTACTCGCCGCGAAGGCGCAACTAGATGCAGCCAACGCGCGCCGGCAACAGGCTCATGCCGAACGGTTCCCGCGGCTCTTTGTCGGTGCACTGTTCGGCAGCGGCAGCGCTGACGCCAATGACTTCAGCCTGGGCGCCGCCCGCATCACGAACGCCGCAGCTCTGCTGGCGATGCCGGTCTTAAACGCCGGGCGGACGCGGGCGATCAACGACATCGCGCAGGCCGTCCAGTCCGAAGCCGCTTTGCGCTACGAAGACGCCATCGTGCGCGCCCTCGAGGATGTCGAGAACTCCCTGGCCGCCGTTCACAACGAGCGCCAGCGCGCCGAGACTCTGGCAGCGGCTGCCGCATCGGCCGAGGCGGCGTTCGGCGGCGCGCAGTCGCTCTACAACCGCGGACAGATCGACCTGTCGTGTTGGTCATCCCGCGCGGCGCCAAACTGCGGATCCCGCCTCCCTGGCGCGACAGCCGTTGGCGGTCGCGCACCCGCATGCCATCCTGCGTCGCCCGCTGCAGGCTGAGCGCCCCGGCCGCCGCCAGTTTCATCGCTGGCGGACTGTGGACCAGGGCCGATCCGGCGACAACGTTCTGCACCGGCGCCCGATTCTCACTGGTTGCACTGGCAGGGCTCGCGGCGCAACGCTGAGCGCGGCTACTCGGCAGCGCCGATGGCTCAGCCGCCATCCGCCAAGCGAAACGATCCGCCGCAGCTGCGTTCAGCCGAAGCGAAACGCGCTTTGCACCGCCCCCATAACGCGATCCTCGAAGATTTTCGCCCCGCCGTCGCTGCCGGCGGCGCCCGCCGCGACCATGAGCGGGATCAGGTGCTCTTCACGCGGCGCGGCCTCGCGGCCGCCGGGCGCGCCAGCCCAGTTCAGCAAGCGCCGATTACGCTCGGCCGCATCGGGATGGGTACTCGCCTCGGTCAGCCAGGCGTTGAACTCGAGGCCATGGACCTCGGCCGAGCGCGTGCGCCAAGCGCGCATCATCACCCCCATGTTGTGGTAGCTGTTGCCGGAGCCGACGATGAACACCCCCTCGTCGCGCAGCGGGACCAGGGCCTGTCCCGCCGTCAGATGAGCCGCCGGATCGAGATCGCCGCGCAGCGACAGCTGCACGCAGGGGATGTCGGCCGCAGGAAAGGCAACCTTGAGCGGCACGAACACGCCGTGATCGAAGCCGCGCGCCGTGTCAAAGCCGCAGGGCAGCCCCGCCTCACCCAACAACGCAGCCACCCGCTCCGAGAGCCCGGGGGCGCCCGGCGCAGGCCAGGTGAGCTCGTAGGTGTGCGGCGGGAAACCGCCATAGTCGAAAAGAAGCGGCGGCGCGGCCTGCTTCTGCACGGTGAACTGCGGCGCCTCCCAGTGAGCGGAGATCACGAGCAAGGCGCGTGGCCGCTCGGGCAGAAGCCGGGGCAGCCCTTCCAGAAACGCGCGATGCCGCACCCAGGCGTCGGGCGGATCCCACTCCATGAAGAAGCAGGGGCCGCCGCCGTGCGGGATGAACAGCGTGGGCTGGCGCATCAAAGCTCGGTATAGCCCTTGGCATCCGGGGTGTAGAAGGTGGCGGGGTCGGGCGCCCGGAGTTCCGCGCCGGCCTTGAGTTTCTGCACCAGGTCCGGGTTGGCGATGAAGGGGCGGCCGAAGGCCACGAGGTCACCTTTGCCTGCGTCCAAATCGGCATTGGCACGCGTCGCGTCATAGCCGCCGGAAAGGATGTACTTGCCCTTGAAGGCCGCGCGCAAATTCGCTTCGAGAACCTCGTTCACAGGCGGTGCGCCCATGGAGCTGTGATCGACGACATGGATATAGGCCAGGCTGATGACGTTGAGCGCCTCGGTGAGTCGCAGAAACAGGGCGTCCGTTTCGGCATCGGGTGCCATGCCGTTGAACACGCCATAGGGCGAGATGCGTATGCCGACCCGCTCCGCGCCGATCGCCGCCGCCGCAGCACGAGACACTTCCACGGCGAAGCGGATGCGGCCGTCCAGGCGGCCGCCCCACCGATCGGTGCGATGGTTGGACGTCGTGTTGAGGAACTGGTCGATGAGATAGCCGTTCGCCCCGTGCAGTTCAACGCCGTCGAAGCCGGCGGCCACGGCGTTCCTGCAGGCTGCGGCGTATTCCTGGATCGCCGTCGCGATGTCCTGCTCCGACATTTCGAGCGGCACGGGATGAGGCTGCATCCCTTCGGTGTCCGTCCACATCTCGCCCGGCGCGGCGATGGCCGAGGGCCCGAACAGGCGGGCGCCCGGCGGCAGATTGGCAGGATGCCCGACTCGCCCGGTGTGCATGAGCTGCACGAAGATTCGGCCACCCGCGCCGTGCACGGCGTCGGTCACCCGGCGCCAGCCTGCCACCTGCGCCTCGGAATACAGGCCGGGGATGCGCGCATAGCCCAGGCCGTTGGGCGACGGCGAAGTGCCTTCGGTGATGAGCAGCCCGGCCTCGGCGCGCAGGCTGTAGTACTTGGCCATCAATTCGTTCGGCACATTGCCAAGCGCGCGCGAGCGGGTCATCGGCGACATGACGATGCGACTGGGAAGGGACAGCGGGCCGAGTCGGAAAGGTGTGAACAGTGTGGTCATCAGATGGGCCTCATGGACTACTTTCGAGTGCTGGTCTTATAGAGTAACCTTGACCATCAAGACAAGAAGGCACGCGCCCCGCCCTTGGTTACAGCCTGAGAACCGACATGACGACTGACGACCTGCACGCCGATGCCGCATCGGATCTTGATCAGGAGTCCTCTTCGACAGGACACCGCAGTTGCCCCGTACGCGACGTCCTGGACCGCCTGGGCGACAAGTGGTCGACGCTGATGCTGGTGACCCTCTCGCACCGTCCGCAGCGATTCAACGCGTTAGCCCGCGCCGTACCCGACATCTCGCGCCGGATGCTGACCGAGACCCTGCGGCACCTGGAGCGTGACGGCTTGATCTGGCGCGAGGTCACGCCCTCGACACCCCCCTCGGTGCACTATGGACTCACTCCGCTCGGGACTTCGCTGATGCCACCCCTGACCGAACTTATCGCCTGGGCCGAGCGCTACCAGCCCGAGATTGTCGCCGCTCGCTCCCAATTCGATGGACGTACGGCCAACAGCTGAAGGGAGGACAGGAATGCGATCGATGCGTGCCGCATCGACCGCAACATCCGACGGAGTCCGGGTTTACGGGGCGTTCCGAGAGCCCCCTCTATCGTGGATTGCGCCCATGGCCGGGCTGTACGTCCACCCGACTTGCACCCCTACGTCCGGCGTGTTGTTGAAGTTCGCGACGTTCTCGGTGATCGCGAAGGACACTACGGAGTTCCCGAGCCGGTAGCGAACGCCGACCGATGCCTGGCCCTTTGCTCGCAGCAGCGTGTCGAGGTCGGTGTCCGCCCGCGACAATGGGGTGCGATCTCACGGCCGAGCAGCAGAGCATGATCGCGGCCGAGTACTTCCCGGGGGCCAGTGCGCGCCAGCTGAGCGTGCGCCGCTGCCTCGTCGGCTACATCGTTCAAGACCTGCGGCTGGCGACCAACGCGGCCAAGCACAAGCCACCGGAGTTCCAGCTGCTCGTCAGCAATGCCGAAAGGCTCGGGGACGCTATCTGGGCGGAGTAGCCGCTTCCCAGCCGCCGGTTGACGATCACGCCTCGCGGGGTCGACTCAAGCCGTAGGCCCGCGCGATCCGTTCGGCAATCTCGCCGACGCTGCTGTTGATCTTGAGCGACTTCGGATCGATCGAGCGATCTGCCTCGATCGCGTCGAGGAAGCGGTTCAAGTCCTGAGCGATTCGCTCGACGACGGGTATTCGCGTGTCCGGGGCGAGCAGCTGCGACAGGCGGAGCACGTCGTTCGCGTGCTTGCGGATGTTCTTGGTGTCGATCGGCTCACCCTTGGCCTGACGTTCGCCGAGGTCCAGCCAGGCGCTGGCCTTGAGCGGAATCAGCCTGTCCTCGCCCACCCACGGCAGGCCGTCGACTTCCCTGCGTCCTGCAAGGATGAACTCGTAGTACGCATCGTCGAGCAGGATCGCGGACAAGCTCGCGACGGCCTCGTCGACGGGAATCGGTGTGAGGTGACTTCCTTCGGCCAGCTTGATCCCCTCAGGGGCCCGGCAGAACAGCTCGAGCATGACGGGAAAGCGATCATCGGCCGGCTTCTGGAATCGATAGAAGACCGGCTTCCCGGTGTCGCTGGCCTGTCGGATTTCGTAGCGGCCCGCCTCGATGAAGCGCCAGAACACTTCGCCGAATGACGGGCTGAGCGCCTCGATGTGCAGGACGATGTCCAGGTCCTTCGTGGCACGAAACTCGAGCCCCGCCTCTTCCATCGCAAGCGTCGCGGCCGTGCCGCCGATCAGCACGAACTGATCGGCGTGGCCGGCGAAGTGCTCACGAAAGACGTCCAGTCCCCTCACCACGGAAAGCGCCCCTTGAGTTCATCCAGCGCGAGTTGAACACGCTCGTCCTGGTTGCCCTGCAGGCTGAGCGTCAAGGAAAGCGGATCGACGGTATCGCTGTCTCGCACGAGTGCTGGGCTGTAGTGCCAGAGTTCCCATTCGCAGGCACCCGGCAGCGGCTCGGGCAGCGTCTCGAAGCCGGCCTGTGTCGCCGCCTTCCACTCCGCCTGCCCGACGGCGTAGGTCGGCCACTGAGGTTCAGTGAGCATCGAAAACCGCGCGAGCGCGCTCAGACCCGCGAGCCTCAACGGACGCGGCCTCGACTTCGGAGGGGGAAGCATCCAGACCCGACGCTTGACCGGGCTGCGCAGCATCGGTCTCGCGTGCTCCCAGGTCTGCGCGGCCGTGCGCTCCGTATGGAGCCATCGCACCCTCCCCTCGGTGCGCAGGGTCGCAATGCCGGCGGCCGTGAGCTCCTTGACCGCTCGCGACAGGGTCATCGGGGTGTAGCCCAGCTCGTTGACCACCTCGGCAGGCTGCCACTCGGTGCGCCACGGCCTTCGCAGCAGGACGGCGATCAGCATCGCCTGCGTCGCCGGGCTGAGCGCGGTCTGCGCAGCAACCGTCGGCTTGCGAAAGTACTCGCGCAGGTCGATCCCGAGATCTGGCAGATAGAGCTGGTTGCCCGGCACCAGGAACGGCACCTTCTGCTCGACGAGGCGCTTGCGCTCGTAGGACGCGAGGGTGCGCGTGACGTAGACCACCGGCATCCCGGCAAGTTGTCGCAGCTTGTCCATCTGGCCTCGAACGTTGGCCAGCCGACGCCGGTCGGCCCGTTGATCGATCGCCAGGAGAATCT
>DAOMFL010000141.1:0-5871 GCA_035429805.1 Burkholderiaceae bacterium
CAACGTGCCGCCCGAGGCGAGCGACGAAGAACTGCGCGAACTCGCCAGGAAGTACGCGCCCCAGCTGGAATGCCTGACCCTGCAGCGCGAGCCGGGCGACGGTTCGCGCCCGGTCGCATTCATGACCTTCAAGGGCGGTGAGTTCGGCGATATGGAGAGGCTGGCTGAGCGCCTGAACGGCCTGTTCTGGAAGGACCGAAAGCTCGGCAGCACGACGATCATCTAGACGCCGTCACGCGCCATTGAGCGGCAGCCGGCAGAGGCGTACCGACGGATCGTCCGGGTCCCGTCCGACGCTGAAGCCCAGTCGCTTCGCAAGATTGAGCATCGGCGCATTGATGGCCAGCACGAAGCCCTCCATCTCCCGCAGCCCGCGTTTCCGGGCCGAGTCGATCAGCGCGTTCATCAGCACCGTGCCCAATCCGGTGCGGGCAAACGCAGGTGTCACGGTGATTGCGAACTCACAGCGGCCATCGCCCTCGATGATGTAGACGGCGCTGCCCGCAATATCGATTCCGTCCGCGGCCGGGACAGTGGCCACCAGCCCCGTGCCGTGCTCCGGGAACGACGCCAGCGCCTTGCGCAGCCGCTCGACATTGGGCTCCTTCACCGAGCGCATGAAGCGCATGTAGCGCGAGTGCGCGTCGATGCGGCTGAACGCCTGCAGGATTTCCGCCTCGTCCTCTGGACGAACCGCACGCAGGTGAATCACGCGGCCATCGCGCAGCGTGATATCGGTTTCGGCAGTTTCAGCCTTCATGGTCAATGCCCTCGGCGCGAAGCGCAATCGGGGCGCCACTTTAGACGACACCGCAGCACCGGGACTGCAAGCGGTATTACTGGCCCTGCATGACCGACGATCAAGAAACCTGATCGAAGGAAGGGTCGTGGCTTGAGGGAGGTCATGCCAGCGAATGTCGCCGGGACGACAATATTTTTCATGTAAGCGATCACCGCCGGTTCGGGATCCCGACCGCGTTGAGGAGTTCCGGACCGACCTCTGACTCGAGGAAGGGAGGAATCCATGACAACCGCGGTCACCCCCGGCAGCCTGCCGGCCACACCACCCTCTGCAGCGACGACACCGGCCCGTCACGGCTTCTCGTGGAAGGCGCTGCTGCCCATCGTTGTTACGCTGATCATCGCGATCATCCCGTCGCCCGACGGGCTGGCGCAGCACGCGTGGTATTTCTTCGCCATTTTCGCCGGCGTCATCGTCGGTCTGGTGCTTGAGCCTCTGCCCGGCGCCGCGATCGGACTGATCGGCGTCACGATCGCCACGGTGCTGGCTCCCTATGTGCTGTTCGGGCCGGCCGAACTCGCCAAGGCCGGGTTCAAGCCTGCCAATGCCGGACTCACCTGGGCGCTGTCGGGATTCTCGAACTCGACGGTGTGGCTGATCTTCGCGGCCTTCATGTTCGCCCTCGGCTACGAGAAGACCGGCCTGGGGCGCCGCATCTCGCTCGGCCTGGTCAAGACCATGGGCCGCCGCACGCTGACGCTCGGCTACGCGGTCGCGTTCGCCGACCTGCTGCTCGCGCCCTTTACGCCGTCGAACACCGCCCGCAGCGGCGGCACGGTGTACCCCGTGATCCGCAACCTGCCGGCGCTGTATGACAGCCTGCCGAACGACGCGTCGTCGCGGCGCATCGGCGGCTACCTGATGTGGACGGCGATCGCAGTGACGAGCGTGACGAGCTCGATGTTCATCACCGCGCTGGCGCCGAACCTGCTCGCGATAGAACTGATCAACAAGACCGCCAAGGTTTCGTTCACCTGGGGCGAGTGGTTCATGGCGTTCGCGCCGGTCGGCATCCTGCTGCTGCTGGCAGTGCCGCTGCTGACCTACGTGCTGTATCCACCGACGGTGAAGAGCGGTGACGAAGTGCCGAACTGGGCCGCCGCGGAACTGAAGAAGATGGGCGGGCTCAGCAGCCGTGAGATCGAGCTCGGCGCCCTGGTGGTGCTGGCGCTGGCGCTGTGGATCTTCGGCGGCGACTACATCAATGCGACGACGGTGGCGATCGCCGTCATTGCACTGATGGTCATCTTCCGCGTGGTCAGCTGGGACGACATCCTCGCCAACAAGCAGGCATGGAACACGCTGGTGTGGTTCGCCACACTGGTTGCGCTGGCCGACGGCCTGGCGAAGGTCGGTTTCGTCAAGTGGTTCGCCGAGACGATCGGCGCGCAGATGACGGGCGTTTCGCCGACGATGGCGATGATCGCGCTGATCGCGGTGTTCTTCTTCACGCACTACCTATTCGCGAGCATCACTGCGCACGTCACCGCGATGCTGCCGGTCATGCTGGCGGTCGGACTGGGCATCCCCGACTTCCCGATGCCGACCTTCGCGCTGATGCTGGCGCTGACGCTGGGCATCATGGGCATCCTGACGCCTTACGCCACCGGCCCGAGCCCGGTGTACTACGGCAGCGGCTACATCCCGTCGAAGGACTACTGGCGCCTCGGTGCGATCTTCGGCGTGATCTTCTTCGCGGCACTGCTGGTCATCGGGCTGCCCTGGATCGCGATGGTCCGCTAGGTTCGATAACGTCAAACGAAAAACGCCGGCCCGAGGGCCGGCGTTTTTCGTTGAGATGGAAGTGGTGTCTAGATAGAAGTGCTGTCTGATTGACCGTTCGCGAACGGGGGCTATCCCCGGGGCGGGTTGCATCACTGAGCGCCCATCAGTCGGCAACGGCGGCCTCCGCGTTGATGAAGCCGCGACCGTAGTACGGATCATGCCCGCGCTTCCCTGTATCGACCGACGAGTTTGCAAGCCGGTTCTTCCACGCGCCTACCGAAATGTTCGGGTACTTCTGCTTGATCAGCGCTGCAACCGCAGCGGCGGCGGGGGTCGCCATGCTGGTGCCGGCGGCCCAGGAATATCCAGCGCGCGAGGTTGAAAGCACCATGTCGAACGCCCAACATGGGATCGTCACAGTTCCGGCCGGGCTATACGTCGGCAGCGTGCAAAACTCATTCGTCGGCCAGGCAAAATCGCCGCCCGGACCGGCCACCGTCACCAGCGAGTTGCCGTAGTTCGAGTAGCTGGCGAAGCGCGTGAAGTCCCTATTGCCATAGGCAAAGCCAAACGGACCCGTTGCCGACACGGCCAGCCCGTTGCCACTCTGCGCCGGAGTTGTAATCAGGTTGCCCGTGTGGTCGAGGTCGTAGCCGTCGTTTCCGGCGGCAGAAAGGACCAGCACACCCTGCGAGGCGGCAAAGTTCACGGCCCGGTTCAGTCCGGACGTCAGCGAGGCCGCCTCACGGCCACCGCGCGGGAAGTCGGCGCCCAGGCTCATGTTGATGATGTGGGCGCCGCCGCCGCCCTGAGATACCGGCATCGCCGAATAGATGATCCCCTGGATGACGGCCGCAAACGACCCGCTGCCGTTGTGCAGCACCTTCACTGGAACGATCGTTGCATCCGGCGCGATGCCGACGACGCCGATTGTGTTGTCCAACGCAGCGATGATTCCGGCCACGTGCGTTCCATGCCAGAAGGTCCCCGTGTCGCAATTGAACTGGACCTCGCAACTTCCTGGTGCACCCTCGACGAATGAACGCCCCGCAGCTGAATCGACATTAGCTGCCAGATCCGGATGCGTGTTGAAGTTACCTCCGTCGATGACCGCGACGCGCACGCCCTTGCCGGTGTAACCCTTGGCCCACGCCGCCGGTGCCTTCACCGCCTGCGGCGCCCACTGGATTCCCTTGAAGAAGCGATCGTCATCGGGGTTCACCGCATCCGCCGTGAGATCCGCAGTGCGCACAGGCAGAGCCAGATTCAGCGCGAAGTCCACCGTCCCATCGGCGATCGCGCCGCCCGCCAAGGCCGCTTTCAGGAAGTCCGGATTGGTCGACTTGGCCACCGCGAGGCCCGACGCGTTGTGACTGAAGCGAACGGTTCCGCCCGCAGCCGTCACAGCATTGGCCTGCGCCTGCCCCCACTTCGAGGCCATCAGCACATAGGTTGTCTCCACCTGGGCCGCGGCCGAGGTGGCCATCACCGCGGCGCAGACCCCGACAGCGAGCTTGAGTCCATTGTTCTTCGGCATTTCTCCTCCGATCCTTTTCAGAACTTGTTTTGGCGGCGGCCCGGTGGCCAGCGCGGGAGCGGAGCCTAGCTGCAATCCTTGCGCACCGTCTAGCTTCGTCAGGACATTTCACTCGATAACCCCTAGCGCAGTGCTGGGAAAGACGTGTATCGCATGTGTTACGTCGTCCCCTGCAGCACGAATCAACCGAGTCCGCCGCATGCGGACGCCCTCAACCGCCGCGCCGCGCCTTGATCGAACGCTGGCCGTCCGCCTTGAGGACCAGCGCACCGTCGCTCGTGAAGTCGAACGAACGCACCGCGCGCAGCGTCGCGAGGAATCGCTCCTCCTGCGCCATCAGCGACGGCGCGCAGGCCCTCTGCGTGACCGCCACTTCGCCGATCGCGAGGCCCTCGCCGCTCAGCTCGTACCGCGCCGTGTACGTGTTGCAGGAGGCGCGGCCGCTGACCTGTCCGCCCTCGGCAAGCCGCAGCGTCGCGCGCGAGCGATCGATGATGCCGCCGCCGTCGAGATCTTCGACGATCCACTCGCCACCGTGGAGCAGAGCGGCCGGTTCACCGCCGCAACCCTGCAACGATCGTTCCCCGGCGCGCACGGTGACGGAATACGGATGCGGCATGCCCGACATCGAATCGCGACATAGTCGGTCGACGACGGTGGCGGCGATGTCGGTCGTGCCGGACGCGGCGGCAAAGCTCCAGCCTTCGCCGCTACGGGCCACCGTGGCCGCGGGGGTCTCGTAGCGGCGGGCGCCGAAGTCGGTCACGAGCGTCATGCCGGACGGTGCGATTTCGAGCCGCCATCCGGGCTCGTGGCCGATGATGGCCCGCAGCGGCAGCGGCGCCTGCCCTTCCACGCATTCGGGATATTCGCGGCCGCGAATCACCAGCGTGCCGCGCTGTCTCTTGCTCCAGAAGCTTGTCGTGGGATCGTCGACTGCTTCGTAGCGCGCACCTGAAGCGGTCGGCGTCTGCCGCATCTCAATGCTCCGGTTCAGCGCCTTCATGCGCATCGTCCGGTCCGTGAATCCGAGTTCCAGCAGCACTTCGCCGCAGTAGAACACGGTAGAGAACGCCAGCGCCTCGTACGGCCGCACCACGAGTGTACCGACGTCGGGCCGCGCCTGGGTGAGGTCGACCCTCACCGGATCCGAGACCCAGGTCGGTCGGCCGCCGGTGGTGATGCCGGCACGCACGGCGTAGCGATGGCCCGACGCCAGACGCGCGCGATCGACCGCGAGTGAGAACGGAATCGGCACCTGCCGACCGGCAAGCTCGATGCGCTGCTCGGCAATCACCGGCATCGACGTGTCGCTCTCGTCGCGCAGCTCGACGACCGCGCGGCTGTCGGACGGCAGCGCGACCCGCTGCAGGTGCGACATCTGGCCGACGACGACCAGCTCGGCGGGAGCCTGCACTCCCGTGCTCGCGCAGCCGCCTGCACTAAGCAGCAGGATGGAAATCAGCACACTGCAGAGGTGGGACAGGATCGGGACCTCACTGCGGAAGTTGCGGCATTATCGACAGCGTGCGTCTTTCCACGCCCGCTGTCCCGTTGGCGCGCGGCACGGCACGGATCCTGCTGATGACTGAATCGATCGAACACGAACTCGAGCGGCTGTATCCGGACCTGACCGGCCTCAGACTGCCCTCGTCGCCCGGCGGCATCGCGGCGATCCAGGTCGAACCGGGAACGGTGCTCTTCAGTGAAGCGGCGCGCTGCGCCGGCTTTCCCCTCGTGCTGGAGGGCGAGGTCCGGGTCTTTCGAAGTTCCGGCGAAGGCCGCCAGCTCGAGCTCTATCGCATCG
>DAOMFL010000142.1:0-5835 GCA_035429805.1 Burkholderiaceae bacterium
CTCTTGTCGAGCGGCGCATTGGCCTGCGCGATGACGTACTTGCCTTCCTCGATCGCCGAGAGGTATGAAATCTCGGCCGTGACATGGCCGTTCGTGACCTTCCGATACGGCGTCTCGAGGAAGCCGTATTCGTTGAGCCGCGCGTACAGCGCCATCGAGTTGATCAGGCCGATGTTCGGGCCTTCCGGCGTCTCGATCGGGCAGACGCGGCCGTAGTGCGTCGGGTGCACGTCGCGCACCTCGAAGCCGGCGCGCTCGCGCGTCAGGCCGCCCGGTCCAAGCGCCGAGACGCGCCGCTTGTGCGTGATTTCCGACAGCGGGTTGGTCTGGTCCATGAACTGCGAGAGCTGCGAGCTACCGAAGAACTCACGGATCGACGCACTGATCGGCTTGCTGTTGATCAGGTCGTGCGGCATCAGGTTCTCGGTCTCGGCCTGGCCGAGGCGCTCCTTGACGGCGCGCTCGACACGCACGAGGCCGGCGCGGAACTGGTTCTCCGCCAGTTCGCCGACGCAGCGCACGCGCCGATTGCCCAGGTGGTCGATGTCGTCGATCTCGCCGCGGCCGTTGCGCAGCTCGACCAGCAGCTTCATCGTGTCGATGATGTCCTCGCTGGCGAGTGTCATCGGCCCGGTGATCTCCGGACGGCCGAAGCGCGAGTTGACCTTCATGCGGCCGACGCGCGACAGGTCGTAGGTCTCGTCGTCGAAGAACAGGCGCCGGAACAGCGTCTCGACCGCGTCCTCGGTCGGCGGCTCACCCGGCCGCATCATCCGGTAAATGGCGATGCGGGCGGCCAGCTGGTCGCCGGTTTCGTCGATGCGCAGCGTGTTCGAGATGAACGGGCCCTGGTCGAGGTCGTTCGTGTAGATCGTGCGGATCTCCTGCACGTTGGCCACACGAAGCTTCTTCAGCGTCTCTTCGGTCAGCTCGTCGTTCGCGCTGGCGACGATCTCGCCAGTCTCGGGATCGACGACGTTATTGGCCAGAACACGGCCCAGCAGGTAGTCCTCCGTCACGGCGATGCGCTTCATCCCCGCCGCTTCCATGTCGCGGATGTGCTTGGCGTTGATGCGCTTGTCCTTGGCGACGACGACCTTGCCGGTCTTGTCGGTGATGTCGAAGCGCGCAATTTCGCCGCGCAGCCGCTCGGGCACCAGTTCCATGAAGCCGCCCTCGGCGCCCAGCTGGAAGGTGTCGAAGCGGAAGAAGTGCGCCAGCACCTGCTCGTTGCTCAGGCCGATCGCCTTCAGCAGGATCGTCGCCGGCATCTTGCGGCGGCGGTCGACGCGGAAGTACAGGATGTCCTTCGGGTCGAACTCGAAGTCGAGCCACGAGCCGCGGTAGGGAATCACGCGCGCAGAGAACAGCAGCTTGCCCGACGAGTGCGTCTTGCCGCGGTCGTGCTCGAAGAACACGCCGGGAGAGCGATGCAGCTGGCTGACGATGACGCGCTCGGTGCCGTTGATGACGAAGGAGCCGGTGGTCGTCATGAGCGGGATCTCGCCCATGTAGACCTCCTGCTCCTTCACTTCCTTGACCGTCGGCTTGGACGCCTCGCGGTCCATGATGACGAGGCGCACCTTGGCGCGCAGCGGCGACGCGTACGTCAGGCCGCGCTGCTGGCACTCCTTCACATCGAAGGCCGGCTCGCCGAGGTTGTAGCTGACGAATTCCAGCCGCGCCATGCCGTTGTGGCTCGAGATCGGGAAGATCGACGAGAACGCGGCTTGCAGGCCTTCGGTCTTGCGCTTGGCGGCCGGAGTCTCTGCCTGCAGAAACTGCGTGTACGACTCGAGCTGGGTCGCGAGCAGGAAGGGCACCGACAGCACGCTGGGCCGCTTGGCAAAGCTCTTGCGGATGCGCTTCTTTTCAGTGAACGAGTACGGCATGGACACTCCGTTCGACGCGGGAGAGGTGGAAATCACGGCCCAAAATGGCGGACGCAGGGACGACAAACGCCACCGCGGGCACAGCCGAAGCTGCCACCCGGGCGGCGTAGGGGATTCCTGCGCGTCCGCTCATTCAGGGAAGTCTTTGATCTGCAGCCGGCAGCTGCAGATCGAAGGCCTCCCGGCCTTCTTGCCCAAGGTGCCGGCGACGAAGAAGTCGCCGGCGACTCTGAGCGCTTACTTCACCTCGACCTTGGCGCCGGCCTCTTCCAGCTTCTTCTTGGCGGCGTCGGCATCGGCCTTGTTCACGCCTTCCTTCACGGGCTTCGGCGCGCCGTCGACCAGATCCTTGGCCTCCTTCAGGCCCAGGCCGGTCAGCTCGCGCACGGCCTTGATGACGTTGACCTTGTTCGCGCCGGTCTCGGCCAGTACGACCGTGAACTCGGTCTTCTCTTCGGCAGCGGGCGCAGCGGCGCCACCGCCCGCGGCCGGAGCCGCCACCGCAACCGCCGCAGCAGCGGCCGAAACGCCGAACTTCTCTTCCATCATCTTGATCAGTTCGCTGATCTCGAGTACGGACTTCGCGGCGATCGCGTCGAGGATTTCCTGATTCGAAAGTGCCATTTGCTTGACTCCTAAGCGTTGTTTCAGTTCCAGAAATTGGGATGTGAACTAGGCGGTCGCCTTTTCCTTGGCGTCGCGGACTGCGGCGAGCGTACGGACCAGGCGCGACGGCACTTCGTTCAGCGTACGAACGAACTGTCCGATCGGCGCCTGCATCGTCGCCATCAGCCTGGCCAGGAGCTCCTCGCGGCTCGGCATCGTTGCCAGCGCCTTGACGCCCGACCCGTCCATGACGTAGTTGGGCATCGCGCCAGCCTTGACGACGAGCTTCTCGTTGTCCTTGGCGAAGCCGGCGAGCACCTTCGCGGCCGCGACCGGATCGGCGGAAAAACCGTACACCAGCGGCCCGACCAGCTTGTCGGACAGCCCGGAGAACGGCGTTCCCGTCACCGCGCGGCGCGCCAGGGTGTTCTTCAGCACGCGCAACTGGACACCCTGGCTGCGCGCCTGCTTGCGCAGCTTGGTGACCGAATCCACATCCAGACCACGGTACTCGGCGACGACGATCGTCTGGGCCTTTGCCACGAGGGCACTGACCTCTTCGATCTTGGCCGCCTTCTCCTGCCGATTGAGACCCACGGTACTGGCTCCACTCAAAATGTGCTTCGCTTCCGCGCTTGCGCACGGGCTAGGCACCGGTTGCACCACCCGGCGACCGAAGCGACATCTCGAGCGCTGAACAACGCACTTTCCATGTCTTCCCCGGGGCCGTCTGCGCTGGAATCCTGCTGCCGACCTGTCTTCGCCGAGCGTGACGATGCGAGACAGAACAGCCGGTGATTAAGGAGTCGGGTCGATGGCGCCGTCGTCGAACGCCCGCGCTGTCTGCGCCCTTCTCTTCCAGCGGTCTTTGACAGCAGCGCGCCCGTATCGATGCTCCGACGCGGCGCACGGCCCAAAGTCCCTTTGGCCCGGTCGCTGCCGGGCCGAAATCCTTGCCTCTCGAACTAGCCGTTCAGCGACGCTGCGTCGACGCGAACGCCGATGCCCATCGTCGACGAAACCGAAATCTTGCGCAGATAGATGCCCTTGCTCGAACCGGGCTTGACCTTGTTCAGCGCATCGATCAGGGCCGACAGGTTGGTCTTCAGCCGGTCGACTTCGAACGACGCGCGGCCGATCGTCGCGTGCACGATGCCCGCCTTGTCTGCACGGAACTGCACCTGGCCGGCCTTCGCGTTCTTCACGGCCTGCGTGACGTCCGGCGTCACGGTCCCGACTTTCGGGTTCGGCATCAGGCCGCGGGGTCCAAGGATCTGGCCCAGCTGGCCGACGACGCGCATCGCATCCGGAGAGGCGATGACGACATCGAAATCCATGAATCCATCTTTCACCTTGGCGGCGAGGTCGTCGAAGCCGACGATGTCGGCTCCGGCTGCCCTGGCTTCGTCGGCCTTGGCGCCCTGCGTGAATACGGCGACGCGCTTGGTCTTGCCGCTGCCGGCCGGCAGCACGACCGAGCCGCGCACCGTCTGATCCGACTTCTTGGCGTCGATGCCGAGCACCACCGCCACGTCGACCGATTCGTCGAACTTGGCTGTGGCGCAGGACTTCACGAGCGACAGGGCGTCAACCACGGCATAGTGCTTCTGCGGGTCGACCTTGCTGTGGATTGCCTTGGAGCGCTTGGATTGCTTCGACATTTACAGGCCCTCCACCGTAATACCCATCGAACGGGCGCTGCCGGCGATCGTGCGCACCGCCGCATCCATGTCCGCGGCCGTGAGATCGGGCATCTTCGCCTTGGCGATGTCTTCGGCCTGGGCGCGAGTGATCTTGCCGACCTTGTCGGTATGGGGCTTGCTCGAGCCCTTGTCGATCTTGGCGGCCTTCTTGATGAGAACCGTCGCGGGCGGGGTCTTCATCACGAAGGTGAAACTCTTGTCCGCGTAGGCCGTGATTACCACCGGAATCGGCAGGCCCGGCTCCACGCCCTGCGTCTGGGCGTTGAAGGCCTTGCAGAACTCCATGATGTTCAGGCCGCGCTGACCTAGCGCGGGGCCGATCGGGGGGGACGGATTCGCCTTCCCCGCCGGCACTTGCAGCTTGATAAAGCCGACGATCTTCTTTGCCATGTTGGCTCCTGTGGGTTCAAGCGCCGTGCGATTTCACGCGCGGCTCCCCGGTTGTTGCGGCTCGCGCCGCAGTTACTAAACTTTCTCGACCTGACCGAATTCGAGCTCCACCGGCGTCGAGCGACCGAAGATGGTCACCGACACACGCAGCCGGCTCTTTTCGTAGTTCACCTCCTCGACGTTGCCGTTGAAGTCGGTGAACGGGCCGTCCTTCACTCGCACCATCTCGCCCACCTCGAACAGCGTCTTCGGGCGCGGCTTTTCCGCACCTTCCTGCATGCGATGCAGGATCTCGTCGACTTCCTTCTGCGGCAGCGGCGACGGGCGATTCGCGGTCCCGCCGAGAAAGCCGGTCACCTTCGGCGTGCTCTTGACCAGATGCCAGGCCTCGTCGGTCATGTCCATCTCGACCAGCACGTAGCCCGAGTACATGCGGCGCTCGGTGATCGATTTCTTGCCGCCCTTGACTTCGACGACCTCTTCGACCGGCACCAGGATCTGGCCGAACTGCGACTGCAGGCCGGCGCGGTTGATGCGCTCCTGCAACGTGCGCGCCACACTCTTCTCCATGCCCGAATAGGCATGGACCACGTACCAGCGCTTGGTGCCCGTAGCGGTTTCAGTCATCGTTCGTCCCTCTTCAGCGCCAGTTCAGCAGCAGGTCGTACAGGAACCACTCGAGGCTCTTGTCGACGATGAACAGGAACAGCGCCATCAGCACGACGAAGGCGAAGACGATGCCGGTTGTGCTGACCGTCTCCTTCCGGGTCGGCCAAACGACGCGCTTGGTTTCCTGATACGACTCGCGCGCATAGGCGAGGAAGCGCTTGCCCGGCTCCGAGAACCAGGCAATGACGGCTCCGGCCGCAAGCCCGCCGACCAGCGCGCCGAGGCGCACTAGCGTCGACTGCTCCGACAGGAAGGTGAAGCCAAGCACGCCCGCGGCAGCCGCCAGCACCGCCACCGCCACGATGGCGAAGTCGGCTTTGCTGGCTACGGTTTCGACGTTCTGCGTCGTCATCTGCTGATTTCTCACTTGCCCCGTGTTCGCCGGGGTCACTCTGATTGGCAGGGGCAGAGGGAATCGAACCCCCAACCTTCGGTTTTGGAGACCGACGCTCTGCCAGTTGAGCTATACCCCTACCGAAACTGGCTGGCGCGGCCCTGCGGCCGCGCCGCGATCCTTCTCCTTACTCGACGATCTTGGCGACGACGCCGGCGCCGACGGTGCGGCCGCCTTCGCG
>DAOMFL010000143.1:0-5431 GCA_035429805.1 Burkholderiaceae bacterium
TCGCTGCCGGGGCTGGCTCCGCAGGGCCTGATGCAGGACTGCCTGGGACAGAACCCCCCCAATGTCAACGGCGTGCCGACCGTTCGCAACGTTTATTCCGTCGAACTGACCGGTGGTGGCGCGCTCGAGCTCGGCTGCACCGGCAATGGCGGAGGCGCCCGCCAGACGCTGGTCCGGGATGTCGAGGACTTCAAGGTGTTCTTCGCTTTCGACCGCCGCAATTACGAGCTGGGCCGGACTACGGCCCAGTACAACCCGCGCGTTGTTGGGTCGACGCTGATGACCGCGGCGCAGATCGAAGCGCTGCCGGGCACGAACCTGCCGGCGTCGTCGCTGGCCAATCCGTGGAACCACGTCATCGCGGTCTATGTCTGCGTTCAGTTGCGCACACCCGAGGCTGGGACGACGCCCGATGGCGTCTCACGCTTCCGGCCGTGTCCGCAGACCGAAGTCGAGGCGGCCACGGGCACCGCCGAAGTGGCGATCAACGATGGCGTGGCGCGGCGGACTTTCACGCAGGTGTTCACCGTTCGCGCTCGTACCCAGATGGCGTCCTGAGATGAAGAACTCTCCAACCCTCCCGTTCCGTCAGTCCGGCATCGTGCTGCCGGTCGTGCTGGTCGTCCTCGTCGTGGTCACGACCCTCGTCCTGACCCAGGTTCGCCGGGGAACCGTCGACGAGCGGCTTGCAGGCAACTGGAGCCGGTCGATCTCCGGCGAAACGGGGGCCGAGTCGACGCTGCGGTGGTGCGAAATGGAACTCCAGCGCGAACCGCGGCTCTGGGACGGCGTGGTCCTGGCGTCCGATTTCGCGGCCACGCCGGCCTGGCGAAGCAACACATGGAACCAGGCCGCCTCGATCCTCACCATCGACGCAAACCTGCGGCCGCCCGGCTCGACGTCGGCCGCCTGCATCATCGAAGACGCCACGGAGGAACTGGCCTGCACGGCCACCCAGACGCAGGATGCAATGGGAGGTTCGGGGTGTCGCAGCCCTTATTTCAGGAAATACCGCGTCACGGCTCAGGTCATATTCCCTGATGCCACCGCGTTCGGCAATGTCGCCTATCGATCGCAGAGCGAAGTCCGCCTGACGGTCTTCTAGGCAATTGAGTACGCAACGGAGTTCTTTCATGAACCGCACAATCGAGTCTGGCAGCCGTCTAGGGGACCGCATGCCGTGGCGTCGTAGCCGCTTCGCCCGCGCACTGGTCTTCCTGCTGTCGCAGGCGATCGTGCTGCAGCCGGCCACCGTCATGGCCGCTGCAAGCGACTGGGACGTGGCCCAGCAGCCGCTCTTCACGGTGAATCCGGTGCATCCGAACGTCGTGTTCATGATCGACGACTCGTGGTCGATGAACGACTATCGCCTGCCGCCGCCGCAGTTCCTGCTGGAAAATGGCCGCTGGCCCGCCGCCGCCACGGTTCAGGTCAAGTACGGCGTGGGTTTGCGGACCGTCGCGGCGCAGGATGAGTTCACGCTGCGTTCGTACATTCACAATCCCCTGGCCTATGACCCGGCGGTAACGTATCTGCCGTGGAACGACAACGACAAGCTGCCAGCCGCGCAGGGTACGCGGCCGCGGCGCGACGAGAACTTCCCGCCGGCCGACATCGGTGGAACGGGTGTGACGGCGACGGCCGGCCGCTTCACCGAGCGCGACATGCGTCATGTGGGTTTCGCCAACGGCAATTCCAATGCCATTCGCAAGTGGATCACGCAAGCACGCGGCAGCGTGGGCGGCGTCGGGTCCTGGTTTGCGACCAGTCCCGCCTCAGACCGCTGGGGCTGGAATGCCGCCACCGGGCGCTGGGAGCAGCCAGTGGCCGATCCGAAGGGAACAGCGATCTATCCGCCGCTGCCGGGCGATGGCGTTCAGGCGGCCGATCTCTTCACGAACCCGCCGGCGGTCTGCAAGGAACTCGCGCCCTGCATCGAGACCGTGGATCAGGTCACTCAGAAGTGCGTCCAGTACGAAAACCAGAAGACCGGCACCAAGAAGACGTGTGTGAAGTACGACACGGTGCCGGTATTCGGCAACGTCTGCACCGAGACCAAGGATGTCTTCAAGGGCAAGGTGGACGACCTGACGAAATGCATCGACTGGAAGAAGGAGTCGGCCGGGTTCGTCAACGGGGCGTGCATCAAGGAAAAGGATCAGCCCAAGACGAAGACCGTGTGCACCATCGTGCAGAAGCCCGACCCGACGTCCGAGACAGGGTACCGCGACTACAACGAGTGCGAAGAGGTGCCCGACGGGACGGTGAAGGTCTGCACCGACTGGGAAAAGATCGAGATCTTCAAGGACGTCTGCAAGAAGTACGCGCAGAAGGACGTCTACGAGAAGCAGTGCACGAAGTGGGAAAACCAGCAGACCGGCACGTCGCAGGTGTGCTCACAGACGATCGACGAAGACGTCTTCACCCAGGTGTGCGTAAAGAACGAGGACGTCATTACCAAGGTATGCACGAAGCGCGATCCCGACTGGATCTGTCCGCCGGCCAGCACCGTCAGCGACGTCATGACGCCGGCGCGCTACTACCGCTACGAAGGGAATATCCCGGCCAGCGACGATGACCTGGCCAAGACCGAGAACTACCGGCTCGTCGAAATCGACCGGGCGCGTACGGTCGACTACCCGGTCCCGCTGGATCCGCGCACGGGCGACCTGCGGCGGCGGAAGGACTGCAAGACCTACGCCCCGGCGAATGAGCAGGAGATCGGTTCGACGACCTGCACCCGCGTCGAGGAAATGCAGAACTACGCCAACTGGTTCACGTACTACCGGCACCGCCTGTTCGCTGCGATCGCCGTGACCTCGCAGGCGGCGGCCGACCTCAAGGGCGACCTGTCGGCAATCCGCCTGGGCTACGGACGAATCAACTACTCCGACGGTGCCGCCGATCCGTGGGACCCGTACGGTGCGCGCCTGGACGCCAAGAAGTTCCCCGAGGTCGACAAGGACCCGGGACCGAAGGATCCGCATCCGGGCGCCGTCGTGCGCGGCGTGCGCAGCTTCACCGACTCCGCGAAGAATGACGATCGCCAGGAGTTCTTCGACTTCCTGTTCCTGCTCAACTGGGTCGGGTCGACACCCAATCGCGAGGCAATTGACTCGATCGGGACCTACTACCTTCGCAGCGGCGAGTTCGGTCCGTGGGCCGACAACCCGGGCAAGGGCGGCGGCAAGAAGGGCGACCAGCATGCGTCGTGCCGCCGCAGCTTTGCCGTGCTCGCGACCGACGGCGAGTGGACCGCTATCCCGGAGGTGCCGAACGTTCCGCCGGCGCAGCCATTGATCGAAAAGCGCCCGAACGATCCGGTCAATGTCGGCAACGGAAAGAACATCGCCGCACTGGCGACGACCGGCCCGCAGATTCAGGGCGCGGGCCTGTATGCGAACGAAACGTATACCTATGACCCGGCGAAGGAACCCCAGTTCTCCAACGACAATTTCGGAGTCACCAACACACTGACCGACGTGGCCCTGTACTGGTGGAATCGCGACTTGCGGCCGGGTGTGCCGAATGCGGTGCAGAAGCGGCCGAATCGTGGCAAGGAGGATTCGTTCTGGCAGAACGTCACGACCTACGTCGTCGGCTATGGACTGAACGCGTCCATGAACACGCAGCAGGTGCGCCAGGACATCAAGGACGGCAAGGCGATCAACTGGCCGCTGGTGGATACGAACCCGCTGCTGACGACGGGCGGTAACCGGATCAACGATACGTTCCGCGCGGCAATGTCCACGCGGGGCGACTTCTACTCGGCAACCGATCCGGACGCGATGCGTAATAGCATCAAGGGCGTGTTCCGCGCGATTGCCGAGCAGGCGTATTCCGGTACCGGCCTTGCTTCGACGTCGGCGCAGCTGACGGCGGGCTCCACGCTCTATCGTGCTTCATTCACGACCCAGAAGTGGACCGGCAGGCTAGAGGCGTTTGATGCACTCGACCTGGCCAACGCGGCCGCCAACCAGCAGCCGGAGCCGGCGCCCCTGTGGGCGGCCAGCTTCCCGGCCTGGGATCAGCGCCAGATCTATACGTCGACCGCGAACGTGGCGGGTGGCATGTCGTTCGACAAGTTTGCCAACCTGACCGCGGCACAGCAGGCCGAATTGGGTTCCGAGGACGTGATGGACTACGTCCGTGGCAGGCAGGACGGCCTCGAACTCAGCAAGCCCATCGGGTTCCCGTTGAAGACGAACGGGTGGCGTGACCGCGAAACATTGCTGGGCACCATCGTATCGTCGACGCCGCTTTACTCGAAAGCGCCGAACTTCGCTTATCAGATGAAGCCGGCAGCGGGCGGCGGCGCGACCTACGCGCAATACGTCGCCGACAACAAGGCCGGACGCCGCGCCGCAGTCTACGTCGGGGCCAACGCCGGCATGTTCCACGCCTTCGATGGCAATCCTGACAAGGCCCAGGGAGGAGGCAAGGAACTCTTTGCGTACGTCCCACGCAGCGCCTACCGCTACATGAAGGAGTTGACAGAGGGCGACTACACGCACCGCTACTTCGTCGACGGGCCGGTCGTCGAAGGCGACGTCTACCTCGGCGGCAGCTGGAAGACGGTGGTCATGGGTTCGGGCGGTGCGGGCGAGCCGGGGCTGTTCATGCTCGATGTGACCAAGCCGGAGCAGTTCGGCGCGAACAAGGTGATGTGGGACATCACCGCCATGGACGAGCCGGATATGGGCCGTGTGCGTGGCGCCGGCTACATCGGCAGCGTCAAGTACAACGCCGGCGGCAAGTGGGTCGCGCTGGTGCCGAACGGCTACGAGAGCGCCAGCAACCGCGCGGTACTGCTGGTCATCGACGTGGAGACTGGTCAGACGCTGAAGAAATTCGATACGTGCAAGAAGTTCGACGGATCGGACATCGGTGCAGTGGCCCAGGGTGGCCGTTGCGACGGTTCAAAGGCCAACCGCAACGGGCTCGGCAGCGTCAGCGTCGTCTTTGATGCCAACCGCAACGTGGTCGCGGCGTACTCGGGCGATTACCAAGGCAATCTGTGGAAGTTCGACTTCAGCTCGAGCGATCCATCGAAGTGGAAGATCGCCACGCTCGATCCGGACGATGGGTCGAACAACACGCCTGCACCGTTGTTCGTCGCGAAGAACAGCGCCAACGTCCGTCAGCCGATCTCGGCCGCACCGCGGGCAACGGTTCACCCGCTGGGTGGCTTCCATGTGATCTTCGGTACCGGCAAGTTCTTCGAGTACGACGATCAGACCAACCTCGATATTCAGTCGATCTACGGCCTCTGGGACAAGCCGGGCAACACCAGCCCGATCGACAAGGCGTCGACATACGGGCTCGAGCTGAGCCAGGCGACCGACGCCAACAACATCGTGCAGCGCACGCTTGGGGGCCTTGCGAACTTCTCGTGGCAGACCCACAAGGGCTGGTACTTCGACCTCGTGGC
>DAOMFL010000144.1:0-5418 GCA_035429805.1 Burkholderiaceae bacterium
ATGTCAGCTATGCGGCGATTTTGCCCGGTCCGGGAAACGGCGGCTGCTGGCCGCATGTGGCCACGGGAGTTAGCAACCTGGCTCGTTCGTCAAGGCACGCGCTCGATCGGAGACTTCGCTGGACGTTGCTTTGCCACGAACAGCTCGTGCTGTGCCTCTACAACTTGGCGAATGAAATCCCAGACTACACGTACCCGCCGCAATCGATACCAATCGGCATGCGTGGCCAGCCAAAACGTCCGCTTCCACGTTGCTTCCCGTGGGAGCACTTGTACCAGGCCGGTTCCGGCAACGAGGAAATGGGCGAGCACCCCTATTCCCAAGCCGGCGCGCACAGCGGTGAGCTGGGCGAGCATTCCTGAGGTAGAAATCCGCAGTCGGCGCCGCGGCACCAGGGAGTCGAGAAAGTGCATTTGAGCACTTGGCAGCAGCTCCTCCATGTAGCCGATGAGCTCTCGTTCCTGAAGGTCCGACCCGGCGCGGATCGGTCCGTGGTTCTTTAGGTACGTTTTCGCCGCAAACAATCCATAGGTGAAGTCGGTCAGGCGTGAGGCGATGTACCGCCCGTGTTCCGGCGGATCAAGCGTAACGATGATGTCGGCTTCACGGGCGGCGAGGCTTGGAAAGCGCGGCAGCGTCAGTAGCTCCACGTCGAGTTCCGGGTGCTGCTCGATCAGCCTGGCGAGCCTTGGAACCAAGAAGACCGTCCCGAATCCTTCCGGCGTACCCACGCGCACCGTTCCGCTGACCCGGGCCTCCTCGCCGAGCGCCTCCTCCTGCATCAGCCCCACCATGCTCTCCATGGACTCGGCGTGCGCCAACAGCCGGTGCCCCGCCGCGGTCAACTCGTACCCGTCGGGTTTCGATTCGAACAAGCGACACTGCGTGGCCTTCTCGAGCTGCTCGATCCGACGCGCCACAGTGGAGTGGTCGACGCCCAGCTTGCGGCCGGCTCGGTTTAGTCGGCGCGCGCGTGCCAATTCGAGGAAGAAGCGAAGGTCGTCCCAGTTCATTGGTCGAGCCCAGCCAGCGTCTCAAAATGGCCCTAAGCCTAACGCCGCTGCCTGTCGCCTGCGAATTTTTTCGCAGGCACTGCGCCGGAACACACCGCCTTGTTGGCATGCGACGGCCATACCATGGCCGCCCCTGACCGGACTCCACGACAGCAAGTCGACTGCGCCGGTCTGATTTTTGCCGCGTGGCGACGGTCCGTCAGGCGACGTCATAAAACAGGAGACAAGATGCTGAAGATTGATCGGGCCTTTCTATTTGGCGCGGCAAGCGTTCTGGCACTCGGCGTAGCCGGCTGCGGTGGCGACGACGTCACCGTCATCCCGCCCGCTCCGGCGCCTGCGCCGACGCCCACACCGACGCCGACGCCGGCGCCGCCGCCAGTCCTCAACGCGCTGCCCGCGAGGATCACCAACATTACCGGGCCGACGACGTATGACGGCGTCACCGACGACCTGCTGACCGCAGGACTCGGCAAGACCGGCATCGCTGGCGCCGCGCCCGGTTTTGTCGACGCTGCAAATCCGACGGCTGCTGAACTGCGGCGGCGCGTGATTTACACGAACTATCGCGGCGTCATCGATCCGTCGGTCGCAGGCGGCTACGGCACCCTGTATGGCCCCAACATCGACGTAAACGGCGCGAACACGCTGGGCGAGGGAAAGATTGCCGGCAAAGAGTGGCTAGCCTACGCTGACGATGGCAGCGGCCGCAAGAACGTCACCCTAATGGTGCAGGTACCTGCCAGTTTCGACCGGAACAACCCGTGCATCGTGACGGGTCCGTCGTCCGGGTCGCGTGGCGTCTATGGTGCCATCGGCACCGCGGGGGACTGGGGCCTCAAGCACAACTGCGCGGTGGCGTACACCGATGCGGGCAAGGGCACTGGCTATCACGACCTGGCCTCCAACAAGGTCAATCTGATCGATGGCCGGCTGGTGGGCCGTGCGAGCGCTGGGAACCTGGCTCACTTCGCGGTCGACCTGACCGACACCGCACTGGCCGCATTCAACACCGCGTTCCCCAACCGCATTGCCTACAAGCACATCTTCTCCCAGCAGAATCCGGAAAAGGACTGGGGCCAGAACGTGCTCGACAGCATTCGGTTCGCGTTTTATGTGCTCAACGAAGAGTACTCGCCGGTGGATTCGGCGTCTGGCAAGCACACCGTCACGATCACACCGGCGAACACCCTCGTGATCGCCTCGTCGGTGTCCAACGGTGGCAGCGAATCGCTTCAGGCGCTCGAGCAGGATGCCGAGGGTCTGATCGACGGTCTCGCGGTCACTGAGCCCAACGCCCAGCCGGGCAGCATGAACGGCGTGACTGTCAACTTCAACGGCTCGACAGTGCCCAATGCCGGCAAGCCGCTGATCGATTACTTCACGTATCGCATGATCTACGAACCTTGCGCGGCGATCTCTGCCAACGCGCAGGCACCGAACGGAATACGTCCGGGATGGTTCGGGTTCGGCACAGCGCCGCTCGGCAACGCGTTCACTCAGGTCGCCGGCGTCGAGTTGCAGACGATCGCGACGAACCGTTGCCAGAGTCTTGCGGACAAGGGCCTGATCACCGGCGCAACGACCGCCGACCAGGCCGACGCGGCGCTCGTGAAGATGCAGCAGTACGGCTGGACCGATCCGCTCAGCAACGCACTGCACGCGAGCCATTACCGTCTCGCGGACATCTACGTCGCGTTCGGATACGTCGCCGCCTACGGAAAATTCTCGGTCACCGACAACATCTGCGGCTTCAGCCTTGCCAATGTGAATGCGACCGGCGATGTGGCGGCACAAGCTGCCACGCAGTCCGTTTTGTTCTCCACGAGCAATGGTCTGAACACCGGCGCCGACGTGATCTACAACAATTCCATGGGCGGGGCGAAGCTGTACCACGTCGGAGTTTCGCCCTCGACCGGCCGGATGGATGGTTCCCTCGACGGCATGCTCTGCCTGCGCGATCTGGTAACCGGCGTGGATACGGTGACGGGCGCAGGCCTGACCGGCGCCGCCGCCGCCAACAGCCAGCGGGTTCGGGCTGGCATGGCCGACGTGCTGCTGAGCGGCAACCTACGCGGCAAGCCGGCAATCGTGATCGCCGGCCGCAGCGACACGCTGGTGCCGGTGAATCATGCCGCGCGTGCCTACACTGCATTCAATTCGCGAGTGGAGGGTGCTAACAGCAATCTGCGCTACTACGAGATCCAGTATGGACAGCACTTCGATGCGTTCCTGCCGAACGCTGCGGGCGGCGGTGTCAATGGATATGACGCACTGTTCGTGCCGGTGCACTACTACTTCGTCAACGGCATGGACCTCATGTGGGCACGGCTGAAGAATGGCACCGCGCTGCCGGCAAGCCAGGTGGTTCGAACCACCCAGCGCGGTGGCACCGCAGGGGCCGCGCCGGCCATCACGACCGTCAATGTGCCTAAGATCGCGACAACACCGTCGGCGGGCGACGCGATCGCGACTGCAAACGGATCGATCGCCGTGCCGAACTAGTATCCTAACGGTACGGCAAGGGGCGCGCGCCAAGCGCGCCCTTTTTTTCGGCTTATCCGGGAGATCTGTCGCGTCGCCATGTCGAGCTCGCTAGCCACGCATAGATGCTAGAACTTGCCACGCTGATCGCGCACCACGCGCGTTACCGGCCGGACGCGACCGCGGTCGTGGTCGGGAAGGAGCGGCTTACGTACGCACAGTTCGGTGCGCGTGTCGCCTGCGCAGCGAACTTGCTGCGCTCGCTCGGGATCGGCAAGGGCGACAAGGTCGCTACAGTGCTCGGCAATTCGTGCGAGGCCCTAGAACTGGTCTGGGCGGTGCCGGCCATAGGGGCGGCCTTGGTGCCGCTTTCGCCGCTGTTGATGGCGGCGGGCCTGGCGAGCCTGCTGCGCGACTCCGACGCAAAATGCCTCATAAGCCAGCGCTCGATGCTCCCGACCCTCGAGGCGATCCGCCCAGACATCGCACCGCTTCTGCCCGGACGCGTGCTGCTGATTGACGGTGCGGCAGGCGACTTCGACGACTACCGGATGCTCGCGGCGGCGCAAGAGAGCCGTTTCGTCGCGGAGCGCTGCGGTCCAGATGATCTTTTCAACATCATGTACACGAGTGGCACGACCGGGCTGCCGAAAGGCATCATGCACAGCCATTTCGTGCGCTCGATGTACTGCCTGTTGATGGCCAGCGCGTACCGCATGACACCCGAGTCGCGAACGCTGCACGCCGGGGCCATCGTCTTCAACGGCGCCTACGTGACCCTGATGCCGACGTTCTACCTCGGCGGCACCTACGTGCTGCTGCAGCAGTTCGACGCCGACGAAACGATCGCAACGATCGAGCGCGAGCGCATCACGCACATCATGCTCGTGCCATCGCAGATCATCGCCATCCTCGGCTCGAAGGAGTATCGCCCCGAGCGGCTCGCCTCGCTCGAGTGCATTCTGTCGCTCGGCGCCCCGCTGCTTCAGGAGCACAAGGATCGGCTCAATGCCGATCTGCCGCACCGCTTTTACGAGCTGTACGGCCTCACGGAAGGCTTCGTCACGATCCTCGATCGCGACGAGGCGGAGCGAAAATCGGGTTCTGTCGGCCGACCGAGGCCATATTTTGAAATGCGAATCGTTGACGCCGATGGACGCGACCTTGGGGCGGGAGAGATCGGCGAGATCGTGGGCCGCGGGCCGATCCTGATGCAGGGCTACTACAAGCGTCCCGACCTCACCGCGCAGGCGATCCGCAACGGCTGGCTTTACTCGGGCGACATGGGATTCGTCGACGATGACGGATACCTCCACCTCGTCGACCGCAAGAAGGACATGATCGACTCCGGCGGGGTGAAGGTGTACCCAAGGGATGTCGAAGAAATCGCTGCGCACCATCCGGCGGTCCTCGAGGTCGCGGTGTTTGGCGTGCCCCACGAGAAGTGGGGCGAGACGCCGGTTGCGGCAGTGATACTTCGCGAAGGCGCGACCGCTACTGCCAACGAGTTACGCGAGTGGATCAACGAACGCGTCGCTGCCCGCTACCAGCGCGTCACGGAAGTCGTGATCAGGAAGGACTTCCCACGCAGCGCGGCCGGCAAGACCCTCAAGCGGGAGATGCGCGAGCCGTACTGGGCGGGTCGAAGCAGGACTATGTAGCTTGACGGCTTCCCCTCTCGCGACTGACAAGTCAGGTGGGTCTTGCACGCGTTAATGGCGTTTGCGGTGGCGAGCGGTATAGCAGGTGAACGGCGGCTGGTGCCTGATTGAACCCGGGAGCGCGTCGTGGCGGCTTACGCGCACTCTTTGCAGGTCCAAAAGTCCGCTATGAGGCGAATCGTGCAGCGCAGCGGAATGGCGGCTGCTGGCCGGCTGCGGCATAAGCAGCGTCTTGCTAGCGCTCAGAAAGGCTACTCCAG
>DAOMFL010000145.1:0-5393 GCA_035429805.1 Burkholderiaceae bacterium
GACGATGTCTCGGAGGCTGCCGCATGTTCCGACGTAACGCCGGTCGACGAAAGGCAACCGTCGACAACCAGCTTGGGCGATGTATCGTGCCGCCAGGCCCTGGGCAACCAGAGGAATAGTCGATGGGGCTAGGGCGCCATCATCGACTAGGGTATCGGACGTGGTTGGCACAACATTGCGCGCCGCTAGGCTTCGCTTGATGGAACAGTGGCCGACGGCGGCTTTGCCGATCGGTGCGCACGCTCCATGGCAGGCGGTCGCCGCAGACGATGACCTCGGCAATCGGCAATCCAGCCCGCTGCCTACCATGCGCATCGTGGCGCTAAGCGTGTTCGTTGCGCTGCTGTTCAGTTGCAAGGCGTTCGCCTTGGATGGTCATGCCGACAATGACATGCAGCGGGTGGTGATCCTGAATGCTGCAGACCCCTACCTGCCGGCCTTCCTGGCGCTCGACCGTGCTATGCGAGAGGTCATCGTCGCCAAGCGGGGATCATCAGTGAGCTTCCACGCGGAGATGCTCGATATGTTCCGCTTCGAGCAGAACGATCTCGAGCGAGACCTCGTGGCCCTGCTGCGCAAGAAGTACCACGGCCTCAGGATCGACATCGTTGTCGCCGCAGGCTCGAATGCACTGGACTTCGCGTTGCGCCACCGCGACGAAGTCTGGCCCGGCGCGACGATCGTCTTTCACAGCGTCTCTGATGGCCTGCTGCAGGCGCGCGGTCTGGACCTACCCATGGTCGGCGTGCCTGTGCAGTTGGAGTTCGGACCGACGATCGACTTGGCGCTGCGATTGCAACCGGCCACACGGACGCTCGCGGTCGTCGCCGGCACCGCAGATATCGACCGTGAGCGGCTGTCGCTGCTGAGGTCGGAGCTGGGCCGCTACGCCGGCCGGCTCGACGTGCGATACCTCGTCGGCCAGTCGCTCGACGAGACGCTGGCCCAGGTGCGCGCGCTGCCCGCCGACGCCTCGGTCCTCTTCCTGACGATGTTTCGCGACGGCAGCGGCTCGCTGCTGGTGCCGCGCGACGTGCTGACGCAGATCGCCGCGGCCTCGCCAGTACCCGTCTTCGGCATCTACGAGACCTACCTCGACCGCGGCATCGCCGCCGGCTCGATCACCAGCTACACGAGCCAGGGACGCCGCGCCGGGGAACTCGTCAACAGGGTGCTGGACGGCGAGGCCGCCGCCGCGATCGGCGTCCTGTCGCCGGGCTCGCCCAGTTGCATCGCGGACGCGCGCCAGCTGCGCCATTGGGGCATCGATCCGCGGCTGCTGCCGCCGGATTGTGAACTCCGGTTCGTGGAGCTCACCACCTGGGACCGCTACCACTGGCAGATCCTGGCGGCACTGGCGGTGATGTTGGCCCAGGGCGCACTGATCGCCGCGTTGCTGCGCAGCCGGCGCCGCCTGCACCAATCGCGCAACGCGCTGCACGAGGAATTCACGCGGCGAACCCAGGCCGAGTCACTGGCCTCGGCCCTGCACCAACGGCTGGCGCGCTTTGGCCGCGAGCGCAGCCTGGGCGCGATGGCCACCGCCATCGCCCACGAGGTCAACCAACCGCTCATCGCGATCCAGAACTACGCCCAGGCGGCTCGGCGACGCCTGGAGGGTGCGGCCGACGACCGCCCCAAGGTGCTGGAGCTGCACGCGAAGATCGAGGCGCAGGCCGCGCGTGCCGGCGCCATCACGCAGCGCGTGCGCGCGCTGGTCGGGTCGAGCGAGGTGCGCCTGGTACCCGCGCCCATCGTTCCCCTGATCGAGGAGGTCGTTCGTCTCGTGGAGTCGGAGGCCGCGCAGCTGGCCTGCCGCATCGTCTTCGCGCCCGTCGATGGTTCCCCCAGGGTGCTGGCCGACGCGCTTCAGGTGCAACTGGTGCTCGTGAATCTGCTGCGCAACGCGATGCAGGTCCTGGACGGCGACCACCGGGCGGACAGAACCGTTTCGATCGACGTGCGTGCGACCGATGCGCACACCGTGCAGGTCAGCGTGACCGACCGCGGGCCCGGCGTGCCGCCGGAGCGTGCCGCGGACATCTTCGAGCCGCTGTCGTCCAGCACCAGTCACGGCATGGGCATGGGGCTGGCGATCAGCCGCGCGATCATCGATGCGCATGGCGGGCGCATCTGGGTCGAACCGAACCCGGCGGGGGGCGCCATCTTCCGATTCACACTCCGCCGGGCCGAGAATTGAGCGCATGTCCCAGGCAACGCCACCCACCGTCTTCGTCGTCGACGACGATGCGGCCGTGCGCGACTCGATTGCCGAGTTGGTCGAATCTGTAGGGCTGCGCTGCGAGACCCACGCTTCCGCGCCGGCATTCCTGCAGGCGTTCGACCCTGAGCGGCCAGGCTGCCTGGTACTCGACGTGCGCATGGCCGAGATGAGCGGCCTGGCGCTGCAGGAGCGGCTGAACACGCTGCGGGCGCGCATCCCGGTGATCATGTTGACCGGTCACGGTGACGTGCCCATGGCGGTACAGGCGCTGAAGGCCGGCGCCGTCGATTTCTTGCAGAAGCCTTATCGCGAACAGGCGCTCCTGGACAGCATCCACGCCGCGTTGGCTCTCGACGCGGCCGAGCGTCGCGCGCATGCCGGCGCCGACGCTTTCGCGCGGCGCCTGGCCACATTGACGCCGCGCGAGCGCGAGGTCTTCGATCAATTGCTGGCCGGCCGGACGAGCAAGGAGATTGCGGCGACTCTGGACATCAGCCCGCGTACCGCAGAGGTGCATCGCCGCAGTCTCCTGCACAAGTTCGGGGTCGGCTCGGCAAAGGAACTGATCCCGCTTTCGGCCAGCGCCGGCGTGCTACGTACGTAGGCTCCGGGGTCGAACGCATGCACAGCGCGTCGGCTGTGCCTTAAGTTCGCTGCCGCGAGTGCACGATCGGTCTTCCGGCCGGGAGGCGTGCCGGCTGCATTCATGTCGAACCCTGACTATCGAACATGCCGACGGTCTTTGTCGTCAGCGAAGACACCGCGCTTCGCGAATCGGCCTGCGAACTGATGGCGACGGCTGGCCTCGACGCCGAGGCCACGATGTCGCTGGAGAGCTGGTTGGCCGCCGTGCCACCGCAACGCCCGGGCTGCCTGGTGTTGGACGCTCGCGAGCGCGACTTCCGAGAGCCAGGGCAGCTCGAGCGCTTTGCGGCGATCTGCGCCGTGCGGCCGGTACTGCTGCTGATCGACCGCGGCGACGTACCGATCGCCGTGCTCGCCCTCAAGCGCGGCGCCGTCGACGTGCTCGAGAAGCCGTGGCGTGCCGAGAGCCTGCTCGATCGCATCCGGCAGGTCGCTGCACTACGTACGTAGCCTCGGTGATCGGGCGGATAGGAGAGTCTGCCCCGGCATTCCAGAATGGACTGCATGGCGTCCCGCGACGGGCGCCGCCCCTCGACCCTGGAGATCCCGATGAGCAGAAGCACTGCCTTGGCCCTCGCGGCGCTTACAACCATCGTCATGGGAGCCGCGCCGCATTTCGCCTTCGCGGCGCAGAAGCCCAACATCGTCCTGATCGTGACCGATGACTACGGCTGGGGCGACGCTGGCGTTTATGGCGGAGGGGCGAACCGCGGCATGCCCACGCCCGGCCTCGACCGGATGGCCGGGGAAGGGATGCAGTTCCTCTCCTTCTACGCCCAGCCGAGTTGCACGCCGGGCCGCGCTGCCATGCAGACCGGCCGGATGCCGCTGCGCAGCGGCATGACCACGGTGGCCTTCCAGGGACAGGGAGGCGGCCTGCCGAAGGCGGAATGGACCCTGGCTTCGGTGCTCAAGCAGGGAGGCTACAGGACCTACTTCACCGGCAAGTGGCACCTGGGCGAGGCGGACTATGCGCTGCCGAACGCCCAGGGCTACGACGTGATGAGGCATGCCTTCCTCTACCACCTGAACGCCTACACCTACACCGATCCGAAGTGGTTCCCGGCGATGCCGGCAGAGTTGCGCGAGATCTTCACCAAGGCGACAAGAGGCTCGCTGAGCGGCAATGCCGGCGAACAGGCGAAAGAGGACTGGAAGGTCAACGGCGAGTACGTCAACACGCCCGAAAAAGGTGTCGTGGGTATTCCGTTCCTGGACGCTTACGTCGAAAAGGATGCGCTGGACTTTCTCGAGGACGCGGCCAAGAACAAGAACCAGCCGTTCTTCATCAACGTGAACTTCATGAAGGTGCACCAGCCGAACCTGCCGCACCCGGACTTCATCGGCAAGTCGATGGCGAAGAGCAAGTACGCCGACTCGCTGGTCGAGCTCGATACGCGCATCGGTCGCGTCATGGACAAGATCCGCGAGCTCGGTTTGAACGACGGCAACACGCTGGTCATCTTCACGACCGACAACGGTGCCTGGCAGGATGTCTACCCCGATGCGGGCTACACGCCTTTCCGCGGCACGAAGGGCACCGACCGCGAAGGCGGCAACAGGGTTCCCGCCGTGGCCTGGATGCCGGGCAAGATCAAGGCCGGCGTGCGGAATTCCGACATCGTCGGCGGCCTGGACTTCATGGCGACCTTCGCCGCGCTCGGCGGCATCAAGCTGCCCGAGAAGGACCGCGAAGGGCAGCCGATCATCTTCGACAGCTACGACATTTCGCCTGTGCTGTTCGGAACCGGGCCCGACCCGCGCGACACGTGGTACTACATGACCGAGGACGAGCTCATGCCGGGCGCCATCCGCTACCACCAGTACAAGTTCGTCTTCAACATGCGTGGGGACAACGGTGCGGCCACCGGCGCCGGATCGGTGGACAGCAACTACGGCTGGAAGGGCGAGTCGAAGTACGTCGCCACCGTGCCGCAGACCTACGACCTGTGGCAGGACCCGCAGGAGCGCTACGACATCTTCATGAACAACTACACCGAGCACACCTGGATGGGCCCGGTCATGTCGGAGCAGCTGTCGAAGGTGATGAAGACTTTCATCGACTACCCGCCGCGCAAGCTGCAGTCCTACGGCTATACCGGCCCGATCAGCATCTCGAGCTTCCAGAAGTACCAGTGGCTGAGAGAGCAACTCAAGAAGGACGGCGTCGACATTTCGATCCCGTCCGGAAACTGAAGGTCAGGCAGCGGTCTACTGGCCCCGCCCGCCGGCGTCGAGGATCCGTGACGCCAGCTACTCGTTGCTGGCCGGAAGGAATGGTGGGGATGAGGGCGTCATCGCCGTGGTGGTGATCGGCGTTCTCTCGCAGTCGGTCGACAATCCCGCCGACCGGAAGCGCAGAGGTCAGCCGTCCGCCAAATCACATCGACTCGAGTCGGGTTACGGCGAACGATGCAGTGGAGTTGTCATCAACTCGAACTGCTGTCGGGCGTTGTCTGCTGTACCTTGAGACCGGTCGTCGCCGATACGAAGTTCGCTGCGCGCGAACGGCCGGAACTGGCCG
>DAOMFL010000146.1:0-5216 GCA_035429805.1 Burkholderiaceae bacterium
GAATACGAAGCTCCACGGCGCGTGCTGCAGGCGATCTCGAAGGACGCGCCGCTCGAATTCGAACTGGCGCGCGACAAGGCGATGTGCTGCGGCGCCGGCGGCGGCCGCATGTGGCTGGAAGAGACGATCGGCACGCGCATCAACGTGCTGCGCGCCGAGCAGGCGCTCGCGCGGCAGCCCGCCACGGTGGCGACCGCCTGTCCTTACTGCGCGGTGATGGTCGGCGACGGTCTGGCGCAGAAGGACGACCGCGTCCCCGCGCGCGATCTCGCCGAACTCGTGGCCGACGCGCTGGCCTGAAGTCCCGTCGGAGGCGCCGGGCGGCTCTCCTCGGCGGAAGCGCGGACCGTCATCGGACCGCGCAACTCCAGCAACCGGCTACAGCTTCGACAGCACGCCGTTGATCTCGTCCTTGGAGAACGCGCGCATCGTCTGCGTGCGCACGTTGCCTGCCGAGCCGATCGCCATGGCCAGTGCGGTGATGGCCGCATCGTCGGGGGCCTCGAACACCACGACCACGTCGTGCGCCCCCATGGTCCAGTAGAACTCCTTCGCCGTCACTCCGAACTTCTTCGCCAGTTCACGGACCGCATCGGCGCGCTTCGTGGTGTCCTTGACGCTGCGGATGCCCTGCTCGGTGTAGTTCGCGAGTGAGATGTAGGTTGCCATCGGTGTCTCCTGTGGTCAGGCGCGAGGCCTCGCACGCGCTGCCGATGGCGATCCGCGGCCTCGTCGGTCGTCATCCGACGGCAGGGTCGGCCCGTGGCGGCCGCCGTGTCGAAGACCGGTCAAGATACTCCGCCGCCGCCGGCCCTGCCAGGTCGATATCCGGAGCGGTGCGCGGCGACTCGAGCGGGACGTGTCAGCGCCTCCGGGCGAGGATCTCGATCGGCACGACGGCGCCGCCCGATAGCGCCCGCGCGATGTTGGTCATCGCCGTTGTCGCCAGCTCGTCGTACATCAGCATGACCGCGCGATGCGGCGGCTTTTCGCCGCGATCGACGAAGCCCCGCGATCGCACGGCGAAGGCCTTTGATTCCTCCGCCGTGCTGCGCCGCTGCAGCACCTCGAAGCCCGCGGACACAAGCCCGCGCTCGGTGTCGGCGGGCGTTGCAAGGAAGCTCTCGCCGGCGCGGCTCGCCCACGGCGTCGGGTAGTCGATTGCGCCGCCCTGTCCGAGTGCCAGTTCGGACAGGACCAGCCACGCGCCGGGCCTGAGAACGCGATGCGCCTCGCGATACAGCGCGCTCTTGTCCTCGATGTTCATCGACACGTTCATCGAGAACGCGCCGTCGAACTGCGCATCGTCGAACGGCATTGCCAGCGCATTGCCGACTTCGAACGAGACCCGGTCCTGCAGGTTCAGCAGCCGGGTGAGGTGGCGTGCCACGTCGCAGTACTCCGGCGTCAGATCGATCCCGGTGACCCGGCAGCCGAAGTGCTGCGCGAAGTAGCGCGCAGGGCCGCCGATGCCGCTGCCGATGTCGAGCAGGTGGTCGCCAGAACCGGCCTGAACCAGCGCGGCGGCTTCGCGCGTCGCCTCGATGCCGCGCCCGTGGAACTGATCGTACGGCGCCAGTGCCCGGGCCGTCGGATGCCGCGGATCGACGCCGTCATCGCGCAGCGCGGCCTCCAGTCGCGCCAGCAGGTCGCCGCGGCTGTAGTGGCGGGTGACGTCCGGGTCGGCGGCCACGGGGCGCTGCGCTACTGCTCGGGGACGACCTGCAGCGCCACGAGGAAGCGCGCCACCATGTTGTAGGTCGCGGTCGCGGCAACGAGTTCGACCAGTTCGTTCGTCGGCAGGCGCTGCTTCAGCGTGTCGAAGACGTCGTCCGGCACCCGCACCTCACGCGTGCTTGCAATCGCGAAGCGGATCACCGCACGCTGCAGGTCGTCGTACAGCGGACTCGCGGCCGCGGCATCGGGTTCGTCGAGCGCCATTAGCTGGGCGTCGGACGCGCCGGCCTTCTTCAGCTCCGGCGCGTGATGGTGATACTCATACATTGCGCCCGTCAGCCGCGCGACGACGCAGATGGCCAGTTCGCGCAGGAACGGCGAGAGCGCGAGTTCGGTCCGTATGGCACGCAGGTACGTGTTCCAGGCGCGCGCCAGCGGTTCGGACCACAGCAGCATGCGGTCGAGGTTGAGCAGCTCCCCGCCGCGCCGTGCCTCGATCGCCGCGACGAGTTCTTGGCTGCGCGGCGCGAGCTGCTCGGTCCAGGGCGGCACGCGCATCACTGGCCTCCGAAGAGCCGCCTGAGGAACGACCACAGCGTGGCGAAGAATCCGGGCGCGCGCGCGACCGGCACGGCCGGCGCCCCGGCTACTGGCGGATATTTCGCGGCCAGATCGGCGGCAAAGGTCGCGAAGAAGCGATCGGCCATCGTCGCCGATGCGGCGTCGACCAGCCGCGAGCCCACCTGGGCGATCTTGCCGCCGATCGACGCGTTGACGGCGTAGTTCATGCGCGTCGTCGAGGCGTCCATCGCTTCCAGTTTCACGCGCGCTTCACCGCGCGAGAAGCCCGCCGCGCCGCCCTGCATGTCGAAACGGATCGTGTACGACTCCGGCGCGTTGACATCGGCCAGTTCGATCCTGCCCTTGAAGCGCGCCTTCACCGGTCCAATGGCTGCATTGACGGCAACGTCGAACGCGTTGTCGCCCGCCGGACTAAAGCTCTCGCAGCCCGGCACGGCCGACTTCAGCGCCTCGATATCGTTCAGCGCCTTCCACGCGTTGTCGCGGCTGACAGGCAGAGTGCGCTCGCCGTTCAGTTCCATGTCCGGGCCTCCAGAGCCGCAGTGCGGCGCGTCAGCGGCGGCGCCGTAAGCTGCGCCGCCAGTTCCTCCAGCGAGGCCAGATTGTGCACGGGCAGGAAGGCATCTGCGTGCGGCAGCAGCGCCCGCACCCCTCCGGCCCGGGGTTCGAACCCTTCGTAGCGCAGCAGCGGGTTGAGCCAGACCAGGCGCCTGCAGGACTTTGAAAGCCGCTCCGCTTCACGCCCGAGCTGCTCGGTGTCGCCGTGTTCCAGTCCATCCGTCACCAGCAGCACCGTGGGATTGCCGTACAGCACGCGTCGCGCCCACTTCAGGTTGAACTCGTGCAGCGCCTGCGTGATGCGGGTGCCGCCCGACCAGTCCTCGACCGCCTGCACCACCGCATGGACGGCGACGTCGGGATCGCGCGCGGCAAGCTGGCGCGTGATGTGCGTCAGCCGCGTACCGAACAGGAAGGAGTGCACGCGATGGTTCGCGGCGTCGCGTCCTGCCGTGAGCGCGTGCAGGAAGTGCAGGAACATGCGCGAATACCGGCTCATCGATCCGGAGATGTCGACGATCGCCACCAGCGGCTCGGGGCGGGTGCGGCGCCGGCGGTAGGTGATCTGCGCGATCTCGCCGCCCTGCCGGGCCGATTCGCTCAGCATGGCGCGCAGGTCGACGCGGCGTCCGCGCACGGAGGGCGAGTCGCGTCGCGTTTGCAGGCGCGCGAAGAACGGCTCGAACTGCGCCAGCAGCCGCTTGGCTGCGGCCCATTCGGCCGCGCTCATCGTGTCGAAGTCGGCCTTGCGCAGCTGCTCGCGGTCGGTCCACGACAGCGCCGCGTCGATCTCGATGCGCTGGGAGTCCTGCGGCTGCGGTGCCTGCGGCGGCGTGCCCTTGAACATCGCGTCGGCCAGCCGGCGGTTTTCCTCAGGCAGCGCCGTCTGCGCCTTCTGCTTCATCTGCGGCATCAGCAGCTGCATGATCTTGCCGAGCAGGTCCGGGTCCTTCCAGAAGATGTGAAAGGCCTGGTCGAACAGCATCCGATGCTCGCCGCGGCTGATGAAGCAGGCCGCCAGCACCGCATAGAAGTCGCCGCGCGACTGGATGCCGCCGGCCTGCAGCGCGTCATAGGCCAGCAGCACGCGATCGGTGCCGACCGGAAGCCCGGCGTCGCGCAGCACGCGGGCAAAGTGCATGACGTTTTCAGCCAGCCGCCCCGGCGTCGCCGTCGTGGACGGCGTGACGGCGCCGGTCACGTGACGGTTCGCCGGATGCCGGCGGCGTCCTGCGTACGTCGCGGCCGGTCGACCCAGTACGCCGCCGCGACCAGCAGCCATTGCGCCTGCCCGACCCAGGCGATCGCCTCGACCGACGGTGGCGGCGGGCCATAGGCGTTGCCGATCTGGATCGCCACCAGCACCGCCGCCAGGATCCACGGGCCGATACCCGCGGCCCGCCCGGCCGGCGTGCTCCGGTAGAGTGCAAAGGCGCCCGCAAAGAGCCCAAGTTCCAGCGCCAGTTCCAGGCCAGGCCAGTTCCACAGGCCGAGACCGAGGCGCGGCCCTCCGTCGAAGAGCAGCGGCAGGTCGGGCCGATGCACCAGCAGGTCGAGCACCCAGTGGCTCAACACCAGCAGGCCCACGACGATGGCGCCGCGCGCATCGCGCGTGACGGCGTACACCACGCCGCCGACGAGCAGTCCCCAGACAATGACGGCGAGCAGGCTGTGCGAGACCGGGTAGTGCACGAAGTCGAGCGGCGCGCCGGGGAGCGCCGGGTCGATGACGACGCGCTCGACCCCCAGCAGCAGCAGTGTCGGCCAGAGCAGGTCGATGAACTGCGCCCCGAGCGCCAGCGTGCCGAGCGAGGTCCGTGGCGCCACGCGCTTGGCGGCAAAGGCGGCGGCGAAATGCCCTATGAACATCGCGCCCTGCCGCCTTCAGGCACCGGCCGGGACGCGATGCACTTCCTGGCGGATGCGCTCGACAAGCTTCGCGGCCTCAGTGCCCTGCATGCGTGCGATGTCGTCCTGGTACTTCAGCAGCACGCCGAGCGTGTTGTTGACGGTCTCGGGCTCGAGCGCGACCGCGTCGAGTGCCAGCAGGGCGCGCGTCCACTCGATCGTCTCCGCCACGCCCGGCAGCTTGTAGAGTTCGATGCCGCGCAGTGACTGCACGAACGCCACCACCTGCTGCGACAGCACCGCGCCGGCATCCGGCACCTTGCGCCGGATGATCTCGAGCTCGCGCGCGGCCGACGGATAGCCGACCCAGTGGTACAGGCAGCGGCGCTTGACCGCGTCGTGAATCTCGCGCGTGCGGTTCGACGTGATGACGACGATCGGCGGCGTGTCCGCGTGCACCGTCTTCCATTCGGGGATCGTGATCTGGAAATCCGATAGCACCTCGAGCAGGTAGGCCTCGAACGGCTCGTCGGCGCGGTCGAGCTCGTCGA
>DAOMFL010000147.1:0-5083 GCA_035429805.1 Burkholderiaceae bacterium
CCGCGCATGTCCAGTTTTCCCATGCTCGACCCGAGGATCCTCGCCCGTATCGGCGACTCTTCGGCCCGAATGTTCGATTCGACGCCGAGGTCTCCGGCATCGTGTTCGCATCAACCTGGCTCGACCAGACCAATCCCGGTGCGGACCCCCAGCTGCGCGAACTGGTCATGCGGGCCATCCAGCAGGCCCGGGCCAGCAGCACGATGAGCTTCGCCGACGTCGTGCGGGCTGCGCTCCACCAGATGGTGCTCAGCGGCACCTCGTCGGCGGACAACGTCGCGCTGCTCTTCGGCATCCACGAGCGGACGCTGCGCAAACGGCTGACCGCCGAGGGGACCAGCTTGCAACAGCTCGTCTGTCAAACGCGCTTCGAGCTGGCGAAGCAGCTCCTGGAGAACACACGACTTCCAATTTCGGAGATCGCTTCGGCGCTGCACCTGGCAGACGCGGCGGTCTTTTCGCGGGCGTTCCGCAACTGGTCGAAGACGAGCCCTAGGAATTGGCGCGCCCGACGTGGCCGCAAGGCCGCTACTCGCGCCGACGATCTCCGGGAAAGGGCATGGCAATGACCGCTTTGAAGCAAAACCGTCTTAGGCCGCTCCTGGCCGAACTGCGACGTTTCAGCTGAAACGTCAAGCCCAGGTTATCAGTGTTCGGCGAGCGGCCGGATCCGACCCGAAGCAGACGTTCCATGCGCTCAAACTAAGAGAAAAAGCAAAGACGATAGCCAAACCGGCGCCACCTCAAGGTTCGCGTGAGCGGGCATTCTCTCGGGCCTGCCACCATGCGTGATAGATGCAATTGAGGTATCCCACGATCAGAAGCGGTGCCAGCAGAATGCAAAGCATCGACAGCAGGCTGACGAATGCATATGCGCCGTCATTCGACGTCCCGTCGTCAGTTCTAAGGCCACCCATAAAATCGAAAGTGGCATGCTCCAGATTGAGGACCGCCAGAGCGATCACGATAATTGTGAGCGGTAGCAGCAGCGCGACCAGTAACGCGTTGCCGGACAATCGAGCAAAGCGTTTCAAGAACACATACAGCAGCGCCACCCGCCAAGCGGCGACCAGCGCGAGGAACCAGGAGTTCGTGGCCCGCGCCGCCGCCGCCGACATGAAGTGTTCGACCGGGATGGCGTATAGAAACGCCGGCGGCGACGTAAGCGTGACGAAGAGCAGAACGTTCCGGTACGTCCATCGGCTCGGTCGCAGCGGCGCAAGCAAAGCCCAAAGGAGCGCCGCCAGCACGAACACGTACGCAACGGACCCCAGCCCCAGATGCTGCCAAAGCGCCGCACGCGGATTGTCCCAATAACGCCCAAGGCCCGCGAGCCACGCGCACACGAGCCCGAATGCTAGGTACGCACCCGCGTTCTCCTGCAGACCTTGGCTCGGACGTCGGAACGTCAGGAGCCGAACTTCATCCATGAGCATGTCGCCGATCAAGGGACGGTCATCCATTCCTGCTTGCTTCGGCACCACAGCCCGTACCGCACTTGGGTTCCATCCTTTCCATCGGAGTCCACTCAGAGGCTGCTTCTGGCCGTCCGCCGACTATATGCCAGCTCCCGTTCCCGTCCCGCAATACGGTGCTCCCGAGGGGCTGGTTCCGACCCAAAGCGGTCCCACGCGCCACCTGTCCGGGCTGATGATCCGCTTATCTCAATGCTCGGCTTGGCTCGGCGAAATATGCCATGCACAGCGCCGCGGACCATAAGCCGAACGCGGCCAATGCGACCGAGAACGCAGCACCCGAGTGCGATACCTCGCCCACTGGAAGATAGACAAGTAGCGAACAAGGCAGCACGACCGTTCCGACCAGGCGTGCCCATCGTCGCAACAGCACGAGACCAACGGCTGCGATGGTCCCAAGTAGGAGACACGCCAGCGATAGCCACGATGCAGCCGCGACGATGCTGTTCCACCCCTCCGGGGTATCCTTCTGACTGGTCCCGAGCGCGAACACCAAGCTTGGTGCGGCCAAGTCAACGATTGGGCTCGAGAGGCTCAGAAAGCCAGCCGCGATGACCAGCATCCGAAAGACTCGCAGTTGATCGGTCATGAAATGGAGCATCGCACGTCGAGCAAGATCGAGAAAGTCGCGACAGGCTGCTCACGACCCGAAGCGGTCACTCGCCTAACGCCTGAGCTGAGCGCGCCGCGCGTCGACGCCATGACACTTTATCGTTCACGCCTGCGCTCCAGCTACGTCTTGGACAGCGCCAAGTCAGTAAGCCAACTTCGCGCCGCGGCTTCGGCGGCGCTTCGCGCAGCCTTCCCAGCACGGACGGGCTCCGCGCTGCCATGCGAACTTGCCACTTGTTCACCCGTGCGCTCCAACGTGACTGCCCACCACCAATGCGTGCGATCCATCCGCTCAGCGTGAAGCATCAGTCCCGCCCATTGGGCCTTGCAATCATCGTTGAGGTCACCGAGCCACTCGATTGGGGTGCTCAAATCTGGGCGCTGAGCTTTCATTCCTTTGGCACCCCACAGGTAACGACTCGCGCGCGCGACGTCCCGAATTGAAGGTCCGTTCCTGGCCGATTGCGGCCATTCGGTCGCATCAGCATAAACGAAGGGGGCGAGGGTCTACACCGCTCGTCCGTCTCAATCGAAGCCCGGGCGGCCGACCCAGGTCAGCGAACAAGGTGGGCGGGTGGACCTCGACGCGCACGACGTTCCAGTCACCGGGCCGGTCGTCGTACCACCGGGTCGGACACGCGTCTATGATGTCCACGCCCGGACCCACGCCCAGGAGTCGATCCCATGCGCCGTATCGCCGTCCTGCTGCTGATCGCGACGGTCTCGCCCGATGCCATGGCACAGACGACGTTCCATGCCGACGCGGCGCGCACGGGCGTGTACCCGTCGGCGGGCCCGACGGCGCAGCCGACCGTGAAATGGTCCTTCAAGGCCGCGGGTCCGATCGTGACCACGCCGGCGATCGCCGGCGGCGTCGTGTACATCGGCAGCATGAGCGGCCACCTCTACGCGATCGACCAGCAGACCGGCCAGGAGAAGTGGAACTTCAAGTCGCGCATGCCGATCGCGTCCTCGGCGGCGGTCGTCGACGGCACCGTCTATTTCGTTTCGTCCACGGGTTCCCTGGCCGCCATCGACGCGGCCAACGGCCAGCCGCGCTGGGTCTTCGCCACGGAGTACGAACGAAAGTTCGAGGCGAAGAACCTGCACGGTTATCCGTCGGCCGCGCAGACGGTTCCCGATGCCTGGGACGTCTACGTCTCGTCGCCGGCCGTGGTCAATGGCGTGGTGTATTTCGGCGGTGGCGATGGCGGCGTCTACGCCGTCGACGCGAAGAGCGGTGTGCTGCAGTGGAAATTCGCGACCGGCGACGTCGTGCACGCCTCCCCGGCCGTCGCCAACGGAGTGGTGTACGTCGGCAGCTTCGACGGCAACCTCTACGCGATCGATGCCGCGACCGGCCAGCAGAAGTGGGTCTTCCACGGCGGGCAGGACCCGGCGATCCACAACCAGGTCGGGTTCCAGTCCTCGCCCGCGGTGGTGGACGGTGTGGTGTACGTCGGCTGCCGCGATGCGCACGTGTACGCGATCGACGCGGCGACCGGGCGCAAGAAGTGGGACTACCCGACGAGCAAGTCGTGGGTCAACGTGACGCCGGCCGTGCGCGACGGGATGGTCTACGCGGCCACCTCGGACAGCTCGCGCTTCCTGGCGCTCGACGCGCGCACCGGGCGGTTGCGATTCAACTTCGACGCGAAGGCCTACGTCTTCTCCTCGGCGGCCCTCGCGGGACCGCTCGCGTACTTCGGCGCTCACAACGGCCGGCTGTATGCGGTGAACGCGAAGACCGGCGCGCTGGCATGGCAATTCCAGACGGAAGGCGCGAAAGCCGACCCGATGAAGATCGTCGACCCGGACGGCAGCCTGAATCGTGACGCGTTTGCCCCGATCTTCGGCGACTTCGAGGACATGTACCTCGACTTCTACCGGTTCATCTCGGTGGGCGCGATCATGGGCTCGCCCGCCGTCGACCAGGGCGTCATCTACGTCGGGAGCATGGACGGCCGCTTGTACGCGCTCAGTTGATCCAGTCTCGGCTTACCGGCTGGCGGTCGTCCCCGCGCCGCGCCTGGGGTGTGCCGCATCCGTTCCGCTAGAATGATGGCCTGTCCCCGGCATTCCTGGCGTCTCCCATGCCCACCTACGACTACCACTGCCCCGCCAACGGTCGCGTCGTCGAAGTCAGCCACAAGATGGCCGAAAGCGTCGCCAACTGGGGCGAGCTCTGCCGCAAGGCGGGCATCGCGCTCGACGGCACCCCGGGCAATGCCCGGGTGGAGCGCCTCATCACCGGCGGCAACGTGCTGACCGGTTCGCTCGGCAGCAAGTACGAGCGCCCCTGCGACACGGGCCCGTGTGGCGCACCGGCGTGCGGCGGGGGCGGCTGCGCGCTCGACTGACCGCGCATCATCTCCGCGCCGACACCCGACACAGTCGCTGGTCATTCCACGTGCCGTCCGTTCCGAAGGTTGGCTTCGTCTCGCTCGGCTGCCCGAAGGCGCTGGTCGACTCGGAACGTATCCTGACGCGCCTGCGCGCCGAGGGTTACGACGTGGTCGGCTCCTACGAGGACGCGAACCTCGTCGTCGTCAACACCTGCGGCTTCATCGACGACGCGGTGCACGAGTCGCTCGAGGCGATCGGCGAAGCCGTCGCCCGCAACGGCAAGGTCATCGTCACCGGCTGCCTCGGCGCGCGGCCCGAGGTCATCACGGAGCGTCATCCCACCGTGCTCAAGGTGACAGGAGCACACGCGTACGAAGAAGTCATGGGCGCCGTGCACGAGCACCTCGCGCCGCCGCACGACCCGTTCGTGGACCTGGTGCCGCCGCAAGGCATACGCCTCACGCCGCGACATTACGCGTACCTGAAGATCTCCGAAGGCTGCAACCACCGCTGCACGTTCTGCATCATCCCGTCGATGCGCGGTGACCTCGCGAGCCGCCCGATCGGCGAGGTGATGCTCGAGGCCGAGCGCCTGGTGAAGGCCGGCGTGAAGGAACTGCTGGTGATCTCGCAGGACACGAGCGCGTACG
>DAOMFL010000148.1:0-4872 GCA_035429805.1 Burkholderiaceae bacterium
TCTGCGACTGACCGCCAGCGGAACGCACGACGGCTGTCTGCGAGGTGCCGCCGCCCGCCGGCATGGCGCCGAGCAGTGCGCCCCCCACATTCGCGACTCCGGTGGCGACCAGTTCGCGATTGGCATTGATCGGAGGGTCAATCGGGCGTGCAAAGGCGCGACCCGCTGCAATGGTCTCCGTGAAGCTCATCAGCGCGATGCCGAGTGCCGCCGGGGCCATGTCTGCGACCAGCGACCCATCGGGCATCGTGATCGACGGCAGGCCCTGCGGGATGAGCCCGACGATCGACACTCCGCTCTTTTCGAGCCCCAGGAACCACACCGCGGCGATGCCTCCGGCCACGGCCACCAGCGGCGCCGGTGAATGAGGCCAGAGACGTTCCATGCCGATCAGCACCGCAAAGGTTGCCAGCGCCACGGCGAGCGTGATCGTCGACGTCTGCGGCAGGTGCTGAGCGACGCTGAGCACGTCAAGGAAGAAGCCTTGCTTGGAGATGTGGATGCCCAGCAGTTTCGGCACCTGGTCCAGCACGATGACAAGCCCGATGCCGGCCTTGAAACCGGTCAGCACTGGCATGGAAATGAAGTTGGCGACGAAGCCCAGCCGCAGCAGCCGCGCGGCCAGCAGCATTGCGCCCACAAGAGCCGTCAGTGTCGCAGTGGCCGTGATCAGCTTGGCGGGATCGCCGTCGGGCACCGACAACCCGAGTTGCGTGCCGGCGAGGATCGCCAGTGTCGTGGTCGAACTGACGCTGAGTACGCGCGAGGAACCGAGCAACGCGTAGATCAGCATCGGGACGAACGCTGTGTAGAGTCCGACCGCCACCGGCAGGCCGGCGACCGTCGCATAAGCCATCGCCTTCGGCAGGACGACCGCCGCGGCGGTCAGGCCTGCGATGATGTCGAAGCGCAGGACCGGGCCGCCGGGTTCGCGTTGCGGAGTGGCAGCGTGCGGCTGAGTCATGCGGCAGTTTCCTGCGGCGATTGTGCAGCGACCAAGTCGTTCAGAACGTCACCCCGATCAATCCAACGACGATCTGTTCGCTCGAACCGGGGTTGAACCAGTAGCCGCCGACCGTGACACGCCGCCACGTCAGTTGCACGAACGGCCCGCGCTGGATGTCGCGCTCGCCCTCATAAGCGTTGGTGCGCTGGCCGGCCACGCCGATGCGCAACCACTCGAACGGTCTGTAGCCCAGTTCGGACCAGGCGTAGAGGTAGCTCTCGTCAACATCGACGCTGCTGCGGACGTACTCGCCCTCGAGATAGAAATCCACCGGGCCCCACCCCAGGCTGGCCTCGAGTCCCGGAACGAAGCCGCGCGTCGTACCCCAGACGCCTCCCAGCAGTGGGGTCAGCTCCCAGGTAAACCCTTCACCACCGGAAAACGTCCATCCAAGGAAGGCTGAGCGAGCGCCGATCGACTCGTAGTTGTAGCGGGCTTCGAGATGCAGCGGACCGCGATCGGCGACTCCGATAGCCGAGGTGTAGTTCTCACCGTTGCGCACGTAGGTTGGATAGGCCGTCAGTCCGAACTCCCACGCGGGTCGCTCGGGGCGCGAGGCTCGACGCCCGCCGGGAGCTTCCTCCGCAGCGACTGCCGCCACGCCGATCATCGCCGCCGCCAGGACGCCGGTGCGCAGTGCGATGTTCATCCGCCGAGGGCCATCACCGCCACTACGACGACGGTTCCCAGTCCCGCCATCAGGACGCCGGCCTTCCAGCCGCCATAGCCGGCGTAGCGACCGAGCGCGAGGCCGCCGACGAACAGCATTGCGAGGGCAATGACGCGTGACAGTGTCTTGGCGGTCGATACGTCCTGGATGAATACGAATGGCAGGACCACGGGAAAGGTCGATGCGACCACGAGCAGAAACACCGCGAGCGCAGCAAGATAGTCGTTTGATTCCAGCCTCGGTCGATCCGGCACGTCGTTCAGCGCGATGACGCGGTTTCTGATGGCCTCGACTTCCGTCTTCGAGACGAGACCCGCCAGAACCTTTGACAATGAACCCTCGATCAGCCTGCGCCCCGTCTCGGCGTCGGCGGCCGATTGCACCGAGCGGATCAGCGTGATCAGGCGACCGCGGTCGGTCACGGTGCGTACCAGGTACATGACGGCGTCGACCAGCCCCCAGGCCAGGTTGCAGCCGAGGGCGGCCATAAACATGGTGCGGATGTCGCTGCGTCCCGCCTCGGTCACAGACACAGCGCCAACGAAGGTGAGCGCCATGAAAAGCCCGAACAGAACCTCCGAGACGCGGTCCACCGGGTTCAGTACGGGTTCTCTCTTTGGCTTCTCGGGAGAGGTCGCTGCGCTCACGTTGGTCGCTCCTGCTGTCCGCCCGGCGTACCGCCCCCGCGGGCGGTGAGGCTTGAGTTCTTGACCGCCGCTCTAGTGATCTTCCGGCTCCCGAACGGCCGCATTCAAGGCGTTGACGCCGATGGCGGCGACCAGTCCGGCCAGGAGGATTCCGGTCAAGCCGATCGAGATCGCCAGCGCGCGCGCCAGCGGCGCCTTCGGGACGAGGTCGCCGTTACCGATCGTCAGCCCGGACACGAACGCAAAGTACAGGCCGTCACGCCAGGGCCAGCCTTCGACTATTGCAACAACGACGCCCAGCCCCGCCATCAGGCTCAGCAGGAAGGTCAGTACCGGCGAGACGATCTTCAGGCCGACCCAGAGTCCGAGCAGGAACCGCCGTCTTAGCGGATGCGCCATCGTCCGCGCCGCTTCAGAACTTTTCCTTGATGACCTTGAACGGGTAGTCAGCAGCCTTGTAGCGGCCGATCTTGCGCTTCGGCAGCTTGACCTTCTCGGTCTTGATGGTCTTGTACGGGATCTTCTGTAGCATGTGGCTGATGATGTTCAGTCGCACGCGCTTCTTGTCCTCGGAACGGGCGACGAACCACGGCGCCCACGCGGTATCGGTCGCGGCGAACATCTCGTCGCGGGCCTTGGTGTAGTCGTCCCAGCGGTCGTAGGACTTGAGGTCCATCGGCGAAAGCTTCCAGATCTTGCGGCCGTCGTCGATACGCCCTTCAAGCCGCCGCGTCTGCTCCTCGGGGCTGACTTCGAGCCAGTACTTGAGCAGGATGATCCCTGACTCGACCATCAGCTTCTCGAACAGAGGCACGACCTTCAGGAAGCGTTGCGCGGTTTCTTCGGAGCAGAACCCCATCACGCGCTCGACGCCGGCGCGGTTGTACCAGCTGCGGTCGAAGATGACGATCTCGCCGGCCGCCGGAAGGTGCGGCAGGTAGCGCTGCGCGTACATCTGCGACTTCTCGCGATCGCTCGGGGCGGGCAGGGCGATCACGCGGAACACGCGCGGGCTGACCCGCTCGGTGATCGCCTTGATCGTGCCGCCCTTGCCGGCGCCGTCGCGGCCCTCGAAGACGATGCAAACCTTCAACCCCTTCGCCTTGACCCACTCCTGCAGTTTGACAAGTTCGACGTGAAGTTTTTTCAGTTCCCGTTCGTAGTCCTTGTTGGACAGCTTTCCCGCCTTCGCGGCGGGGCCGCCTGTCGCTGTCGGGGCGGCATCTGCAGCCTCTTCCTTCTTCGGCGTTCGCTTGACCCCGTCCTTGCTTGAACCGTTCTTCCTTGCCACGACCGTCTCCCTGCCTTCGTTGCATCCGGCTGCCCGGACGTTGGCGCGGATTCATCCCCGCATTGATGCCGCAAGTCTCGTCAGCCGATCACTTGGCCGCCACCGGACCGGTGACCGGCTCCGTGAAGCTGCCGCCGAGCGCTAGGTGCAGGTTCACACGCTGTACCAGCCGCTCGCTCTGCACGCGCAGCAGCGCGGTGCGCGAGGCGTACAGCACGAGGCTCTGCTGCTGGACCGCGCGCAGGTCGCCGGACCCGACGCGGTAGCGCACCGTGGCGAGATCGACGGCGCGCTGATTGTCGGCCACGGCCCGCTTCAGAATGGCTTCACGCTGTTCGAGCGTGAATCCGGCCGCCAGTGCGTTTTCCACCTCGCCGAAAGCGCGGGCGCCGATGCGCCCGTATTCGGCCACGGCCTGCTTCTGCTCGGCGGTGCGGATCTCGACCTGCGACTGCAACTGCCCGCCCAGGAAAAGCGGTGCGGTCAGCCCGGCGCCTGCGCTCCACACCGGATTGTCGCGATCCTTCAGCACGAAGACTTCGCTCGAGATCGTATTGACGGACGCGGTCAGTGAGATGCGCGGCAGGCGGGCTGCCTTCGCTTCCTCGACCCGATAGAACGCGGCGGCGACACGCCGCTCCGCCGCGATCACGTCGGGCCGGCGCTCGAGCAGTTCCGAGGGCATGCCGACCGGGACCGGGGCGGGCATCGGGGCCAGGTGAGGCGGCACGCCGAGCGCCGCGGCGGGATACCGGCCGACTAGCAACTCGAGTGAACGCAGTGCTTGTTGGAAGGCGAGGTCGAGGCTCCGGACGCTGTCCTGGTAACTCGCCAGGGATGCCCGTGCCTGCGTCACGTCGTACTCGTCACCGACGCCGACGCGCAGCCGGTCCTGAGCGAGGCCGAGCTGGCGCTCGGCGGCCACGACCATGTCCTCGGCGAGCGACTTCTGCAGGCGCGCCTCGGTGGCGAGGAACCAGCCCTTGGCCACCAGCGCGGTGATCGACTGGCGGGCAAACTCCGCGTCGAGTTCCGCCGAGACAAATTGGGCCTTTGACGCTGCACGTCCGGCGCGGATACGTCCCCACAGGTCGAGTTCCCAGTTCAGGAACACGCCCACGCCCTGCACGCCGCTGGAGTCCTGGCCGAGCGAGCCGGTGCCGAGCAGGTTGACCTGCGGATAGAGCGTGGCTCCTGAGAGCTTGACGTAGCCCGCCGCCTGCTCGACCCGCGCTGCCGTGACCATCAGGTCCGGGTT
>DAOMFL010000149.1:0-4861 GCA_035429805.1 Burkholderiaceae bacterium
TAGCAGTCGTACTCGTACTGCAGCTCGGTCCAGTTCTTGAGCGCGCCGTGGTAGTTGCCGAGGTGCAGTGCGCCGGTCGGGCGCATTCCGGACAGCACGCGGCGCGGAGCGGTGACGGATGAACTCAAGCGGATTCCCTGGGCTGGCGGTCGGAGGGGGCCGATTATACGCAGGCCGGCCGAGCCGCCGTCATTCGAAGGCGCTGACGTCGCCCTTGCCGCGCCGCACCACCACCGGGACCTCGCCGGACAGGTCCACGACGCTGCTCGGCTCGAACCCGCAGGTCCCGCCGTCGATCACCAGGTCGACGACGTGCTCGAGCCGCTCCTTGATCTCCTGCGGGTCGGTAAGCGGCTCGGTCTCCCCCGGCAGCAGCAGGGTCGAGCTCATGATCGGCTCGCCGAGCTCGGCCAGCAGCATGCGCACGATCTCGTTGTCCGGCACGCGGATGCCGATGGTGCGCCGCTTCGGGTTCTGCAGCCGCTTCGGCACCTCGCGGGTCGCCTCGAACAGGAACGTGTAGGGCCCGGGCGTGAAGGCCCGCAGGGTGCGGTACTGGCGGTTGTCGACCCGGGCGTACTTGGCGATTTCCGACAGGTCGCGGCACACCAGGGTGAAGTTGTGGTTCTTGTCGGCGTTGCGGATGCGGCGGATGCGCTCCATGGCCTCCTTGTCGCCGATCAGGCAGCCGAGCGCGTAGCTGGAGTCGGTCGGGTAGGCGACCACGCTGCCGTCGCGCATCGACGCGACGGCCTGCCGGACCAGCCGCGGCTGCGGATTGACGGGGTGGATGGACAGCAGGAAGGCCATGGCGGGCGCCGGTCCTTGGGCGCGGGTAAAGCAAGTTGGCTATGATACCCGCCCCGGCTCGGCACCGAGCCCAAGAAATCATCGGCGCGCATGCAGTTCCTGGTCGACCTGCTCCCGGTCATTGCGTTCTTCGTTGCCTACAAGGTGGCGGGCATCTACGTGGCCACCGGCGTGCTGATCGTCGGCGTGCTGCTGCAGACGCTGGTGAGCTGGATCCGCCATCGCAAGGTGAGCGGCATGCTGCTCGCCTCCGCGGTGCTGGTGCTGGTGTTCGGCGGGCTGACGCTCGCGATCCACGACCCGGTGTTCATCAAGTGGAAGCCGAGCATCGTCAACTGGCTGTTCGCGGCGGCGTTCCTCGGCAGCCAGTTCACCAAGGGGCCCTCGATCGTGCAGCGCATGCTCGGCGAGAACGTCAAGCTCGACGACGGCAGCTGGCGGCAGCTCAACCTGATGTGGGTCGCGTTCTTCGTGCTCGCCGGCGCCGCCAACCTCTACGTGGCCTACCACTACGACGAGGCGACCTGGGTCAACTTCAAGCTGTTCGGCCTGATGGGCCTGACGCTGGTCTTCGCGCTGGCGCAGGGCGCGTGGATCGCCCGCAAGGCCGACGCGGCCGCCGACGCCCCGGAAGCCAAGTAGCGTGCTGTACGTGATTTTCGGCAAAGACGCCCCCGGATCGCTCGAGGTCCGCAAGCGTGTGCGCCCGCGGCATCTCGAACGGATCGCCGTCCTGGTGGATGCCGGTCGCGTGGCGATCGCAGGCCCCTGCCCGGTCGCGGATCCGCCCGAGCCCGGGCCGCAGGGCTTCTCGGGCAGCGTGATCATCGCGGAGTTCGAGTCGCTCGAAGCCGCGCGCACGTGGGTGGCCGGCGACCCGTACGTGACCGAAGGCGTGTTCGAGTCGTTCGAGGTCCGGCCCTTCATCAAGGTGCTGCCGTGACAGCGGCCCGGGTCGAGCGGATCAGGGCGCGCCTGCAGGCGCTCGAGCCCGGCCATCTCGAGGTGGTTGACGACAGTCGCCACCACGCCGGGCACGCGGGCGCTGCGGACGGCCGCGGGCACTTCTCGGTGACGATCGTGTCGAAGAAGTTCGACGGCGTGAACACCCTGCGCCGCCACCGGTTGGTTTACGAGGCCGTCGGCGACCTGATGGTCACCGACATCCACGCGTTGTCGATCCAGGCGCTCGCCCCGGGCGAGCCCGTTCCAGGCTGATTCTTCCTGCATCCAACACAGAGGCTCACGATGCGCACATCACGATTCCTGTTCGTCCTCGCTGCCGCGGGCATGCTCGCCGCCTGCACCAAGCCGGCCGGAGACGCCACCAAGTCCGCCGAGGCTCCGAAGGCCGCCACCGAGGCCGCCAAGAGCGCGGTGGCAGCCACGGTCAACGGCAAGCAGATCACCCAGGAGATGCTGGACACCTTCTCGCAGGCGGTCATGGGCAACGCGCCCGCGCCGGCCACGGACGAGCAGAAGGCCCAGTTGCTCGACCAGCTGATCAACATGACCCTGGCCGCGCAGGCCGCCGAGAAGGATGGCCTGCAGAAGGACCCGAAGGTGGCCGGTCGCCTCGACCTGCTGCGCACGCAGATCCTCGCCGAGGCCGCGAGCGAGAAGTTCATCAAGGCGAATCCGGTGACCGACGCCGACCTGAAGGCCGAGTACGACACTCAGGTCGCCGGGATGCAGAAGGAATACAAGGCCCGCCACATCCTGGTGGACAAGAAGGAAACCGCCGAGTCGATCATCCGTGAGCTGCAGGCCGGCGGCGACTTTTCGAAGCTTGCGACCAAGGAGTCGAAGGATTCGAGCGCCAAGGCGGGTGGTGACCTCGGCTGGTTCTCCCCGCAGACGATGGTCAAGCCGTTCGGCGACGCCGTGAAGGCGCTCGAGAAGGGCAAGTACACGACCACGCCGGTGCAGAGCGAGTTCGGTTGGCACGTCATCATCCTCGACGACGTCCGCAGCCCCGAGGTGCCGAAGCTCGAGGACGTGAAGCCTCAGGTCGAGATGTTCGTCCAGCGCAAGAAGCTGCAGGAGTACCTGGACGGCCTCCGCAAGACGGCCAAGATCCAGAAGTAGCAGCGGCTGTCAAGCCGATTTTGTCGGCGCAACAGCCGGCTTCCCGCGAGGGGGGCCGGCTGTTTTTTTAGGGTCGCCGGTGGTCACCCACCGCGCCGGGAAACCCCTGCCGGCCCGACCGGGAGCCGTCCCGTTCTACGGCTGACGACCGAGGTGACCGCCCGACTGCAGGACCCAATCGCCGGGTGAGCCGGCAACGTCACCAGCGATCGCGCACAACAATCCGTTTTTCTCGACTTTTTCGAGAAAAAGTCGGCAACTTATTTATTTATATTGCTATTCTAACAGCGGTCAGATTATGTGACGTGCGTCACAGAAACGCCGTCCGCGCGGCTCCGCCGACCCTCAACGAGCGGGTCTCGCGTTTTACATAGCCATTTTCCATAGTGTTCCCCCGCCGCTGGGCGGCTTGGCGACACCCCACATTAGCGACCGGACGTAGGCGGCTGATTTGCCGCCTTTTTAGTTTCTGGACGATCTCGGGCCAGCATCCGAGAAGGACATGAGGACACTTACCTAAGTGCCGGGATATGTTCAACTCTTGACCCGCGGGGACCCCCCGATATATTCCAGCCCTCAGTTTGACAATAACCCCAATGTCAGCGGCATTAGCAATCTGTACTGCGCCGCCCGTACACGGGCCTGGAATGAGCGAGAACGTAAAAAAACCGTTGCTTGCGGCTTGCCGTCACCTGCTGCATCCGCTCGTCCGGATTCTGCTGCGGCACGGCGTTGGCTACGGCGAGTTCAGCGATGCGGTTCGGGGCGCGTACATCGACATTGCTTCGGCTGAACTCATCCCACCCGGACGCCCTCACAGCGATTCGCGGCTTGGGATTCTGACGGGCATATCAAAAGAAGAAGTCCATCGCGTTCGGAAGATGGACCTCGTCGACGACTCGGACGTCGGCCTAAATCGCATCGCGAGAGTAATGCAGGGTTGGTGCCAAGACCCCGCGTACCTCGGCCCTTACGGCCTTCCGCTCGAGATCCCGTTCGAGGGAGACGGCATTTCCTTCGAGCAACTGGTCAAGACATATGCGGACGACGTTAGTCCGCGCGCACTTCTCGAAGAACTCCTTCGAGTGAACGCCGCTCGTGAGACAGACGACGGCTATGTCCGACTCCTGAACAGAGCCTACGTGCCGACTCCTCTGGACCCAGTGGGCCTGGAGAGACTTGGCAATGTTGTTGGGTACTTTATTGACACTCTGGATTTCAACTTCCAGAAAAAGCGACAGGGCGAGGGCCGCTTTGAGCGGTACGCAATAACCATGGAAGGCCTGTCGCCAACGAAGCTCCAAGCCTTCGACGCACTCATTCGGGAGAAGGGCCAGGAGCTTCTTGAAATCTTGGATGACTGGCTTGGCCAGAACGAAACCAAGGGTGGACACAAGCTGCCCCCAACGGAATCGATCCGTACTGGGGTCGGCATTTTTCATTTCATTGAAAAGAACCCTGAGATTCACGACGACATCGAAATTGTCGTGAATCCAGGGCCAGCCGGCGGCAGCACGCTGGCCGACGAAGAAGGGGAACGCAATGATCGCTAGATCTCGAGTCACGGCCGTCGCCGTCGCGGTATCGATCGCTCTGACTCACGCCACTGCAGTTGCTGCCCCAATGTCGATTCCATCGGCATCGTCAAAGCGCCCTCCGGCCATCATCGGCAGCGACTCTGTCGCCAAGCGCCGCGGTGCCGGCGACGCCATCATCGGCAGTGACGCCATCATCGGCAGTGACGCCATCATCGGCAGTGACGCCATCATCGGCAGTGACGCCATCATTGGCAGCGATGCGATCATCGGCAGCGATCGTCAGCTCAAGACCGCCATCATCGGCAGCGACGCCATCATCGGCAGCGACTCTGTCGCCAAGCGTCGCCGTCCCGGCGACGCCATCATCGGTAGTGACGCCATCATTGGCAGCGATGCGATCATCGGCAGCGATCGCCAGCTCAAGA
>DAOMFL010000150.1:0-4809 GCA_035429805.1 Burkholderiaceae bacterium
GTGATGCCGTCGTCGTCGGCGAGGTAGTTGACGTCGAGCGTGCGCAGTCCGAGCTGCGTACCGATTGAACGCGGAACGTCCGAACCGTGATCAGCGCGCGGCGCGGTCGCGTAGACGGCCATGTTGGCGCGCGCGCAGCGCTCGACGATCGCCGAGCGCTCCGCGGCCGTCAGCCGTAGCGGGTCGGTGACCTCAACGACGAGTTCATCGCTGCTGGCCGGCGCCGTGGCGAGCTTCCGCGCGCGCCACTCCCGGTAGGAGGCGTCGTCGGCAAGATCGAAGGGACTGGCAACGGCTGCGGACAAGGTCATTCGGGCGGAATTGGGTCGTCGACCGGTGCGTCGACTCCGGGCATTTCTGGAAATGGCCCTTCAGGTGAAGGTTCCTCTTCGGCGGCGGCGACGATCGACCCGGCGGTGCCGATGACGTTGTCCATGACCCGGCGCAGGGTGGTGATCGCGTCCGGCGCTTCGATCGACATCAGCTGGTCGGTGACCCAGGCGCGGTCGCGCTCGGCCACGACACTGAGCAGCGCGTGACCCGCGTAGCGCAGGAAGGCGAAATCCGGGCCGCCGGCTTCGTCGAATCCGAAGGTTGCATAGTCGTCCGCACGCGCATTGAAGCGGTCGATGAAGCTGCGGCGGATCGCGTCGGGGTCGCTGCCAAGCAGGCGCGCTTCGTTCTCCTGCATCAGCTCCGCGAGCCGCTTGACCATCGCGACCGTGAAGACGCGGCGCTCGTTCAGCGGCAGCCGCGCGAACGCAAAGCGGTCGGCGACGTGGATCAGGAAGACAAGGTATTCGCCGAGGATGTCGAAGTACTGCGGACTCGCCTCGATCTCGAAGTCGGCGTCGCGCATGTGCTTGATCGTCTGCAGCCCGAGCCGCCACGTGGTGAACGCTGCCACGCTGGCGAGTGTGGCCGGATCGCGCGCCTTGTCCTTCGCGAAGAAGCGGCTCTTGGTGCGGCGCAGTCCCGTGCTCATCGGTCGGGGCGTCCCGGCAGATACGCAATGATCCGACGGCAATGCTCAGTAGCCGCCCTTGCCGAAAGGCCGCGGCAGTCCGGCGAGGCGCACGCCCTGCTTGGCCGGACCGCCCGGGAACAGGTCGTACAGCGTCTTGCTGTCGTGGTGCGGCAGAAGCTCGGTCAGCTCTTTCAGCATGTTGCGGTAGTTGGGCGTCTGGCCGTGCTCCCGGTACTGGTCGCGCAGGTAGTTGATCACGGCCCAGTGGTCGTCGGTCAGCGTGATGCCCTCGGCCGCCGCAATGGCCTGGGCCGCCTCGTCGGAATAGTTCGCCTCGAGCAGATAGCCTTCGTCGTCACACTCGACGGACTCTCCGTTGATTTCGTACGCCATTGTCAGCTTCCTCTAGATCCTCGTCAGATAGAACTCGAATTCGCCCGGCGCCGTCTCGTAGCGGTCGACCAGCCGGACATCGCTGATGCGGGTCCAGGCGTCGACGTCGTCCGTCACGCCGGGGCAGTTGCTGATCAGCACCAGCACTTCGCCGGAGCCCATGCCGTCGAGCAGGCGCCGCGCCTCCGCGATCGGGCCGGGGCACAGTGCTCCGCGCATGTCCAGCACGACATTGCCGGCCGACGGCACGGCGGTGCTGCCGCGCTGGATCGTGAAGGCCGTGCGGCGCCCATTCAGTCGTTCGGTGGCGATCACCTCGTGCCCGGTCTGGCCCGCCCAGGCGCGCAGATCGTCGCCGGTGCCGGGACAATCGGAGATCAGCACCATGTGCTGGCCATCGGGCAGGTCGTCGAGGATCTTCTTGGCGCCGAGCAGCGGCAGCGGGCAGGACAGGCCTGTCATGTCCAGGCGCACGCCAGGCGAAGACTCCGGATGCCTTGCGCTTCGGTCGAACTCCTCTTCCCGTGCCGGTTTCATCAGGACCTCACGTTCCGACCGCGGCGATCGACTTGTGGGGTATGAACAGCCCGCAGCCCAGTTTGCGTTCCCGGCCGAGGCCGTGTTCCTGAGCGCGCAGCGAATCCTCGGCCGACAGCCCATGCAGCATCAGGCTGTAACCCACCAGGGTGCAGTGCTCGCTCACCCTCAGTTCGCCACGACGTCCGACGATGATGTCGCAGTCGATCCCGAGCACAGCGAGCTCGGCCTCGGCGTCACTCGCAAAGCCCGCTTCGTCCTCGGTGCCGGTCACGACCAGCCGCGAGTGCAGAACCGGATACGGCAGCAAATCGCGCCGGCTCGCCCGGCCCACGTGCAGCGGCGACTCCAGCCCCAGGTCGGCACCCTGCAAGGCCGCGCAGGCTTCTGCGCGGTGCTCCGGGATGCGCAGCGTGAGGCGCGTGCGCCCACCGACCATCAGTCCGCCGGGGCAGGGCGTCAGGCCGCGGATCGGATGCACGCCAGCCAGCGGTTCGTCTTCCAGCCACGGCAGCAGCCCAGCGAGCGCGCGATAGAGGCCGACCGGATAGTCCCGCTCGATGACATCGCCTGCCACCGCGAAGGCGTAATCCACAGTCGTCATGGGGTCGGGCCCTGCTGAGCGCGGCTCCAGTCCAGCATCGCGCTTCCCCAGGCGGCGGCAGTCTGCGCGTCGATGTCGAAGATCGTGAAGCGACGGCCTTCGCGGATGCGGACCCTGAGCAGGCTAAGCCCGCCGTGCCGGTAGTCGATCTGCTGCAGTTCGATCTCCTGGCCGCCCAGCGGCGCGCGCAGGCGGGCAACTGCAGTGACGCTCACCTTGTCGTCGGGTTCAGTCGGTTCCATCGCGAAGCGAAATGTTGATCGACGCGAACAGTCGCGCGCCAGTCTCAATCTATAGTCTGCCGGTGTTTGCCGGCGCCATTACTCCGGTCGGCAGCGTACCCCTCCCATTGGGGTTAGTTGGCTAATCATCGCGGGTGATGGTTGCCACTGGCGGGGCACCTTAGGATCGCCCGGAGCAAAAAGTGGCCCCTCGCCGGCGTCGGGTGAAGGGCACCGCGAAGTGGCGTGCCGCGCAGGATCGAGAGGCCGCCGCAGACCCCTTCGACAGTCAGGACATAGACCAGGAGGCTCGACCCATGGCAAAGCCGATGCATGAAACACCGATGCTCGACGAGCTCGAAAGCGGCCCGTGGCCGAGCTTCGTCACCGGGCTCAAGCGCCTGGCCAAGGACAAGGACTACATGGTCGACGTCCTGGGCCAGCTCGAAACGTCCTATGAGACGAAGAAGGGCTACTGGAAGGGCGGCACCGTCAGCGTGTTCGGCTACGGCGGCGGCGTGATCCCGCGGTTCACCGAGCTGAAGGACGAAAACGGCAAGCCGAAATTTCCGGACGCGGCAGAGTTCCACACGCTGCGCGTGATGCCGCCGCCGGGCATGCACTATTCGACCGACATCCTGCGCAAGATGTGCGACATCTGGGAGGAGCACGGCTCCGGCCTGATCGCCTTCCATGGCCAGAGCGGCGACATCATGTTCCAGGGCGTCAGGTCCGATAAGGTGCAGGACGCGTTCGACGCAATCAACGAGATCGGCTTCGACCTCGGCGGCGCCGGCCCGGCGGTGCGCACCTCGATGTCGTGCATCGGCGCGGCACGCTGCGAGCAATCTTGCTACGACGAGGCCAAGGCGCACCGCACGGTGCTCAATAACTTCCTCGACGACATTCACCGTCCGGCACTGCCGTACAAGTTCAAGTTCAAGTTCTCGGGCTGCCCGAACGACTGCATGAACTCGGTGCAGCGCGCCGACCTCGCGGTCATCGGCACCTGGCGCGACAACATCAAGACCGACGAGGCGCTGGCGAAGAAGTGGTTCGCCAAGCACGGCATGAACGAACTGGTCAACGACGTCGTCGCGCGCTGCCCGACCAAGGCGATCCAGATCAAGGAGATCAAGGACGTCCGCAAGGATCCGAAGATCTCCGCCGTCGCCGTCAACGACACGCAGGCGCTCGAGATCGACAACCGCGACTGCGTGCGCTGCATGCACTGCATCAACGTGATGACCGGCGCGCTGGCCCACGGCGACGACACGGGTGCCACGATCCTGTGCGGCGGCAAGCGCACGCTGAAGATCGGCGACCTGATGGGCACGGTGATCGTGCCGTTCATGAAGCTCGCCACCGACGAGGACCGCGAGAACCTGGTCGACCTCGGCAAGCGCATCGTCGACTTCTTCGCCGACAACGCGCTCGAGCACGAGCGCATCGGCGAGACGATCGAGCGCGTGGGCCTGGTCAACTTCCTCGAGGGTGTCGGGCTCGAGGTCGATCCGGCCATGGTGTCGGCGCCGCGCACCAACCCGTACGTGCGCACCGACGACTGGGACGACGAAGTGGCGAAGGCCAAGGCGCGTCAGAAGGCTGCGTAAGGGGACCGAAGATGACGCAAGTGGAAGCACCGACCAAAGCAGCCGCGCCCGCCAAGGCGCCGACACCCCGCCGCGCGATCGAGAGCGGCGTGCCCGACAACACGCAGTTCCTGCATCCGTTGATGCTGAAGAACTACGGCAAGTGGAAATACCACGACCGCCCGCGTCCCGGCGTTCTGCACCACGTCGCGCACTCGGGCGACGAACTCTGGACCGTGAAGGCTGGAACACAGCGCCAGATGGACGTGTGGACCATCCGCAAGCTCTGCGACATCATCGACAAGTACGGCGAGAAGCAGGTCCGCTTCACGATCCGCAGCAACGTCGAGATCGGCGTCTCGAAGTGGGAGAAGGTCGAGCCGCTCATTAACGCGCTCGAAAGCGCCGGCTTCCCGGTCGGCGGCACCGGCAACTCGGTATCGATGATCGCGCACACGCAGGGGTGGCTGCACTGCGACATCCCGGGCACCGACG
>DAOMFL010000151.1:0-4783 GCA_035429805.1 Burkholderiaceae bacterium
CCGACAACGGCGGCACCCTCGTCAGGAACATCCAGCGCACGATCGATGCACTCAATCGGGTACAGCAGATCAGCGGGGCGATGTAGCCAGGAGAGGAGCAGGACCATGCACACCAAACAAATCGCGCAGGCCCTCATCGTCGCTGCTGTCAGCGCCACGCTGACCGCTCCTGGCGGGGTCGCTTGGGCGCAAACCCGCCCGGTGACCAACTTCCAGTACGACGCCAACGGCAACCTGACGTCGACGACTGACGCACTCGGCCGGGTCACCTCGCAGACCTACGATGCCCTCAACCGACTGAAGACCGTCACACAACCGAAGCCGATCGGCACCGCGCCTAACCCGGTCACCCAGTTCGGCGTCAATGGCCTCGATCAACTCACCTCGGTCACCGACGCCCGCAGCCTCGTCACCAGCTATAGCGTCACCGGCCTGGGCGACCTGACCCAGCAGGTCTCACCCGACACCGGCACTACGATCAACACCTTCGATGCCGCTGGCAACCTCAAGACCAGCAAGGACGCACGCGGCAAGACCACGACCTACACCTACGACGGCATCAACCGCCTCACCCAGGCGAAGTACGGCGACGGCACGATCACCTATTACTACTACGACGAGGGCTCCAACGGCGTCGGCCGGCTGACCCGCATGGTCGATCCGGGCCCGGTCACCACCACCTGGACCTACACCCCGCAAGGGAGAGTGGCGAGTAAGAGCCAGGCCCTGACCGCCGGCGGCGCCACCCGCACGCACACGCTGCAGTACGCCTATAACCCGACGACCGGCCAGCTAACCTCGATCACCTACCCGAGCGGCCGCATCATCGGCCTGCAGTACGGCGTCACCAGCAAGGAAGTTGAGACCGTCACTGTTGATGGCCAACCGGTGGCGAGCGGCGTCACGTACCACCCCTTCGGCGGCATCAAGCGCATGAACCTGCGCAACGGACTCGTCTGGAGCAGCACGCTCGACCAGGACGGCCGCATGACCAGCTACACGCTGGGCGGTGTCACGTACTCGATCCAATGGGACTCGGCCAACCGCATCGTCGCCATTACGCATCCCACGACGGCGTACTGGAGCCGGGGCTATGCGTACGACGGCCTGGACCGCGTCGCCAGCTTCGTGTCCGAGCCGCGCGACCAGACGTTCAACTACGACGCCACGGGGAACCTGCTCTCCAAGATGGACCGCGTCGGCACCAACGAGCCCTTCACCCACACCTACAACATCTCGCCGACGAGCAACCGGATGACGGGGATCAGCAACCTCGGCATCGGCTACACGATCGATGCTGCGGGCAACCGCACGGCCGACAGCACGACCACCTGGGTCGTCAATGCCCGGGGCCGCGTGAGCCAGGTGCGGGTCATCAGCGGCACCACGACGTACACGTACAACTACCTGATCAACGGCCAGAACCTGCGGGTGCGCAAGACCGGGCCATCATCGGTCGTGCCGCAGGGCACGCAGGTGTTCGTGTACGACGAGGCGGGGCGGCTTATTGGCGAGTACGACAACTACGGCCGGGCGAGAAACGAGCATGTGTGGCTGGCCGACCGGCCGGTGGCGCTGATCGTCTACACCTACTCCGGCACCAGCACGACGCCTCTGACGACGACGTACTACTCGGTCGAGGCCGACCACCTCGGCACGCCGCGGCTGATCACCGACAGCGCGCAGGCGCAGCGGTGGACCTGGCATAGCGCGCCGTACGGGGATACACAGCCGAACGAGAAGCCGGGCACGGCCGCGGCGCTGGTCTACAACCTGCGCTTCCCTGGGCAGTACTTCGACAAGGAGGTGAATACCTTCTACAACTGGCATCGCGACTACGAGTCGACGACGGGGAGGTACATACAGAGTGATCCCATCGGGTTGGCGGGCGGGATCAACACATATGGGTACGTCAGTGGAGATCCGTTGCTCTACTACGATCCGTATGGATTGTTCGGGTGGGCAGATATGCCTTTGATACCCACGTCAGCAATAAATTTCGCCAGCGGCTTTGGCGATACAGTGAGCTTAGGGCTGAGTCGTTACATAAGGAGCCGCTGGGACATCGACGGCGGGGTTGACAGCTGTAGTTCAGCCTATGCAGCAGGTGTTTACACGGAGCTTGGCTTAGAAATCGGACTTGTTGGAGCATCCTTTGCACTTCGTGCCGCAGCTAAGAACATTTCGCAGGCGGCGGCGCGTAGGGGTCAGCTTCAGCACGGGCAAAGAGGCGTTTCAGCCCTACATCACATAAACCCACTCAAACAGGGCCTCTTTCCGACGGCGGTTCTTCCAGCCTCTGTCAGACACTCATCTTGGAACACTCAGCTCTTGTCTGTTCCTGACCATCTTGCAGCGCACGCAGCGCTAAGACGGCACGAGGCCTACGCAATCGCAGCGTTTAACCCCGCCATGACAACGGGCCGTATCGGAGTAACCCTCCTAAATGAGTGTGAGTGTCGTCGCCCATGAGTGAGATATGAGCTGGCTACTGCTCGCGGTCTCGATTCCCGCGGTGATCTGGATCGTCCTGTTCGTGACGGTCCGACGAGGCAAGTCCGAGTACGCCAAGTCCGCAAAGCATCTAAGACGGGTAGCGAACTTATCTCTCGCGGAGGCGAAGGATCTTGCCTTGGTGTTGCTGGGCGACTCTCGATACTTCAAGACGGAACTTGCGACTTCACGCGAGATTGGAACGGTTGGTCTTGCGAGAGAAGCGCGTGATCTACTGGCCAGGTACGATCGGATAGAAAGTGCCCGTGGCCCAAATGTGAGAATCGCCTGGAGCGATTTCGGACCGGCCGCGTCGAATCAGAGGTACACGCGCATCGGGCGAGGCATGGAAGGGTCCGATGTCGAGTTTGAGTTGTGCATGTTGGCCGACGAAGAACCACTCTATGAGCTCTACCCCGGTGAAGAGCCGGACCCAGTCTTCGGAACGTACCAATCCGTATATCACTGGATTGTTGCGGTCGCCGATGAGGCCGGTCATAGATCATCCGGTCCTACGAAGCGTATTTGAAGGGGCTAGGCTCAATTTGCCTATAGCGCAGCGTGAAAAACACTCCTCTCGATCATCGCACTGGTCATCCAGCAACTTGTGCACCCGCTGCCACTGCTGATGCCCACGCCCACTGAAAGTTGTATCCACCCAGCCAACCGGTTACATCAACAACTTCGCCGATGAAGTGCAGCCCCGGCGCCTTGTGGGCTTCGAGGCTGGCCTGCGACAGTTCATCGGTGGCAACACCACCGCGCGTGACTTCGGCCTTGCGGAAGCCTTCGGTGCCGCTTGGCGTGAGGCGCCACTCTTTCAGCGAAGTCGCCAGCGCACGCAAGCCGGTGTCCGGGACTTCGGCAATGCGTTGATCGGCCTCGTGACCCTGAATGAGGCTCCACTGCTCTGCCAACCGCCGTGGCAGCAGCGTTGCCAGTGCGTTGGGTAGCGTCTGGCGACTGCCGTGCTTGAGCTGCAGCAGCGCAGCCGTCAGTGCAGCCCGTGACATGGTCGGCACAAGATCAACCTGAATCGTCTCGCGCGGATTCCAGTAGCTGGAGATTTGCAGGATCGCCGGGCCGGAAAGCCCGCGGTGGGTGAACAGCAGGTCCTCGTCGAAGGAGCCGTCGCCGCACGTGACGCACACTTCATGCGAAACGCCCGCGAGCTGCACGAAGGGCCGCCAGGCTTCCGCATCGAAGGTCAGCGGCACCAGAGCCGGCCTTGGCTCGACGATGCGCAGGCCGAACTGGCGCGCGATGCAGTAGCCGAAGTCGGTCGCACCAATCTTCGGGATGGACAATCCTCCGGTGGCGATCACCACGCGGCTCGTGCGCAGTGTGCCTGCGTCCGTGTCGAGTTCGTAGCGCTGGCCAGCACGGCGCACGGCACTCACCGTGCACGGCATGCGCCACTGCACGTTGCCGGCGCCGCACTCGGCCTGCAGCATTGCGATGATCTGCTCGGCGCTGTCGTCGCAGAAGAGCTGTCCTTTGTGCTTCTCGTGGAATGCGATGCGATGGCGCTTCACCAGTGCGATGAAGTCGGCGGGCGTATAGCGCGCCAATGCGGAACGGGCGAAGTGCGGGTTCTCTGAGAGATACCGTTCAGGCAGGGCGGCATCGACGTTGGTGAAGTTGCAGCGTCCGCCGCCGGAGATGCGGATCTTTTCGGCGAGCTTTGTGGCGTGATCGATCAGCACCACGCGCGCGCCGCGTTGGCCGGCGACGGCCGCGCACATCATGCCGGCAGCACCGGCACCGATGACGGCGACGTCGTAGTCGTTGGGTTCTCGATGCGTCAAGGCGATCCGGCTGGCCCCTCAGGGACCCGCAGTATCGCCTGACCGCGCGGCGCGGCCGCTAAGGCGTCGCCTGCAGGGCGCCGATGAGGCGCTGGCTTGCCGCAGCGAATGAGCGCAACTGGAACGGTTGCGGCGAATCCGTCGTGTACTGCGGATCGGGCACCGTGGCGAGCACCAGCTGCGGCTGGATTGCGGCGGTCGGCCAGAAATTCCCCGTCGCGGCGCCGGGCACGTTGCCTTCGCCGGTCATGAAGTTGTTCTGCTGGACCAGCGTCGGGGCGGCGATTCCGTTCGCGAGTGCCGCGTTGCCGGCGAAGAGGTTCGCCGTCAGCGTGGCCTGCTGCGTATAGCCGGCAAAGGAGATGAACGTCCCGCGGCCCATCGTCGTGACGACGGTGTTGTGGATCAGCGTGACCGTGTTGGTCGGCCACATGTTGCGCTCGGCTCCGTAGGCCACCGCGGTCGTGTTGTCGGCCATCGGG
>DAOMFL010000152.1:0-4763 GCA_035429805.1 Burkholderiaceae bacterium
GGTCGCCGAACGACGTGCCGTCCCACGGCAGGTCGCCGCCGTCGTCGCCGACGATTTTCATGTCGACGCCGTACAGCACCCGGCCCTGCTTGTACTGGAGCTTGACCCGCTCTTCGGCCGGCAGCCCGAGATGCCGGGCCTTGAACGTGCACGCCGTGCCGAGCGGGCTCATCTCGGTCATGCCCCACGCATGCAGCACCTGCACGCCGTATTTGTCCTGGAACAGCTTGATCATCGCCGGCGGGCACGCCGAGCCGCCGATGACCGTGCGGTTCATTGTGGAGAAGCGCAGGCCGTTGGCCTCCGTGTACGTGAGCAGCCCCTGCCAGACCGTCGGCACGCCGGCCGAGCAGGTGACCTTCTCCGATTCGAAAAGCTCGAACAGCGACTTGCCATCGAGGTGCGGGCCCGGGAATACGACCTTGCAGCCGACCATCGGCGCCACGTAGGGAAGTCCCCATGCGTTCACATGGAACATCGGCACCACCGGCAGGATCACATCGCGGGCCGACACGTTGAGCGCATCCGGCAGCGCCGCCGCAAACGTGTGCAGTACCGTCGAACGGTGGCTGTACAGGACGCCTTTCGGGTTGCCGGTCGTGCCCGACGTGTAGCACATCGACGACGCGGAGTTCTCGTCGAACTCGGGCCACGTGTACTTGTCCGAGTGGCTGCCGAGCACGTCCTCGTAGCACTTGAGATCAGGGATCTTCGATGTCGCCGGCATGTGCGCCCGGTCCGTCATCGCGACCCAGTGCTGCACGGTGCGGCAATGCGGCGCCGCCGCCTCGATCAGCGGCAGGAACGTCAGGTCGAAGAACAGCGCGCGATCCTCGGCATGGTTGACGATCCACGCGATCTGCTCCGGATGCAGGCGCGGGTTGATCGTGTGCAGCACCGCGCCCGATCCCGACACCGCGAAATAAAGCTCCATGTGGCGATAGCCGTTCCACGCCAGCGTGGCCACGCGGTCGCTGGTGCGGATTCCGAGTCCGTCGAGCGCGTTGGCGAGCTGGCGCGAGCGACGGTGCAGCTCGCTGTACGTGGTGCGATGGATGTCCCCCTCGACGCGGCGCGACACGATTTCCACGTCTCCGTGATGGCGGTCGGCGTGCGTGATCAGCGACGAGATCAGCAACGGCGTGCGCATCATCAGGCCCTGCAGCATGGCGAGTCTCCCAGGTGTTATGAGTCTGTTGGCCGCCGCACCTTCGTTGGACTTGGGATCGCCGGCAACAACCCCACATGCTCAAAGGTTGGGCCGACGGAGTCAAGTCGCGCCATCGGCGGTCGAAGCCGGATCGGCCGACCTTAGAATCCGCCCCTCCGGAGAATCGATTGGACGCCCGCGTACGCTCACCCGCCGCCGAGACTGGCCCCGCCGCTGACGGCGGCCCGGTCGATCTGGGCCTGAGGTTCGACAACCGCTACGCGCGCCTGCCGGAGGCGTTCTACACGCGCCTGGCGGCGACCCCGCTGCCGGATCCCTACCTGGTCGCGATGTCCGAGGATGCAGCCTCCCGCCTGGGACTGGATCCCGCGCGCTTCGGCGACCCGGACCTCATCGACGCGCTGACCGGCAACCGGACGCTCGCCGGCACCGAGCCGCTGGCCGCGGTTTATTCCGGGCACCAGTTCGGCACCTATGTGCCGCGCCTTGGCGACGGCCGCGCGCTGCTGCTCGGCGAGGCCGTGGGGCCGGACGGCGCCCGCTGGGAGATCCAGCTCAAGGGCTCGGGCAAGACGCCCTACTCGCGCATGGGTGATGGCCGTGCCGTGCTGCGTTCGTCGATCCGCGAGTTCCTTGCGTCCGAGGCGATGCACGGACTCGGCATCCCGACCACGCGCGCGCTGGCTGTGACGGGCTCCGACTACCCGGTGATCCGCGAGACGGTCGAGTCCGCCGCGGTGGTGACGCGGATTTCGCCGAGCTTCGTGCGCTTTGGCTCCTTCGAATACTTCTACTGGACCGGGCAGCACGACGCGCTGAAGCAGCTGGCGGACTTCATCATCGACTCGTTCTACCCCGAGGTGCGGGCGGGGCCGCAGCCCTACCTCGCGTTCATCGAGCAGGTCGCGCGCCGCACGGCGCGCCTGGTTGCGCGGTGGCAGGGCGTGGGCTTCTGCCACGGCGTGCTCAACACCGACAACATGTCGATCCTCGGGCTGACGATCGACTACGGCCCCTACGGTTTCATCGACGGCTTCGACGCCGGGCACATCTGCAACCACAGCGACGAGCACGGCCGCTATGCCTACGACATGCAACCGCAGATCGGGCACTGGAACCTGTACGCGCTCGGACAGGCCCTGGTGCCGCTGACCGACGACCTCGACGCGACCAAGGCCGCGATTGACACCTACCTCGAGGAGTATTCGCGGGCGATCGACGATGTGTTCCGCGCCAAGCTCGGCCTGCAGACGCAGCGTGCCGAAGACGAAGCGTTGATCAGCGGCCTGATCGACCTTCTGAATGCCAACCGTACCGACTGGACGCGGTTCTGGCGCCAGCTGGCAACGCTGCGCGTCGATGCGACGGAGGAGCGGGACGGCACGGTGCGCGACCTCGTCATCGACCGCGCGGCCTTCGACGTCTGGGCACAGACTTATCGCGAGCGCCTGACGCGTGAAGGAAGCATCGATGCAGAGCGCGCGGCGCGCATGAACCGCGCCAACCCCAAGTACGTCCTGCGCAACCACCTTGTCGAGACCGCGATCCGCAAGGCTCGCGGCGACGACGGCCCGCGCGACTTCAGCGAGGTCGCGCGGCTGCTGGCGATCCTCTCGCGCCCCTATGACGAGCAGCCCGAGCACGAGGCGTACGCGGCCGAACCGCCCGACTGGGCGCAGTCGCTCAGCCTGTCGTGCTCATCGTGAGGCACCGATGAAGAAGACCACCAAGACCGACGCCGAGTGGCGGTCGCAGCTCTCGCCGATGGAGTACGCGGTGACGCGTGAAAAGGCCACCGAGCGCGCCTTCACCGGCCGCTACTGGGACCACCACGAGCACGGCATCTACCGCTGTGTCGCCTGCGGCACGCCGCTTTTCGCGTCGGACACCAAGTTCGATTCGGGTTGCGGCTGGCCCAGCTACTTCGAGGCGCTCGATCCCGCGAACGTGCGCGAGGAGCGCGACACGAGTCACGGCATGGTCCGCACCGAGATCCTGTGCAATGTCTGCGACTCGCACCTGGGTCACGTCTTTCCCGACGGGCCGCCGCCAACCGGGCTGCGCTATTGCATCAACTCGGCCGCACTGACGTTCGAGCCGATCGACGGAACCACGGCCACGACATGATGAAACTGCTGTTCGACCTCTTCCCGGTCATCCTCTTCTTCGTCGCCTTCAAGGTGGCCGGCGCGTTTCCGCAGCAGTCGCTGGCGCTGGCCGGCAGCACGCTCGGGTGGATGGTCGGCGACGGCACCGTGCCGGCCGACCAGGCACCGATCCTGCTCGCCACCGCGGTGGCGATCATCGCCTCGCTGCTTCAGGTCGGAACACTGCTCGTTCGCGGCCGCAAGGTCGACCCGATGCTGTGGGTGAGCCTCGCGGTCATTGTCGTCTTCGGCGGCGCCACGATCTGGTTCCACGACGAGACCTTCATCAAGTGGAAGCCGAGCATCCTGTACTGGCTGTTTGGAGGCATCCTGCTGGCCGGTCACCTGTTCTGGAACCGCAACCTGCTGCAGTCACTGCTCGGCCAGCAACTCGACGTGCCGCCGCCTGTCTGGGGACGGCTGCTGTGGGCGTGGATCGGATTTTTTGTCGTGATGGGCGTGGTCAACCTCGCCGTCGCCTACTCGGTGCCGACCGACACCTGGGTCAACTTCAAGCTGTTCGGCCTTTTCGGGCTGACGATGGTGTTCACGCTCGGCATCGGCGTCTACCTCGCGCGACACATGAAGGAAGCCCCGGATGCCTGAGGCCACCATCGCCGAGATGCGTCGCCGGCTGGCCGCGCTCGCCCCGCTCGAGATCGCGATCGAGGATGAGAGTGCGCTGCACGCCGGACATGCCGGAGCGGCGGCGGGCGGTGGGCACTACCGGATGACCCTCGTCAGTGCCGCATTCGCGGGTCAGCCGCGCGTGGCGCGCCACCGCCTTGTGTATGATGCCCTCGCCGATTTGATGCACCGCGACATTCACGCTCTTGCGATGACGCTGCTGGCGCCCGGCGAGGTCCCAGCGACCTCCGCGCCGCCCCCTTCCCACCCTTCCGGACACTGATCTTCATGCAACGCACCACCCTTTTCGCGGCGCTGGCCCTGGTCAGCGGAATCGCCCTCGCCCAGAACGTCGCCGTCGTCAACAACAAGCCGATTCCAAAGGCGCGCGAGGACGCCTGGGTCAAGGAGCTGACCAAGCAGGGGCAGAAGGACACGCCCGAACTGCGCAAGATGGTCAAGGAGCGCCTGATCCAGAACGAAGTGCTGCTGCAGGAAGCCACCAAGCGCGGCATTCCCGAGCAGGCCGAAGTCAAGTTCATGCTCGACATCCAGCGCCAGAACACGCTGATCCAGGCGCTGCTGCGTGACGAGATGGCGAAGAACCCGATCACCGACGCCCAGGTCAAGGCCGAGTACGACAAGCAGAAGGCGATGGTCGGCAGCAAGGAATACCGCGCCCGCCACATCCTCGTCGAAAATGAAGCCGAGGCCAACGCCATCATCGACCAGCTGAAGAAGGGCGCGAAGTTCGAGGACCTCGCGAAGAAGTCGAAGGACACCGGCTCGGCCGCGAACGGCGGCGATCTCGACTGGGC
>DAOMFL010000153.1:0-4573 GCA_035429805.1 Burkholderiaceae bacterium
TCGCCGGTCTCCTCGTGGCGGGCTGTGCTTCGACGCAAGTGGAGACGACCGGACAGAAGCCGCTGCAGCCCCTGTGCAATGTCAGCGCACGCGCTCTTGTCCTTTGGGGACCGCACTGGCGCGCTGATCAGAAGGACGCTGGCGACCGGGTCGCAGCGGCTGATCGAGGCGTGAACGATTTCTTCAACCGCGGCGCCTGCTTCGGCGTCGTCGAAATCCGGCGTCTCGCGGGGGGCAACGCAGCGGTCCTTCCGAGCGCTTCGGAACTGGCGGCGGTGGGCCTGGTGCATGGGCCGCGGCCCGACGTTGTCGTTGCCGTGACCGTGCTGGAACTGGGTCCGGTGGTCAGGCTCCTGGGTTCGCCTGCACTGGTTGAAGGAGGAACCGAGGTCGTCCTCGACATACGGGCGGTCAGTGTGGCCTCGCAGAAGCCGTTGGGTGACTTCCGCATCCACTGGCAACAGGGCGGGGCCTGGGTCCTGAAGGGAGTCGGCTCGCTGGCGCAGGACATGACCGCTGCCCTGGACGCTGCGCTGGCACACCCGCGTTGAGTCGGTTCGGCGCAATTGGGCTGGAACCGGGCTTCGGCACGCCGGCTCCACCGCGCCCTGGGGCGGACCGGGTTGTCGCACGTACTCTATGCTCGCCGAAGTCCTGATCCCCGCTCGCCGGCCCGACGGCGCACCGATTCCCCCATGCAAATCGTCTGTCTCGATCTCGAAGGTGTCCTCGTCCCGGAGATCTGGATCGCCTTCGCCGAGCGCACCGGCATCGCCGACTTCCGCCGCACGACGCGAGACGAGCCCGACTACGACAAGCTGATGCGCTGGCGCATCGCGTTGCTGCGGCAGCATGCGCTCAGGCTCGCGGACATCCAGGCTGTCATCGCCGCGATGACGCCGCTGCCGGGCGCGCGCGAGTTCCTCGACGCCCTGCGCACCCGTTACCAGGTCGTCATTCTGTCCGACACCTTCTACGAGTTCGCCGACCCGTTGATGCACCAGCTGGGCCGCCCGACACTGTTCTGCCATCGCCTCGCGATCGATGACGACGGCTTCGTCGATGCCTACCTGCTGCGCCAGCGTGACCCGAAGCGCGCCGCGGTGAACGCGTTCAAGAGCCTGAACTACCAGGTGCTCGCGGCCGGCGACTCGTTCAACGACACCGCGATGCTGGGCGCTGCCGACGCCGGCTTCTTCATCCACCCGCCGCCGGCGATCGCCGCGCAGTTCCCGCAGTTTCCGGTCGCATCCGACTATCGCGAGCTGATGACAGCCATCGACGAAGCGGCCGGCCGGCTGGCGGCCTGAGCAGGCGGGCCGCGGCCGGCGGCTGGCTTCCAAACGGTTTCGCCCCGCCTCTACGCCAATGACGTACGTACGCCAATGGCGTAGTATGGGCGCCGTGTCCTGCGAGGGCTCGGGCGAAGGGTGGAAAGTGGTGGCAAGTGAAGTGTTCGAAGCGCTGCTGGAAGTCTCCCGCGCCGTTAGACGGGAGCGGCGCAAGCGCCTGGCTCGCCTCATCGGTAAGGCGGCGCCGCACAAGTCGCCGCCCCGAGATGAAGACCGTGTCGACGTGCGCGCGGTCCGCTCGCTCACCGGCCTGAGCCAGGCGAAGTTCGCGGAACTGCTGGGCATCGAACTCGCCACGCTCCGCAACTGGGAGCAAGGGCGGCGCGCGCCCACCGGTCCGGCCCGCGCGTTGCTGCGAGCGATACGTAACAACCCGGTCGAGGTCGTCAAGGCCCTGGCCCGCTGAGAAGAACGCGGCGATGCCGAAACTCAATCGAACCCATCTCACGGACCTGCGCGGCGCGAGCCTCATGGCGTTCGACGCACTCGCCGGCGTGAGCGGCGTCGTGGAACAGATGCACGCGACCATCCAGCGGCACCCCGGGCCACTGGGGGAGTCGCGCGATCAGCCGGCGCGGGGTATCGCAGGTCTCGTGTACCGGATCGTGCACGGGGGCATTCGCCTGGTCGGAGCGGGTGTCGATGCCCTGCTTTCTCCCATCGAGCAATTCTTTCCGGCCGGGGGAAGGACGCCCGGGCACGAAGCCTGGGTGGCGGTCGCCAACGGCATCTACGGTGACTACCTCGAGCGCACGGCGAATCCGCTCGCCATCGGAATGTCACTGCGGTATCGGAATCAGGCGATCGACGTTGCCGATCCAGCCGCTGCTCTGCGCGAAGCCGGGAGTCCACCGGCGTCGTCAAGGCTGCTGGTCCTTGTTCATGGCCTCTGCATGAACGACCTGCAATGGAACCGCAAAGGGCACGACCACGGAGTGGCACTGGCCGCCGAACTCGGCTACAGCGTGCTCTACCTTCGATACAACAGCGGGCTGCATGTCCACGAGAACGGCCAGCGGTTCGCGCAGCTGCTCGAAGGGCTGATCGAGAACTGGCCCCATCCGCTCGACGAGCTGTCGATCATCGGGCACAGCATGGGAGGCCTCGTGGCCCGAAGCGCGTGCCTGCATGCGCGGGAACGGAAACAGGCCTGGCTGCAGCATTTGCGCAGGCTGGTCTTTCTCGGAACGCCGCACCTCGGGGCGCCGCTGGAGCGCAGTGGAAACGGGCTCGACTTCCTGCTCGACCTGAGCCCGTACTCCGCGCCGCTGACGCGCGCCGGAAGGCAGCGCAGCGCCGGGATCAAGGATCTCCGCCACGGCGCCATTGCGGCAGGCCGGGCGGCGCTGTCGGCGCTGCCGGTCGGGGTGGAGTGCTACGCGGCCGCGGCAACGCTCGCGGAGCGGCGGGGACTGCTGGCGAGCAGACTGGTGGGTGACGGTCTCGTGCCTTTGAACAGTGCGCTCGGCAGGCACCGGGACCGGTCGAAGGCGCTGCGTATCCCGAAGTCGCATCAATGGGTCGGCTACGAGATGGGTCATCTGGAGCTGCTGAACCGGCCGGAGGTCTACGCGCAGCTGAAGGCCTGGCTCTGCGACCGCACCTAGCGCCCGCAGACGCAAGCTCGCGTGGACGCCTGAGTCCGGCCGCTCCGCACGAGAGGCGCGTCCACGACAGGACAAGAGCGAAGCGCCGACTCCGCCGTCGGGCTGACGGTCGTCGAGAGTGGCGACGCCGGGTTTGCCTCGAGCAAGTGGCTCGGGCGCGCGGTGTACGATCATCGTCCACCGCCGGCCCGGCCCGGCAGAAGTGCAGGATCCCGGCATGACTCCCCGTTCACCGTCCCCATCCAACATCGTGCTGCACAAGGCCTCGCGCGTGCTCGAGATCGAATTCGACGACGGCGCCACTTTCCGGCTGCCGTTCGAGTTCCTGCGCGTGTATTCGCCGTCGGCGGAAGTCCGTGGGCACGGGCCGGGACAGGAGACCCTGCAGACCGGCAAGAAGGACGTGACGATCGACGCGCTGGAGCCGGTCGGGCATTACGCCGTTCAGCCGTGGTTCTCCGACGGGCACTCGAGCGGCATCTACTCGTGGGAATACCTGTACGACCTTGGCCGCAACCAGGAGCAGCTGTGGGCCGAGTACCTCGAGCAGCTGGAGGAAGCCGGCGCCAGCCGCGAGCCGGGCTTTTTGACCGCCGCGCCATCACCGGGCTGCAGCCGCCACTGAGCACCGGTATTCGATGACTGCGCCGCAGGAGAAGTCCACCCACTTCGGCTTCGAGCAGGTCGCCGAGGAAGAGAAGGCGGGCCGCGTCGCCGGCGTGTTCGATTCGGTCGCGGGCCGCTACGACCTGATGAACGACGTGATGTCCGCGGGTCTGCATCGCGTCTGGAAGGCCTTCACGGTGCGGCACGCCAACGTGCGGCCCGGCATGCGGGTGCTCGACATTGCGGGCGGCACCGGTGATCTGGCGAAGGCGTTTGCAAAGCGCGCGGGCAGCTCCGGCGAGGTCTGGCTCACCGACATCAACGGTTCGATGCTCGCTGAAGGCCGTGATCGGTTGCTCGACGCCGGCCTCGACCTGCCGGTCGCGCAATGCGACGCCGAGAAGCTGCCGTTCCCGAGCAACCATTTCGACCGCGTGTCGGTCGCTTTCGGCCTGCGCAACATGACGCACAAGGATGTCGCGCTGGCAGAGATGGCGCGCGTGCTCAGGCCCGCAGGGCGCTTGCTGGTGCTGGAGTTTTCCCGCATTTGGCAGCCGCTCGCTCCTTTGTACGATGCGTACTCGTTCAACGTGCTGCCGTGGCTCGGCAAGAAGCTGGCCGGTGACAGCGCGAGCTATCGCTACCTTGCGGAATCGATCCGCATGCATCCGCCGCAGGACGAACTCGCGCAGATGATGGAACGCGCGGGGCTCGAAGACGTCCAATGGTTCAACCTGACGGCGGGCGTGTGCGCTCTGCACGTCGGCACGAAGTACTGAACCGGGAGACGGAATGAACAAGTGGTTGGCAGGGCTGGTGATCGGCATCGTCGCCGTCACCTTCTCACTCGACGCTGATGCGCAGCGCCGCATGGGCGGCGGAAAGAGCTTCGGGCGTCAGTCGACGCCGGTGCAGCAGCGACAGGCCACGCCGCCGGCGCAATCGCCACAGACGGCGCCGGCGCAGTCCGGGCCGCAGCAGGCCGCGCCGGCGCAGACTCCGGCGACC
>DAOMFL010000154.1:0-4516 GCA_035429805.1 Burkholderiaceae bacterium
CAGAACAAGGTCGAGCTGCACGGCGTCGTCTACCAGGGCTACGTGCCGTCGATCCGTGTGCTGATGGAAAGCGAGGAACGGCAGCTGGCGCAGGTTCCGGCGCCCAGGCCCGCGCGGCGCCGCGGCGCCTAGTCTTCGGCTCAGGCGGATCGCCCGAGCGAGCGCGCCACAGCCGCCGCGCCCTTTTCCGCGATCATCAGCGTCGGAGCGTTGGTGTTCCCCGACGTGATCGTCGGCATGACCGAGGCGTCGATCACGCGAAGCGCGGCAATGCCGTGCACCCGCAGTTCGCTGTCGACCACCGCTGCCGGGTCCGCGGCCGGCCCCATCTTGGCGGTGCCTACGGGATGAAAGATCGTCGTACCGATGTCGCCGGCCGCTCGCGCGAGCTCTTCGTCGGTCTGGAACCGCGGCCCGGGCAGGAATTCCTGCGGGGCGTAGCGCGACAGCGCGCCTGAGGCAACGATGCGTCGCGTGAGGCGCAGCGCCTCGGCCGCCACCTGCCGATCCTCGCGCGTGGACAGGTAGTTCGGCGCGATCTGCGGCGGCTGGAAGGGATCGGCCGAGCGCGCGCGGACGACTCCGCGCGAGGTCGGCCGCAGGTTGCACACCGACGCCGTGAAGGCCGGAAAGGGATGCAGCGGCTCGCCGAACTTGTCGAGCGACAGCGGCTGCACGTGGTACTCGACATTGGGGCGAGCGTGCTGCGGGCCCGAACGTGCAAACGCGCCGAGCTGGCTCGGGCTCATCGTAAGCGGCCCTCGGCGGGTAAGAACGTATTGCAGCACCATGGCGAGCCTGGCGAGCGGATTCGACGCGAGCGTGTTCAGGGTCGTGACGCCGCTGACCTTGAACGCCATCCGCAACTGCAGGTGATCCTGCAGGTTCGCCCCGACCCCGGCGCGGTCCAGCAGCACCGGGATACCCAGCGACTGCAACAGGGCTGCAGGCCCGATGCCGGAGAGCTGCAGCAGCTGCGGCGATGCCACGGCGCCTGCCGCCAGAATGACCTCGGCGTGCGCACGAATGGTTGAAGTCACTCCGGCGCGCACGACTTCCACACCGGTGCAGCGCCGTCCATCGAACAGCAGGCGCGACACCTGGGCAGCCGTGATCACCGACAGGTTCGAGCGGTGGCGAACCGGCGCGAGGAACGCGCGCGCCGTGTTCCAGCGCACGCCGCGGCGCTGGTTCACGTCGAAATAGCCGCAGCCGAAGTTGTCGCCACGGTTGAAGTCGTCGTTCGGCGGTATGCCCTGCTCTGCCGCCGCAGCGCGGAATGCATCGAGGATTTCCCAGCGGACGCGCGGCTTCTCGATGCGCCATTCGTTGCCTGCGGCGTGCACCGCATCGGCGCCGCCGAAGTAGTCCTCATGGCGCATGTAGAGCGGCAGCACGTCGTCCCAGCCCCAGCCAGGGTTGGCGCCGTGCCCGTCGCCGTCGCGCCAGCCGTCGTAGTCCTCGCGCTGGCCGCGCATGTAGATCATGCCGTTGATCGACGAGCAGCCGCCCAGCACCTTGCCCCTCGGGTAGCGGATCGCGCGCCCGTTGAGCCCCGCTTCCGGCTCCGTGCTGAAGCACCAGTCGGTGCGCGGGTTACCGATGCAGTACAGGTACCCCACCGGAACGCGGATCCACAAGTAGTTGTCGTCGCCACCGGCCTCGAGCAGTGCCACGCGGCACTTCGGGTCCGCCGACAGGCGATTGGCGAGCAGACAGCCGGCGGTGCCGGCGCCGACGATGACGACGTCGAACTCCCCCATGGGCGCTGCGTTGGTCATACCCGAGACGTCTTCCCTATAATCCGGCAAACGCGGCTGCCGATCCCGGAGTGCCGCGTTTTTTCTTTTCCGCCACGGCCCGGAGCGCAGACGATGACGCACCTGATGAACACCTACAACCGCCTGCCGGTGGCTTTCACGCACGGCCGCGGCGCCTGGCTCACCGACGAGCAGGGCAAAGAATATCTCGATGCGCTGGCGGGCATCGCGGTCAACGGCCTCGGCCATGCACATCCGCGACTGGTGGCCGCACTGGCGGACCAGGTCGGTCGCCTGATCCACACGTCGAACATCTACCGCGTGCGCGAGCAGGAGCTGCTGGCGGACCGCCTGTGCGCACTGTCCGGGCTGCAGGAAGTGTTCTTCGGCAACTCCGGTTCCGAAGCCAACGAAGGCGCGCTCAAGCTGGTGCGCCTGTTCGGTCACAAGAACGGCGAACCCGAGGCGCAGACCCTCGTCATGGAACGCGCCTGGCATGGCCGCACGCTCGCGACGCTGGCGGCGACCGGCAACGAGAAAGCGCGCAAGGGGTTCGAGCCGCTGCCGAGCGGCTTCGTCCGCGTTCCTTATAACGACCTCCGGGCAGTCGAGAGCGCAGCGGCCGCCGATCCACGCATACGCGCCGTGTGGATCGAGGTGCTGCAGGGCGAGGGCGGAATCCAGGTCGCCGATCTTGACTACGTGCGCGGCCTGCGCCGCCTGTGCGACGAGCGCGGCTGGCTGCTGATGATCGACGAGGTGCAGAGCGGCATCGGCCGCACCGGCAAGTGGTTCGCACACCAGTGGGCCGGCATCACGCCCGACGTGATGACGCTCGCCAAAGGCCTCGGGTCCGGAGTGCCGATCGGCGCGCTGCTCGCGGGCGGCCGCGCGGCCGGCGTGTTCGGCCCCGGGCAGCATGGAACGACCTTCGGCGGTGGCCCGCTTGCGATGCGTGCCGGACTGGAAACGCTGGCGATCATCGAAGCCGAGGGCCTGATGGCCAACGCGACGGCCCAGGGCGACCGCATTCGCGCGGGGCTCGGCCGCGAGCTGGCCGGTGTCGCCGGCCTCGTCGAGATCCGCGGCATGGGGCTGATGATCGGGGTCGAGCTGGACCGTCCTTGCGGGGACCTCGTCAAGCAGGCGCTCGCCGCCGGCCTGCTGATCAACGTGACGCAGGACAAGGTGGTCCGCCTGCTGCCGCCGCTGATCCTCAGCGCGGCCGAGGCCGACCAGATCGTCGCCCGCCTCGCGACGGTGATCCGCAGCTTCCTCGCGCCCGCAGCGCGCGCCGCCTGAGATCGTGGCCGCCACCATCCGCCACTTCCTGCAGTTCGGCGACTTCTCGCGCGCCGAGCTCGAGTGGGTGTTCGAGCGCACGCGCATCATCAAGGAGCGCTTCAAGCGCTACGAGTTCTACCAGCCGCTGCGTGACCGTACTCTGGCGATGGTGTTCGAGAAGGCGTCGACGCGTACCCGCGTCTCGTTCGAGGCCGGGATGTACCAGCTCGGCGGCTCGGTGATCCACATCACGACCGGCGACTCGCAGCTCGGCCGCGCCGAGCCGATCGAGGACACGGCGCGCGTGATCTCCCGCATGGTCGACATCGTGATGATCCGCACTTACGAGCAGGCAAAGATCGAGCGCTTCGCCGCGCATTCGCGCGTCCCGGTCATCAACGGGCTGACCAACGAGTACCACCCGTGCCAGATCCTGGCCGATATCTTCACCTGGCTCGAGCATCGCGGACCAATCGCCGGGCGCACGGTGGCCTGGATCGGGGACGCCAACAACATGGCCTACACCTGGATCCAGGCGGCGCAGCTGCTGGACTTCCGCGTGCATGTGTCGACGCCGCCCGGTTACACACTCGATCCGCAGCTCGCGCCGCCGGGTCCGCACCTCACCGTGTCAGCCGACCCGATGGACGCGGCGCGGGGCGCCGACCTCGTGACGACCGACGTCTGGACCAGCATGGGCTACGAGGCCGAGAACGAGAAGCGCCGCGCGGCGTTTGCCGACTGGCAGGTCGACGAAACGATGATGAGGGCGGCGCAGCCGGACGCGCTCTTCATGCACTGCCTGCCTGCCCACCGCGGTGAGGAAGTCACCGCCGGCGTGATGGACGGTCCGCAGTCGGTGGTGTGGGACGAGGCAGAGAACCGGCTCCACGCGCAGAAGGCGTTGATGGAATATCTTCTGCTAGGACGCGCGGTTGAATAGCGGCATGGGAGCGATAGTCTTGAAGTTCGACGTGAGCGCAGCTGGCGTCTCCATCTCCTTCGGCCCAGCGCCCGGCCGCTCCGAAGCTCGGCCGCCTCACTTGAATCGGCCCGGGTGCACGTGCGATGCGGCATTGCCGAATCGCGTACACGAGGGACGCTGAGTCCATGTCCACGATTCTGCAAAGCCTTCCCGTCGGCGAGAAAGTCGGCATCGCCTTTTCCGGCGGCCTCGACACCAGCGCGGCGCTGCTCTGGATGCGCCAGAAGGGCGCGATCCCGTGCGCCTACACCGCCAACCTCGGCCAGCCCGACGAGCCCGACTACGACGAAATTCCGCGCAAGGCACTGCTCTACGGTGCCGAGAAGGCGCGGCTGATCGACTGCCGCAGGCAGCTGGTCACCGAGGGCCTGTCGGCACTTCAATGCGGCGCGTTTCACATCTCGACCGCCGGCCTCACGTACTTCAACACGACTCCGATCGGCCGCGCGGTGACCGGCACGCTGCTCGTCGCCGCGATGAAGGAGGA
>DAOMFL010000155.1:0-4499 GCA_035429805.1 Burkholderiaceae bacterium
CCCGATGGCCGACAACACGACCGCGGTGGCCTACGGAGCCGAGCGCAACATGTGGACCACCAACACCGTCACGCTGACTCACAACACCCTCGTCACGACGATGGGCCGGGGAACGTTCATTTCGTTGGCCGGCTATACGCAGCAGGCCACGCTCACGGCGAATCTCTTTGCAGGCAACGCCGCGCTCGCGAGTGGAATCGCCGCTCCGACGCTGGTCCAGCAGAACAACGTCATGACCGGCGAAGGCAACGTGCCCGGCGCCGCGACGGGCAACTTCTGGCCGACCGCCGCGATCCAGCCGCAGCTGGTGCTCGCCACCGTGCCTGATCCGCAGTACACGATGGATGCGCCGCAGCCGTTCCAGCTGCGCGCGCTCACGGCCGGTCCGCGTCTCATCGGCGCGCTGCAGTCCGCACCGTAGTTCACTCACGCTTCGGGCGATACTCCGGTTCCCACCTGGGCTGACCGGATACCTTGGCGCACGCACACCCCGATCACTACGACATCGCCGTCATCGGTGCCGGGGCCGCCGGCATGATGTGTGCGGCCGTCGCCGGGCAACGCGGCGCGCGCGTGGTGCTGATCGACCATGCTGCCAAGATCGGAGAAAAGATCCGCATCTCTGGCGGCGGGCGCTGCAACTTCACGAACATCGACGCCGGCCGCCCCGAGCGCTACCTCTCCGAGAACCCGCACTTCGCCCGCTCCGCACTCGCGCGCTACACCCCGGCCGACTTCATCGCGCTGGTGAAGCGTCATCGCATTGCCTTCCACGAGAAGCACAAGGGACAACTGTTTTGCGACGACAGTGCCGAACAGATCATTGCGATGCTGCGGGCCGAGTGCGATGCCGGCGGCGTGCAGTGGCGTATGCCGTGCGCGGTGAGTGCGGTGCGCCGCGCCGGCCCGAATTACGAACTCGACACCGATGCAGGCACACTGCGCGCAGAGCGCGTGGTCATTGCCACCGGGGGCCTCTCGATCCCTAAGATCGGCGCGACCGACTTCGGCTACCGCATCGCGCGGCAGTTTGGCCTGCGTATCGTCGAGCCTCGGCCTGCGCTGGTGCCGCTGACCTTTGATGCGGAAGCGTGGCGGCCGTTCGCGGAACTTGCAGGCGTTGCCTGTGAGGTCCGGGTCAGTTGCGGCGAAGGCCGATTTGACGAGGACCTGCTCTTCACCCACCGCGGGCTTTCCGGCCCAGCGATCCTGCAGATCTCCAGCTACTGGAATCCGCGCGAACCGATTCAGATTGATCTTGTGCCATCCATGTCACGGGCTGCTCTGACCGATGCGCTGCTGCAGCTCAAGCGCGGCAGTCGCCAGACGGTGCCCAACGCACTGGCAACGCTGCTGCCACGGCGGTTGGCCGAGCAGTGGAGCCTCATTCAAGGTCACGCGGCCGATCAACGCATTGCCGAAGTCCCGGACAACGGCTTGCGTGCGCTGGCGACTTCACTGAAAGAGTGGCGCCTCACGCCAAGCGGCACCGAAGGCTTCCGCAAGGCGGAGGTCACGCGCGGCGGTGTCGCTACTGACGAACTTTCGCAGTCAACACTCGAAGCGCGCAAGGCACCGGGCCTGCACTTCATCGGCGAAGTTGTCGATGTGACGGGCTGGCTTGGGGGATACAACTTCCAGTGGGCGTGGGCGTCGGGGGCGGCGGCCGGAGCTGGAAGTGGTTGAGACCGGTGCGCATGGGCTCGGCCCTGGGAATTGCTCGCTCTCGGCCCAGCCGTGACGGCTGGGTTTGCCGACCGCTCTTGATGTCTGCCCATGGCGGACGCAATCGTGCAACGTTCGCCTACATGCCGGCCTGAGGGCACATCGATCAAACGTCGCCCATGACGTGCAACCCGGCCCACTGATACGGCTCGGCGAACGGCAACTCGCCGAGCGCTGCCACGCTCTTCAGGACGCGCTCGAGCGCCGGGTCGCCGCGCATCGCGCTGCGTACCCAGTCGAGCAGTTCTTCCCTGCGCATGCGGATCATGTCTCGCTGGACCTGGGCAAGGGCCAGGCATAGGTCTGCGTCGTCGCTGTTCACCGCCCGCAGGAAGCGGTCGACGAAGACGGCGCTCGCGGCCTGGGGGATCTTCCACAGCGCCCCGACCACGTAGCGCACCCCCGACGACAGCATGGCGGCCGGCAGGCCGATGTACTCCGCGGCCACATCGGTTCGCGCCATGCCGCTTTCGCACGACCCCATAAAGACGCTGCGGCAGCCGCGCAGGGCCAGTTGCTCGAACACGCGTGAAAACGACACCCGGCCGTCAGGCCGGCCGTCCGCAAGTTCCAGTCTGCTGTTGGCCACCGAGTCCGGATCGAAGCCGCCATGGCATGCAAAGACAGTGTCGCGCGCGGGACGGGCGGCCACGGAGGCCAGCAGACGGTCCCACGGCGGCTGCGGCTCTTCCTGCAACGAATCACCGTAGGTCTTGCGCAGTGCAGGCAACAGGAGCCGATACCACGGCACCCGGTCGCCGATGACGAATCGCAGCGCGCTCTCACAGCGGGCAGTGGGCGAGCCGTGGTTCGCAAGGAAGAGGCCCAGCGTCTGTCCATAGCTGACCGCGGCACAGTGCTCGATCAAGGGCTTGCCCTGGAGCCGCAACGCATGAAAGGGCACCGCGTTCATCTGCAGGCGCGGAAAGATCTTCAGATGCCGACCGGGCAGAAAGCGCAATATCGGCTCGAGCGTTGGAGTCAGCAACGCTTCATAGCGCGACAGCAGCGCGGCCAGCGCCCGGTTCTGTGTGGCCGCGTCGGCGGCGGCCCGGCGCAGCGACTCGTATTCCGCATGGATCTCGCGCAACTGCGTCTCCCCGAACGCCAGATCGAAGGGCGCCGCGAGTCCGGAACTCAGGTCGAACAGGACCATGGTGCTGGCGACCGGTCCGACGTGGAACAGCAGGAACACGGTGTTGGGAAGTCGCAACGCACAGGCCCGCTCGACGATGTCGTCGCAACCTTGCAGTCGAGTCAGATGGGCGTCGAGCGCGATCGATTGCTGCAGGTAGGCGCGCCGCGCCGCACCGTACGCTGAGATGTTCGCAAGGTAAGCCTCGAAGCTTTGTGGCGCGGTGTTCAGGGTTTCGAAGAAGAGTGCGCGATTGCGGCGGAACGCGCCCGCATCCGGCAGCCCGGCGCTGCTGGCGGCGGCCATCTCGGTGACAAGCTCCGTCGCCTCGCGCGGGCCGGCCCACTCGACTTCGGCCAGCACGTCCTTCGGACTCTGCAGCAAGCCTGCGACCTGGATCGCGTTGGTCGAGAATGAGCGGAAGATCTGCTGCTTGGCTGCGCGCGCCAGCGGGAACGGACACTGGAAGCTCATGTGCCCGCCGAAGTGAAGCCGTCCGTCGTGGTAGGCGCTTAGCGCCGGTTTGAGCTTTTCGAGATCCGGCGCGAGCACCCGGTGGTGGCCGGGGCCGCCAGGCTCCGCATTGTCAGCAGTGCCTGACATCTGGAGCAGCGTGTCTCCCAGCTCGCGCGCCGACAGCGCCTGCCAGTAGAACGTGTAGGCGAAGAACGGTTCCAGCCTTTCGAAGGCCAGCGCCTGCTCGAACTGATGCTTCGCTTCGTCGAGCCTGCCGCAAGCGCGCAGTGCGCTGCCGAGCAGGCGCCGCAGGTGGCCGATCTCCGTGTCGAGCCGGCGGGCGCGGGCCTGCTCCAGAGCGCGCTGAAACTGCAGCACGCTCGCTTCGTGCTCGCCGCGGCTGGCGTGCAACAGGCCGAGAAAGCGTCCGGCGACGATGCTGTAGTAGGCGAGGTCGTCATTGCCGGCGCATGCGACGAGTTCGGCCAGAGCGCTGGCGTCAGAGGCCAGAGTGGCCCTGGCTTCGACGGCCACGGCTTCGCCGAGCCAGGCCAGGCTCAAGCGCGTATAGCGGTGATCGGCGATCGGGTTGCACTCGTGAAATGCAAACGGTCTTGACCACGCGGCAAGGTCGTCCAGATAGTCCTTCAGCTTGCGCTCGAGATCGGATTTGACGAAGTCGAACGCTGGTCCCAGAGTGGCCGCGTTACGCAGGTAGGCGGAGTAGGCGGTCTCCAGCGACGACAGGGCCAGGTCGTCGGCAAAGTGGGTCTGCGCATCGGAGTACAGCTCACAGGCGAGGAAGTGGTGCACGCTGCCGCGGGCCTGCGTTCGCGACTGGAAGATGAAGGTCAGCCAGTACGCGGGAACGCGGTACCAGCACACCCACAGACGCAATTCCTCGCACCATGAGAAGAGCTCTTCGTCTGTCGGTGACAATGCGTCGAAGTCTGCCGCGATGGCGGGCAGCAGCGGCTGCAGCTTGCCCTGCCGGAATCCGTTGTCGATCAGCGTCTTGAGCAGACGGAAGAAGAACGGGCGGTGCCGCTCTGGCAACCGCGATCCGTCCGGGCAGGGACACGTTCGCATCGCCGCTTACCGGCCTGCAGGCCTATCGCCGCGGCATGGCGACACCCGCGCAGCGGCTAGCTGCAATGCCCCGTTGCGCCGCAGGCCGTGCAGA
>DAOMFL010000156.1:0-4274 GCA_035429805.1 Burkholderiaceae bacterium
TGCCCGCCGAGGTACTTCGTGGCCGAATGCACGACGATGTCGGCGCCCCAGTCGAACGGACGGCAGAGGTAGGGCGACGCCATCGTGTTGTCGATCATCAGCGGCACGCCGGCGGCATGGGCGATGGCCGCGACCGGCTCGATGTCGAGCACGTTGATCTTCGGGTTGCCGAGCGTCTCCGCATACAGCAGCCGCGTGCTGTCACGCAGCGCTGCGCGGAAGGCTTCGGGCCGGTCGGGATCGACGAAGGTCGTCTCGATGCCCATCTTGCGCAGCGTGACGTCGAACTGCGAATAGGTGCCGCCATAGAGCAGCGATGACGCGACGATGTGCTGACCCGGTTGCACGATCGCAAGGATCGCCGTCATCTGAGCCGACATGCCGCTTGCGGTCGCCAGCGCAGCGCGGCCATCTTCCAAGGCCGCGACGCGTTCCTCCAGCACGGCGACCGTCGGATTGCTGATGCGCGAATAGACGTTGCCGAAGGTCTGCAGGTTGAACAGGCTTGCGGCGTGGTCGGCCGTGTCGAAGACGTACGACGTGGTCTGGTAGATCGGCGCAGCACGGCTGCCGGTGACGGGGTCGGGAACCTGCCCCGCGTGCAGGCACAGCGTCTCGATGCCAAAGGCGCGATCGGCCATGGGATCTCCTAGTACGCCAGCTGGCGCGGTCGCTTGCTGGAGATGACGCGCGTATTGACGCCCGCCCAGTTGAGCCCGCCGAACAGTCGGCCGTGCTCGATCTTCACGCAGCGGTCCTGCACCACGTCGAGTCCAGCGGCGCGCGCGCGCTGGGCTGCGGTTTCGTTGCTGACCCCGAGCTGCATCCACAGGCAGCGCGTGCCGATCGCGATCGCGTCTTCGGCCAGCGGACCGATGTCGTCCGCCCTGCGGAAGCAGTCGACCATGTCGATCGGTCCCGCCTCCTTCGCGGCCGTGCGCAAGTCGGGATAGCACTTCTGTCCGAGCACTTCGGCGTACTTCGGGTTCACCGGAATCATCGTGTACCCGTGCTCGAGCAGGTACTTGCCGACGAAGTAGCTCGGGCGGTGCCACTCCGCCGAGATGCCGACGACGGCGATGCGCCGGCAATCGTGCAGCAGGCGCCGCAGGGTGAGGATGTCCGTGCTGTCGGCCATGGCAGTGGGTCTCGCAGGGATGGCAGGCGGGAGGGCCGGATTCTAGGCGGGTGCTGCAAAGCGCTGCGGCGGCCCGGTGCACCGGCCGAGGGCACGGTCGATTGTCACGCAGGAGCTGCGTGCGCCGCGATCGGCACCAAAGTGCAAGAGGTGCGGCGCGAGAGCATCCTTTCGTTGAGTTGAATAGAGTCTGTCGCTGCCGTGCAGATATGATCCATCGAACCTGGATCGACCGGGAGCGGGGGCTGTCGATGAGTAAGGTCAACAAGGTTCTGTTTGCGTGCGCCGTCGCCACGGCGAGTCTGGCGGCGTGCAGTGGTGGCGGGCCCAGCTCGGGGCCGACTCCGGCGCCGGCTCCAACACCGGTGCCCCCGCCGCCACCCACACCGACCCCCGCTCCTCCCGCGATCCCGCCGGCGCCGTCGCCGTCACCCACCCCGACGCCTGTACCGGCGCCCACCGCCCAGGAAGGCCTGTTTCTCGGCACGACCGGCAACGGTGATTACCTGGAGGTCTTCATTACCTACGGTGACCGTCTCTACGCCACCTATTCGCGGCCGACGGCGCCTCCGACCGGTGGCCCGTCGACGTCCTACGGTGGCGCTCAGGCCAATGGGACCCTGACGGGGGGGAGCAGCTACGCAGCGACGGACGGGCGTGACTATCCGTTGGGTGCCGCGACCCGCAGCGGCACGCTGAGCGCATCGTTCAACGCCTCGACAGGAGCGTTCCAGGGGTCGGCGACCTACGGGACGGACACGCTCTCCTTCACGACCACCAAGGCACCGACGACCGTCTACAACATCAGCACCACGCAATTCACCCAACCTTCCGACGTCATCAATCAGTTCATCGGAACGTGGTCAGGATTGACGCAGTACGGCGCAGCAAGCGTAGTTATCAAGACGCCCACTTGCGACTGCGAATTCAGCGGAAGCCTGACGGTCCCGACCGGCGTGACCTGCGCGTTTACGGGCAAATTGAGCGCGCCGACGATTCGTAATGCGCTCAACATTGAGAAGTGGGATTTCGACCAGACCAATCCGGTCTGCAGGGCTCTCTTTCCCGCAACCTCGTCGGCGGGCGCTGCCTATGCCTATACGGGCCTGGCGTATACGTACAAGCCTTCGGGCAGCACGGTGACGCGGCTCGTCATGACGGCGCAGACCGGCGATCGAGCGTTCGGTATCGGCATCGTTGCCAGCAAGTAACTGGGGCACTAACCACAAGGGCCGCGCGGAGCGGCCCTTGCTGTTTGTGGTGAAGGCGAAGTTCGAAGACCTCGGCGCTGCAGTGTGTGCTGTCCAGTGTGAGCTGTCAGTCGAGTCGCCGTCCTTCGTTGGTGCGCTTGTCACGCGCGAAGCGCATGATCTGCGGCTCGTTGTGTGGAGGCGACGCTTCATAGGCGAGCCGGCGAGCAGGCGTTCCTGATCGTGAAGCCGGCAAGAAAAACCCGCCACTGGGGCGGGTTTGTCGTCCGACCGAACGGCCTTGCTACTGTTCTTGCCTGCGGCGACGAACGCCGGCAAGGAGCGTGAGGCCGAGTCCTGCGAGTGCGAGACTGGCGGGTTCGGGAACATTACCGCCGACGCCGCCACCGCCGATCGTCAGGCCTCCCACCGCGTCGATCTCGTTGTCGCCGTCACGCGTGACCGCGCCGGGGCCTCCCCACGTCACGGAAACGTACTGGAACGTCGCGGCATTCGGCAGCTGGTAGACCGCAACGAAACCGTCCGCAACGTTCGGGTCCGCCGACCAACCGCCTCCGTACACGTGCACGAGACTGGCCTGCGTCCATCCACCGTCGGCCGCGTTCGGATCGTTGGAGAGCCATGCGGTGTTTTCCAGCACTTCGCCGGGGACCGGGCCGTGATCGACGAACACAAAGACCGCCACCTGGTTGGCCTGTCCGCCCAGATCCCAGATGATTCCCTGCGATGGTGGGCTGCCAACGACGCCGTTGTAGTTGGTATTGCCCGACGTGTCCTGCACCCAGTAGAAGTCGCGGCCGTTGGCGTTCCCGGCGAGGGAACCTGCGCCGTTATAGGCTCCAAGCGTGGTCGGGTCGTAACCGAAGCCGAACCCCTCAGCACCCTTAAGGTAGCTCCCAAGACTGAAATTGGCCGGATCAGCCCATAGCGAGTTTTCGATGCATGTTGTGGCCGGATTGATCCCGAGGTTGATGAACGTCTGCACGGTTGCCCCGAAGATCGCGTTTCCAACTTGATCCGTGGGGTTAACGAGGCACGCGGCAGAACTCGTGCCCGTTACGCTACTCAGTGCCGCCACCATCAGCCCTGCAAGAGATACCTCCTTGAATCTGGCGTTCATGTGGACCCCCTCTCAGGCCGCCGTCACCAGGCGGCTGCCTTGGCGCTGGCGCGGCGTCGATAGAAGAAATGTGAACGCTCGAGTCGCAAGAAGCAGGCCAGTTGCATCCTCGCGAAAGCAATACCTGAAAGATCAAAACGTTGAAAGAAGGGGCAAGGCCTGGGCCAGGACTGCCGCGATGACTTCGTAAGGTATACCGACGCAGAGTCGTGGTTGTGCCGTGCACAACCGAGAGCGATGCGAAGGCAACGCTGCTCGAATGGGAATTGGCTCTTCCGGCCGCAATCGCGCAGACAGGTGCGCGCCATTCCGTTCCGTCCCGACTTGCGCAGACGCGGTTGGAAACGCAGGCTTCGCTTTCGTTTCGCTTTAGCAGACCGCTTTGATTTCCTCGATGCAAACGAAGAAGGGCCGCATCGAGCGGCCCTTCTTCGTCTTCGTTTGGTGGAGGCGGCGGGAATTGAACCCGCGTCCGCGAATGATCCAGATCCAGTTCTACATGCGTAGCCGGTCTATTTTTTCTCGCCACGCGCTTGGCCGATCGGCAGGCCGGCACGCAGCCAGTCACTTGATCTCGATGCCGCCGTCATGACTCCAGCGGCATCCAGCTTCCGTGAATGGCGCTGCTGTCGGTCACCCGACCTGGCCCGGAAGCGAACCAGTGCAGCGTCTGGCCGGTATTAAGCGGCTAGAGCAAACGCGTCTTCGTTGGCGTTTGTAGTGTTCCAGATGGATTTACGAGGTCACTGGTCCTCGGCATGCCCTGAGATCCTTCACGACCCGCGTCGAAGCCAGGTCGCCCCCA
>DAOMFL010000157.1:0-4145 GCA_035429805.1 Burkholderiaceae bacterium
GCACCGGCGGCATGGGCCCGGCGCTGCTGCCCGAAAGCCTGGAGCGGCTGCGCCGCGCCGAATCGCTGCAGGTCATCGGCAACGGCCGGCCCGCGACGCAGATGCCCGGTTTCGGCGATCGCCTGTCCAAGGACGAGATCGCCGCGCTGGCCGCGTGGATCACGACGCCGGTGCAACCCGCGCCGGCCTGGACCGAAGACAACATCCGCGCGTCGCGCGTGGTCGCCGCCGACGCCGCGAAGCTGCCGCACAAGCCGGTCTGGCGCGCCGACCCGATGAACCTGTTCGTCGTCGTCGAAGGCGGCGACCACCATGTGTCGCTGGTCGACGGCGACCGCTTCGAGGTCGTCCACCGTTTCGCCAGCCGCTACGCGCTGCACGGCGGGCCGAAGTTCTCGCCCGACGGGCGCTTTGTCTACTTCGGCTCGCGCGACGGCTGGATCACCAAGTACGACCTGTGGAACCTGACGGTCGTGGCCGAGGTGCGCGCCGGGCTGAACATGCGCAACATCGCGGTCAGCGCCGACGGCAAGTGGGTGCTGGCGGCCAACTACTTTCCGCACACCTTGGCGCTGTTCGACGCCGGCTTGAACCTGGTCAAGACCTTCGCCGCGACCACGCGCGACGCACAGGCGAGCTCGCGCGTGTCGGCGGTGTACGACGCGGCGCCGCGGCGCAGCTTCATCGTCGCGCTGAAGGACCTGCCCGAGCTGTGGGAGATCGGCTACGACGCCAAGATCAAGCCCGGGGCCGACGGTGCGGGGGCCGACGGTGGCAAGGCGGCGTTCCACGCGGTGCGCCGCATCGATCTGGACGCGTCGCTGGACGACTTCTTCTTCGATCCGGCCTACCGCCACGCGCTGGGCGCGACCCGGCCCAAGGACGGCGTGCTGCCCAAGGCGCAGGTGGTCGACCTCGACCAGCGCCGCACCATCGCCGAGCTGCCGATCGCCGGCATGCCGCACCTGGGCTCGGGCATCACCTTCGCGTGGAACGGCACGACGCTGCTGGCCAGCCCGAACCTGAAGGACGGCGCGCTCGACGTCATCGACACGCGCAGCTGGAAGCCGGTGAAGACCATCGCCACGCCGGGGCCGGGCTTCTTCCTGCGCAGCCACGAGGCCACGCCCTACGCCTGGACCGACTCGATGATGAGCCCGGCGGCCAAGGACACGCTGACCATCATCGACAAGCGCACGCTGCAAGCGGTGGCGCAGGTGCGCGAGCCGGGGCGCACGCTGTCGCACATCGAGTTCACCAAGGACGGCCGCTACGCGCTGGCCAGCCTGTACGAGAACGACGGCGCGCTGATCGTCTACGACGCGGCCACGTTCAAGGAGGTCAAGCGGCTGCCGATGAGCAAGCCGGTGGGCAAGTACAACGTGTGGAACAAGATCACGCGCTCCGAGGGCACCTCGCATTGAGGGTGCGGCGCGACGCAAGGCGATACACCTCGTTGATCACGCTCTCCTGCGTCGTGTTCAAAGGTGCGAAAACGAACAGCGGCTTGCGGCGCTTCACCGACGTTCGGCGCTTTGGTCCGGAAGGGTGCACACGACCCAACGGAGTCGGTCGGTCTGTCAAGTGGCTTGCTCGAAAGCCGACTCATCGAGCCGGTGCCAAGCCACTCCATCAGTCGCTTCGTCACCGGGGCACCCATTTCGTTCCGATTCATGCTCCCCGATGCCACGACCATCCCCTTCTCGGGGCCAGTTCGGCAAGGTATATTCTCTCAATCTCTCAACATCTCAAAGTGGCATAGGAGTGGCAAGACAAGGATCGCAACAATCCCTGAACTCGCCAATGCAGGCAAGAGCGAAGGCCAGGCGAGCCATGACGGCCGCCGAAAGCGGGCCTGACGCTGACGGGCGCGCGTCCACGGTCGCGCCAAAGACCCGTCAGATTCACAAGGCGGGCGAGGTCAACATTTCGGCCTACTTCCCGGCCGAAGTGAAGGCGTCCCTGCGCATGGTCCAGGCAAAGACGGGATACAACGTCAAGGATTGCCTGGCCGAAGCGCTGCGCGATCTGTTCAGGAAGCACAACGTGCCCGTCTCCGTCGAACTGGGCGAGGGCCGCTGACATGGCCGAGGTCAAGGAAGGCTTGCCGATCACTCCCGCTGTTGTCCAGTGGGCGCGTGAGCGTGCCGGCTATTCGATGGACGATGCCGTCCGTCACTTCAAGAAGATCGCCGCCTGGGAAGCAGGGGAGGCGCTGCCGACCTATGTCCAGGTGGAACAGATGGCCGACCGGTTCAAGATTCCCGTCGCCGTCTTCTTCTTCCCAAGGCCGCCCGCGGTGGCACCGATCGAGCAGTCTTTCCGCACGCTCACGGCCGCGGATTTCGCCGCCATTCCGCGCACCGTTCGCTTCTTCCTGCGCCGCGGCCAGGCGATGCAACTCAACCTGGCCGAGCTGAACGACTCGAAGAACCCTGCCGGCCGCGTGATTTCGCGCGATCTCAAGCCGTCGACGAGCATGTCCCTGGACACGATCGCTGCACAGGTGCGCGACTACCTCGGCGTGAGCATCGACGAGCAAGCGAGCTGGAAGAGCGTCGACGAGGCCTTGGAGCAGTGGCGCGAGGTGTTCGCGACGAGGGCCGGCGTGTATGTCTTCAAGGACGCCTTCCGTGCGCCTAACTACTTTGGCTTCTGTCTGTACGACGACGAGTTTCCAGTCATCTACGTCAACAACAGCTCGGCGAAGTCGCGGCAGATCTTTACGCTCTTCCACGAGCTGGGTCATTTGCTCTTCCACACGAGCGGCATCGACATGCTCGATGAGCATTTCATCGATCACCTGAGAGGCGCGGAGCAGAAGATCGAGATCATCTGCAACGGCCTAGCCGCTCGCGTCCTGGTGCCTGACGACGTGCTCGACAAGATGCTCAAGGGCGCCAAGATCGGTCGACCGCTCGCAACGCAGCTCGCCGGCCATTTCAGCGTGAGTCGCGAGGTGATCTACCGGAAGTTCCTCGATCGAGGCCTGATCGACGCCGCCGAGTACGGTACGGCGGCGAAGGAGTGGGCCGCGCAGATGAAGGGCAAGGACGAAGAATCCTCGGGCAACTACTACAACAGCCAGCGCGCCTACCTGGGACAACGCTATATCGACCTGGCCTTCACGAGGTACTACCAGCACCGCTTTGACCGTGGCCAACTCGCCGAGTACCTGAACCTCAAGCCGAAGAACTTGCCGACCTTCGCAGAGAAATTCGCGGGGGGAGGTCTCTGATGTACGTACTGGACACCAACGTCATTTCCAACCTGCACAAGAACTACTACCGGAAGCGCTTCGTCTCGCTGTGGAAGGCGTTCGACCAGCTTGTTGCAGACGGCAAGATCACGTCGACGCGCGAGGCATATCACGAGTTGCACGACGGCGTGCCGGGCGCCGACACCGAATGGGCGAAGGCCAATGAAAAGCTCTTCGCGACACCCGACGCGAAGGAGGGCGCCTTCGTCGGGCAGATCTACTCGGTGGCACACTTCCAGGCCAACATCGAGAAGCAGAAGCTCTTCAAGGGCGGCCGCAACGCTGACGCGTTCATCGTGGCCCGTGCCTATGCGATCGGCGGCATAGTCGTGACGATGGAGCGGCTCAAGCCGAACGCCGTCAAGGTGCCCAACATCTGCGAGCACTTCAAGATTCCATACCTCGACCTCGAAGGCTTCATGGAGAGCGAAGGCTGGGAGTTCTGAGCAGCGAGGGCCGCACAGCAGACGGTCGTCTACGACTCCAAGTGGCCGCAAGCGTGATCTCGGGACACGGCGCCGAAGGTCGGCAACGTGCCGAATGCTGCCTGCGTTTCTTCACCATCGAACGCGCAGCCGACTCACAGCCGCTCGCCGTGGCGCTGCACCAGCGTCCAGGCCACCAGCGCGGTGGCCAGCGCCATCACCCCGATGGTGTGCACCGGGGGCAGCACCGTGCCGTCCATCGCCACCCCGAGCCAGGCGCCGACCGCCACCGCGGTGGCGGCGAGGATGAAGCCGGCCAGCGCCGATGCCGCGCCGGCATGCTGCGGGAACGGCGCCACCACCGCCGCCTGGCCACAGGGCTGGTGGATGCCGTGGCCGAAGGCGAACACGTACTGCGGCAGCGCGATCGCCCACGGGCTGGCCACGCCGGCCCAGGCCAG
>DAOMFL010000158.1:0-4142 GCA_035429805.1 Burkholderiaceae bacterium
TCGGCGCGACGATCGAGGTTCCGGCCGACATCGGCGTCGTACTGACACGCGACGATGACCAACGTCTGCACCTGACCATGGAGAAGCGCAGTGGCGAGTAACCCGCAGCTGAACCGTCACGGCGAGCTGCATCATCTGCTGTCGATTGATGGCCTGCCGCGACCGGTCATCGAGCGCATCCTCACGACAGCCGACAGCTTCATCAACATTGCCGAGCGCGAGGTCAAGAACGTGCCGCTGCTGCGCGGCAAGAGCGTCTTCAACCTCTTCTTCGAGAACAGCACGCGCACGCGCACCACGTTCGAGATCGCGGCGCGCCGGCTGAGCGCTGACGTCTTCAACCTCGACATCACGCGCTCGAGCACGGCCAAGGGCGAATCCCTGCTCGACACCATCGACAACCTGACGGCGATGCAGGCCGACATGTTCGTCGTGCGCCATGCGACGAGCGGTGCTCCCTACCTGATCGCCCGCCACGCATCGGAGAGCGCGCCGCACGTGCACGTCATCAATGCCGGCGACGGACGCCACGCGCATCCGACGCAGGGCCTGCTCGACATGTACACGATCCGCCACTACAAGAAGGACTTCAGCAACCTGACGGTGGCGATCGTCGGCGACATCCTGCATTCACGCGTTGCGCGTTCCGACATCCATGCCTTGACGACGCTCGGCGTGCCCGACGTGCGCGCGGTCGGGCCGCTGACGCTGCTGCCGGCCGGGCTCGAGCAGATGGGCGTGCGCGTCTTCACGAAGCTCGACGAGGGGATCCGCGGGGCCGACGTCATCATCATGCTGCGGCTGCAGAACGAGCGCATGCGAGGCGCGTTGCTGCCCAGCGCCCAGGAGTATTTCGCGCACTACGGCCTGACGCCGGAGCGGCTGGCGCACGCGAAGCCCGGTGCGATCGTCATGCATCCGGGGCCGATGAACCGCGGCGTGGAGATTGACTCGCGCGTGGCGGACGGCAGCGCCGCCGTCATCCTGCCGCAGGTGACCTTCGGCATTGCAGTGCGCATGGCGGTGATGTCGATTGTCGCGTCGTCGGCGAGGATGCAATGAACGTTGAGATCGTCAACGGTCGCCTCGTCGACCCGGCCTCCGCGCACGACGCGCTGGGTGGCCTTTACATCGCCAATGGCCGCATCGCGGGCATCGGCCGCGCGCCGGACGGCTTTCGCGCCGATCGCACGCTCGATGCACGTGGCGCGGTGGTCGCGCCGGGGCTGGTCGACCTGTGCGCACGCCTGCGTGAGCCCGGTTCCGAGGGTGCGCTGAAGGTCGAGATGCGCGCCGCGCTGGCCGGCGGAGTCACTGGCGTAGTTTGTCCGCCGGATACCGACCCGCCGCTGGACGAGCCGGGCCTCGTACGGATGCTGAGGCAGCGCTCGCGCGAATCGGCGGGGGCGCGCACCTACCCGCTCGGGGCGCTTACGGTTCAACTTAAGGGCGAGGTACTGGCCGAAATCCAGACGCTCGCCGAGACGGGCTGCGTGGCGTTCATGCAGACCCGCAGCCTGCCGCATGACAACGGCGCGTTGTTGCAGGCCATGCGCTATGCGCGAACTTTTGATTTGCCGCTCTGGCTGCGGCCGGTCGAGGACACGCTGGCAGGGTCAGGCGTCGCAGCGGCCGGGCCGGTCGCCGGCCGCCTGGGGCTGCCGTCGATTCCCGTCGTGGCGGAGACCGTCGCGCTGCACACGATCTTCGAACTGCAGCGCGCCACCGGCGCTCGGGTGCACGTGTGCCGCCTCTCGTCGGCGGCCGGCGTCGAACTGGTCCGGCGGGCCAAGGCCGAAGGCCTGCCGGTCACCGCGGATGTCGGCATCCACCATGTGCATCTGGTGGATGTGGACATCGGCTACTTCGATCCGAACTACCGCCTCGATCCGCCGCTGCGGTCGCAGCGCGATCGCGAGGCGATCGTCGCCGGGCTGGCAGATGGGACGATCGATGCGATCTGCTCCGACCACGCGCCGCTCAGCCTCGAAGAGAAACTGCTGCCATTCGGCGAGGCCGAGCCGGGTGCGACGGCGCTCGAAACGTTGCTGCCGTTGACGCTGAAGTGGGCGACGGAGAACTCGGTAACGCTTCCAGCCGCACTGGCGAAGGTGACATGTCGCGCCGCCGAGATCCTGGGCGAGGACACGGGCCGGTTGGCGCTCGGCGCCAAGGCCGATGTCGTCGTCTTCGACCCGGAAGCGCACTGGCGCGTGACGCCGGACAATCTGCGCAGTGCTGGCAAGGCGACGCCCTATGCGGGCTACGAACTGCAGGGCCGCGCCCGCTTCACGCTCGTCGGCGGTGACGTCCGCCACGAGGCGGAGTAGCCGTGCGCTATCTGCTGGCGCCGCTGCGCGCGGTGCTGCTGGTGCCGCATATCCTCATCGGTCTGGGCATCGCATTCATCGCGTTTCCGCTGAGCCGGTCGCAGGCGACCCGCAATCGCATCAATCACTGGTGGTCGGGATGGGTGCTGCGCCTGTGCGGCGTGCGTCTGCGTGTCAGCGGCCAGCCGCTCGGCGATGAACTCGTCAGCACCGGCATGACGCCGGGCAGCAAGGGGCGGTTACTGCTCTCGAATCACATCTCCTGGCTCGACATCTTCTCGATCAACGCTGCGATGCCGTGCCGCTTCGTCGCGAAAGCCGAGATCGTGCGCTGGCCCGTCATCGGCGGCATGGTCGGGCACTCCGGCACGCTTTTCATCGAGCGGGGCAAGCGGCGCGCCGTCGCGACAGTCAACGAGGCCGTGCGCGGCCATCTGCGGGACGGGGAGAGCATCGGCATATTCCCCGAGGGAACGACGACGCGGGGCGACCGCCTGCTGCCGTTCCATTCGAACCTGCTCGCACCCGCCCTGGAGGAGAGCTGCCCGGTGTGGCCGGTCGGCCTGCGCTACACCCAGCGGGGCCAGTTCAGCGACGCCGCCGCGTTCGTCGGCGACATGGGTCTCGCCGCATCCATCGCCAAGGTGCTGGTCGCCGACGATCTCGAGATCGAGGTTGCGTTCCTCCCGGCGCTGGAAGCCGCCGCGTATGAAAGCCGGCACACGCTGGCACGCGCGGCGCATGCGGCGCTGTCGGCCCACTTCGGCCTGCTCGAAGTGCCCGAGCGCGCCGAAGCGCCCGATAACAACGGCGCAGCCTAGTCGCCGCCGGGTGCCTGCGACTGCGGGCACGTGACCTGGAACAGCGCTCCGTCGTAGAGGCGCAACGCGGTCAGCTTGCCGCCCCAGACGCAGCCGGTATCAATCCCGGTAACGTTGGAGCGACGCACGAGCCCCTCCGTGGACCAATGACCGAACACGATGGGTGTGTTGCGCGTCGCGCGTTCGGGATGATCGAACCACGGCACCGTCCCGGCTGGCGCGGCGGCGGCGCTGTCCTTGAACTTAAGGTGCATGCGGCCCGTGGCATCGACGATGCGCAGCCGCGTAAGGGCGTTGACGATGAAACGCAGGCGGTCGTCGCCGGGAAGCGCTTCGTCCCAGAGTTCGGGCTGATTGCCGTACATGCGCTGCAGAAAGTCGCGGTAGTCGTCCCGCAGAAGACGCTGCCGGACCTCCTCGGCGCGCTCCAGGGTCTGCTCACGCGTCCATTGCGGTGGTACCCCGGCGTGTACGAAAAGGTGACCATTTTCCTCGTGCGCCAGTGGCAGCGTGCGCAACCAGTCGATCAGCGCGTGTCGGTCCGGCGCATCGAGGATTTCCTGCAGCGTGTCGGAGTCGTGCAGTGGCCGGATGCCGGCATCGACCGCAAGCAGGTGCAGATCGTGGTTGCCGAGCAGAGCCACGGCCGAGCCGGACTCGACGTTCCGCCTAACCACGCGCAGCGTGGCAAGCGACTGTGGGCCGCGGTTCACGAGGTCTCCTACGAAGATCAGCCGGCGCGCATCCGGAAGCGCCGGAAGCAGGGCGTCGAGACTGGCCAGGCAGCCTTGCAAGTCACCGATGGCGTAGGTACTCATGGCTGCCATCGTAACGGCTGCGTAGAGGCCGTTTGTTAGCATCGCCTTGGCTCAGATCACCGGTCAGCACATGAAACCCGTCCGCAAGGCCGTCTTCCCCGTCGCCGGGCTCGGCACGCGCTTCCTGCCCGCCACGAAGGCGATGCCGAAGGAGATGCTGCCGATCGTCGACA
>DAOMFL010000159.1:0-4105 GCA_035429805.1 Burkholderiaceae bacterium
GTACCTGGCGGAGGAGCAGCAACGTCAGGTGGTGGCCGCGCTGAAGTCGGCGGTCACGGCGTAACAGGGCGCACGGGCTGCGAATGCGTCAGGTCATCCTCGACACCGAAACCACCGGCCTCGAGCCCGAACTCGGTCACCGCATCATCGAGATCGGTTGCATCGAAGTCGTCAACCGCCGCCGGACCGGTCGCGTATTCCAGCGCTACCTGTGGCCCGACCGGGAGATCGACCCGGGCGCGCTTCAGGTGCATGGGCTCTCCGAGGAGTTCCTGAAGGGGCAACCGCGGTTCGCGGAGGTCGCCGAAGAATTCCTGGAGTTCGTCCGCGGCGCCGAGCTCATCATCCACAACGCGCCGTTCGACGTGGCATTCCTCGACGCCGAGCTGGCGCTGCTCCCCGGCGAGCGCGGCCGGATCGCCGACCATTGCAGCGTGCTCGACACGCTGCAGATGGCCCGCCAGATGCACCCGGGCCAGCGCAATGGGCTCGACGCGCTCTGCAAGCGCTATTCCGTCGACAACTCCCACCGCGAGCTGCACGGCGCGCTGCTCGACGCCGACCTGCTGCTCGAGGTCTACCTCGCGATGACGGGCGGGCAGGGCGCACTCACGCTCGGGGAAGCGGACGACACGGTCGCGAAGCAGTCGAAGGTCAAGCGCGCGAAACGCCCACGCGGCCCGCTCCTGGTGCGCCGGGCCGATGCCGAGGAACTGGCGGCCCACGAGCGGCGGCTCGCTGCGCTCGACAAGGCGAGCGGCGGCAAGACACTCTGGCGGACGTTCGAGCAGGCGTCGTGACCTTCACGCTGTCACAAGCCTTCGCACGCAACTTCCTGGGCCACGCGCCCGGCTGGTACAAGCTCACCGTCGTCGCGTTCCTCATCGCCAATCCGCTGCTGCTCATCATGGTCGGGCCCGCGGTCACTGGGTGGGTGCTGCTCGCGGAATTCATCGTCACGCTGGCGATGGCCTTGCGCTGCTATCCGCTGCAGCCCGGCGGCCTGCTCGCCATCCAGTCGGTGCTCATGGGACTGACGAGCTCCGAGAGTGTCTACCAGGAGGTGCTCGGCGCGGTGCCCGTGATCCTGCTGCTGGTGTTCATGGTCGCCGGGATCTATTTCCTGCGCGACCTGCTGCTGTACGTCTTCGCGCGGATGCTGGTCCGCGTGCGCTCGCCCTCGACGCTGGCGGTGCTCTTCTGTGCGGTGTCGGCGTTGCTGTCCATGTTCCTCGACGCACTGACGGTCGTCGCCGTCGCGATCACCGTCGGCACGGGCTTCTTCCAGGTCTATCACCGGTTCGCGTCGGGGAAGCGTCACGACGAGGATCACGACGCGACGCATGATGCGGCTGTCAGCGCAGCTCATCGTTCCGACCTGGAGCAGTTCCGGGCCTTCCTGCGCGGCCTCATGATGCACGGGGCCATCGGCACCGCGATCGGCGGGGTGATGACCCAGGTCGGCGAGCCGCAGAACCTGCTGATCGCGGAGCAGGCCGGCTGGAACTTCGGCGAGTTCTTCTTCAAGGTCGCACCCGTCTCGCTGCCTGTCGCGGCCGCTGGTCTCACGACCTGCTGGCTGCTGGAGCGGTTCCGGCTGTTCGGCTACGGCGCGGGACTGCCCGAGGCCGTACGCGAAGTCCTTCGTGTGCACAGCGAGCACACGGCCGCGAGCGCCACGCCGCACGACCGGCAGGTGCTGATCGTCCAGGGGCTCGTCGCCGTGCTGCTGGTGCTCGGCCTGGCGTTCCACATCGCGGAGGTCGGGCTCATCGGGTTGCTGGTGATCATCCTGGCCACGAGCTTCACCGGGATCGTCGAAGAGCAGCGCATCGGCAAGGCCTTCGAGGCCGCGCTGCCTTTCACGGCGTTGCTGGTGGTGTTCTTCGTGATCGTCGCGGGAATCCATGACCAGCACCTTTTCGAGCCGCTGCTGCGCGAGGTGATCGCCTACGAGGGGCGCGCGCAGGCGGCGATGCTGTATGTGGCCACGGGCGCGCTATCGGCGATCAGCGACAATGTGTTCGTGGCTTCGATCTACATTACCGAGATCAAGTCGGCGCTGCTGCAGGGGCTGATCTCTCACGACCAGTTCGAGACCGCGGCCGTGGCGATCAATACCGGGACCAACATCCCCAGCGTCGCCACTCCGAACGGGCAGGCGGCCTTCCTGTTCCTGCTGACGTCCACCCTCGCGCCGCTGATCCGGCTGGGCTACGGGCGCATGGCGTGGATGGCGCTTCCGTACTTCGTGGTGATGACGTCGGTCGGGCTGGCGGCGGTGGTGTGGTGGCTGTAGCGGGGATGCCGGGCCCGGCGTGGCAGGCGCCGCGGCGCGAAGGGGCGATGGCATTTTGATCGGCGTCGCAATTGCGACCGCGAGACTGTGGCATTCTTGCGGGGACGACTTCGCGATGGCCCAGGAAGCCTTCGCTGCACCGTTTTTCCATAATAGGGACCATGCTCCGTGCCACGCTTCAACCTTCGCAATCTCCGTGTCGGCGTCGTCGGCTTGGGCTACGTAGGCCTACCGCTCGCCGTCGAGTTCGGCAAACGCTTCCAGACGGTCGGCTTCGACGTCAAGGCCGCTAGGGTCGAGGAACTGAAGGCTGGTCACGACAGCACGATGGAAACTGACTCGGCCGAGCTTGCGGCCGCGACAAAGCTTACCTGTACCACGAAGGTGGCGGACCTGCGGCCCTGCCGGGTCTTCATCATCACCGTGCCGACGCCGATCGACGACTACAAGCGCCCGGACCTCACGCCGCTCGAGAAGTCGAGCGAGTCGGTGGGGCAGGTGCTCAAGAAAGGCGACGTGGTCGTGTACGAGTCGACTGTGTATCCGGGCTGCACCGAAGAAGTGTGCGTGCCCATACTCGAGCGCGTCTCGGGCCTGCGGTTCAACAAGGACTTCTACGCCGGCTACAGCCCCGAGCGCATCAACCCCGGTGATAAGCAGCACCGCTTGCCCACGATCAGGAAGGTAACGTCCGGATCTACGCCCGCCGTGGCCGAGTTTGTCGACGCGTTGTACCGCTCAATCGTGACGGTCGGCACCCACAAGGCGTCGAGCATCAAGGTCGCCGAGGCGGCCAAGGTCATCGAGAATACCCAGCGTGACGTCAACATCGCGCTGATCAACGAACTGGCACTCATCTTCAACCGCCTCGGCGTCGACACCGAAGAGGTGCTGAAGGCCGCCGGCAGCAAGTGGAACTTCCTGCCCTTTCGGCCGGGCCTGGTCGGCGGTCACTGCATCGGCGTGGACCCGTACTACCTTACGCACAAGGCGCAGGCGATCGGCTACCACCCTGAGATGATCCTCGCGGGTCGCCGCATCAACGACAACATGGGCATCTACGTCGCGCAGCAGGTCGCTCAACTCATGATCGGCCGGCGAATACAGGTCAAGGATTCGCGGATCCTCGTCATGGGGCTCACGTTCAAGGAGAATTGCCCGGACGTGCGCAATTCCAAGGTCGCCGACGTGGTCCGGGAGCTCGGTAAGTACGGAGCCAAGGTCGACGTGCATGATCCGTGGGCGGATGCCGGTGAGGCGCGACACGAATATGGGATTCAACTTGCCCGGCGGCTCAAGGCCGGAACGTACGACGCGATCGTGATGGCCGTGGCGCACGACGAGTTCCGCAAACTGGGCATCGCCCGGATCCGGGAATACGGTCGCAAGGAGCACGTGCTCTACGACATCAAGTACGTGTTCCGGGCCGACGAGGTGGACGGCAGGCTCTGATGAAGATCCTCGTCACCGGCGCGGCGGGGTTCATCGGCTACCACACCGCGATGAAATTGGTGCGGCGTGGCGACGAGGTCGTCGGCCTCGATAACCTGAACGACTACTACGACGTCCGGCTCAAGCTGGCGCGCCTCGAGCAACTCAATCAATTCGCTGGCTTCCGTTTCGTGAAACTCGACCTGGCCGATCGCGAGGGCATGAAGGCCCTGTTCGCACGAGAGAAGTTCCAGCGCGTCATCCACCTCGCCGCACAGGCGGGCGTGCGCTACTCCATCCAGAATCCGCTGGCCTACGTTGACAGCAACGTGGTCGGCATGGCGAACGTCCTGGAAGGCTGCCGGCACAACGGGG
>DAOMFL010000160.1:0-3501 GCA_035429805.1 Burkholderiaceae bacterium
CCGTTCACTCCAAGCGGGTCCGGGTCCTGCCCTGGCGGGAGCTCATGGACACCTCCCAGTGGGTGCGGGGGTGGGTCTAGTCCAGAAGCGGTCCAAGCGACTCGTTTCAAGCGGAATACCGCCAATTTGCAGGTGGCGCTCGACCCGCCACGCGTCGATTGTGGCGGGAGGCGGTCACAACTTGTGACCACCTCTGTTTGCGCCAATGTATATACAAATGTATGCTGACGACCGTCTCTTTTCATGGGACGAGCGGAAGAGCGCGGCGAACCTGGCAGAGCGCGGCTTCGACTTCGAGTTCGCATCGTTGATCTTTGCCGGGCCCACTCTCGAGCGCGAGGACACGCGGCGTGATTACGGGGAACGTCGAGTAATTGCGATCGGGGCTGCGGATGGCATTGCGATCGTCGTCGTGTACACGGACCGCCCCACGCTAAGCGGAATGATCGAGCGTCGTGTGATGTCGGCCCGGCGGGCCAGCAGGAAGGAGCGCAGTGCCTATGAAGCGGCAGTCAAAGCTTGACAAGCCCACTCGCGGCCGCGCGGACCTTAAGCGCCTCGGTCGCATGTCCGATTCGGAGGTCCGCGACAGCTCGCCGCCGGAGTTGTCGGGGCTTGCCCACGACTTCTGGGACTCGGCCGTGCTGGTCGAGCCGGTCAGGAAGCAGGCCATATCCTTGCGGGTCGATGAAGACGTGCTGTCGTGGTTCAAGAAGTGCGGACCCCGCTACCAGTCCCGCATGAACGCGGTACTGCGTAGCTACATGCACTCCCGGTTGCGGGGGCGGGCTCGTCCCTGAGCCCGCTTGCTCGTATGCGGCTCGTGAAGCTGGCAGACAAGATCTGCAACCTGCGCGACATCCTCGCGAGTCCGCCGGCCGGATGGACCCTGGCTCGGCAGCAGAAGTACTTCGACTGGGCGAAGGACGTGGTGGACCAGACGCGCGGGGTGAACCCGAGGCTCGAGCGTGTGTTCGACCGGCTGTACCGGCAGCGGCCGGGTGGGCAGCAGCGTGCCTGGTAATGGTCCGCACCTGCGGCACATGGGAGAGCGGGATGAAACCGCGCGAACCACTGGATTCCCGAGACATCGATGCCTTGTACGGGCTCGAGCCGGTGATCGAGCCGGGTGTCGGCGACCACGCGCATCCCGCCGAATTCGTGGCGGTGCAGTGTCCGCACTGCGGAGAGGTGTTCGAGACCCAGGTGGACCTGTCGGCCGGATCGTTCCGCTACGTCGAGGATTGCCAGGTGTGCTGTCGACCGATCGAACTTACGGGTGAGGTCGACGACACGGGGGCGCACAGCGGACTGTCGGCCGAGCGGTCGGCGTGAGGTTGGCGTTATACAGGGGGGAGACATGTTCGTCGGACACTACGGACCGAGTCTCGCGATTCGCGCCGCGCGGCCGGAGATTCCGCTGTGGCTGCTGTTCGTCGCGGCACAGCTGGTCGACATCGCGTGGGCCGCGCTCGTGCTCGCCGGTGTCGAGCACGTGCGCATCACCCCGGGGATCACGGCCGCGAGTCCGCTCGACCTGTATTACATGCCCTACACCCACAGCCTGACGGCGGCGCTGCTGTGGTCGGTGGCTGCCGCGGTCGTTTGTCGTCGGGTATTTCGCTGGCAGGGCTGGACATCCGCGGCCTGGGTGGGCGCGGCCGTGCTGTCACACTGGGTGCTCGACTGGCTGGTGCACCGGCCGGACCTGCCGCTCTACGGCAATTCCGCCAAGGTCGGACTCGGCCTGTGGAACAACGTGGGCGTGTCGGTGGCACTCGAAGCGCTGGTGCTCGCGGGCGGCCTGTGGCTGTATCTCAAGCGCAGCCGGGCGCTCACGGCGGTGGGCCGCTACGGACCGGCGATATTCGCGGCGCTGATGTTCACGATGCAGGTCGGGATGCTGTTCGCGCCGTTGCCACCCTCTCCGGACGCGGTCGCGACGAGCGCGCTCGTGTCGTATGCGGTCTTCGCCGCGGTCGCCGGCTGGATCGATCGACAGAGGGTGCCGGTTGGCGGCGGCCAACCGGGCACCACCTCGGCGTGAGCGTCAGAAACTGATCTTGAAGTTGCGGCCGTCGGTGCCCACCAGCCAGCCGGCCTGCGGGCTCGCGAAAGCCATGGCCCAGTAGCCCGTCACGCCAGGCAACGTGAACCAGGTGTTGCCTTCGTCTGGAGTCCAGGTCGCGCCGCCCTCGACGTCACGTGGTCGTCCAGGATTGATCGGACGTATCCTGCATGTGTCGTGGCGAACCCATATCTCACACCGGTCGGCATGCTCTGGCGGCGCGCGGCCGGCGCAGCGCTGCTGCTCTCGGGCGCCGCGCTGACTGCCCTGCTCGGCTACCGGGCGTTTCAGTTCGTGACGCTGCCGGGGCTCCGGCGCGGCCTCACGAGCTCGTCGGTGGTCTTTGTGCTCATCCTGGTCGCCCTGTCCGGCATCTGCTGGCAGGCCGGGTACCGGCTGACGTTCAATCGGCCGGATCGCTCCGGCACCCTGTTCTCGCGACCTGCGTGGTTCGCGATAGGCGCGGGGCTCATCGTCGTGACGGCCGTGATGGCCGCGGTGATACTCGGAGCGCGTCGCCCGACGATACTCGACATCCAGGTGACGCTGTTCCTCGGCGGCATCGGCGTGTGGTGCGTGTGGCTGGCGCTGCGGTAGCCGCAGCGGGCTCGATCCGCGGGGAGGATTCATGTGCCGGAACATTCGAACGCTGTTCAATTTCGAGCCGCCGGCCACGGAGGCCGAGATTCGGGACGCGTCGCTGCAGTTCGTGCGCAAGCTCGCCGGGTTTCACCGTCCGTCGAAGGCGAACCAGGTCGCATTCGAGCGGGCAATCGATGAGATCGCGGCGGCGGCGACGGTGCTGATTCGGTCGCTCGTGACCGAATCGGCGCCGCGCGATCGCGAGACCGAGGCGGCCAAGGCGAAGGCAAGATCCGTACGACGGTTCGCGGCCGCCCGGAGCGCGAGTTCGTGAGCGCGTGTTGCGCCCACCTCCAGATGCAAACCATTCGCATTGACAGGGTCGACCGCCAGGCGGAAGCTTTCCAGCCCCACATCCCGACTGACACCCGAGGAGGACTCCGTCATGGCCGAATCCTGGAAAGTCAACGGAACGTACTTCGAGGCCTGCAACTGCGCCGCCGCATGCCCGTGCGTGTTCCTGAGCGCACCGACGGAAGGCAACTGCACCGTCCTGGCCGCCTGGCACATCGACAAGGGTATGTTCGGCGCCGTGCGGTTGGACGGACTGAACGTTGCGCTGCTCGCCGCCACGCCGGGACACATGATGCAGACCAAGTGGAAGGTCGCGCTGTATCTCGATGACAAGGCCAGCGGGGACCAGCAGAAAGCGCTGGGCGGAATCTTCTCGGGCCAGGCCGGCGGGCATCTCTCCGTGCTTGGTCCGATGATCGGCGAGGTGATAGGCGTCAAGGCGGTGCCGATCGAGTACTCGGCGAACGGCAAGCAACGCAGCATGCGCATACCGGGCA
>DAOMFL010000161.1:0-3380 GCA_035429805.1 Burkholderiaceae bacterium
CGGTGAAGTCGGCGATGACGCCGTCCTTCATCGGGCGGATGGCCTCGATGTTGCCCGGCACCTTGCCGAGCATCTGCTTGGCTTCCTTGCCCACGGCCTGGATCGTGCGCTTGCCGTTGGGCCCGCCTTCCTGGCGGATCGCGACGACCGAGGGTTCATCGAGCACGATGCCCTTGCCGCGCACGTAGATCAGCGTGTTGGCCGTACCGAGGTCGATCGCCAGATCGTTCGAGAAATAGCTGCGGAGAAAACCGAACATGACTGCCTTTGGTGGCTGCGCTGCGTCCCCGGGCGCGCCGCCTGTCGGCGCTGCGATCTCCCAGAGGGACACAGAGTCTGGTGAGAATGCGCGATGATAAACTAAACACTCGACAAACCCGCCGCAAACGCTTGTTTTGAAAGGCTTACGCGGCGGTCATTCGTCCCGCTTTTCCGCGTCAGCCCCGCCCATCCCGATGGCCCTAGACCTCGCGCAGATCCACCGCATCGCCGACCTCGCCCGCATCGATGTCACCGAGGCGGAAGCACAGCGGGTCCTCGATCAGCTGAACGACATCTTTCGCATGATCGAGCGCATGCAGGCCGTGGACACCGAGGGCGTCGAACCGATGGCGCACCCGCTCGGCGGGGCGCAGCGGCTGCGCGACGACGCCGTCACGGTCGGTGACGAGCGCAGCCGCAATCTCGCCAATGCGCCCGAACAGCAGGACGGCCTATTCCTCGTGCCGCGCGTCATCGAATGACCGCGCCGGTGGATCTCACGCGGGCCACGCTGGCGCAACTTTCGAAGCAGCTGGCGGCGAAAGAAATCTCGTCGGTTGAGCTCGCGCGCGCCTACCTTACGCGCATCGAACGGCAGAAGCTGCTCAATGCGTTTCTCGACGTGCGGCCCGAGGTGACGCTGGCCCAGGCCGCGGCTGCCGACGCGCGCATCGCGCGCGGCGAAGCCACGCCGCTGACCGGCATCCCGATTGCGCACAAGGACGTCTTCGTCACCAAGGACTTCGCATCGACCGCATCGAGCCGGATCCTCGCGGGCTACATGAGCCCGTTCGATGCGACGGTCGTCGACAATCTTTCGCGCGCCGGAATGGTCACGCTGGGCAAGCTCAACTGCGACGAGTTCGCGATGGGCTCGAGCAACGAGAACAGCGCCTATGGCAACGTGTTGAACCCGTGGGATCACGGCGCGGTACCCGGCGGTTCGTCCGGCGGTTCTGCCGCGGCAGTCGCGGCACGCATCGCGCCGGTGGCAACGGCCACCGACACCGGCGGCTCGATCCGCGAGCCGGCCGCCTTTTCCGGCATCACCGGCACGAAGCCGACCTACGGACGTCCGTCGCGCTGGGGAATGATCGCCTTCGCTTCCAGCCTCGACACGGCCGGTCTGATGACGCAGACGGCAGAGGACGCCGCGCTGGTCTTCAATTCGATGCTCGGCTTTGACCCCAAGGACTCGACCAGCCTCGACCGTCCCGGCGAGGATTACACGCGTTCGCTCAGCATGTCGGTGAAAGGACTGAAGATCGGCGTGCCGAAGGAATTCTTCGGCTCCGGACTGCAGCCGGACGTGGAGCAGGCCGTTCGCGCTGCACTGTCCGAATACGAGAAGCTCGGTGCGAGTCTCGTCCCGATCTCGCTGCCCAATGCCGAACTGGGCATCCCTGTCTATTACGTCATCGCGCCGGCCGAGGCCTCGAGCAACCTGGCCCGCTTCGATGGCGTGCGCTACGGTCATCGCGCCCGGCACTACGCGGATCTGAAGGACATGATCCGCAAGTCGCGTGCCGAGGGCTTCGGCGACGAACCGAAGCGCCGCATCCTCATTGGCACCTACGTGCTGTCGCATGGCTACTACGACGCCTATTTCATCAAGGCGATGAAGGTGCGGCGGCTGATCGCCGAAGAGTTCCAGAAGGCTTTCAGGGAGTGCGACGTCATTGCCGGGCCGGTGACGACCAGTGTCGCCTTCGGCTTCGGCGAAAAAGCCGCCGATCCGGTCGCGATGTACATGGCCGACCTGTACACGGTGCCCGGCAGCCTCGCCGGTGTGCCGTCGATGAGCATTCCGTGCGGATTCGGCTCGGGCCCGGTGAACAGTCGCCGTCCCGTAGGGCTGCAGCTGATCGCCAACTACTTCGAGGAGGCCCGGCTGCTGGGTGTGGCGCATGCCTTCCAGCAGTCCACCGACTGGCACATGCGACTGCCAGCCGGCATCTGAGGCGCAATGTCACAGCGACTGCTGGCCAACAACCAGAAGCTGGTGGACACCGCGCGCGATCCGCTGGAGCGCGCCCGCCGGTTGCAGGACCGCGTCGTGCTGCTGGCGCGGCTGGGCCGTGCCGAGCAGGCACGGGAAGTGCTGGAGAGCGCGCGGTGCGAAATGCCGTTCGACGCCCCCGTGCCGGTCCGCCTGCGCTATGACTACGCTGGGGCCATTCGTCTGTACTTCGCCAAGCGGTTTTCCGACGCCCTCGCGGCGATGCTGGCCATTGCCGAGCGCGCGCGGCACGAAGCGGCGGACCTGGCGCTGACGAGCGAATGCGAGTCCGCCCTGGCGCTCTTCATGCAGCGGGAAGGCGACGTGCGCGCAGCCGCGCGGTACGCGCGCAGCGTGCTGAACAACCCTGCGGCGACGCTCGAAGCGCGCTATCGCGCCTTCCTGGCCCTGGGGTCACTGCACCAGGACGCCTACGACTACGAGGAGGCCGGCCGCCTCTTTCGCGACGCAGAGAGTGTCGTGCGCGAACTCGACGACGACATTGCGATGGCCAGCTGGCTGCAGCGCTCGGCACTGACCCAGGCGGCCCATGCGCGCCAGGCGGCCGCGCTCGGCGACCTGGAGCCACACACACTGAAGTCGGCCGTCGAGGCACTGGAAAAGAGCATTGCGTTCGCCCGCGGCCTGCAGGACGGTCCGGACACGACGCTGGATCACCTGCTGCTCGCCGAAATGCGCGTGCTGCAGCGGCGGCACGGCGACGCACTGGCCTTGTACGAGACGTTCCTGCCAAGCGCCGAAGGTGACGGATTCCTGCACGAAGTCACGGCCGCGCTGGCCGACCGCGGGCAATGCCTGATCGAACTCGGCCGCAGCGACGAAGGCCAGGCCCAGGTGCTCGCCGCCCTGAACCGTGTGGACGAGTCGACGCCCTCGGACGTGCGCGCGATCGTGCACTTCAACGTGGCGGCCGCGCTGAAGACGATGGGTCGTGCGGCTGAGAGCCAGCAGCACCGTGTCCTCGCCGCGATGGCGTGGGACACCTATGCCCACGAGCAGCGCGAGGCGCGGCGATTGCTCGCGGGCGATCCGGCCGAAACCGTTCACTAGCAGCAGGAGCGTGGCGATGACGTGGGAAGTGGTGATCGGTCTCGAGACC
>DAOMFL010000162.1:0-3372 GCA_035429805.1 Burkholderiaceae bacterium
TGAACATCAACGTCGTGATGAAGAACGTGCACGACGTGCTGCCGCACATGATCGAGCGCGGCAGCGGCGACATCGTCGTCACGAGCTCGCTGGCGGCGCACTTCCCGACACCCTGGGAGCCGGTCTACGCCTCGTCCAAATGGGCGATCCACTGCTTCGTGCAGACGGTGCGCCGCCAGGTGTTCAAGCACGGCATCCGCGTCGGTTCGATCTCGCCCGGCCCGGTGATCACCTCGCTGCTGGCCGACTGGCCGCAGGAAAAGCTGGAGGCGGCCAGGGCCTCCGGCAGCCTGATCGAGGCCGGTGAGGTGGCCCAGGTCGTGATGTTCATGCTGACCCGGCCACGCGGCATGACGATCCGCGACGTCGTCATGATGCCGACGAACTTCGATCTCTGAGGAAGCGCACGCCATGAACGTGATGCTGCACCTGGGCCTGGGATCGTTCCATCGTGCCCACCAGGCCGTCTACCTGCACGAGCTGATCAAGACCGGCGACACCGGGTGGACGCTAGCCGGCGGTAACACCAGGCCCGACATGGCCGACACCATCGCCGCCCTGGCGGCGCAGGACGGCGCCTACACGCTCGAGACGATCTCTCCCGCCGGTGAACACCGCTACGAGCGCATCACGTCGATCCGGCGCGTGATCCCGTACACGGCCGACCTCGCCGGTCTGATCGCCGAAGGCGCAAATCACGCGACGAAGATCATCTCCTTCACCGTCACCGAGGCCGGTTACTACCTCGACGCGAAGAACCGGCTCGACCCGAGTTTTCCGGATCTCGCGGCCGACCTGCAGGCCGCGAAGGCCGGCCGGCCGGGCGGCACGATCTACGCGGCGCTGACCGCGATCCTGCGTGCGCGCATGACATCGGGCGCCGGCAAGGTGACGCTGCTGAACTGCGACAACCTGCGCCACAACGGCGAGCGCTCGCGCGGCGGGCTGCTGCAGTTCGTCGATCTGGTCGGCGACGGCGCGCTGCGCGCCTGGATCGAGACAAACACGACGAGCCCGAACGCGATGGTCGACCGCATCACGCCGCGGCCGACCCCCGACGTGCGCCAGCGCGTCAAGGCCGCGACCGGCATCGACGACCCTGCGGCGCTGATGGGCGAGAGCTTCATCCAGTGGGTGATCGAGGACCGTTTCGCCGCCGGCCGCCCGGCCTGGGAGACTGTCGGCGTCGACATGGTCGAGTCGGTGGCGCCGTACGAGGAAGCGAAGATCCGGTTGCTCAATGCCACGCACAGCTGCATCGCCTGGGCCGGCACGCTCGCCGGGTATCGGTACATCCACGAGGGCACGCGGGACGCCGAGATCCGCAAGCTCGCCTACGACTACGTCACCGACGACACGATCCCTTGCCTGCTGCCCAGCCCGATCGACCTGGCCGCTTACCGCGACGTCGTGCTCGACCGCTTCGGCAACGACGCGATCCGCGACACCAATCAGCGCGTCGCGATGGACGGCTTCAGCAAGATCCCCGGTTTCATCACGCCGACGATCCGCGAGCGGCTTGAGCGCAACGAGCCGATCGCCAGCGTCTCGATGCTGCCGGCGCTGTTCCTCGCCTACATGCAGCGCTGGCACCACGGGCAGATCCCGTACACCTACGAGGACCAGGCGATGGACCCCGCGATCGCACACGCGATCTGCGACGCCGTCGATCCGGTGGCCGCTTTCGCTGCCGACCGGGTGCTGTTCGGCCCGCTGGCCGGCGACGGACGGCTGGCCGCTGCCTTGCGCAGGGCTTCCGAACGTGTCGCCGAATTCGTCCGCCGCCGCGGCGGCTGAACGGCGAGCCGCAACCTGGGCTCGCGTCGCGCGCGGATCGCCCCAAGGTCGAATGCCGACGGACCACCGATGAGCCGCCCGCCCCGCCCCGTGCCGCGCCAGCGCCAGCCCGAGCTGGAGTTGGACGTTGCCCGTTCGCCGGCGCTCGGCTACGAAGCGCCGGAGGACCCCGGTTTCGTGCGCTGCGTGGCGCACGGCTTCCCGACGCCGCTGGCGCGCTGGCACTTCCACGACGAATACGAGCTGCACCTGATCGTCGCGACCTCGGGCAAGGCCTTCATCGGCGACTGGATCGGCCCCTTCGAGGCCGGCCATGTGGCGCTGTGCGGACCGCGCCTGCCGCACAACTGGATCTCGACCGATCTGCCCGAAGGCGGCGTTGCGCTGCGCGACCTGGTGATCCAGTTCGCGCACGAGCCGATCGCGCACGCGGCCGAGCAGATCCCCGAGCTCGGCGAGGTGATGGCATTGCTCGAGCGCGCGAGCCATGGCGTGGAGTTCTTCGGCCTGTCGGAGCGCGCGCAGAGCCACTGGCATGCGGTCAAGGGAAGTCACGGCATCCGGCGCCTCGCCGCCTTCATCGCGTTCCTCAGCGACCTGGCGCGCTGCACCGACTACCGCCTGCTGTCGAGCGTGCGCATGCAGGGCGAGCACGACGAACACGACAACGACCAGGTCAATGCGCTGCTCAACCGCATCATGCGCGACTACGCGCAGCCGCTGTCGGCCGCCGGCCTGGCGGCCGAGATCGGCATGAGCGAGAGCCGCTTCTCGCGATTCTTTCGCCGAGCCACCGGCAACACCTTCACCGACTTCGTCAACCGCATCCGCGTCAACCGCGCCGGCCAGTTGCTGATGGAAACCGACCGTCTGGTGACGCACATCTGCTACGAAGTCGGCTTCAACAACGTCGCCAACTTCAACCGGCGCTTCCTCGAATTCAAGGGCCTGACACCGAGCGAATTCCGTCGCCAGGCCGACCGCCGCTTCGGCGGCCGGCCGATGTGAACGAAGGCAACGCCATGTTCCTCGGCCTCGACCTCGGCACCTCGGAGCTGAAGGCGCTGCTGCTCGACGCGCGGCATCGGATCGTCGCCGTGCACGGCGAACGGCTGAGCGTGCAGCGGCCGCAGCCGCTGTGGAGCGAGCAGTCGCCCGATGACTGGTGGACCGCCACCGACGCCGCACTGCAGCACCTGAGTGCGGCGCAGCCGGCCGCGATGGCGGCCGTGCGCGCGATCGGTCTTTCCGGTCAGATGCACGGTGCCGTCACGCTCGACGGCGACGGCAAGGTGCTGCGGCCGGCGATCCTTTGGAACGACGGGCGCAGCGGCGAGGCCTGCGCCGCGCTCGAGGCGGCGGTGCCGCGCCTACACCAAATCGCCGGCAACCTGGCGATGCCGGGTTTCACTGCGCCCAAGCTGTGGTGGATGCGCGAGCACGAGCCGGCGTTGTTCGCTCGCGTGCGCAAGGTGCTGCTGCCGAAGGACTGGCTGCGCTTCCGCTTAAGCGGCGAGTGCGTCAGCGAGATGTCCGACGCCTCCGGCACGCTCTGGCTCGACGTCGGCGCGCGGC
>DAOMFL010000163.1:0-3188 GCA_035429805.1 Burkholderiaceae bacterium
GACCGCGACATTCAATGCTACCGGCGGATCGGGGGGCGGCACTGGCGGTGGACCCGGCGGCGGTGGCAGCGGCGGAGGCAGCGGTGGAGGCGGCGGTGGAGGCGGCGGTGGAGGGGGTGGGCGCACGTCTCTCCCGGCACTGCTGCTTCTGCTCGGCCTCGCGGCGCGGCGAAGACGCCTGGCGTGCGGTCGCGATCGTTTCGTACTTCATTGACGCGATCAAGGTGACCTGTATGGAGCGAGCGTCGGCGGGGCGGCGCCGGTGGGTTGCCGTCGGCGCGGCGGTGGTGCTCGGGCTGCCGCACAAATACGAGCACCGGCCTGATCATTCGAAAGGCAAGGAGAAGAACCAGCGCACGCGCGATTGCGAGCTGCGGAACTTCTTCAGCTTGATGGACGATCCGGCGCCGCTATGGGCGTGCTTCGATCGGGGTTTTCACGGCGCAAGCGTGAACCTCGTCCTGGCCATCCATGAGGCGACCCCGGGGTCGTGAGCCGTGGATCGTGCGAGCGGACGCCGAGTTCATGAGCGGTCCGGGAACACGCCCTTGTCACGCGGGCTGCGAGGAAGGACGGTGACGTGCACCCAGGGTGGCATTTCGCAAGGGCAGTCATGTCAGGGACTTGCCCCCGTCGGTTGCAGAGTCAACCGCCATTGGGCACGCTTGGCCGGCCCATTCAAAATAGAAAGCAGGGAGGCCAGTGATGGATAACGTGACCGAGGGAACGCCTGGGCCTGAATCGCATCGCTTGGAGTTTGGTGGCTCCGGGCGCGAATACTTCCGTATCTGGATCGTCAATCTCGCGCTATCGCTGGCGACGCTCGGCATCTATTCCGCCTGGGCCAAGGTCCGGCGCATGAAGTACTTCTATGGCAACACGTCGCTTGCCGGCCATGCGTTCGACTATCACGGCCGACCGATTGCGATCCTGAAGGGGCGACTGATTGCCATTCTGTTCCTGGTCGTCTATCTGGTGGTTCGCCAATTTGCCCCCCGGTTGGCGATCGTACCGTTATTGCTGCTGTGGCTGGCGATTCCCTGGATCGTGACGCGTGCGCGCATGTTCCAGCTGCGCGTGACGTCCTATCGTGGCGTGCATTTTGACTTCCAGCCCGACTATCGAGGCGCGTACGTCGCATACCTGCTTGCGCCCATCGCGACGGTGCTGAGCCTGGGCCTTGCGCTGCCGTGGGCGACACGTGTCAAGTATCGTTGGCTCATCGACAACAGCGCTTACGGAGCGACCCGGTTTACGCTCGACATAGGCCTGAAGGGCTACATTCGCGCGTTGCTGATTGTTGCCCCTGTCGTCATCGTCGGGATGATTGCTGTCGGCATCGTGGGTTTCGGCGCGGTGGGAATGGCCGCGAAACACTTGGGCATTGCGCCCGGGTCCCAACCGACGCAGCAACAGACCGCTTATATGGCTGGGCTAATGGTTATCCTTACGTATCCAATCATGCTGCTGCTCGTGTACGCCGTGATGGGACTATGGCGGGCGCTGGTGCTGACGCCGACGTTGTCGGCAACCGCGCTCGGTCAGGTACGCCTTCATTGCTCGCTGCCCGCGGCGCGCCTGATGTGGATCTACATCTCGAACCTGCTCGGGATCGTGTTTACGGTCGGCCTGTTTACGCCATGGGCGCGTGTGCGTCTCGCGCGGTTTGTGCTCCAGTGCACCGGCTACGAGGCGCCGGGGCCGGTGGATGACTTTGTTGGCACTGAACTCGTCCGTACTCCCGCGGTCGCGGAGGAAATCGGCGACCTGTTTGACATCGATTTCGGCCTTTGATGCGGGTCGAGGGACAGTACTATGACGGTGCGCGAACGACCCCGGCGCGCGTTCGCGTAGCACTGTCGGACGACGGCGGACTGACCATCGACAGCGCATCCGCCGGGTTGGTCACGTACCGCATCGGACAGGTGCGGGTTCACGATCGGGTCGGCGCCTCGGCTCCCCGGTCGATTGAATTGCCGGACGGCGCCCTGCTGCATCTGCCGGTAGATCCAGCATTCGATGCTCTCATAGATCGGTTGACGCACAGGCGCGGCGCGTGGGTGCGCCACATGGAGTTGCGGTGGCGTTACGCACTCGCCGCATTGGTGCTCGTGCTGGCCGGGGCGTGGTGCTTTGTTCGCTTTGGGATGCCGGTGCTTGCCAGCGCTGCGGCGGAACGAGTGTCCCCGGCCTTCGCCGCAGAGATCGGTGGCTTGGCGTTGGCGCAGTTCGACGAGCACCTTCTGGAGCCCTCGCAACTCGACGCTGCGCGTCAGCGAGAGATCCGCGCGTCGTTCGATCGGCTGATCGCATCGGTGACCCACACGGAGCCACCGTTGCGCCTTGAGTTTCGCTCCAGCCAAAGTGTCGGGCCCAATGCCCTGGCGCTCCCTGGGGGCGTGATCATCATCACCGACCAGCTCGTCGAACTGAGCCAGAACGATGACGAACTGCTGCTCGTGTTGGCCCACGAAACTGGACACGAACTCAATCGGGACAGTCTCAAACAACTTTTCGAAGGCCTCGGCACGACACTTGTTGTTGCGGCGATGACTGGTGATCCGAGCAGTCCCGCGTCCTTGGCGGCGGCCGCGCCGGTCGTGTTGATTCAGTCCGGCTATTCTCGGGCCGACGAACGGGCCGCCGACCGTTACGCGTTCGCATTTGCGGATGCCCATGGAATTGCGCGCGGCCGCCTGACGGATCTGCTGGCGAGGGTCGAGAAGGTCGCTGGGGGAGGGACGCTGCCCACGTTCTTGTCGACTCATCCGTCAACGGAGGATCGGCGGTCTACGGCTGAGTGACGTCACCCCGACTTGTTGCGGTCGTTCAGAACTCGAGTCGGGTGCTTCCATCATTCCGGCAAGGCGACGCTCGCGGGCCGCGAGCCGCCCAGTTCGGTCCCTGCTCGGTCGCGATGCCGCTGACCCCTTGCGATTCTTCGGCTTACCGCGCCGCCCGGCCGGTCACCGCCCGCAGGGCTCGGTATGGGCTCGGTCGGGTGGGGCGGTTCGGTCGGCGCCGCGGAAAAGCGTCCCTAGCCTTCGGCTTACTCTCGCCGAACGTCACTCTCCGCCGTACTGAAAATCCGCGTGTCGATGGTTCGATTCCGTCCCTGGCCACCATTTCCATCGGGTGTATTCCGATCACATGGTTTACACCTCATTCCGGACACATGGTTAACACTG
>DAOMFL010000164.1:0-3155 GCA_035429805.1 Burkholderiaceae bacterium
AACAACGGCCACATGATCGAGATGCAGAAGCTGACGCCGCAGTTCGAGAAGGCCTTCCCGGATATCAAGCTGAAGTGGGTCACCCTTGAGGAAGGCGTGCTGCGCCAGCGCGTCACGACCGACATCGCGACCAAAGGCGGCCAGTTCGACGTGATGACGATCGGCATGTACGAGACACCGATCTGGGGCAAGAAGGGCTGGCTCAAGGAACTGAAGTTCGATGCCGCCTACGACGTCGACGACCTGCTGCCGGCGATGCGCAACGGCCTGTCGGTCGACGGCAAGCTGTACGCCGCGCCGTTCTACGGCGAGAGCTCGATGCTGATGTACCGCAAGGACCTGGCCGACAAGGCCGGCATCAAGTTCGCCGAGCGCCCGACCTGGACCGACATACGCGACGCCGCAGCCAAGATGCACGACCCGACGAACGGCGTCTACGGCATCTGCCTGCGTGGCAAGCCGGGCTGGGGCGACAACATGGCCTTCATCACGACGATGGTCAACAGCTACGGCGGCCAGTGGTTCGACATGCAATGGAAGCCGCAGCTCGAGAGCAAGCCGTGGAAGGACGCGATCACGATGTACGTCGAGCTGCTGACCAAGTACGGCCCGCCCGGCTCGGCGTCGAACAGCTTCAATGAGATCCTCGCACTGTTCAACGAAGGCAAGTGCGCGATGTGGATCGACGCGACGATCGCCGCGTCGTTCATCACCGACCCGAAGCAGAGCAAGGTCGCCGACAAGGTCGCGTTCGCCCAAGGACCCTATTCCGCAACGCAGAAGGGCGCGAACTGGCTGTGGGCCTGGGCGCTCGGCGTGCCCGCCGGCACGAAGAACGCCGACGCGGCGCAGAAGTTCATCGGCTGGGCGACCTCGAAGGACTACATCAATCTGGTGGCCAAGGAAAAGGGCTGGGCTTCGGTGCCGACCGGCACGCGCAAGTCGACCTACGCGAACCCCGAGTTCCTGAAGGCGGCGAAGTTCGCCGAAGCCGAGAAGAAGGCGATCGACAGCGCGAATCCGAACGACAGCACGCTGCCGAAGAGCCCGTACGTCGGCGTGCAGTTCGCCGCGATCCCCGAGTTCCAGGCGATCGGCATCGCGGTCGGCCAGCAGATGAGCGCAGCGCTCGCCGGCAAGGCCACGGTCGACCAGGCGCTGAAGGCGTCGCAGACCGCGGCCGACCGCGAGATGCGCAAGGCCGGGTACTACAAGTAACCCCGCGAAAGTCGGGCGGCGTCTCCGCGCCGGTGGCGCCGCCCGCGGACCGGCAACGCGCTTGCGCCTCGGTGAAGGCTTACATCGTGTCGATGTGATGCCCACGCCAGAGCCGAATCCGCGGCCGCTTCAAACCACTGCGAGTCGGCGACAGGAGACGCTCCGCCATGAACCGCACCTTGCCGCGAACGCTGATGGCGCCGGCGGTGGCCACGCTCTTCCTGTGGATGATCGTGCCGCTGCTGATGACGATCTACTTCTCGACGGTCCGCTACAACCTGATGCAGCCCGGCGAGAAGGAGTTCATCGGCCTCGCGAACTACGAGTTCTTCTTCACCGACCCCGACTTCGGCGCGTCGGTAGTCAACACGCTGCTGCTGCTCGGCGCGGTGATCGTGATCACGGTCGTGCTCGGCGTCGCGCTCGCGCTGCTGGTCAACGAGGCCTTCCCCGGCCGCGGGCTCGTGCGCGTGCTGCTGATCTCGCCCTTCTTCGTGATGCCCACGGCCAATGCGCTGCTGTGGAAGCACATGATGATGAACCCGGTCTACGGCATCCTCGCGCAGGTCTGGATGTTCTTCGGTCTGCAGCCGGTCGACTGGATGGTCGACCACCCGCTGCTGTCGATCATCATCATCGTCGCCTGGCAGTGGCTGCCCTTCGCCTGCCTGATCTTCATCACCAGCCTGCAGTCGCTGGACCGCGACCAGATGGAAGCCGCCGGCATGGACGGCGCCAACCCGTTGCAGAAGTTCTGGTACCTGACGCTGCCGCACCTGGCGCGGCCGATCGCCGTGGTCATCATGATCGAGATGATCTTCCTGATGAGCGTGTTCGCCGAGATCTTCACCACCACCGGCGGCGGCCCGGGCAACGCGAGCACGAACGTCGCCTTCCTGATCTACAAGCAGGCGCTGATGAATTTCGACGTCGGTGTCGCGTCGGCCGGCGCACTTTTTGCGGTGGTGCTGGCGAACATTGCCGCGGTGTTCCTGATCCGCCTGATCGGCAAGAACCTGGATTGAGGAGACAGGCATGAACAAGACCTGGACCCTCGTGCTGCGCACCGTCGCCGCCTGGACCGCGACACTGCTCGTCGTGTTCCCGCTGATCTGGCTGACGCTGACGGCGTTCAAGACCGAACAGCAGGCGATCTCGATCCCGCCGCAGCTGTTCTTCACGCCGACGCTGGAGAGCTTTGCCGAGGTCAACGCGCGCAGCGACTACGTTCTGCACGCCAAGAACTCGGTCATCACCAGCGTGATCTCGACCCTGCTCGGCCTGGCGATCGCCGCGCCGGCGGCGTATTCGATGGCCTTCTTCCGCACCAAGCGCACGCGCGACATCCTGATGTGGATGCTGTCGACGAAGATGATGCCGGCCGTCGGCGCGCTGGTGCCGATCTACGTGCTGACGCAGACGGCCGGGCTGCTCGACTCGCTGACCGCGCTGATCGTCGTCTTCACGCTGTCGAACCTGCCGATCATGGTGTGGATGCTGTACTCGGGCCTGAAGGACATCCCGCCCGACATCCTCGAGGCCGCACGCATGGACGGCGCCACGCTGTGGGACGAATTCACGCAGGTGATCCGCCCGCTGGCCATGGGCACGCTGGCCTCGACCGGCCTGCTGTGTCTGGTGATGTCGTGGAACGAGGCCTTCTGGTCGCTGAACCTGAGCTCGGCCAAGGCGGGCACGCTGGCGGTGCTGATCGCGTCGTACTCGAGCCCCGAAGGACTGTTCTGGGCCAAGCTGTCGGCGGCGTCGCTGATGGCCATCGCACCGATCGTCGTCGTCGGCTGGTTCAGCCAGAAGCAGCTCGTTCAGGGCATGACCTTCGGCGCCGTCAAGTGAACTGGAGAACAAGATGTCCTACCTGCAGCTGAACGGCGTCGAGAAGACCTTCGGCAACGTGCGCGTCATCAAGGGCGTCGACC
>DAOMFL010000165.1:0-2630 GCA_035429805.1 Burkholderiaceae bacterium
TGGCACCGCTTTCTCCGCGCAGCAGCCAGGACCCGATGCTCGGGATGCCGCCGCGCCCGCTGCCGCGCCTGAAGCCGTAGACCGGATCATCCGGCGGAAACGGCAGAGCCACGTGGCCGAGCGAGACGAGATCCGCCGGCCAGGCCACATCGGTGGCTTGCTCGGTCACGATTCCCCCGGGCGAGAGTCGATAAACCATCACGCCTTCGCGGTCCTTGGCCGCGTTGGTCACGACGTCCAGCGTGTAGCCGGGACGGCTACGTTCCGTGCGTTCGATGAGTTCGCGCGCGGCCGGGCGCTGCACGCTGCGCAGGGCGGCACTGCGATTGACGTCAAACAAGATCAGTTGATGCTGGGGCCCGCTTAGCCGGGCGAACAGCGTATCCACAGTGCCGGTCGCGCCGACGGTCGAGTCGACGACGGACTGCCATGCGATGACCGGTGGCATCCCGGAGATGCGGCCATCGGCAATGGCTCGTTCAAGTTCGCGCTGCAGGGTCCGCGTGGCGCGGTTGACCTGCCGCGACGCGTTGACCGGGAAGGAATTGAACTTGTACGGATCGAATTCGGATGCGACTTCCTGCCAGCGCACCTTTTCGAGGACGGGCAGCGGTACGACACTGGCGACATCGATGATGTTCGCAAGCGCGGCCACGCGCGTCAGCTCGATGGCCGGTGACAGCAGCAGCACGCGGTCCGGCCGGCGCTGGGCCGGGTCGTTCAGGGAGTCCAGCGCATAGAGCAGCGCCAGCGTTCCGCCGGTCGAATAGCCACCGATGTAGAACGGCTGGCCCGGCGCCGTGCGTGCCACCACGTCGCGCGCGGCGAGCTTCATCGCCGCAACCCAGTCGCGATGCGACATCTCGAGCATCATCGACGGCAGCGTGCCGTGGCCCGGCAAGCGCAGCACGGTGACCTCGAAACCCTTCGCGTACAGCGACTCGGCCAGCGCCTTCATAGAATAGGGCGAGTCGGTCAGCCCGTGCATCAGCAGCGCGGTGCCACGCGGCGCCGTCGGCGTGAGGCGGTACGAGCGGTTGTAGCGCGCCCCGTCCGCAAGCCGATTGAGTGTGCCCTGCGGGTCGAAGCGGCTGTGGGCGAAGGCCTCGTCGGCGCGATCCCAGCGGGCGACAGTGCGGGAAAACTCTTCGAACAGTCTGTCTTCGAGCTGCAGGTAACCGGCGAAATCCAGGTCGCCATGCCCGAGCGCCGTGTACTCGCCGGTCAGGCGCTCCGTGTGCCAGGGCTGCAGCGGTGGCAGGGCGCTCACGGCATAGAGGGTGAAGCCGAGGGCGATCGCCAGACAGAGTGCAATGAGCAGGATGACGCCTCGAAGCGCCCAGCGCAGCGCGTGCCTCGAAGCCGTGGCCGTGAAGTTAACGAGGGACGTCATCGGCCCCAACGATAACGCCAACTCGGTGCCACGCAGTCGGATCCGCTCCGGGAGCAGCCTATTGCAGGGCTACGCCGCCAAGTTACGAGAAGAGACCGCGTTGCCGGCTCGCGAGTACGCCTTGCGATTCAGGATGCCGCTGATCCACTGCCCGGTCGCGACGACCTGGCCGAAGTCGATCCCGGTCTCGATGCCGAGCCCGTTGAGCAGATAGAGCACATCCTCGGTCGCGACATTGCCGGTGGCACCCTTGGCGTACGGGCAGCCGCCGAGGCCTGCGATGCTGGTGTCGAAGGTGGCGACGCCCAGTTCCAGGCAGGCGTAGACATTCGCCGTCGCCATGCCGTAGGTGTCGTGGAAGTGACCCGAGACGTCGGCCAGGTCGTAGTGCGCCAGCGCGGCTTCCATCGCGCGCTTGGTTCGCTCGGGTGTGCCCACACCGATCGTGTCAGCGACCCCGACATGCTGTACGCCAATCTCCTTCATCAGACTTGCGACATAGCCGACGGCAGAGGGTTCGACCTCACCCTGATACGGACACCCCAGCGCACAGGAAATGGCGCCGCGCACCTGCATGCCATTTTCGCGCGCCGCGGCAACGACGGGCCGGAAGCGCTCGATCGACTCGGCGATCGAACAGTTGATGTTCTTCTGCGAAAACGCCTCGCTGGCCGCGCCGAAGACGACGATCTCGTCGGCGCGCGCCGCCAGTGCGCCTTCGAAGCCCTTCAGATTGGGCACGAGCACCGAATAGACGACGCCCGGCTTGCGACGGATGCGCGCCATCACGTCGGCGCCGTCGCTCATCTGCGGCACCCACTTGGGCGACACGAACGATGTGACCTCGATCGCCCCGAAACCGGCCGCGGTCAGGCGATCGACCAGCTCGATCTTGACGTCCGCCGGGATCATCTGCTTCTCGTTCTGTAGGCCGTCGCGCGGGCCGACGTCGACGATACGGACTCGCTTGGGCAGGCTCATAGGGGCAAGGTCATGCGGCAGTCTCGGGCGAAGTTGAATGGTAGCGCGCGGCCCGGAGGCGAAAGCTGCAAAAAATTCGCAGGAATCCATCCGCGTAGCGACGGATTCACATGACAGGAATCCGCGTCATCCGCAGGTCGATGCGAAGGACCGAACCATCGGCCTACCGCATCGCGGGGAAGCGGGCGCTTGATCGCACGCGTCGCGAACCCGCATAGTCGGCGACGACGACAGACCGCTCCGCAGGCGATGAGAG
>DAOMFL010000166.1:0-2630 GCA_035429805.1 Burkholderiaceae bacterium
CTGGGGTGGCTGAGTTCCTGCTCGTCGCGCGAACCCGCCGGGTAAAAGCCCACCACGACCGCACCACGCGGACCCTGGCTCTCGATAATTTCCTCGACGGCGAGCGCCTCGGGGCCGGTGCCAACGATCAGAATGCGGCGCGAACCAACGCTGGACGCGACAGCAGCGACCAGCAGAGGCCGGACCAGAATCACGCTTGCGAGGGTGAAGAGCGCCGCATAAGGCAGCACGCTGCGCGGCCCGCTGCCTCCGGGCACCAAGCCGAAAAGCACGTAGCAGAGGGGCCCACCCACGGCCAGCGCCAGCATCGTGCGCGTGACTACGACGCCCAATGACTTTCGCTCGCCGGACCGGAACAGGCCAAACATTGTCCCGACGGCGGACGTGATCGCGGCAAAGACGATCGCGTCGAACAACATCGTGCGAGCACTGAGCCCGTAGGGCCCGAGCTGCATGACTGCCGCCAGCAGCATCGATGCGATGCAGAAGGCGGCAAACAAGCCCATGTCGGCAAATGAAGCTACCGGCAGCGGGCGGCGCGAAATACTGATCACAGCAGTTCCTTCCTATGGCCCCCTTGCGCGCCTAAGCGTCGGGCGGGTCTTTGGTTTGGACGTACTCTGGATGATCTAAATGTCGTGAGTGCGACAGACTCGGAGCCCCTTGCGGCGAAATCTCTCCGGCGAGAACCACCGATTGCGCAGTTTCAGAGGAGAAGGGAACCCTGACCAGCCCGAGCCGTCGCTCGTAGCATGTGGCCAATTCCTCTTGACAGTCAGCTGGTGATGGTGCAGCGAACGCCGCACGACGGAGAGAGGCGGAGGGAAATCCGCTTCCTGCACGTTTCAGTTGTGTTTGGTAGTCCTCCCCAAGTCCGAAGCTGCGATCCCCGTTGCGGAGCCTATACAGGTCGTCGCAATGCGGCAATGGCTATTCGTCGGCTGCAGGCCACAACGGGTGCCCAGCTTCGCCCTTCGTCTAAGGAGCTGTGTTCAGCCGTGCATAAGCCGCGGCCCGCGCTGCCGGACCCTTGGCCGCCCGCCATGGGCAACATCAGGGCTTCACGCGAGCGACGAGCTCGATGAGGAAATTCGAGGGAATCGCGTAACTGATGCCCGACGGCTGTGTCAGGGCGGACTCTTTCGTCCCCTTGACGAAGACCATGTTCAGAATGCCTACGACCTCCCCGGTGGCGGGGTCGTAAAGCGGGCTGCCGCTGTTTCCCGGGAAGGCGGTGGCATCCAGCTGAAAGACCGAAAACGCCGCCTCCCGGATCCGGCGCACGACCTTCGGATCCAGTTGGCGGCCGGTCGGTGATGGCATCGCCACCGGCGCGATCGCGGCCACCATCGCCCGATGGGTCGCGGGAAAGAGCCCCAGCACGCCCCCGATCGGAAATCCGGTGAAAAGCAGGCTGTCACCTTCGGACACAGTCGCCGAGTCGCGCAACGCCAGCGGACGAAGGGGCGGCCCGTCCATCTTCAACAGCGCAACGTCGTGCTCGGCATCTTCGGCGACGCGTGACAGCTTGCGCACGCCGACGCGCGACACCTCGGCGCCGGGCAGCAGCGCGACCAGCACCTCGGGGTCCGCGCCCGGCTCGAGTGTTGCGGAAATGACATGCGCATTGGTCGCGGCCAGGGTTCCGTCTCCCACGACGAAGCCGGTTCCCATAAAGCGGAACTGCGGGACCCGGGTCGTCTGGAACGTGCCGATCGCGACCACCGACGACTTGACGCGCTCGATCGTGGACTGAAGGGTCTGGGGCCACACCGACGCAGGAACGAGCGCGCACACCGCAGAAAGCAGAAGCGCGCGCCGCACTCCGGACGGGCGGCTCAGCGCGCCGTACCGCGCAAGCAGTGTCGGGGAGAGCCCGCGCCGGCTCAGCCGCGGCAACAGGAACTCGCGCGCGAGGACGCAGGCCTCGCCAAAGACACTGCAGAGGCACGAAGTCTCAGGTTGACGGTCGCCCTTCCCACTCGCGAGCTCCGTCTAGCTCGACCTGCACTCCCACAGCGAGAAACCCCGACGACGGCCATCCGCCGGCGGGATCTGGACCAGAGATTGTCAGATGTATATTGCATCGCAACAAACCTTCCGGCGCTTCCTACGCCTGACACGAACGCCTAAAGTCGCCACACGGCAACGCCCTTCGCGCGCAGCTGCTCAGCATCCATCTGGCACTTGACGTCAACGACGAGCCCTCCGGGCTGCAGCTTGCCGAGCAGCCCGTCGACCGCCTTACGCCTGAACTCGTCGTGCGCCACGGCGAGCACGATTGCATCGGCACGGGGTAACTCCTCCCACGACTTCAGCGTCACGCCATACTCATGCGTCGCCTCCGCCGCATCGGCCAGCGGATCGTGGACGCTGACTTCGACGCCGTAGGACTCGAGCTCCCGGATGATGTCGATGACCCGGGAGTTCCGAAGGTCGGGGCAGTTTTCCTTGAAGGTGAGACCCAGCACGGCTACCTGGGCACCCTTCACGTTCCTGCCGGACTGGATCAGATTCTTTACGGTCTGTTCCGCCACGTATTTGCCCATGCCGTCGTTGATGCGGCGGCCGGCGAGGATCACCTGCGGGTGATAGCCGAGCTTGTCGGCCTTGTGCGTCAGGTAGTACGG
>DAOMFL010000167.1:0-2541 GCA_035429805.1 Burkholderiaceae bacterium
CTGGGAGCTTTCGACCCTCGGCCATCCGCTGGCCGACTTTTCCTACCACTGCATGAGCTGGCACATCCCGCCGGGCGCATTCCGCGGCATCGCCGGCCTCGATCTTGCCGCGCTAGGCATTCCCGACGAGCAGGAGTACATCCGGCGTTACGTCGAACGCACCGGCCGACCCGCGATCGAACACTGGAACTTCTATCTCGCCTACAACCTGTTCCGCATCGCGGCCATCCTGCAGGGCGTCTACAAGCGCGCGACCGAAGGGCTTGCCTCGTCGGACAACGCTAGGCAGGCCGGCGCCAACGCGAAGGCGCTGGCCGAGCTGGGCTGGCGCTACGCGCAGCGCGCCTGAGACAATCGACCACGAACCATGAGCCTGCTCGACCCGAAGCTGACCCCCAGCGCGATCGTTCGCCACCTCGACCAGTACGTCGTGGGCCAGGACGAAGCGAAGAAGATCCTCGCGGTCGCCGTCTACGCGCACTACAAGAAGATTGCGCGTTCGCAGCTGGAAGGCCTCGAAATCACCAAGAGCAACGTGCTGCTGGTCGGCCCGACCGGGACCGGCAAGACGTTGATGTGCGAGTCACTGGCGCGCCTGCTCGGGGTTCCCTTCGTGACGGCGGACGCGACCTCGCTCGCGCAGTCGCGTTACGTCAACGACGAGATCGAGGCAATCCTCGAGCGACTGCACGACAAGGCCGAGGGTGACGTCGCCCGCACGCAGCAGGGCATCGTCTTCATCGACGAGATCGACAAGCTGCGCTCCGCCGTCGACGCAGCGGCACGCGGCCAGTCGGGCGAAAGCGTGCAGCACGCGCTGCTGAAGATCATGGAAGGCGCACCGGTCCGGCTGCGCAGCGGCCAATACCTCGATACGACGAACGTGCTGTTCATCTGCGGCGGCGCCTTCGTGGGGCTGGACGCGATCATGTCGCAGAGCCACGGGTTCGGTTTTGTTGCAACGTCGGATGACGACAATCAGAAGATCCTGACGCGGCTCAACGCACGCGTGAAGCCGACCGACCTCGTCGAGTTCGGCCTGATTCCGGAATTCACCGGGCGACTGGCAATCGTGGCGCGCTTCCAGGATCTCACGCGCGACATGCTGGTTCGCATCATGACGGAGCCGCGCAACTGCATCTACCGCCAGTTCCAGGCGATCATGAAGAGCGAGGACGTCGAGCTGGTCGTCGCGCCGCGCGCGTTCGAGGAGATCGCCGACCTGGCGATCGAGTACAAGTCCGGCGCCCGCAGCCTGCGCGGCCTGTTCGAGGAACTGATCACGCCGGTGCTGTTCGCGGTCCCGGACCACCCGGAAGTCAAACGCGTGGAGATCAATTCGCTCTTCGTCGAGCCGCGCTACTTCCGCGCCCCGCCCGCGCGCTAGCCGAACGATCGGGTCACCCGTGATCTCGCTCGCCGGCGCACGTCGAGTCGTCTTCGGGCTGGCCCTCGCCAGCTTCGTACTGTCGTTCTTCCATCGCACCGCCCCGGCCGCGATTGCCGGCGAGCTGACACGCGCGTTTTCCATCAGCAGCACCGTGCTGGGCACGCTCGCAGCGACCTACTTTTACGTATACACGGTGCTGCAGATCCCGGTGGGTGTGCTGGCCGACACGCTCGGCCCGCGCAGGATCCTGGCAACGGGCTCCGCCATCGCGGCGGTCGGTTCGCTGCTGTTCGCGCTCGCGCCCGTCTGGGAAGTCGCGGCGGTCGGCCGCACGCTGGTCGGCATTGGCGTGTCCGTCGCGTTCATTGCGGTCCTGAAACTCTCCGCCGTCTGGTTTCCGCCGGGCAAGTTCGCCACGCTCGCCGGCGTCACGATGTTCGCGGGCAATCTCGGTGCCGTGATCGCCGGCGCGCCGCTGGCGTGGGTCGTCACACAGACCTCATGGCGCGCGGTGTTCGTTGCGCTGGCGGTGTTGTCCGGTCTGCTTGCCCTGGCCACCTGGCTGCGCGTGCGGGACCGGCCGGAGGAGCTTGGATTGCCGGCCGTGAACCCCCCGCTTCCGACGACGACGCACGTACCGTGGAAGCAGGCGGTCGCGCGCGTGCTGGCCAATCCTGCCACCTGGCCGCCCTTCATCGTCAACCTCGGCGTCGGCGGCAGCTTCCTCGCCTTCGCCGGTCTCTGGGCGGTGCCCTATCTGCAGCAGGTGCACGGCATGTCGCGTGTTCAGGCGGCGCAGCACTCGAGCCTGATGCTGCTCGGCGTCGCCTTCGGCTCGATGGCGATCGGTGTCATCTCCGACCGGCTGCGCAGCCGGCGCGGCGTCATGCGTGCCGCGGTCCTGCTCTACACGCTGTCGTGGCTGCCATGGCTGGCGCATGTGCAATGGCCGCAGTGGGCCACGCTGGCCTGGTTCCTGCTGATGGGGCTGCTGATTCCTGGCTTCACGCTCTCGTGGACCATTGCCAAGGAGGCCAATCCCCCGCAGTACTCGGGAATCGCCACTTCCGTGGTCAACACCGGCATCTTCCTTGGTGCCGGCATCCTGCAGCCGCTGGTCGGATGGGTACTCGACCGCGGCCGCGCGCTGG
>DAOMFL010000168.1:0-2372 GCA_035429805.1 Burkholderiaceae bacterium
AGGCCGCCGGCACGGCCGCGCCAGAGCGTGCGTCCGCGCGCCGCGTGGCGGAGCCGGGCCCGCCGGCGCTCGTACACTCTGCGCCTGTCATGGACGCCCGCGCCCCGTTGCACCCGTCGATCGAGCCGCACGACAGCGGCATGCTCGCGCTCGACGACCTGCACACGATGTACTGGGAGTCGGTCGGCAACCCGAACGGGGTGCCGGTGCTGTTCCTGCACGGCGGCCCCGGAGGTGGTTGCTCGCCCGAGCATCGCCGCCTGTTCGATCCGGAGTTCTTTCGCGCGATCCTGTTCGACCAGCGCGGTGCCGGCGCGTCGACGCCGCTTGGCGAGGTGCAGTCCAACACGACGCAGCAACTGGTTGCCGACATCGAACTGCTGCGCGAGTACCTTGGAATCCCGCGCTGGCTGGTGTTCGGTGGGTCCTGGGGCAGCACGCTGGGGCTGGCCTATGGTCAGGCCCATCCGGACCGCTGCACCGGCTTTCTTCTGCGCGGCATCTTCCTGGGCCGCCAAAGCGAGATCGACTGGTTTCTCTACGGACTGCGACAGGTGTTTCCGGAAGCCTGGCAGAAGTTCGCGGGCATGCTGCCGGAGAGCGAGCGCAACGACCTGCTGCGCGGGTACCTCAGGCGGCTGTTCGATCCGGACCCGCGCGTGCACGTGAGCTTTGCCCGCGCCTGGAGCGAGTACGAAGGCGCCTGCTCGACACTGCTGCCCAACCCGGAACTCGTGCGGCACTTCGCCAGCGAGGCGCTGGGGCTGGCGCGCCTCGAAGCGCATTATTTCGCGCATCGTTGCTTCCTCGGGCCGGACCAGCTGCTCGGGAACATCGATCGCATTCGCCGGCACCCGGCGTCGATCGTGCACGCCCGCTACGACATGGTGTGCCCGATCGTCAGCGCCGATGACCTGGCGCGGGCGTGGCCGTCGGCGCGCTATACGATCGTGCCGGACGCCGGGCACTCGGTGTGGGAGCCGGCGGTGCGCGCCACGGTGCTGGCGGAACTCGAGCACTTCAAGCAGCTGCTCGCCTGATCGCGATGCCGCGCTTTGCCGCCAATATCAGCTTGATGTACCCCGAGTTCGCGCTCGTGGAGCGCATCGCAGCGGCCGCGCGCGACGGCTTTGCAGCCGTCGAGGTGCAGTTTCCCTATGACGTCGACGCGGGCGACTTTCGCCGCGCGCTGGATGCCGCGAAGACGGAACTGGTGCTGCTCAATGCGCCGGCGGGCGACTTCAGCCGCGGCGAGCGCGGCCTGGCGGCGCTGCCCGGCCGTGAGGCGGAGTTCGACGCCTCGATCGAGCGCGCGCTCGACTACGCACGTGCGGCCGGCGCGCCACGCGTCCACGTGATGGCCGGCATTCCGGGTGCCGGGGTTTCTCGCTCGGAGGCGCTCACGGCCTATGAGCGGAATCTCGTGAGCGCCTGCGACCGGCTGGCTCCGCACGGCATCACCGTCCTGATCGAGCCGATCAACCCGCGCGACGTGCCCGGCTACTTCATGGATGGGCTGCCGCTGGCGATCTCGACGATCGAGAGGCTGGCCCGACGCGAGCTTGCGCTGCAGTTCGACATCTATCACCTGCAGATCCTGCACGGCGACCTGATCCGGCGGCTGCAGCGCCATTTCGATCGGATCGGCCATGTCCAGGTGGCGGGCGTGCCCGAGCGGCACGAGCCGGATACCGGTGAAGTCAACAGCGTCGCGATCTTCCGCGAGCTCGACCGGCTGGGGTACGCAGGCTGGATCGGCTGCGAGTACCGTCCCGCGGATCCGCGACCGGGTGGCACATCCGCGGGATTGGGCTGGCTGCGCCGGCTCTAAAGCTCCCTTGTTCGTGCCGTAGGCCGGGGCTAGGATCGGCTGGTTGCGCGTCGTCGGGCCGGCGTGGCGGAGGAGAACGATGAAGGTCAGCGACATCCTGCGAGTCAAGGGCACCGCCCTGTACACCGTCACCCCGGACACTCCGCTCGTGCGTGCGACCGCGCTGATGGCCGAGCAGGACATCGGCTCCGTGGTGGTGATGGAATACGGCGACCTGGTCGGCATGCTGACTTTCCGCGAAATCATCAACCAGATCCACGGCAATGCCGGCAGCCTCGGCGACGCCAGCGTGCGGAAGGTGATGGACGACGCGCCGCTGACGGTGACACCGGAGACCGAAGTGATGGAGGTCCGGCGCCTGATGCTGGAGCGCCATGCCCGTTACCTTCCGGTGCTCGACGGGCGCACGCTCGCAGGCGTGATCTCCTTCTACGACGTGGCGAAGGCGGTGCTCGAGGAGCAGAGCTTTGAGAACAAGATGCTGAAGGCGTACATCCGCGACTGGCCCGAGCCTGAGGAAGGCGCGGTCCGCACCAACTAG
>DAOMFL010000169.1:0-2254 GCA_035429805.1 Burkholderiaceae bacterium
CAACAAGACCACCGGGATCGGCGACCTGAATGCGTTCGCGGCCTACCTGATCGACACCGGCAATCCTGCGGTCAGCTTCGGCATCGGACCGCAGATCACCGCGCCGACGGGCAACGACGACGTCGGCAGCGGCAAGTGGTCGGCCGGCTTCGCGAACGTGCTGTTCAACGCCAGCTCGCGCAAATTCCAGTACGGCTACCTGCTGACGTGGCAGGCGAGTTTCGCCGGCAAGGACGATCGTCCGGACGTCAACGTCGGCGCGTTCCAGCCCTTCCTCTTCTACCAGCTGGGCAAGGGCCTATACCTCCGCTCGGCGCCGATCTGGGTCTACAACTTCGAGAACGACACGTACAGCATGCCGCTTGGCGTCGGTATCGGGCAGGTGATTCCAACCAAGGACGTGGTCTTCAACGTGTTCATCGAGCCGCAGTGGTCGGTGGCCGACAAGGGCGCGGGCTACCCGAAGTGGCAGATCTTCGCGGGCTTCAACATGCAGTTCAAGCGATGAACGCGCCTGAGTCTCTCGTGACACACACCCTCGCACCGGATAAGTACCACGCGCCGAGCCTTGCGGCGGACCGCGCCGTGCGCCGGTTCCACGTGATGGCCAAGCCGGTCGGCGCCGCCTGCAACCTGCGCTGCAGCTATTGCTTCTATCTCAGCAAGCACCAACTGGACGGCGGGCTCGGCCGCGGCCGCATGGGCGATGAAGTGCTCGAGCGCTTCATCCGCGACTACATCGACAGCGTGACCGGCGACGAGGTGGTGTTCTCGTGGCAGGGTGGGGAACCTACTCTCGCCGGCCTCGACTTCTACCGCAAGGTCGTCGCGCTGCAGAAGAAGCATGCAAAGGCCGGGCAGCGCATCGAGAACGACCTGCAGACCAACGGCATCCTGCTCGACAAGGCTTGGGCGACGTTTCTGAAAGAGCACCGCTTTCTCGTCGGCCTGTCGATCGACGGGCCGCGCGAACTGCATGACCACGATCGCGTTACGGCGCAGGGCCGGCCGAGCTTCGATGCTGTGTACGACGCCGCGCAGTTGCTGCGCCGGCACGGGGTGCGGTTCAACACCCTGACCTGCGTGCACCGCCACAACGCGCGCTTCGGACGCCGGATCTACCGCTTCCTGCGACGCGAGCTCGGATCGACCTACTTGCAGTTCATCCCGATCGTGGAGCCGCGTGTCTTCGAGACCACCGCGCCGCAGACCTGGGATCCGGCGGGGCTGCCGGTAGTCGGAACGCCGCGGGCTTCGCCCGACCACCCGTTGTCGGTCGTGACGCCGTGGTCGGTGGATCCGCTCGAGTACGGCGACTTCCTGTGCTCGGTGTGGGACGAATGGCTCAAGCGGGACGTCGGCAAGGCGCTGGTCAACTTTTGTGAAACGCTGGTAGTGCAGCGCATGGGTCAGCCGTCGCAGCTGTGCATCCACGCCGAGTTCTGCGGCAAGGGCATGGCGCTGGAGCACGACGGCAGCGTCTATTCCTGCGATCACTACGTGTACCCGGAGTATCGGCTTGGCAGCGTCGCCCAGCGCTCGCTTGCCGAATTGGCGTTCCAGCCGAAGCAGGTGAAGTTCGGCTACGCGAAATCCGAGGCGCTGCCGGGTTACTGCCGGCACTGCGACTACCTGAAGGATTGCTGGGGCGAGTGTCCGAAGAACCGGCTGCTGCGGACGCCCGACGGCGAGGCCGGCCTGAATTACCTGTGCCCGGGCCTCAAGAAGTTCTTCGGCCATGCTGGTCCGGCGGCGTCGCGCATGGCCGCCGAGTTGAACCGTGCGGCGCATCTTCAACCGGCCTTCGCCCCGGCGAACGCGTACCAGGAGGGTTCTTTCCGCTTTTCTCGATCGTAGAAATTCAGCAGGGGTTGGGCGCCGACTCCCGGCGCACGACAAGGCAGGAACGACAGGAGGAGTTGATGACACATCGCATCAAGCAGCTTTGCATGGCGGGCCTCATGGCCGCCACCTTCACGGCGTCGGTGCAAGCGGCCGACAAGCCGAACATCCTTTTTATCGTGGCCGACGATCACGGTTATGGTGATGCCGGTCCCTACGGTGGCGGAGAGGGGCGCGGCATGCCCACCCCGAGCCTCGACCGCATGGCGGCCGAAGGCATGACCTTCTTCTCGTTCTATGCGCAGCCCAGCTGCACGCCGGGCCGCGCCGCGATGCAGACCGGGCGCATCCCGAACCGCAGCGGGATGACGACGGTGGCCTTCCAGGGCCAGGGCGGCGGCCTGCCGGCGGC
>DAOMFL010000170.1:0-2237 GCA_035429805.1 Burkholderiaceae bacterium
CATGAAGAACGACTGGAAGGTGGTGTTCGCGCCGGCCAGGTGAGGTGTGGGCCGCCGTCGCGCGGCCACACTGCCCTTGGAAGGCGAAGTCGGATCTCCGCCAAGTTCAGCGAGGCCGGTTGAGATGCTGGAAAGCTGCCCTCCGGCTACGACGGCTCCTGGCCGGGTCCTGCCCCGCAAACGCGCGACCGCAAAGTCCCTTCCCCGCCGTATAGCCGACATTGGAGACGTCTGGTGCGACTGTTCATGAGCGTCGACTCGCCCAGCGACACTATGAGTGCAAGACCCACGGAGATCGCACCGACGGCCACCAGCCAGCCATCCCCGCGAGCAACCTCGTCAGGAGTGCGTTCCCCGGCATCTTCGATGGCCCGGCGACACGGGTCAGATGCACGCCAGCCAGCCTTCCAGGCGCGCGAGCACCGCGTCCCGCTCGACCTCGTTCAGGATCTCGTGGAACAGGCCGGGATACTCATGCGCCGTCACCACCGCAGAAGGCGACGCGGCCGCAAAGGCTCGGGCGCCCGCGGGCGGCACGATGCGGTCTCCGCTGCCCCACAGCAGCAGCGTAGGCAGGCGCCAGCCCGGCGCGGCGGCGCGCACCGCGGCAGCGCCGTCGATCAGGAAGCGTGCCAGGCGCGCCGTGATCCGGTCGTGCACCAGCGGGTCGCTGCGGTAGGCATGCGCGATCGCCGGATCGTGCGACAGGTTGTCCACTTCGATCCCTGCGCTCACCGGCAGGCTCGGCGCCAGCGGCTCGAGCACGGCGAGCAGCAGCTTCTGTAGTGGCGTCATCTCGACGCTCAGCACCGGCGAGACGAGCACGAGGCCGTCCACCGGCCGCGACCAGGCGGCGGGTGCGTTGGCCAGCGCTTCGGCGACGAAGCGCCCGGCCACCGTGCCGCCCATGCTGTCGCCGAGCAGCACGACGGGCTCGCGCCGCATCCGCGTCGCATCGGCCGGCGCGCGAACGAAATCGATCGCCAGCGCCAGATCCGCGAGCAGGCTGTGCGCAGCGGCGATGGCGCCGCGCGCACCTTCGCTGCGACCGTGCCCACGCTGGTCGTACCCGACCACGCGCCAGCCAGCAGCGTACAACTCGGCAGCAACGTTCGCGTAGCGGCCGACATGGTCGCCAAGGCCGTGCACGATCAGCACCGTGCCGCGGGCTTTCCCGGCCGCAGCGGGCCATTCCTGCGTGTGCAGGCTCAGGCCGTCCGAAGTGACGATGGAGGACATGAGCCTGATGGAAGCGAACGGCTTGGCCGACATTCTCCCGACCCCACGGTTCGATGCAAGCATCCTCCGCTGCTTGCGGTCGGCGTCGGTACTCAGGGTCGTCCGGCTTCAGGGCGAGCAGCCGCAGACGTCGAAGTGGAACTCGCACATGGTCAGCGTCGCCTCGACCGGTCGCCGGCCGCCGTCTCGGCGCGAACGCCAACGGCTTCGATCCGCTGCAGCACGGCAGGCAACTGGTCGAGCGGCCATTGCCGGTCCTCGGCGTCGTCCGGGAAGTACAGGTTCAGCTTGCCGTCCAGGCACACGAGCCTTCGCGACAGCCGCCGGTTCTGCCCGATGTGGCGCAGCTCCTCGAGCATCAGCGGCGTCAATCCGACATAGGCGACGATCGCGCGCGCGATCTCGCACAAGTACTGGAAGGTCAACCACCACATCGCGTCGCGCGGGAATCCGGTCTTCGCCTCGTCCTCCGCCGGGACGTCCCAGATCAGCGGCATGCGCACCGATTCCGGCCCCGACATCAGTGCCGCGACATAGTGGCCGGCACCCTGGTCGGCCGCACGAACCAGCGCGTGCAGCGCCGTCGCGAGCGCTGCCGACTTGCGCGCGAAGGCCTCGTGCGCCGGCAGGCCGTCGATCCGCGCGTCCGCCACCTGCTGCGCGTCGAGCGTGTCCGCGGCAAAGGCCGGGTCGAACCGGCTCGAATAGACGAGCAGCACGATGCGGTGCGGGAACGTCCACCGTCGCCGCTGCAGGTAACGGATCGACGCCGTCGTGCGGCGGAAGGCGCCGATCTCCGCGGGCACCTCGCGCGTCAGTGCCTTCTGGAACATAACGCCGAGCTCGCGCTCGACAACCGCCGCGCGCTCGGAATAGGCAGTGAGCCAATCGTGACCGTCTTGCATCATCGAGCGGTGGCGCGCCGGGTGCCTGCAGGACGGCGTCGGCGCTTGGCCATCTGTTCATTCTGCGGCCGACTGGCCTGGAATGCCTGGCAG
>DAOMFL010000171.1:0-2229 GCA_035429805.1 Burkholderiaceae bacterium
AGTCCCACGTGACGCCGATCTGGAGAAGCTTCTCGTCCGGTTTGCCGGCATTGGCGTTCGCCGAGCCCGGATCGGGATAGCCGAGGGCGTCATAGGTCACGACGGCATAGAACGGGCCGCTGCTGAACGATCCTGCCAATGTCACCGCGGGGCTGTTGCTGCCCTGCGGCGCGGAATCCGCTCCGCCACGGTTGAACGAATAGCCGGCCGCGCCCTTGAATCCGCCGAAAGCGGGCGTGACATACAGCACGGCGTTGTCCTCGCGCAGCGCATTGGCGGCTATAAAAGTTGAACCGGACTGGTTGATGCCGAACCCGGCTCCGAACGGATCGACGACTGACCACATGTCAAAGGAGCCCGTGCCCGACGAGGGTGTCGGAATGCGGCCCAGCACGACACTGCCCAAGCCGCCCTCGAGACCGGCCCAGGCCTGGCGGCCGAAGAACACGCCGCCCTGAGTGCTCTGGCCGGTGGCTGTATCGAAGCCGGCTTCCACCGTGAAGATGGCTTTCAGTCCGCCGCCGAGCCCCTCCGACCCGCGCAGGCCGAAGCGGCTGCCGGACTGGTAGCCGCTGTCGATGCTCCACAGGTTCTCCTGCTGGCCGGTGGTCGACGAGTATTCCTCGTTCCATTGCACGCCGACGTCGATACGGCCGTACACGACGACGTTGGACTGCGCCAGTGCGCCGCCGCTGACCAGCAGCGCTGCCATGCCGAGCCATGCTTGCGAACGGGTGAACATTTCCTTCCCTTCCAGGGTCACTGCTCGAATTTCGGGCTGATCAGGTTCTCGAACGAGAAGACCTCGTCCCACTTCTCCTGGGTGAGCAGCTTGCGTTCCTTCACGACGATGTCGTGCAGGCTCTTGCCCGTTTCATAGCCTTCACGGGCGATCTCCGCGCATTGCTTGTAACCGAGCGAGGGCTTGAGCACCGTCACGATGCCGAGCGAGTTCAGCACCATTTCGCGCGTGCGCTCGGCGTTGGCGGTGATGCCGGCAACGCAGTTCTCGCGCAGGCTGTTGACCGCGTTCTCCATCGTGTGAATCGAAGTGAAGAGCGCGAACGTGATGACAGGTTCCATCACGTTGAGCTGCAACTGGCCGGCCGACGCGGCGAGTGTCACCGTCAGGTCGAGTCCGATGACGAGGAAGCCGGTCTGGTTGACCACTTCCGGGATCACCGGATTGACCTTGCCGGGCATGATCGACGAGCCGGGCTGCATCTGCGGCAGGTTGATCTCGTTGAAGCCGCAGCGCGGGCCCGAGGCCAGCATGCGCAGGTCGTTGCAGATCTTCGTCAGCTTGGCCGAGGTGCGCTTCAGCACGCCTGAGAGCAGCACGTAGGCACCCGTGTCCGAGGTGGCCTCGATCAGGTCGCCGGCGAGGATGAACTTGCGTCCGGTGACCTCTGACAGGTACTTGGTCGCCAGTTCCGGGTAGCCCGGCGCGGCGGTCACCGTAGTACCGATCGCGGTCGCGCCAAGGTTGATTTCATGCAGAAACTGGCGCACTTCGGCGATGCGCTGCACCTCCTCGCCGATCGTCGTCGCCCAGCCGTTGAACTCCTGGCCGAGCGACATCGGCACCGCATCCTGCAGGTGCGTGCGGCCCATCTTCAGGACCTTGTCGAATTCCTTGCCCTTCGCGGCGAAGGCCTGCTGCAGCTTGGTCAGCGCCTCCATATAGCTTTCGAGCCGCAGGATCAGCGCCAGCCGGAAGGCGGTCGGGTAGACGTCATTGGTCGACTGCCCGAAGTTCACGTGATCGTTCGGATTGACGATCTGGTATTCGCCCTTCTTGTGCCCGAGGCTTTCGAGCGCCAGATTGGCGATCACCTCGTTCGCGTTCATGTTGGTCGACGTGCCCGCGCCGCCCTGGATGAAGTCGGTGACGAACTGATCGCGCATCTCGCCGGCGATCAACCGGTCACACGCCCCGGCGATCGCGTTGGCGATCTTCGGTTCGAGCACGCCCAGGTCGCGGTTTGCCAGCGCCGCGGCCTTCTTGACGTAGCCGAAGGCCTTGACGAAATAGGGCTCCGTCGACATAGGAACCCCGGTGATGTGAAAGTTTTCCTTGCCGCGCAGCGTCTGAACGCCGTAGTACGCGGTGTCGGGCAGTTCCTTTTCGCCCAGGAAATCCTTCTCTTTGCGTGCCATTGCGACTCCTCTGCAAGAAATCGCAGGCCCGGTGGCCGTCGCCTAAGTCATGCCTTCGGCGACCATCTT
>DAOMFL010000172.1:0-2160 GCA_035429805.1 Burkholderiaceae bacterium
AAGTACGCGCCGAGCATGTAGAAGCTCGCGTGCGCGAAGTTGAGCACGCCCATCATCGAGAAAATGAGCGTCAGGCCCGCAGCCAGCATGAACAGCAGCAGGCCATAGCTGATGCCGTAGAGCGCCTGGCTGAGCGTGGCTTCGAGCATGGGAGTGACCTAAACGAAACCGGCCCGGGAAACCGGGCCGGCCTCGGCTGGCTAGACTACAGCGACTACTGCGGGCGCGCCGGCCGCTTCATCTGGCAGCTCGTCGGCTGCGACGCGACATAGGTCGGATAGGCGGCTTCGGTCTTCCAGGTGTAGCCGGTCTTCTCGACGTCGTGCTTGTTGACGCCGCCGACCTTGGTCCACGAGGAAATCCACAGCGGCTGCAGCAGCTGGTGGTCGGTCGCACGCATCTCGATATCGCCGTGGGGAACCGTGAGCTTCACGCCTTCCATTGCGTAGGCCACCTTCAGCGGATCGGTCGACTTCGCGCGCTTGATGCCCTCGGCCAGCAGCGTCAGGCTGGTGTACGTCGCGACCGTGTACCACTCCTCGTTGAAGCGCTTCTTGAACTCCTGCGCCATCTTCTCGTACGGGTAGTCCGGCGCGATGTTCGGATGCCAGTAGGAGACCTGGTGCACGCGGTTCTCGCCCGCCGCGCCGATCGCGGTCGGCGTGCCGATGACGCCGGCGTAGTACGTGTAGAAGTTGGCCGTGAGCCCGGCATCACGCGCGGCCCGCACCAGCAGCGCCAGGTCCGGGCCCCAGTTGCCGGTGATGACGGTGTCAGCGTTGGCCGCCCGCATCTTCGCGATGTACGGCGAGAAGTCGCGCACCTGCCCCAGCGGGTGCAGGTCGTCGCCGACGATCTTCACGTCGGGGCGCTTGCTCGCCAGCTGTTCCTTCGCCACGCGCGAGACCTGTTGGCCGTGCGAGTAGTTCTGGTTGATCAGGAAGACGTTCTTCACTTCTGGACGGTTCTTGATGAAGGTGGTCAGCGCTTCCATCTTCATGTCGGTATTGGCGTCGAAGCGGAAGTGCCAGAAGCTGCACTTGCTGTTCGTCAGATCGGGATCGACCGCGGCGTAGTTCAGGAAGACGATCGACTGCGCCGGATTGCGTTCGTTGTGCTTCTCGATGGCATCGATCAGCGCCAGGGCCGCGCCGGAGCCGTTGCCCTGGGCAACAAAGCGGATGCCCTGGTCGATCACCTGCTTCAGTACCGTCAGCGACTCCTGCGGCGACGCCTTGTTGTCGAACGGCACGATCTCGAACTTGATCCCGGGCCCGGCCAGCTCCTGCGCGTTGACCATCTCGGCCATGAACTGGAAGTGGCGCAGCAGGTTCGTGCCGACGCCGGCGAACGGCCCCGACAGCGGATCGATGAACGCGATCTTCACCGTCTGCGCGGCGACGGCCGGAGCCGGCGCCGCCTTGGCAGGGGCTGCTGCCTTGCCCTGGGCCAGTGCGGTCGATGTGGCGAAAGCCACGACAGTGGCGGCAGCGAGAGCCAGCGCCTGACGTCGAATCATGAGGATCTCCTTGGCGTCACCGTATCGTCGGCGATTCGGCGGCGAAGAATACTGGGCGACTTCACCACGGTAAAGCTGCCGTCCAGTCGGGGTTTACGCGCCATCGGCTACGCGGTCGGCAGCTTGTAGCCGGCGAACTGCTCGCGCAGCTTCGTCTTCAGCATCTTGCCCGTGGCGCCGAGCGGGATCGATTCGACGAACACGATGTCGTCGGGCACCTGCCACTTCGCCACCTTGCCTTCGTAGTGGGCTAGCAGCTCTTCGCGCGTGACCTCGGCGTTGGGCTTGCGCATCACGACCAGCAGCGGGCGCTCGTCCCACTTCGGGTGCTTCGCCGCAATGCAGGCCGCCATCGCGACCGACGGGTGGGACACCGCGATGTTCTCGATCTCGATCGAGCTGATCCACTCGCCGCCGGACTTGATGACATCCTTGCTGCGATCGGTGATGTTCATGTAGCCGTCGGCATCGATCGTGGCGACGTCGCCGGTCGGGAACCACGCCGCTCCGCTGTCATCCGTCTTCAGCGGGTTGCCGCCTTCCGACTTGTAGTACTCGCGCAGCACCCAGGGGCCGCGCACCAGCAGGTCGCCGAACGACGTGCCGTCCCACGGCAGGTCGCCGCCGTCGTCGCCGACGAT
>DAOMFL010000173.1:0-2146 GCA_035429805.1 Burkholderiaceae bacterium
TTCTACCTGCACTCGCGCCTGCTCGAGCGCGCGGCGCGAGTGAACGCGGCGTATGTCGAGAAGTTCACCAAGGGCGCGGTGAAGGGCAAGACCGGATCGCTGACCGCGCTGCCGATCATCGAGACGCAGGCCGGCGACGTCACCGCGTTCGTGCCGACCAATGTGATCTCGATCACCGACGGCCAGATCTTCCTCGAGACCGATCTGTTCAACGCCGGTATCCGTCCCGCCATCAACCCCGGCATCTCGGTGTCGCGCGTCGGCGGCGCAGCGCAGACCAAGGTCATCAAGAAGCTGGGCGGCGGCGTGCGGCTGGCACTGGCCCAGTACCGCGAACTGGCGGCGTTTGCGCAGTTCGCATCCGACCTCGACGAAGCGACCCGCAACCAGCTCGAGCGCGGCCGCCGCGTCACCGAACTGATGAAGCAGGCCCAGTACCAGCCGCTGCAGGTCTGGGAGATGGCGATCACGCTGTTCGCGGTCAACGAAGGCGCGTTTGACAGCATCGACATCAAGGACTGCCTGGCGGCCGAAAAGGCGCTGCGCGAGTACGTGAAGACCAAGCACGCCGCGCTGGCCGACCGTATCGAGAGCAGCAAGGACCTGTCGAAGGACGACGAGGCCGAGCTGAAGAAGGCGATCGACGCCTTCAAGAAGTCAGGCGGGTATTGATCTGCAGTTGAACTTCGTTCAGGCGCCGGGCCGCTCCCAAGCCTGAACGACTAACAGGACTCGACCCGATGCACGTGCGAGCGAAGCGAGCGTACATCGGGTCGACTGAGTGACATGGCAGGTACCAAAGAGATCCGCCTGAAGATCAAGAGCGTGCAGAACACGCGCAAGATCACCAAGGCGATGGAAATGGTCGCGGCCTCCAAGATGCGGAAGGCGCAGGACCGCATGCGCCAGTTCCGTCCGTACGGCGACAAGATCCGCAACATCGTCGCGCACCTGGCGCTGGCCAATCCCGAATACCGCCCGCCCTTCCTGCAGAAGCGCGAGTCGGTCAAGGCGGTGGGGATCATCCTCGTCACGACCGACAAGGGCCTGTGCGGCGGACTCAACACCAACATCCAGCGCGCGGTGCTGCAGCGGATCAAGGAACTCGACGCGCAGGGCGTGAAGGTTCACGCGACCGCGATCGGCAACAAGGGACTGGGTTTCCTGCAGCGGCTCAACGCCAGCGTCGTTTCGCATTACGTGCAAATTGGCGACCGGCCGCACCTCGAAAAGCTGATCGGGCCCGTGAAGGCGCTGATCGACATGTACGCCGACGGCCGCATCGACGCCGTCTACGTGGCCTACTCGCGCTTCGTCAACACGATGAAGCAGGATCCCGTGATCGAGCAGCTGCTGCCGCTGTCATACGAGCATCTGCTGCAGAGCGAGGAGGAGAAGCGCGCGTACTCGTGGGATTACATCTACGAGCCTGACGCGGCTGCGGTGATCGACGCGCTTCTGGTCCGCTATGCGGAAGCGCTGATCTACCAGGCGGTGGCCGAAAACATGGCTTCCGAACAGAGCGCGCGCATGGTGGCGATGAAGGCCGCGTCGGATAACGCGAAGAAGCTGATCGACGAGCTGCAGCTCATCTACAACAAGACCCGCCAGGCCGGCATCACGAAAGAGATCTCGGAGATCGTCGGCGGCGCCGCGGCCGTGTCGTGATCGCGGAACGAATCGAAGAGCAGAACTGAGGAACTCCTATGAGCAAGGGAAGCACCGGAACCATCGTTCAGTGCATTGGCGCGGTCGTGGACATCGAATTCCCCCGCGATGCGATGCCCGAGATCTATGACGCGCTGGTCCTCGAGGCCGATCCGACCAACAAGCTGGTCGAGCAGGGCCTCACGTTCGAGGTGCAGCAGCAACTCGGCGACGGCATCGTGCGCACGATTGCGCTCGGCTCGTCCGACGGTCTGCGTCGCGGCATGAAGGCCAAGAACACGGGTGACGCGATCTCGGTCCCGGTCGGCACCGGCACGCTCGGCCGCATCATGGACGTGCTGGGCCGTCCGATCGATGAGGCCGGCCCGATCAAGTCCGAACAGCGCCGCGCGATCCATCAGCCGGCGCCGAAGTTCGACGAGCTTTCGCCGTCGGTCGAGCTGCTCGAAACCGGCATCAAGGTCATCGACCTGATCTG
>DAOMFL010000174.1:0-2093 GCA_035429805.1 Burkholderiaceae bacterium
GCCAGCACGCGCGCCACCTGGTCGACCGAACCGCCGGGCGGGAACACGGCGATCATCCGGATCGGCTTGTCGGGCCAGGTCTGCGCGCCGGCAGTCCCGGCCAGCAGGACCAGACCCAGTGCGGCCAGCACGCGTTGCAGCTTCGACATCAGTGACTCCTTCGTGGTGCGTCGTGAACGGTCGGATCGAGCGCGAGCTTAGCCACCCGCCGCCGTCGCGTCACGGCCGATGCCGACCGCGCCTGAGATCAGGTTGCGGAAGCTGCGCGCGGCCCGGCCCGCTCAGAACACGGCGCCGCGCGCTTCGATCGGCCAGAGGTCGACGACGACGTCGTTGCGCGACACGACAATGACGTCGTGCAGGTTGACCGTCGGATCCACGTGACCGGGGATCAGCAGCGGCTTGTCGCCGAGCACGAGATTGGGACCTTCGTTGCCGACGCGGATCAGGATCGTGTGCTCGTCGGAGACACCGCGCACCTGCCAGCCTTCGAACGCCGGCATCGCCGGGCCGGAGTCGGTGGAAAACGCCTTGAGCCCGGCGTCGAGCGTCACGCGATCGCCACGGGCGCTCATGACCGAGGCCAGGATGTACAGCGCCGGTTCGAACGCCGGCGCGATCGGATCGAATTCGTTCTTGCCGTAATCGACGTCCATCAGGATGTACGAGCCCGGCTGCACCTCGTTGTAGACACCGCTGCCGGTCTCGTAAGGGAACGTACCCGTGCCGCCGCCGGTGACGATGTCGCAAGCGAGCCCTTCGGCGAGCAAACCGTCGCGCGCGGCGCCGGCAAGCCCTGCGGCCAGCGTGATCGCCTGACGCCGCTCGCGCACGCTGCGCCGGTGCTGGGCCGAGCCGTAGTACGCCTGCAGTCCGCGCAGCTTCAGCCCCTTGTGCAGCTTGATCTCGCGCGCCAGGTCGACCGCCGCTGCCGTGTCCGGCACGCCGGCGCGTCCGTGACCGACGTCGAGTTCGATGTACACGTCGAGCTGCGCGGCCAGTGCGCGGCACGCGGTCGCCAGTTGCCGAACCTGCTTGGCATCGTCGACGCACACGCCGATTTTCGCCTTCGGATAGCGCACCGCCAGCGAGGCCAGCGCCGTCACCTTGCGCTTGCCGATGATCTCGTTGCTGACGAGCACGTCGTCGATGCCACCGGCGAGGAACACCTCGGCCTCGGACACCTTCTGGCAGCAGATGCCGACGGCGCCCGCCGCCATCTGGCGACGCGCGATCTCGACGCACTTGTGGCTTTTGGCGTGCGGCCTGACTCGCATGCCGCGGACGGTGGAAGAGCGCATCAGCCGCTCGAGGTTGGCCTCGAAACGGTCCAGGTCCAGCACGAGCGCCGGCGTGTCGACCTCATGCAGCGCATCGCCGACGCGCGCGGGGCTCCACCGCAGTTTCATGGACCGAGTCTAACCGGCAGGGCGGTGCTGCTGGCCACCCTACAATCGCATCTTCAGGTCAGACAGAACGCCATTCGGCCGACCGTGCGTCGGCCCGGCTACGGAAATGAGCATCAAGAGCGACAAGTGGATCCGCCGCATGGCGGCGCAGGGCATGATCGAGCCGTTCGAGGCGGGCCAGGTGCGCGAAGTCAACGGCCAGCGCATCGTCAGCTACGGCACGTCGAGCTACGGTTACGACATCCGCTGCGCCGACGAATTCAAGATCTTCACCAACATCAATCACACGATCGTCGACCCGAAGGACTTCGATCCGAACTCCTTCGTCGACATCCGCAACAAGGTCTGCATCATTCCGCCCAATTCTTTCGCGCTGGCGCGCACCGTCGAGTACTTCCGCATCCCGCGCAACGTGCTGACGATCTGCCTCGGCAAGAGCACCTACGCGCGCTGCGGCATCATCGTCAACGTGACGCCGCTCGAGCCCGAGTGGGAAGGGCACGTCACGCTCGAGTTCTCGAACACGACGCCGCTGCCGGCCAAGATCTACGCGGGGGAAGGCTGCGCGCAGGTGCTCTTCATCGAGAGCGACGAGGTCTGCGAGACCTCCTACAAGGACCGCGGCGGCAAGTACCAGGGCCAGCGCGGCGTGACGCTGCCGCGCACGTAGCGGCTCAGGCCGGG
>DAOMFL010000175.1:0-1898 GCA_035429805.1 Burkholderiaceae bacterium
CGGTGGCGCTGGCCTGCGGCAACGCCTTCATCCTGAAGCCCAGCGAGCGCGACCCTTCGCCGTCGCTGTTCATGGCCGATCTGCTCAAGCAGGCCGGGCTGCCCGACGGCGTGTTCAACGTCGTGCAGGGCGACAAGGTGGCGGTGGACGCGCTGCTCGCGCACCCCGACGTCAAGGCCTTGAGCTTCGTCGGCTCGACGCCGATTGCGCACTACCTCTATGAGACCGGCGCGCACCACGGCAAGCGCGTGCAGGCGCTGGGCGGCGCGAAGAATCACATGGTCGTGATGCCCGACGCCGACATCGAGCAGGCCGTGGACGGCCTGATCGGCGCCGGCTACGGCAGCGCCGGCGAGCGCTGCATGGCCATCAGCGTGGCCGTGCTGGTGGGCGACATCGGCGACAAGATCGTGCCCAAGCTGGCCGAGCGTGCGAAGGCGCTGAAGATCAAGGACCCGATGGCGCTGGACGCCGAGATGGGACCGATCGTCACGCAGCAGGCGAAAGAGCGCATCGAGGGCTACATCGATATCGGCACCAAGGAAGGCGCGAAGCTGGTCGTCGACGGTCGTGGCCTGAAGGTGCCGGGCCTGGAGGGCGGCTTCTTCACCGGCGGCACGCTGTTCGACCAGGTGACGCCGCAGATGCGCATCTACAAGGAAGAGATCTTCGGCCCAGTGCTCGCCTGCGTGCGCGTCAAGGACATGGCCGAAGCGGTTCGGCTGGTCAACGACCACGAGTTCGGCAACGGCGTGGCCTGCTACACCAGCGACGGCCACGTCGCGCGCGAATTCGCGCGGCAGGTGCAGATCGGCATGGTCGGCATCAACGTGCCGATCCCGGTGCCGATGGCCTGGCACGGCTTCGGCGGCTGGAAGCGCAGCCTGTTCGGCGACATGCACGCCTACGGCGAGGAAGGCGTGCGCTTCTATACGAAGCAGAAGAGCGTGATGCAGCGCTGGCCGGAGACGATTGCCAAGGGCGCGGAGTTCGTGATGCCGACGGCGAAGTGACCAGAGTTGCTCTTGGCCGTGAAGGCATTTCAGGTGCTGGCTCAGGAACGCAGGCGTAGCCGGATATGCCTGGACATTTGCGGGCTTGAACAAGTTATGCGGCAACAACCCGCCAGCAAACATCAGCCTTACGCCCCATGACCACTGGAGCCGTACGGCCTGTCGAGCTTCTGGCGTTCGGTGTTGCCGAAGCTGCCGCATTGCTTCTCCTCGCTGGCCTCGCCGGCAAAGTGGCGACACTTCTGTGCGCAGCCCTCTTGCCGCTCGCGGCGTGGCTGTACGCGCGTCGGCGAGCCCGTGAACATACCTGGGCCATAGTCGGTGCAGCTCTGGGATTGACTGCATTCCCTCTGAGCTATGGCTTGTCAGCGTTGATGTTCTTGCCGTTCCCGTTTCAACTTCTCGGGGTCCCAGGATTCCTGGCCCTGATGTTTCACGGCTTCCCCGGAAACCTATTGGCGACGTTCGCAAGCCTCGAAAGTCAGGCGGACGTCAGCCTTGCGTCGTTGCTCGTTGACTACCTTCTCAATGGCATCGTGTGGGCAGCAATCTATGGCCTGATCGGCTCGCATTTCGATCGCTGTCGGAAGAAACCGCACCTGGAATCGCCGTGACTGGAAAACATCCCTTCGCTGCTCTCGCGGCAAAGCGATCAGCATTTCGAAACCTGTGTGGCTGCCTCGTCCATCCATCGTTCTTGGCGCCGCCGCCACCTGGTGTTGCAGCACGGCTGGAGGACCCGGCGCCCCCGTTGGGCTCCTCGACATTGCCGCCTAACCCTTCGCTCGAGCCGACCCGCTACGGCAGGCGCCGCTTGGCCGCTCCAGGCCACGGTCGTCATTGTCCTTTCGCCGCCCAGAGGCCCCGGCCTCCGCGGGCGGCGCA
>DAOMFL010000176.1:0-1681 GCA_035429805.1 Burkholderiaceae bacterium
TCCTCCTGCGTCACGACCTTCTGCGCGGTGACGCGGTACTTGATCTCGTCGTCCTGCGGCCGGAATGTAAGTTCTGTCATCGGGTTTCGTCTCCTCGTTGGGTTCATGTTCAGGGTTTCAGACCGTGGCATCGGCCGTCGCCGGCCGTGCGCAGTAATAGGCGTCCGTGCACGCGCGCATGGTGTTGCGGTGGATGGCGAGGACCGGGCCGATGCCGCCGTCCGCATGCCGCTGATAGCCGCCGGCCAGGTTCCAGGCCACGGGCAGGCCCATCTGCAGGGCCTCGCGAAAAACGATCCGGTCGCGGCGCATCAACTGCGCCGTCGTCATCCACCCGCCGAGCGGATCGTCGACATGGGGATCGGCGCCGGCCTGATACAGCAGGACGTCACAGTCGGAGAAACGGGCGAGGACTTCTGGCAGCTTTCGCAGGAAGGCGTCTGCGCCCGACGGCTGGAAGTCGTATCGACCGGCGGTGTAGTGGCGCACCCAGCGCGCACCTAATGTGTCGATGATGTCCTGCGTCCCGTTGCCGTAGTGCTGGTCGAGGTCGAGGATTCCGACGCGCCTGGCCAGGCCCGAAGCGCGCAGCAGGGCCGCCGCTGCCATGAGGCCGTTGAAGGTGCAGTAGCCGCCGCACCATGAATGGCCCGCGTGGTGGAAGCCGGAGACAGGCGCGACGGCGACCCGCCGGTTGCGTATCGCCTCGCGCGCCGCCGCCGTCATCGCCCCGGTCGTATGCAGGCAGGCCGCTGCAACCCGCGGGTCGCGGTTGCCGAAGCCATTGATGAGTTGCCCCGCCAGCATCCCGCTGACGAACTCGGGGTCATGCACGAGACTCAGATCGCCACGGGTCAGCGGATCGAAGGATCGGACATCGATCGGCAGGCCGGCCGCGCGCCAATCGGCGACGACGTCCCGGGGTTTGCCAGCACTGGGCGAAAACGACGAGACGTCGGCGACCATTTCAGGACGGAAGTAGACGGGGATACGGTTCATCGATCTCCTTCGGTGCGAGCGAAGCCCTACGCAGTGGCGCACGGTCAGCCTCGGGTTCGTTGGGTAGATGCCTTGCCGGCGGTGACGCCGACGCCTGCCGGGCAGGGAAGCCCTTGGACTCTCTGCGAAACGCACCGCGCGCACCGCCCTGTGTCCCTCAGAGAGTCGGGGCTTCAGAACCTAGCGATGCTTTTTCCTGCCGACAGACGAATTTTCGACCGGAACCGGCCACTGAAACGAAGTTACCCGCAGCGGTTCGTCACTCCCAGAGTGCGCCGAGGTAGTACGCCGTGAGGGTCTCGCGGCAGTATTCGGACAGCGGCTTGCCCGCACGCTCGGCAAGCTTGAGCAGGTCCTGTTTGAGGCGCTCCGGCACCGCGATGCGAAGGGCAACGACCGGTCGCCGGTATGCAACGGTCCCATCGTTCGCGACCAGGTGCGCGTGGGCCGTCGCATCCTCGCGCGCCATGTCGGTCAGTCGGCCGCTTCGGTGGGCGTCCAGTTCGCTGACCAGCAACTGCTTCGGGCTGACGACATCGTTCGTGTAGCCACGGGGAGCACGCAGGTGCCCGTTCATCACGAGCTGATCGAACGCGAGACGGCCGTACGCGTGGATGACGAGGGCATTGCGCACGATGATCGTCGTGCTGTGGTTGAACTGCTCGGCGAGCTTGGAGGCGGC
>DAOMFL010000177.1:0-1647 GCA_035429805.1 Burkholderiaceae bacterium
CCTGGAGCGGGTTCTTCGTGCCGTCGGGTCGCCAGCGCGGCAGCAGGAAGCAGCTCAGGCCGCCCGGCGCCTGCGCCAGTACCAGGAAGGCGTCGCACATCGGGGCGGAGACGAAGTACTTGTGGCCAACGAGTTCGTATGCAGCTCCCGGTCCGGTCGCGGCGCTCACCGGATAGGCGCGCGTGGTGTTGGCGCGCACGTCGGAACCACCCTGCTTTTCGGTCATCGCCATGCCGATCGTGAGCCCCGCCTTCTGCGCGTCCGGCACATTGCGGGGGTCGTAGGTCCGGGCGGTGATCCGCGGCAGCCATGCGTCGGCGAGCGCCGGCGTCGTCTGCAGGGACGGCACCGCGGCGAACGTCATGGTTACGGGACAGCAGTGGCCGGCTTCGACCTGCCCCTGCAGGTAGAAATTCGCGGCACGGGCGACGTGCGCGCCCGGGCGCGGATCGGTCCACGGCGACGAATGCAGGCCGTGCTCGATCGCGGTGCGCATCAGCCGGTGATAGGCGGGGTGGAACTTCACGAGGTCCACGCGATGCCCGAATCGGTCGTGGGTTTCCAGCTCCGGCTGGAACTTGTTCGCCAGCACCCCGAGTTCCTGGTAGTCGGCGGAGCCCGCCAGCCGTCCGAAAGCGCTCAGCTCGGCGTCCGCCCAACCGGCTTCCTCGCGCTGCACGGCCTCCACGAGGGCCACGTCCTGGCGATACATGTCGTAGTCGACCAGCTCGCTGCCGACGTTGATCACCTCGTGGGTCTCGGCGAGATACGTGCGGCCGGCGGGCGGCGATTCGGGGATGTCGATGCGCGCATTCATGTGGGGTCGCCTCCGGTTGTGTGCCGAATGGGAGGAATCGCTCAGGACGTCGCAGGCTTGCGGGCCTCGGCCAGGAATCGACGCCAGATCGCCTGGCCCGCCGTGTCGAAGCGCGCGACCGTGGCGATGAATCGATCGCGGGCGCGCGCATCGACGAGCGGCGCGGGCAACAGCGGGTCGAACACGATGCGGCGGATCGCGTCGTTGCCGAGCGTGAAGGCCTCGCGAGCGGCACGGTCCAGCGGCAACCGGCCGGACTTCTCCAGCCAGCCGGACAACTCCGCGGCGGTGTCGCGATAGCCGGCATTCAATGCGGCGACGTCCCAGAGCCTGCGCGCTCGCGTGGAATCCGCCGGAGCCAGGTCGGTGACGACGAAGACGGTGCCGGTGTCGGCTCGGTCGGGAAGCAGCGCACGCAGGCGCACGCGCAGCGCGGCAGCACCACCAGCGACGTTGTTCGGGCGGAGGTGCAGGCCGCGCTCGAACTCGGCCAGGCCCAGCAGGCCGAACGCACGCTCACGCGCGCGCAAGGCCGGGCGATCGCTGCGCCCGGTCGCACCGACGTGCACCGCGATCCAGTCCCCCGTCCACTCGACCAGTTGCCCGGCAGTGTCGCGCCATCGACGGACTTCGTCGGCCAGCGGTCGCGCCATCGGCCCCAGTGCGTAGTGCCCACGCGTCGGCGCCACCAGCAGGCCCGCGGCCACCGCACGGGCCAGCGCCACGCGAACGCTGTTCTCGGGCAGGCCGAACACCGCGCAGGCGGCCAGCAGTTCGCGCACGCCCAGCGTGCCGTCGCCGCGAGCCTTCGCTCCGAGCAGCAGGCTGAG
>DAOMFL010000178.1:0-1585 GCA_035429805.1 Burkholderiaceae bacterium
AGCACCTCGAGCAGGTAGGCCTCGAACGGCTCGTCGGCGCGGTCGAGCTCGTCGATCAGCAGCACCGGCGGGCGCGGATGCGGCAGCAGCGCCCGCAGCAGAGCACGTTCGATCAGGAAGCGCTCCGTGTAGAGATCCCTGGCCAGCTGCTCGCGCGACGATCCCGCCTGCTCGGCAAGGCGGATCTCGATCAGCTGGCGCGCGACGTTCCACTCGTAGGCGGCCGCGTTGATGTCCAGCCCTTCGTAACACTGCAGCCGGATCAGTTCGGCGTCGAGTGCCGCGGCGAGCACCTTGGCGATCTCGGTCTTGCCGGTGCCGGGTTCGCCCTCGACGAAGAGCGGCCGCTGCAGCCTGAGGGCCAGGAAGACCGCCGTGGCGAGCTGGCGATCCGCGACGTAGTCGCGCGCTGCCAGCAGCTCGACGGTGGCGTCGATCGAGGAAGGGATCTGCATGGTTGGACCTTAGCCGATGTGTGTCCGCCGTGCCAGCGCCGCTCTTATGAATAGCGCGCGAGCGTGAGCCCGGCAAGATCGATGTCCGGAGTGCGGCGGCTCAGCAGGTCGGCGACGACGCGGCCGGTGCCGGCGGCCATCGTCCAGCCGAGCGTTCCGTGCCCGGTCGCAAGCCAGAGGTTCGGATAGCGGGTCGGCCCGATGATCGGCGTGCCGTCCGGCGTCATCGGACGCAGCCCGCACCAGAAACTCGCGCGCGCGACGTCGCCGCCGCGCGGGAACAGATCCGTCACGACGTGCTCGAGCGTCGCACGCCGCGCCTCGCGCAGCGCCAGGCTGTAGCCGGCCAGCTCGGCCGTGCCGCCGACGCGGATGCGATCGCCCAGCCGCGTCACCGCGACCTTGTGCGTCTCGTCCATGATCGTCGACTCGGGCGCGTGGGCGGCATCGACGATCGGCACGGTGATCGAGTAGCCCTTGACCGGATACACCGGCAGGTGGATGCCGAGCGGTGCGAGCATCGTCGTCGAATGGCTGCCGAGCGCGCAGACGTAGGCGTCGGCGTCGAGTGTCTCGCCGGCGAGGCGCACCCCCTCGACCCTGCCGCCGGCGACGCCGATCGCGTCGATCGACGTGCCAAAGCGGAACCGGACACCGAGGCCGCGCGCCATTTCAGCCAGCCGGTTCGTGAACACGAAGCAGTCGCCGGTCTCGTCACCCGGCAGGCGCAGCGCGCCTACGAACTTCTGCTGTGTGTGCGCAAGGGCGGGTTCGACGCGGCAGAACCCGGCGCGGTCGAGCACCTCGAACGGCACCCCGTATTCCTTCAGGATCTCGATGTCCTTGCCGATACCGTCGAACTGCTTCTGTGTACGGAAGAGCTGCAGCGTGCCCTGCAGTCGTTCTTCGTAGCGGATGCCGGTCTCGGCACGCAGCGCTTTCATGCAGTCGCGGCTGTACTCGGCGATCGGCACCATGCGGCTCTTGTTGATCCGGTACGCGCGCTCCGTGCAGTTGGCGAGCATGCGCAGGCCGAAGCGCCACATCGCCGGATCGAGCAGCGGCCAGATGACGAGCGGGCTGTGCGTCATCAGCATCCACTTGATCGCCTTGACCGGCACGCCCGGCCC
>DAOMFL010000179.1:0-1531 GCA_035429805.1 Burkholderiaceae bacterium
GACATACAACGGCAGAACACGCTGATCCAGGCCCTGCTGCGCGACGAGATGGAAAAGAACCCGATCACCGACGCGCAGATCCAGGCCGAATACGACAAGCAGAAGGCATCCGTCGGCAGCAAGGAATACCGTGCGCGGCATATCCTGGTCGACAAGCAGGACGAAGCCGTGGTCATCATCGAACAGCTCAAGAAGGGAACCAAGTTCGAAGAGCTCGCCAAGAAGTCCAAGGACACCGGCTCGGCGACCAACGGCGGCGACCTCGACTGGGCCGCTCCCGACGCGTATGTGCAGCCCTTCTCCGAAGCGCTGATGAAGCTGAAGAAGGGCGAGACCACCGAGGTTCCGGTGCAGACCCAGTTCGGCTGGCACGTGATCCGGCTGGAGGATGTACGCGACACGCAGTTCCCGCCGCTCGAGCAGGTCGCACCGCAGATTCGTGAGTCGCTGCAGCAGCAGAAGGTTCAGGCCTTCGTGGCCAACCTGACCAAGGGCGCCAAGATCCAGTAGCGGCGCGTTGGATGCATACCGGGGGCGCCGCGGGCGCCCCTTTTCATTTGCGGGGCGTCCGAGCTGGGCGGGCTTGGGACGGCACAGGGTCACGATTGGGTGTCGAAGTTGCTGCACCTTGATCGGGCGCATATGAGAATGATTCTCATTTGTGTTAACTTTCGGCCAAATGGCCCGCGCCCTTCCCGACACCCCTGAGCGCCAGGCCGGCGCATTCGCAGCCGCCGCTGACGCTTTCTCAGTTGAGACGATCACGCCACTCGACCGTGTTCCGCTCTCGACAGCGTTCGTGATCCATGAGGTTGTTTATCCGGACGATGGCCGCGGCTGGAACCAGCGCCTGGAGGAATTGGGGTTCCTTCCCGGCGAACGCGTCCTCGTGCTGACTCGCGGCCGGCCCGGCGGCGATCCGCTCGCAGTCCGCGTGGGTCATTCGACGTTCGCACTTCGTTGTGCCGAAACCGCCTGTGTGCGGGTTCGGCCGTGGCCGCCGGCAAGGGTGAGATCGTGACGGCTACCGCAATCGTGCACCTGCATCCACCGGGCCGCCTCCTCGCCCTGGTCGGCAATCCGAACTGCGGCAAGACGGCGTTATTCAATCTGCTGACCGGCAGTCGCCAGAAAGTCGCCAACTACGCCGGCGTGACGGTCGAGCGGAAAGAAGGACGACTGCTCACCCACGCGGGCCACGCCATCCGGGTGCTCGACCTGCCGGGCACCTACAGCCTGCACCCCCGCTCACCCGACGAGCGCGTCACCTGCGAGGTTCTGAGTGGCCAGGCGCGCGGCGAGCGTCGGCCCGATCTCGTCGTCTGCGTCGTCGATGCCACCAACCTGCGGCGCAACCTGCGGCTGGTGCTGGCGGTGCGTCGCCTCGGACTGCCTTGCGTTGTGGCGCTGAACATGACCGACCTGGCCGAGCGGCGCGGGATCACGATAGACGCCGAGCAGCTGAGCGGGGCGCTCGGTGTGCCGGTTGTGCGCACGGTCGGTATCGCCCGCGAAGGCGATGCAGGACTCC